>CAJQLX010000028.1 GCA_905479265.1 uncultured Alphaproteobacteria bacterium
CTATTCCACCGTCACGGATTTGGCGAGGTTGCGGGGTTGGTCCACGTCTGTGCCCTTATGCACCGCTGTGTGATAGGCCAGCAGTTGGATTGGGATCGAATACAGCAGCGGCGCGACGAAGCTGTCGACGGTTGGCATAACGATGACGTCTTCGGCAACGCTGCCTAAGCGATCAGCGCCGATCTGATCGGTGATAAGGATCAACCGACCGCCGCGCGCCGCCACTTGTTCGACGTTCGAGGCGGTTTTCTCCAGCAAAGGACCAGAGGGCGCACAAACGACCACGGGCACCGCATCGTCAATCAGGGCGATCGGGCCGTGCTTCATCTCCCCGGCTGCGTAGCCTTCGGCATGGATGTAGGAGATTTCCTTGAGCTTCAGCGCGCCTTCGAGGGCAAGCGGGAACATGGACCCGCGACCGAGGTAGAGGACATCCCGGCTGTCGGACATTTTGGCAGCGATACGCTTGATGTCTTCGTCATGGTTCAACACGTCTGCCATCAACGCCGGTACTTGCACCAGTGCCTGGGACAGCTGGGCTTCGGTTGCCGCATCGATGGTGCCGCGTTGGCGTCCAGCCCATAGCGCGAGACTGGCCAGCACGGTCAACTGGGTGGTGAAGGCTTTGGTCGAAGCAACACCGATTTCTGGTCCGGCAAGCGTCTGCAGAACCACTTGAGACTCCCGCGCAATCGCGCTTTCCGCGACATTGACGATGGCAAGTACGGGGTTTCCCTCCCGCCGGGAATAGCGGAGCGCTTCGAGGGTATCGATGGTTTCGCCGGACTGGGAAAGCACAATGGTCGCGCCGTTTTTGGGCAGCGGCGCTTCGCGATAGCGGAACTCGGAGGCAATATCGATCTCCACCGGAATCCGCGCCAGTTGTTCAAGCCAGTATTTGGCAACAAAACCGGCGTAGTAAGCCGTGCCACACGCGGTGATGGTCAGGCGTTCCAGCGTCTTAAAGTCGATGTTCACGTCTTCGAAGTGAATGCGCTTTTCAACGGGGTTAAAGTGCGCATGCAGCGTGTCGCCGACCACAGAAGGTTGCTCGTGAATCTCCTTCTGCATGTAGTGGTGATAGTTGCCCTTGCCGATCAGCGCGCCGGTCAGCTGGCTTTTGACAATGGCGCGGTCTACGCGCTGGTTGTCCGCGTTGTAAATCGTCGCGCCTTCGCGGGTCAGCACGCACCAATCGCCGTCTTCGATATAGCTGAGCGTGTTGGTGAGCGGAGCGAGCGCTATGGCATCAGAGCCAAGATACATTTCGCCTTCACCATAGCCGATGGCGAGCGGTGAGCCTTTCCGGGCGCCGATCATCAGGTTGTCGTGGTCAGCAAACAGGATGGCCAGCGCAAAGGCGCCGTTCAGCCGGGCTATGACGGACTTGACGGCTTCAACCGGGTCCAATCCATCGTCCAGTGCGGCGGAAATCAGGTGCACGATGGTTTCCGTATCTGTGTCGGAAGCCCATTGGATCCCGCGCGGGCTCAATTCTTCGCGCAGCGCGTCGAAGTTCTCGATGATACCGTTGTGGACGATCGCGACTTTGCCGTCGGAATGGGGGTGAGCATTGGCGACGTTTGGGACACCGTGGGTGGCCCAACGGGTGTGGCCGATGCCACTGCGTCCAGACAGAGGCGACCGTCGGACTTCGGCGGCCAGGTTCTTGAGCTTGCCCTCAGCGCGGCGACGCTCGATTTGACCATCGACCAAGGTCGCGATCCCGGCGCTGTCATAGCCCCGGTATTCGAGGCGTTTCAGGCCATCAACCAGCTCATCGGCTACGCCATCAGTGCCAAGGATTCCAATGATTCCACACATAAAGTGCTATCCTTATTTCTGCGCGTTCAGGCGCGCTTTGATCGCTCTTAGCCGTTCGCGATAGCGTTCAGCGGCGTTTTCTTTGGTTTTGGTTGGTCCGCGTGTCGTTACGATGGCGTTGGCCGGGACATCTTCGGTGATGGTCGAACCCGCACCGACCAGCGCGCCGTCGCCGATGGTCAGCGGCGCGACCAGCGCGGCGTTCGACCCAATAAAGGCACCGGCGCCGATGGTGGTCCGGTGCTTGTTAATGCCGTCGTAGTTGCACGTAATGGTGCCAGCGCCGAGGTTTGCGCGTTCCCCAACATCGGCATCACCCACGTAGGTCAAGTGCGGTGCCTTTGCCCCGGCGTGCAAATGCGCCTTCTTTATTTCAACGAAGTTCCCGACTTTGACGGTGTCGCTGAGAACCGTTCCTTCGCGCAAGCGCGCCATGGGTCCAACGATAACATCTTCGCCCACCTGTGCGCCTTCGAAGTACGACCCGGCGCGCAAGCGACAACCACGGCCAACCACGACGCCGGTGCCAAAAAAGACGTTGGGCTCGATGATTGTGTCTGCGCCCACCCGAGTGTCATAGCTGAGCGTGACGGTCTCCGGCGCAATCATGGTGACGCCGCCATCCATCAGTGCGGCGCGCAGGCGATCTTGCAGCACCGCTTCGACGGCGGCGAGTTCCCTGCGGCTGTTCACACCGGCCAAAAGGTTGGGGTCAAACTGCGAAGCGCGCGTGCGCAGGCCGGCTTTTCGCGCCAAGCCGACAATGTCAGTGATGTAGTATTCGCCAGCGGCGTTGCTGTCTGTCGTCTGAGCCAACAGATCAAACAGCACCTCAGTGCGCGCCAACATCAATCCGCCGTTGCACAGCGTGATCTCTCGCTGGGCTGGGGTCGCATCCTTGGCTTCAACGATTTCAAGGGGGCGGCCTTCGTCATCGAGGACAATCCGCCCATAGCCGCCCGGTTCTTGGGCTTCAAACACCGTCAGGGCCACATCGGCGTTATCGGCGATCGTGTCTTCGACCAGCGCGCGCAGGGCCGCCGTGGTGACCAGTGGCGTGTCGGCATAGAGCACCAGCGTGTATCCACTGGCCCCAGAAAGCGCGTCGGCGGCTTGCTGGACGGCGTGACCGGTGCCTTTGCGGTCTCGCTGCACGGACCAAGATCCCGGCTTTGCCCACGGCAGGTCATCAATACGGCTTTCGGATTCGGGGCCAATGACCACATGCAAGCGCTCGGGCGAAAGACCCTCCGCTGCTGCCAAGACCCATTCAACCAGTGATCGCCCGGCGGCGGCGTGCAGCACTTTGGGCGTTTCAGACTTCATCCGCGTGCCTTTTCCAGCAGCGAGGACGATGATATTCAGGGGGTGCGAAAAGGTCATGTTTTAACGACGCTAAGCAATTGGCGTTGATTGGTTCTTAAGCTGGCTTGGTGGCAGAATAAAGCTTGGAATTCAGAATAGATCTCCTTGAGTCGGTTTCGCGTCCTGCGATTGCAATTCCAGTGCAGCCGTTGCGTCAATCGGGTGCAGCAAATCGGGGCTTTCTTGGCGCACTTGCCCGACTTTGCGATCGACGGCGTAAAAAGCAAAATCACGGCTCTCGAAGGGCTGACACAGGGAAAGCAAAACCTCTGGCTCCGTTCGCGGTGAAAGCCACGCATCCCACTCGTCCTCGCTGTCCAGCACTACGGGCATGCGCGGATGCAAGGGGGTCATCGCTTCGCTGGCTGTGGTGGTCAGCATGGAGCACGAGCCCAAGGCTGACCCGTCAGCGGCTTGCCAAACCTCAAACAACCCTGCCGTCACCATCAGTCGCTCGTCCGTGAAATGAATACGATAAGGCTGCTTGTACGGTTTCTTTGCCCGGCTTTCAGTCTTCCATTCGTAAAAGCCGCTGGTGGGGATCAGACAGCGGCGGTGCCGAAATGCGCCGCGAAAGGATGGTTTTTCGGCGACAGTTTCGCTGCGTGCGTTGATCATGCGCGGGGCCATGGACGTATCTTTGGCCCAAGTGGGAACGAGACCCCAATGGGCGAAATCAACAATGCGCTGGCCCCGGTTTGGGCCTTCGATTTCCAAGCGGATAATCGGCACCATCTGCGTTGGGGCGATGTTGTAGCGCGGCAGCACGCGCGCGGCGGCTTCGCGGATTTCTTCGGGGATGATCGCGTCAAAGACTTCGGCGACAGCTTCTAGGGGACGAGTGATGTGATAGCGGCCACACACGGCAGGCGGTCCCTTTCTCAGAGGACGGAGTTAAGCTTTTCAATATTACCACGTACGACCGATCAGCGCTGGAAATCTACATTTTCCGCGCGCACCCTTGGCCTCGGATTAGATGGGAGAGAGTTTCATGGCTTACGACTACGACTTGTTTGTCATTGGTGGCGGTTCAGGCGGCGTGCGCGCTGCACGGTTTACGGCGCCGCTGGGGTTCAAAGTAGGGTTGGCCGAAGAATACCGCATGGGCGGTACGTGCGTCATCCGTGGGTGCGTGCCAAAGAAACTGCTTTCCTACGCTTCGCATGGCTTTGAAGATGTGGCGGATCTCGCCGGTTACGGCTTTGATGCGCGGGTTGATGGCTTTAGTTGGGAGCGCTTGATTGCGGCTAAAGACAAGGAAATCAACCGCCTTGAAGGCGCGTATCAGAACACGCTCAAGGGCGCCGGGGTCGAATGGTTCAAGGCGCGGGCGCACTTGACCGATGCTCACACCATCGTGCTGCGTGATACGGAAACGGGCGACGAAAAGACCGTAACAGCCGATAAAATTTTGCTGGCGACGGGTGGGTATCCAACGGTTCCCGCAATCCCGGGCCGTGACTTGGCCATCACGTCAAACGAAGCCTTCCACCTCGAAACACTGCCGGAGCGCATCGTTGTCTATGGCGGCGGCTATATCGCGGTTGAGTTCGCTTGCATCTTTGCAGGTTTGGGCGCGGAGACGCATTTGGTTTATCGCGGCGAGCAACCGCTGCGCGGCTTTGACGAGGATCTACGCCAGTTCTTCTTTGAACAGCTCGATCACCACGAGCACCTGACCCTGCATATGGGGGAGACGATTTCTGGACTGGCACAGGCCTCCAGCGGCGGGATTGACGTTGCATTGGGCTCAGGTCAGACGCTGAAGGTTGATCAAGCCATGTTTGCCACGGGCCGCGCGCCAAACACGCCGGCGGATCTTTGCTTGGATGGCCAAATTGCGCTGAACGACAAGGGCGCGGTGACGATCGATGAATTTGGCCAAACCACCGTGCCAAACATCTATGCCGTCGGGGACGTGACGGACCGCGTGCAACTCACGCCCGTTGCCCTGCATGAGGCGATGGCGTTCGTAAAAACGGTGTTTCAGGATACGCCGACCAGCATGGATCACAGCAACATTGCCACCGCTGTGTTCTCGCACCCGGAAATCGCCACCTGTGGTTTGACCGAGGAGCAGGCCCGAGCGAGCTACGACGCGGTTGATATTTATCGATCATCCTTCCGCCCCATGAAAAACACCCTGTCTGGCAACCCAAGCCGCAGCTTCATGAAGCTGGTCGTAGACCGTGACAGCGACCGCATTCTCGGCATGCACATTGCCGGTCGAGATTCCGCGGAGATGATGCAGGGGTTTGCCGTCGCCCTCAAAATGGGCGCGAAGAAAGCGGACTTCGACGCCACGGTCGGGATTCATCCAACCAGCGCGGAAGAGCTGGTTACGATGCGAACGCCCAGCTAGCCGTTCTTCAACCAGCCTGTGAGCGCTTTTTTTGCCCAAAACGGTGAATCGGAGCGCTTATTTGGGTCTTTGACCTAGCGTCCCAAAGCACAGGGTCTATAAGGCCATCAATTCACTGCATGGAGGAGGTTGCCGTGAGTTTTGATGCTGCAGCGGTTCGGAAGGCCGCTGAAACTGGTTTCGAAAGCCGAGGTAAGGTTCTTCCCGAGTGGATTGACTACAACGGCCACATGAACGTGGCGTACTATCTGGTCGCCTTCGATACCGGTCTGGACTCCTTCGTGGACACGCTTGATTTCGATGCAGAGGCCCGCGCACGCACCCAGATGACCACCATGACGCTCGAAGGGCACATCCAGTACCTTGGCGAGTTGATGGAAGGCCAGTCTTACCGCCTGTGCAATCAACTTTACGACTTTGATAGCAAGCGCATGCACGTGGCCCAGACCATGTACGGCATCAACGATGATGGCAGCGAATTCCTCTCTGCGACCATGGAATGGATGTCCTTGTCAGTCTCCCTCGAAACCCGGCGGTCTGCGCCGTTTCGGCAGGAAGTCTTGGACGCTTTCGAAGCGGTTTGGGACGTTCACAAAGATTGGGAAGTGCCCACGTGGGTCAGTCGCTCGATCGGACTACCACCCGGAAAATCCCTCGTCCGCCCTTAATTCTCGCACTGTCGTGAAGGCTCTCTTGTACCATGCCCGATCCCTCCACCCGAACCGCAGGTTCTCCGCAGTTGGCCTTTCGTCAGCGGGGTCTGCTGGTTGCGGCCATTTTGGCATTGGTGGTCGGGGGCTTGGTTGGACTGGCCGCCGTTGTCTTCCTTGAAGCGATTTCTTGGGTCCAGCTTCTGGCGCTGGGCACCCGCGAAGAGATGGTCATTTCCGGGTTGGTTGAACAGCCGTGGTGGCGACGCCTTGCCGGGCCTTTGATCGGTGGCGTGATCGTTGGCGGGTTGATGACGGTTCTCTATCCGACGCTCTCGCGTCCGCCCGGTGTGGCGAACGTGATCGCAGCGTCCGCCTTGCGCCGGGGCCGGATGAGTTTCCGCGATGGGATCAAGGCCGCTTCCCTCAACGCAATTTCGCTGGGTTTTGGCGCTTCGGTTGGTCGAGAAGGGCCAATGGTTCACTGGGGCGCAACCATTGGCGCTTGGGGCGCGCGAGCGTTGGGGCTGGATCCTCGCATTCGCCGGACACTGCTGGCTTGTGGTGTTTCAGCCGCCGTCGCGGCTTCGTTCAACGCGCCGCTCGCGGGCGTATTTTTCGCGCTTGAAGTGGTTGTTGGGCACTACGCTTTTTCCCTGTTTGCGCCCTGTGTTCTCGCCGCGCTCGCAGCGACGTTGGTGGGCCGTGCCGTGCGGGGCGATGATCCGGCGTTTATCATGCCGGAAATCGTCATGGCGGGCGCGGCTGATTTCCCGCTTTTCGGGCTGCTGGGTGGGTTCAGTGGGCTGGTCGCGGTGTTGTTCATCGTGCTGACGTTTCGGATTGTCCGGCTGGCTGATCACCTGAGCCTGCCGTGGTGGTCTCGGCCAGCGATTGCTGGGCTGATCGTCGGCTTGATTGCCATTCAGCTCCCCCAAGTGCTCGGTATTGGCTATGAGGCCACCCAATTAACGCTCGCAGGCCAATATGGACTGCTGCTGCTGGTCGCTGTTTTGGCAGGAAAAATCGTTTGTGCGGCGGCGTGTCAGGGGCTGGGCTTTGGCGGCGGGGTGTTTTCGCCCTCGTTGCTGATCGGCGCGGCCTTGGGCGCTACCTTTGGTCAGCTTGTCGGCCTGCTGCCGTGGGGAACCTCGGACCCGTCCGCCTATGCCATCGTTGGCATGGGGGCCACGGCTGCCGCAGTGCTTGGGGCGCCGATTTCAACGGTTTTGATGGTGTTTGAGCTGACTGGATCCTACCCGATGGCCGTCGGGTCTATGGTGGCGGTCGTGTTCGCCGTTGGCCTCGCCCGCGCCATCACGGGACATTCGTTCTTCACGCGACAGCTGCAAATGCTGGGTTTGGACATTCGCGATGGCAAGGATGTTTCCCTGCTGCAAAACACGCAAGTCTCAGAAATTCTCGATACCGATGTCGATACGGTGCCGCCAACCATGCCAGCACCAGAAGTCCTTGATCGACTGATCGATAGCCGCTGGGGCCGGCTTTTTGTTGTCTCCGATACCGGCAAGCTGGAGGGTTTCATCACGCTCGAAACGTCCCGCTCTGCCCTGAAAGACCCGGAAAATACAGCCGCTGACGTCGCGCTGGACGCCCTTTATGTTACAGCAAATTGCGATCTGACCACCGCGATGAAACGCTTCGTTGAAAAAGGGGAAGCCCACGTTCCCGTCGTCACTGACGAGGCGTCAAACAGGCTGATCGGCTTAATCCACGACTTCGACGTGTCCTATGCCTACCACCGTGCCATGTTGGTCGCCGAGGGGCAGGAAGATTTGCCCGTCAACGCGCAGTGGAGCCGGGAAAAGCGCGATTCGGACACTCAGTCTTCGAGCAAGTAACCGCCCTGACGACTTTCCAGCACCTCACGCCCCACAATTTTCATGACGCTTTCACCCGGGAACATCAACTTGCGCGTTCGCCGTGACAGGATGAAGCCGTCCGTTGTTGCATACAGGGGGGTGCGTGCCTTGACCGGATCGAGCTCCGTCGGATCGATGATGTCAGCGACGTGTTGGCCCTTGGTCACCTGATCACCCACAGCGACCTTGTAGGTCAGAATTCCCGAAACCTCGGTTCGCAGCATTTCCGTTGCTTCCAAGGGGAGGCCTTCAACCGTGATGTCGGGTAGAGGCGTCGGCTCCATATTAATAAAGCCGCGCGAGCACAGAATGCTGAACAGGTGTTGCGCATCTTCGGCTGCCACGTCGTCTTCCACGTCGGCCCAACCGGCATACTCGAAGGTTGCAGCGGGGCAGGCCAGCGGGATGGGGTGGTTGGGAAAACGCGCTTGCAGCCGGGTCCAAACGGTCGAAAGACACTCGTCATAGGAACCGCCCCCACTGTCCGCCGCCGTCAACGCCACAGCCGAACGACTGGCGCGGGCAATGTCTTCCCAATCGGGCCATTGCTCGGGAATGATGAACAGGTGCCGGTCGCTTTCGTCGTCGCAGTGAATATCAAAGACAATGTCGGCATCGTGGGACAGCTGCAGAATCTCCTTGCGAAAGCGCTCCAGTACGGTCGAGGGCTGACGCGCGGCGACGGCGGCGCCAATGATGCGCCGAATGTGAGCAACGTTGGCCGTTTCATCGTCGCTGAGGACCGCTTCGATGTCCGCAATAACCGCTGGGGACAGCAGCTCCCAGCCTCGATTATGATTCTGGCCCGAAGCCATATCGAAACGGCCAATGTGCGTATCGCCAAACATCACCTGCGCGCCGCCCAAGGGGTTTGCCTGGGGCAGAACAACAATTTCACCGTCGATCAAGCCCGCTTCCGCCGCCGCTTGCAGCTTTGGCAACATGTGGTGGAGGATAAGCATCCCCGGTGTTTCATCAGCATGAAGCGCGGCGTGCATGTAGGCTTTGGGCTTTCCCGGCTGAGCCGCACCAAAGCGAAACACGCGCAGGTTATAGGATGTACCTTGGAAATCGCCTTTAAGGGGACGGTTTTCGATGATGACGTTCTTCACAGACTGGTTTTCCCCATCAGATAGCCGCCGAGCAGCCTTTCGAGCGCGTAATCTCGATGGCGAGCCAGCCGACAATGTTCTACATTCGTCCCATGACACAGGATTTGTTTACACTACCCAAAGATCACCCTGACACGCCAGACCAAAGGCAAGGTATCGTGCCGGGTTCCGGTCCGGCGTATATGCAGGGTCTGAATCCGCCACAGCGTGAAGCGGTGGAGACACTGGAAGGACCAGTGCTGGTGCTCGCCGGTGCGGGAACGGGCAAGACCAGAGCGCTGACCACACGAATCGCGCACTTGCTGATGACCGGAACAGCACACCCTCAAGAAGTGTTGGCGGTGACCTTTACCAACAAAGCCGCCGGTGAAATGCGGGAACGGGTTGAGGCGCTGATTGGACAGCCGACGACCGGCTGGTGGCTGGGAACCTTCCACAGCCTCGCTGCGCGGATCTTGCGCATCCATGCGAGTGTTCTGGGTGTTGAGAGCTTTACGCAGAACTTTACCATTCTCGATGACGACGACCAGCTGCGGCTGCTCAAGGCGCTGCTGATCGACCATAACCTCGACCCCAAGGCCCATAGCCCGCGTGCGGTTTCCAACGCGATCAGCCGCTGGAAAGACCGGGGTTGGGTGCCGGAGAAGGTGCCGTTGGATGAAATTCCGAGCGGCTTGTGCGAAGGGCAGCTTGGCCGAATCTATGATGCCTATCAAAGCCGGTTGCTGGAGCTCAATGCTTGCGATTTTGGCGATTTGCTGCTGCACAACCTGACGATCTTTCGCACCAACTCGGCCATTTTGGAAACCTACCAACACCGGTTCCGGTTTATCCTCGTGGACGAGTATCAGGATACCAACGTTGCCCAGTACCTGTGGCTTCGTTTGCTGGCGGCGAAGTATCAGAACATCGCCTGTGTCGGGGATGACGACCAATCGATCTATGGCTGGCGCGGCGCAGAGGTGGGTAACATCCTGCGCTTTGAGACGGACTACGAGAACGCCAAAACCATTCGTTTGGAGCAGAATTACCGCTCAACGGGCAATATTCTCGCCGCTGCTTCCGCGCTGATTTCCCACAACAATGAGCGGCTGGGAAAAACCCTGTTCACCGATGACGCGCCGGGTTCGACTTTGCATGTTCGGGGCTTGCCGGACGGAAACGAAGAAGCGCGGTTTATCACCGATGAGATCGAAAATCTGCATCGGCAAGGGCGCGATTACAAAGACTTTGCCATCCTTGTTCGCTCATCATCGATGATGCGCGCGATTGAGGAGCGCATGATTGATGTCGGCTTGCCCTACAAAGTCTTTGGCGGACCACGCTTTTACGAGCGTAAAGAAATTCGGGATGCCATCGCCTATCTCCGCTTGATCCGCCAACCCGATGACGACCTTGCCTTTGAGCGTATTATCAACGTGCCCAAGCGCGGTATCGGTCAAACCACGGTTGCCAAGGTGCTGGGCTATGCCCGGATGAACCGGATCAGCGCGATGCGGTCCATTGAGGTCATGATCGACACGGACGAACTGCCCGCAGCGGCACGGAAGAAGCTGGTGGCGTTTCAGCAGCTGATCGGCCAGTGGCGCGAGTTGATGACGACCATGCCGCACAATGAGTTGGCCGAGCAGGTGTTGGAAGATTCCGGCTATCGCGAGATGTGGCGGACAGAAAAAACCGCGGATGCGCGAGGGCGGTTGGAAAACCTGGACGAGCTGGTTGGCTCGATGGGGAACTTCGAAAACCTCGCTGGGTTCCTCGAACACATCTCGCTGGTGTTGGATACCAACGCGGGGTCCGGCGGCGATGAGCTGTCGCTGATGACGCTGCACGCGGCCAAGGGCATGGAGTTTCCGGTTGTGTTCCTGCCCGGCTGGGAAGATGGCGCGTTTCCGAACATGCGCGCGATGACGGAAAGCGGTGACAAGGGGCTCGAAGAAGAGCGGCGCCTTGCCTACGTTGGCATCACGCGGGCGCGGGAAGAGCTGTATATCATGTACGTTGGCAGTCGCTTTCTGCACGGCCAATGGAACTATTCCCGCCCGTCACGGTTCGTCGAAGAACTGCCGCAGGATTTGCTGGACGTGGACGATATTTCTGGCGCGAGCGCCTTTGCAGGCGCAGGGGGCAGCGGTGGACTGGGGTCGCTCTATGGTGGCGGTGCTGCGGGTGCGCGCGATATTGGCGCTTTGCCGCCACTGGAATGGGCGGACAAGCGACAGTTTCGCGGCCAGGACAGTCCCGGCATGAATCGTCTCAAAGCCAATCTTGAAACGGTCAAGCGCGGTAATCCCCCAGTGATTGACGGTACCTTCGATCCCGTGGGTTTTGCCAGCCGTGACGCCGGTCATGGGTTCATTACAGGACAACGCGTGTTTCACCGAAAGTTTGGCTACGGTGTTATCACCGCCGTTGAAGGGGAAAAACTCGTCATTGGGTTCGACGCAGCGGGTGAAAAACGTGTTATCGCATCCTTCGTTGTTGATGCCGCCGAAGCCAATTAGGAATCTCCATGGCCGAAACCTACCTCGTCTCCGTTTCCGTCCCGCGGGAGCAGGCGGAAACCTTTGAAGCGCTGTTAAGCGGTCTGCCGGGCGCTATTGTCGGTCGTCGAGCGCCGCTGATTGATACGGGTCTGGACTTGCGCGATAGCGATGAGTTGGAGGTTTTGGCGTACTTCGACCTTCGGCCCGATGAAGCCGACGTTCAGGCGCTGCTGGAACTGGGTGATCAAATCACCGGGCTGCAGAACACGGCTTTTGCCTTTGAAACGTTGCCGGACGTTGATTGGGTGGCGGAAAGCCAGTCTTCGCTAACCGCCATCCACGCAGGCCGCTTTTTCCTGCACGGTAGCCACGACCAGACCCCTGTTCCCGGCGGAGCGTGCGAGCTGGTCATCGATGCACAGAATGCCTTTGGCACAGGCCACCACGAGACCACACACGGGTGCTTGGAAATGGTCTCTGAGATCATTAAAACCAAGGGCCGACGCCGGCTGAACGTCCTCGATATGGGGACCGGTTCTGGCGTGCTGGGCTTGGCGTGGTGCAAAGCGACAAAGCAGCCCATGCTTGGTTCAGACATTGACCCCCAAGCCGTGAAAGTTGCGGACGTGAATGCCCGCCTGAACCAAGTCGGCGCCTATGCGCGGTTTGTCCCTGCCGCAGGCATTGGCCACCGCGACGTGCGCAAAAATGCACGCTATGAGGTTGTTTTGGCGAATATCTTGTCGGGCCATCTGATCAACCTCGCGCCCAGTATCGCGCAGGTGACGGCACCGGGCGGTTTCATTGTGTTGGCGGGTTTGCTGCGGAAGCAAGAACAGCGCGTTTCGCGATCTTTTCACGCCCATGGCTTTATCGATGTGCATGTGATCCGGCGGGGTCCGTGGTCAATCCTGATGATGCAGAATCAACGCGCCTCAACGCCCCGGCAGCTGAACCGACGGTGTCAGGACTGGTCGAAGTCCATCGACTTCCACTAGACGCTTAACCGTTCAGAAAAGCGACCCATTGGTCTTCGTCCATCGTTTCGAGGTTCAGCTCAGCGGCTTTTTTGGCCTTTGATCCGGCATCCAACCCGATCACGACGAGGTCGGTTTTCTTCGACACAGAGCCTGAAACTTTCGCGCCCAAAGCCTCCGCCCGCGCTTTGGCCTCGGCGCGAGACATTTGGGTGAGCGTTCCGGTAAAGACGACCGTCTTTCCGGCGAGCACAGAGTCCGCGTCGATTGTTGGTGCCTGTACCGCTTCAATGGTGACGTGTTCAAGCAAGGCGTCAACGGCGGCGCGGTTGTCTGGGTTGGTAAAGAAGCGCCGGGCCTCGCTGACCACCGAGGGGCCAATGCCATCAATGGCCAGCATTTCAGCGTTCGCCGCCTCGTCAAAAGCAACCAGCAGATCAAACTGCGCAAACAGGGTTTCAGCCGTTTCGTACGTTCGCGCCAAAACGCGCGCCGTATCGATACCGATTTGACGGATGCCAAGACCAAACATCAGGCGGTCGAGCGGGATCGTCCGCCGGGCTTCGATGGCGTTTCTCAATTTAGCGGCAGACGCTGGCCCCCACCCTTCTAGCTGCGCAATTTCGGCCTCGCGTTCGCCAAGGGTGAAGATGTCGGCAGGGGTTTTGACCCAGCCGAAGCTGTAAAACTGCTCAACGTTCTTTGCGCCAAAACCATCGATGTCGAGGGCATCGCGGGAAATGAAGTGCTTGAGCCGTTCCACCACTTGCGCCGAGCAGACCAAATCACCGCTGCAGCGCCGCACCACTTCGCCCTCTGGCCGGGAAGTTGGTGCGCCACAAACGGGGCAAGCATCGGGGAAGACGAATTTGGCGCTGTCGTCAGGTCGGCGGTCCAGCAGCACTTCCACCACCTGTGGGATCACGTCGCCAGCGCGCTGGATCACCACCGTGTCGCCGGCGCGAATGTCTTTGCGGTCGAGTTCATCTTCGTTGTGCAAAGTCGCACGAGAAACGACCACGCCGCCCACGGTAACCGGTTCCAAGTTCGCCACCGGCGTTAAAGCCCCGGTGCGCCCCACTTGCAGCGTGATTTCGTTCAGCGTCGTAACGGCGCGCTCGGCAGGAAACTTGTGGGATGTCGCCCAACGCGGGGAGCGGCTGACTTGGCCCATGCGGTTCTGATAGTCGAAGCGATTGACCTTGTAGACCACACCGTCAATGTCATAGCCCAAAGCCGCCCGGCGGGTCTCTATATCGTGGTAAAAGGTCAAAACATCCTCAGCCGAGGTACAAAGCCGGTTCAGCGGATTGGTGACAAAGCCCCATCGCTTGAGGCGGTCCAGCAGCTCCCAATGCGAGCTGCCAACGTCCCCTGAAACCTGTCCTAATGCATAGGCAAAAAAACGTAAGGGACGGGTTGCGGTGATTGACGGGTCAAGCTGACGAAGGCTGCCAGCCGCCGCATTGCGCGGGTTGGCGAAGACCTTTTTACCGTCTGCTTCCAGCGCTGCATTCATGGCGGCGAAATCGTCCTTGGCCATGTAGACTTCGCCCCGAACCTCCAGAACATCCGGCACATCGTCTCCGGTAAGCTGCTTGGGCACATCGCCGATGACGGCAAGGTTGGCGGTGATGTTCTCGCCCACCGATCCATCGCCCCGCGTCGCGCCAAGGGTAAATTTGCCCTGCTTGTAGGTGATGGCGGCTGAAAGGCCGTCGATCTTTGGCTCGCAGGTCATTTCGATCGCAGCCTGTTCGGACAGGCTCAGAAACCGCCGAACGCGGCCAAAGAACTCAACCACATCGTCGTCGGTGAAGGCGTTGGCCAGCGATAGCATGGGCCGCGCATGCGTGACCTTTTCAAAGCCGCCTGCCGGTGCTGCGCCAACAGTCTGCGTGGGGCTCTCGTCCGTGATCAAGTCGGGAAAGGCCGCTTCGATCGCCACCACTTCGGCGCGCAGGGCATCATAGTCACCATCGCTGAGGACCGGCGCGTCTTGCTGATAATAGGCCGCATCGGCTTCGGTCATTTTCGCTCGCAAGGTCATCAGGCGCGTTTCGGCCATCAGACGATCCTTGGGCACCCTTATCGCAACACTCACGCGTCGCCCCCGTTTAGCAGGGCAGCAGCTGCGGCTTCTGCCTCCGGTGTTACTCGATCCCCGGCGAGCATGCGCGCAACCTCTAGGCGGCGTTCGCGATCGTCCAGCGGGGTGACGGTGGTTTTCATTTGGCCTTTGCCGGCCTCGCTCTTGGCGACACGCAGATGCTCCGCGCCCTTGGCGGCGACTTGTGGGCTGTGCGTGATGACCAACACTTGCACGTTTTCAGCCAACCGCTGCAGGCGCTTGCCCACGGCCTCAGCCGTTGCGCCGCCAACACCGGCATCCACTTCGTCGAATACCAGCGTGGGCAGGGGATTGTCATTGGCCAGCGCGACTTTCAGCGCCAGCAAGAACCGGGATAACTCCCCCCCAGAAGCAGTTTTTTGGATGGCGCTGAAGGCAGCGCCGGGGTTGGTCGCGGCGGTGAATTCCACCGCATCGACCCCAAGGGGCGTGCGCGTGGTGGGATCGCTGCGAATGGCGGTCTGGAATTGCGCGCGTTCGAGTTTCAGCACGGGCAATTCACCCATCACGGTCTTGTCGAGCTTTTTCGCGGCTTTGGTTCGGGACGCGGTGAGGGTGTCGGCGGCCTTGTCATAGGCGGCTGCGGCCTTGGTGACGGCGGCTTCGAGCTTGGCCATGTGCGCGCTGCTGTCGTCCAATGCCTCAAGCCCGCGTCGGAACCGTTCGAGCAGCATCGCGAGATCATCCGGATCGCCATTGTGCTTGCGCGCAAGATCACGGTAGCGGAACAGTCTGTCTTCGACGCGTTGCAGCTCGTCAGGGTCCGCGTCCAAGGCTTCCTGCACCGCGTCCATCTGCGCGATGGCTTCATTGATTTCTAGGCCGGCGCGGTCCACGGCATCCATGGCCGGCTGCAACGCTTCGCCGCCGCGCTCTGCAGCGCGTTCGAGCGCGCGAAATGCCATACCAATGCGGTCATCAGCGCTGTCGTCGCCGACTAAGGCCTGCGCGGCTTGGCCGATGGCGTCTTGAATGCCCGCGACGTTCCCCAGCAAGCCCCGGCGGGCTTCGAGTTTGGCAACTTCACCGGCTTCTGGGGTCAGATCTTCAAGTTCGGCCGTGGCATGGCGGAGGTAGGATTCCTCGCGCTGGGCTTGTTCCAGATCTTCTTCGGCGCTGCTCAAATCCAGCTGTGCCGTATGCCAGGCTTCGTGGGTCCGGCGCACCGTTTTCAACAAGCTGTCGTTATGGGCAAAGGTGTCGAGAACGGCGCGGTGGTGACTGGGGGACAGCAAACCGTGCAGGTCGAACTGACCCTGTATCTCCACCATCGTTTCACCCAAGCGGCGCAGCGTTCCGGCTGACGTCGGCTCATCGTTGACAAACGCCCTGCTGCGGCCATCGGCTTGGATGATACGACGCAACACGAGCTCGTTGTTTTCGATCGACAGCGCCAACTCGCGCAGTTCGTGAAAGACCGGGTGGCGATCGGGGACGTCAAAGACGGCGGTGATCGACGCCTGCCGCGCATCCTTGCGCACCATGTCGGGGCTGGCGCGCAGGCCAATGCACACGCCAAGAGCATCCAGCAAGATAGACTTACCCGCCCCGGTCTCACCCGTGAGCGTCGTCAACCCCTGTCCCAGTTCAAGGGTCAGGTGCTCGATCAGTACAAAATCACGAATGGATAACGTGGTGAGCACGGGGTTGCCTCTAAATCCGCCGAACGTTTTCCCCACCAGTGTGCGGTGAGAAGGTTAGCCGAAGGGGTTTAGGTTGCTCCAAAATCCCCGTCCAGTGCCTTTTATATGATCCGGCAATGGACCTTCGACAATCTCATAAGCCTTATAATACCACGTGCTGTCTGGGAAGTTATGCCCAAGCAGAATAGCCGTGTTTTTTGCCTCACTCGACAACCCAAGCGCCCGATAAACTTCGATGACCCTGTACAGCGCTTCTTCGACATAGGTTGAATCGGGGTAGGTCTGTATGACGTTCTGATACCGGTTCAGGGCCGCCATAAACTCGCGCCGGTGGTGATAGAACTTGCCGGTTACCAGCTCCTTCGCCGCGCGTTGGTTTTTGATGGCATTCAGTTTGACGCTGGCATCAAGGGCGTAGTCGGTGCCCGCAAACTTATTGATGACGGCACGCAGGTGGTCTTCCGCGTTTTCGGTGTCCCCCTCGTCCTTGTCCACGTCGGAAACAGAACGGTAAGAAGAGACGCCGCGCAGATAGTAGGCGTAGGCAATGTCAGGGTGGCCACCGTGGTCGCGAATGAAGCGCGACAGAACGGCCGTCGCCCGTTCGTATTCCTGCCCCTCGAAGTAATAGCGGCCCGACAAAACCAAAGCGCGCGGTGCTTCCGGGGATGTCGGGAACTGCCGATCGATTTCATCCATCAAACGCGCAGCCTCGGCCATGCGGCCGTCGTTGGCGGACCGCTGTGCTTCGATAGACAGCTCCTCGATGGTGCGCGCGTCAATCTGCAAGCGTTCGATGCGGTCTTCCCGGTCTTCACACGCTGTCAAAAGAACAGCGGCGACACAGGCTGTCAGAAAGGGCAGAAACGCTTTCAAGGTCTAGAAACCATCCTCTTTGCCGGACCGTGGCCACGCACCACGCGTGCGCATAATTCGACCGTCGTTTTAACGCTGCGCCGCACGGAATGCCACTACTTTGGCATCAGGTGCGTCGTTGACCCAGTGCCACGCTGTTTGATCGGCAAACAGGCAGCGCAACAACGCCGCGTGCAAGGCGTGCCCCGCCTTGGTGCCGTGGTAATGCGCCAGGATCTGGAAGCCCCCCAAATACATGTCCCCAATGGCGTCCAAAACCTTGTGCCGTGCGGGTTCGTTCTCGTACCGCAGGCCTTCGGGGTTCCGCACGCCGTTGGTATCAAACACGACCGCATTGGTCAGCGACCCACCACGGATCAACCCTTTTGCCTGCAAGCCCGGCAGCTGACTGGCCAGCACGAAACTCCGCGATCCCGCGATTTCGCGAACAAAGGCGTTGAGTTCTGTGGAGGACGAACAGGACTGCAAGCCAATGCTCGGCACGTCGAAATCAATATGAGCGGTGAAGGTTTCTTGCGTTTCACCGGGGGAGAGCGGTTCCAGTACGGCGTGACTGTCGCCATGGCTGACGCTGATGCGCCGGGAGAGGCGAATGACGGACGCTTGCGCGTCCTGCTCGACCACGCCAGCCTCGCGCATTGCATCGATCCACGGCAGGCTGGAGCCGTCGAGGATAGGCACTTCGGGACCGTCCAGCGTGATTTCTGCGTTGGTGATGCCATAGGTTCTGAAAGCAGCCATCAAGTGCTCAAGTGTTGAGACACTGGTGCCGCCTTCATTCGCGATGCGAGAGCACAGCGGGGCTGCGACGATGGCCTCGGGCGACACTTTGACCTCAGCCACTTCTGGCAGGGCATCCAAGCGGCGAAACACCAAGCCATGCCCAATCGCCGCAGGGGAGATGGTGCAGGACACCGGCACGCCCGCATGAAGCGTCAGGCCGGCCAACCGCAAAGGGCGCGCGAGGGTTTTTTGAAAAGTCACAGACTGATCCGGTTCGTTGGGTTCTAATTCGTGTGCGTCAGCCCTACGAAAAAAGAAAGGGCGGAAGTGCCATAGCACCCCGCCCCGTGGAGAATCTTGGTGGTAAGTCGGTAGAAATATGATTTAGACGCTGATCCAGCGTCTAATTGATTTGCCGGCGCAAGAATGCCGGGATGTTCATTTCAGACTCGTCCAGATCCATTTCAGGGCTGTCCATTGGCGTCGCCGAGATGCTTGTCAGCGCAGGGCGTTGAGCGCCAGTGTTCAGGCCGCGGCCCATGCTGACGTTTTCACGGCGTGCCGGCTGGCCACCGTCCAAACGATCAAAGCCACTTTCATGCGCACTCTGGCGCAATTCAGCCTCATGGACGTCATCGGCGCTGGAGCGCGTTGAGAACCCACCGCGCGCGAGGTCCAGCAGACGGCCTAGAGGGTTGCCGGCCCGCTGTGGTTCGTCGTCGTACAGTGGCTCGTGGTCGGCTTCGGCTTCTTCGTACGCTGGTCCCGGGCTTGGCGCGACCAAGGGCTCAAACATCGTGCGTGGCTCGGGGCCGCGCGCGCTGATGGGCTCTACTGGCGGTGCAAAAGCCTGCGGTGCTGGCGCTGCGTAGGCCTCTGGCTGAGCTTCTACTGTTGGCTCTTCAAAGACGGGGGCGGGACGCTGTGCGACTTCATGCTGCGCACGCAGCAGTTTGTTCTCACGCACTTCCGCCGTTATTGGCTGCGCTTGGCGAAACGTCGGTACTTGCAAAGGGGCCGCAGGCTCGTGGCGCATGCCCGATGCCGTTGCAGCGGTTTGCGAGGCTGGCAGATCGCGCATGTCCATCATCTCATTGCGCGCCGGCGGCGTCAGGAGAGACTCGGGCAATGGAGCGATTGGATTGCGAGGCTTCAGCTCCGGAGCTGGCGCGCCTGCTGTATCGCCGGTGTTTCCGCCGTCGCTCTGCGGTGCTGCTGGGCTGCGCTTTGGTGGGTTCGCCACTGAGCGTGCAAATTCCATCGTGCCGGGCGTGCCCTGGATGGTGTGAATCACGCCACCCGCGCCGGTAATGTTGAACGACGTTGGCGTCGCAATGGGCGCGATTGTTTTTGCTTGGATCGGCGCAGGCGCAGCAGCTGGCTTTGGCGCAATCGGCTTGATGCTCTGCGCAGGCGTGTTCGACTGTGGTTCCGAACGCGCAAAGGCGCTGCCGTTCGCGTTCGCTTTGGCGGCGGCTTCTTCATCGATGCCTGTGGCCACAACGGAAACCCGAACGGTCCCTTCGAGGTTCGGGTCAATCGATGTACCGGTAATGATATTGCTGTCCTGCATGACTTCACGTGTGATCCGCTTAGCCGCTTCATCGACCTCATACATGGTCAAGTCAGGACCACCGGAGATGTTGAGCAGAACGCCTTTGGCTGAACCCAGATTGATGTCGTCGAGCAGCGGATTAGAAATTGCCAATTCAGCGGCTTCAATCGCACGGTTTTCACCGTCAGCTTCACCGGTGCCCATCATGGATTTACCCATCACAGTCATCAGTGCGCGAACATCTGCAAAGTCGAGATTGATGTTGCCCGGACGTACGATCAGGTCGGAAATCGCCCGAACACCGTCGTAGAGCACTTCGTCAGCCATCTTCAGCGCATCCGCGTAGGACGTGCGCTCGTTGGCCACTCGGAACAGGTTTTCGTTGGGAATAACGATCAGCGTATCAACGGCGCTGGCGAACTGTTGCAAGCCTTCTTCAGCTTGTGACATGCGGACGACGCCTTCGAAACCGAAAGGCTTTGTGGCAACACCCACGGTCAGCACACCGCGCTCTTTCAGCGCTTTGGCGATCAATGGTGCCGCGCCCGTCCCTGTGCCGCCGCCCATGCCGGCGGTGATGAAGACCATGTTTACTTCACCAATTTCGTCGAGCACGTCTTGCAGCGATTCTTCAGCAGCAGCTCGGCCAACAACCGGATTGGCACCCGCGCCCAAGCCTTGCGTCGCCATGGTTCCCAATCGGACCCGGCGATCACTCAAGGACATCTCAAGCGCTTGAGCGTCTGTATTCGCAACGGCAAATTCTACGCCCTGTAGATCAGCCTGAATCATGTTGTTTACGGCATTTCCGCCGGCGCCACCTACGCCGAGAACCAGAATGCGCGGCTTAAATACCGATTTCTGATCCGGAACGCCCAATTTTAGAGCACACATAAAATTCTCCAGTGGTACTTTATGCGACTTTTTCGTCGCCTATACTTTTTGGTCTCATCATTTTTAAGGACGGTCGTTTTACGCCGCCCTCTTTGAAAAAAGCCCACCCACCAACGGTATGGACTGAAGTAAGGACTTCTGGGACAGCGGTGCTGAACCCAGTGAGTTGTGCGTAACTTTGGTGCCCGCTGTGGCGGTAAAATGCGCCAGGCCCAATGCTGCAGACAGCTCGTAACCAGTCCGCGATGCCGATAATCCCTGCATCTCTCGTGGTCGCCCAATTCGGATTTGGCGATTCAACGCCAACGTTGCGTAGTCGCGCAAACCGGTCAGGTTCGCACCGCCACCGGTGAAAATCACCCGGCGACCCGCAAATTTTCTAATGTTTGGATGTTCGATGCGCCGCTTAATCATCGTCAGCATCTCGTCGATCCGTGGCTGCATATAGCTGACCACAAAAGACTTGGTTATCCGGTCACTGCCCACCAAGCCACCGTTCATCGCTTCCTGCGGCAAGCGGATTTCGCGCTCGTTGTCCGAAGGATTGCTCAGTGCGGAGCCGTAGAGGGTTTTGATGCGCTCTGCTGCGGCGATGTTGCAGTTCAACATTTCCGCGATATCGCGCGTCAGGTGGTCAGAGCCAATCGGCAGGGTTTCCAAATGAACCGCACCGCCGCCGTTAAAGACCACGAGCGTCGAAACCGACGCCCCAATTTCCACCAGGCACGCGCCCAGCTGCATTTCTTCATCTGTCACAACAGAATAGTGGCTCGCCAAACCGCCAACCATCACGCCACGAATGGTCAGGTGACACTTGTCGATAGCGTCGATGATGTTGTCGAGGCTGGAGCGGGATACAGACACGGCCAGCAAGCGCGAACCAAGGCGCTCCGCGCTCATTCCGCGTGGGTCACTGATGCCATGATTGCGATCAACGCGATAATCCACGGGCAATGTGTGCAGCCGATGCATGGGGCGCACACTTTCTTGCTCAAACGGCAACTGCTGGGTCGCGTAGTTGATGAGGGCGCTGACGTGGGTGTCGTTCACCGCGTGGCCACTGACATCAATTTCAAGATCAACCAGCTGGCTTCTCGGCTTACCGCCTGAGTAGCTCACAAAAATATCTTCGATGGTCAGTCCAGCGGCCTCTTCAGCGGCCGTAACCGTCGCCAAAATCGCTTCCTTGGCGGCATCCATATCGACAACCTCGCCGCCGCGAATGCCTTTGGACGCACGGTGACCCGTACCCAGCACTTTTGGTGAACGTGGATTGGTGGCGTTTATAACGAGGCAAGTAATCTTGGACGAACCTACGTCTAAGACCCCGTAAAAGCCGCGATGTGAACGAGACGTTCGCATAGACTTAAATATATTCCATCAAATGAGCGCCCGCAGAGGGGCGCAAAAATTATTAAAAATCAGGTCTGTAAAAACCAAACCCAGCGGAGAAACAGCGCTTCAAAAATAGGTCGCACATCCTCACGGCTTATAATGTAACCGAATCTCTATCAGGAGTTAAGCTCTTTTCGCTACTATCTTGAAAAAACGTAGAAACATGGGTCTCTGTCGAGAACAAATCACGACCATCTTCTTCCGATTCGTTTCGCTTCCGAACGATCATGCGATCGGGAACCCGCAAATCGATATTAACGATGTCCCGGTTGAACAATCCGTAGCGCCCTTCAGCGTCGGAGAGCTGTCTGAGTGCCAGATCAGCGTTTTCACTGGGTAGTTGCACTTTGATACCCAACGTCAGGAATAAATCCCACCGGCGATCGCCTCGACGTTCGGCGGCAACCACGTACTGCCGGATCGATGGCACGATGCCCAAGGTGGACACCAGATCAGACGCCGCATCAGCCGCGCCAAAACCGGAGACGACGGGCAGGTCGAGGAAGTCAGACGGTGACTGGTCGATAATGACCTCACCGCGGGTATCAATGACTTGATGCAGGTCGTTGCTCTGCCAGATCGCCATTGGGACGCGTTCGATGACGTTCACGGAGATGGTTTTTGGCAAGATCCGCTCAACTTCCGCCTGATCCACCCACGGCAGCCCCTCAATCCGCAGCTTCGCGTCGGTGGGGTCGATGGCCAAGATGGGGTCGCCGTAGTAGGCGCCAACGGCGGCAACAATGTCCGACTCACGCGTGTAGCGGCGGCCAGAGATCGAGAATTCTTCAATCCGTAAGCCGACAACGGCGCCTGCAACTTGCGCGGCGTGCGCGCCGCGGATGCCGGCAATGTCGATCCGACCGCTGTACCAGCTCCACGCCAAAGCGCTCACCAGTGCGACGCCGACAACCAGCGGTGTGGCAACCTGCAAGAAGCCAGAAATCCGTCGCTGACGTGACTCACGGTTCAGCCGTCGGCGCCGCTGCTCCAGGGCCGTTTCAGAGAATACATCTTCGTTGTTACGAGCGAACTCAACATCATCATCGAAGCTCCGGTCGCTATAATTGACCTTATGCGCCTCCGAAGAGGCCTCGACGTGTCCGTCTTTCCGCCAAAATCCAATCAGGCGTCGCATTCCGCGTTTTCAACCATCCATACCACAAGGGCTTTAAAATCCATTCCCGTCGCTAAAGCTTGCTCCGGCAAAAGGCTGAGCGGTGTCAGCCCCGGCTGTGTATTTACCTCAAGAATCGCGATTCGACCAGAGTCGGGATCAAATCTGTAGTCTGCGCGGCTCGCACCGCGGCAACCCAAGGCCGAATGTGCAGCCTCAGACCAGCGTAACAGCTGCTCGGTTACCTCTGGCGGTAAGTCAACGGGATTGACCACGTGCTCCGTTTCCGCATCGGCGCTGTATTTGGCTTCATAGTCGTAAAACACCGTTTTGGGCTTGAGCTCCGTCACCGCCAATGCGCGTGGCTGATCGTTCTTGGCTTGCAGGACAGCGACTGTCAGCTCTCGGCCTGCCACGAACTCCTCCGCCATCAGCGCGCCATAGCGCTCCAGCCCGCTGAGGTCCATTTGATCGCCCGGCATCACGATCTTAACGCCCACCGATGACCCTTCCTGACTGGGTTTGAGGACAAACGGACGGGGCAGCGGGTCGCCTTTGGCCCGTAGGGTTTCGAGGGTCACGCTAACATCGCGCACAATCGGAATACCTGCGGCGGCAAACACCAATTTTGACAGCGGCTTGTCCATTGCAAGCGATGAAGCCAAAACGCCAGAGTGCGTGTACGGCACTTTGGCAAAGTTCAGAATACCCTGAATATTGCCATCCTCGCCCCACTTGCCATGCAAGGCATTGAACACCGCATCCACGCCCGTCAAAGCACCGGGCAGCTTGGCCCCGACGTCCCAATCGGGGTCAAAAGGGATCACGCGGTAGCCGCTTGCTTCCAGCGCGCGCTGAACCGGCGCGCCACTGGTGAGTGACACTTCACGTTCGGCAGATAAACCGCCTTGAAGCAGAAGAACGGTTTTGCTCACAGGCCCAACACCTCCTCGGCTGTCTCTACGGTCTGTCCAGCGGCAAAAACGCCCAAACGACGGATTTCCCAGTGCAGCAACACGCCGCTGTCCTGATAAACCCGCGTGCGCACTGTTTCGCCAAGTTGCTCAATATCGTGCGCGCTGGCTTCACCCGTGTTGATCAGGAAATTGCAATGTTTTTCAGAGACTTGCGCGCCGCCAACCTGCAAGCCGCGACAGCCTGCGGCATCCACATGTTTCCACGCCGAAGGGCCGTGTGGCGCGCTTTCTGGCGGGTTTTTGAACGTCGAGCCACCGGTTTTTTCGCGAATAGGCTGGGTCGCTTCTCGCGTTTCTTGCACGTGGGCGAGTTCGTCTTGCAGCGCCGCCGGGTCGCCGGGCTGGCATTGGAACGTGGCGGACAGGAAAACCCAGTCGGCGGGCAGTGAGCAATGCCGGTAGCTCAAACCTAAATCCTCAGCCGGTAAATCAACGATCTGGCCCGAAGGCGAAAGCGCGCGCGCGGAAACCAGATGCTGGCGCGTATCGCCGCCGTGCGCGCCTGCGTTCATCCGCAAGGCACCGCCAATCGTCCCCGGAACGCCGACATAAAACCCCAGGCCAGCCAGCCCTTCGCGTGCTGCGGTTTTGGCGACCGTGGCGTCCAGCGCTGCCGCGCCAGCGGTCAATCGCGTGCCTTCAATATCGATACGGCCAAATTCCTTGCCGCCCAAGCGGATCACCACGCCGGGAAATCCACCATCCCGCAACAGCGTGTTAGAGCCAACACCGACCACATAGACCGGCACGTCGTCGGGCTTGTTGGCGATGAAATGCGCGAGGTCTTCAGGGTCTGCGGGGCGGAAGAAAACCTGCGCCGGGCCGCCGACACGGAACCACGTTAGCGGGGCGATATCGTGGTTCTCACGATAGCTCCCACGGACATCGGGCAGTCGGTCAAGCAAAGGCACCATCGCTACCCGCGCTCCAACGCGTCAGGCAGGTCATTGGCCCAAAGGGTGATATTGCCCGCACCTAAAAAGACAACCAGATCCCCGGGCGCTGCATTGTCGCGCACCCAAGTTGGAAATTCGGCTTCATTGCTCATATAGCGCGCACTGCGGTGTCCCCGCGCTTGGATGCCGGCGACCAAAGACTCAGCGTTCACATTCTCGATGGGCGCTTCGCCGGCGGCAAAGACATCAGCGATGTGGACCGTGTCGGCTTCGTTAAAGCAGGTGCAAAAATCTTCAAACAGGTCATTGAGCCGCGAGAAACGGTGGGGCTGGTGGATTGCGTGGATCTTACCGCCCGTATCCTTGACCCGTTGCCGCGCAGCGCGGAGAACGGCGGTAATCTCGACCGGGTGGTGGCCGTAGTCGTCGACCACAGTAATGTCGTTCCACTGTCCGGTGATGGTAAAGCGCCGCTTGACCCCGCCAAAGCCCTCAAAGCCCTTTTGGATTTCAGCCGGTTCAACGCCCAGTTCCAAAGCCACGGCAATGGCTGAAACGGCGTTCGAGACGTTGTGATCGCCAAACATAGGCAAAGTGATATCCGCAATCACGTAGCTGGCACCGGATAGGCTGACCCGCTCGCTCACGTGGACATCGAAAACCATACCGGTCCCATTGCTGCGGACATTCACAGCGCGCAAGTCCGCTTGCGGGTTGAAGCCATAGGTCAGGACGCGGCGATCTTCGACGGTTGGCAATAAGCCCTGCACGGTCTCGTCATCGGTGCAGGCGACGGCGAAGCCGTAAAACGGAATGTTACCCATAAAGGCGCGGAAGGCTTCGTGAAGCGCTTCGACGCTGCCGTAATGGTCGAGGTGTTCGGGGTCGATGTTGGTCACAACCGAAACGGTAGCGGGCAGTCGTGTAAAGGTGCCGTCGCTCTCGTCCGCTTCGGCCACCAGCCAGTCGCCTTCGCCCAATCTTGCGTTTGTGCCATAGGCGTTAATGATGCCGCCGTTGATGACCGTGGGATCCTTGCGTCCAGCATCCAACAAGCAGGCAATCAGCGACGTGGTCGTGGTTTTGCCGTGCGTCCCACCCACAGCAATGGCCCATTTGAGGCGCATCAGCTCGCCCAGCATATCTGCGCGCCGGACAACGGGAAGGGACAGCGCACGCGCGGCCACGAGCTCAGGATTATCCTGCTTAATCGCTGAAGAGACCACCAGCACAGCGGCGTCTTCGACGTTTTCGGCCCGGTGCCCAATTTTGACCTCGATCCCCAGCTTTCGCAGCCGCTTCACATTGGCGCTGTCGCCAATGTCGGACCCTTGGACCTGATAACCGAGGTTCTTCAAAACTTCTGCAATGCCCGACATGCCGATGCCGCCAATGCCCACAAAGTGGAAAACGCCGGTATCCAGCGGCATATGCCGGATTGAGGTGCTTAATGATGCCATGTTGTCTAGGTCTCCTGCTCAACCATGTCAGCGAGCTTTTCCGCTGCGCCCAAAAGGGCATTTGAGCGTGCCAACGAAGCCATGTCCGACAACTGAGAGGGATTATCCAGCATATTTGTCAAATGCGAGGCAATCTCCGTGGCCGCGCTGTCACCTTCACGCACCAGTTTCGCAGCACCGCTGTCGGTGAGCAGGCGGGCGTTCTTGGCTTGCTGGTCATCCGCATGCACAGCGAGCGGCACAAAGATCGCCGGGCGACCGGCTGCGGCAACTTCATGAACGGTGGTCGCGCCGGATCGACTGATGACCAAATGCGCGTTGGCGAGGCGCTGGGGCATGTCGGCAAAGAACGGAGCCACCTCTAACCGGGCAAGGTTCAATGCCTGTAATTTGGGTTCAGCCTCGGCGCGGTTTTCATCTCGGATCTGGCTGACCAATGCGATCCGTTGACGTTGGTCGGCGGAAAGCAGGGCCAGCGCTTCTGGGATCAATCGCGAAAACACAGCGGCCCCTTGGGAGCCACCAAAGACCACAACATTGATGTTGGTTTCTACCGCTGGGAACGGCTCGTCGCCCACCGCTGCGATGTCGGATCGGATGGGGTTGCCGACCACGCGCAGCTTGGATTGTGCCGCGGCTGGGACGCCTTGAACGGACGGAAAGGCTGCTGAAATCTGTTTGACACCGCGGGAAACGAACACGTTCGCGCGGCCCATCACCCCGTTTTGCTCGTGCATGAGGGTGGGGATGCCCAAATGCTGCGCGGCCAGCATGGGCGGGGCAGAGGGAAAGCCGCCAAAACCAACCACGGCGTCCGGCTTCCAGCGCTTGAGGTGCCCGCGCGCCTGAACGTATCCACGCCCAAGCCGAAGCAGGCCACGAACGCGCTTGTGTGGCGCGCCGGAGACAAGACCGCCTGCGGAAATGATTTCGATACCATCGGGGTCAAAGTCGGTCGCGTACTTCACACCCCGTGCATCGGTCAGCAAGCGCACGTCATGCCCGCGAGCTGAGAGCGCGCGGGCGAGGGCCATAGCGGGAAAGACGTGACCACCGGTGCCACCAGCGGCCAAAACGATCAGGCTCATAAGAAGCTTTCTTGTCGAGATCTCCGCCGCGTGACAGCGAGGAAAATCCCTATAGAGACGGCAAGCGACAGCAGTGATGAACCGCCGTAACTCAAGAAGGGAAGGGTCATGCCCTTGGTTGGTATCAACGCCAATGTTGACGCCATGTTGATCAAAGCTTGCAAACCCAGCTGACAAATGACGCCAAGAGCCACCAAAGATGTGAAGAGACTGTCAAACCGCACAGCCTGTCCGATCCCGCGCAAGACCAGCAGCGTGTAAACCAACAGAACGCCGATACAGGCCATAAGCCCAAATTCTTCACCCAAGACCGAAAAGATGAAGTCATTGTGGACGTCTGGAATGGCGTTCTTCACTTTGCCTTCGCCGGGACCAACCCCCAACCATCCACCGTCGTTAAAAGCCTGTGCTGCGCGGTTGATTTGGTAGTGATCGCCATCGGGGGCGTAAAATTCATTAATGCGGCGGCGCACGTGAGGCATGAAGGTGTAAGCGCTGAATAGGCCCGCAATACCGGTTCCAGCCAAGCCAAACATCCATTTGAGCGGATAGCCCGCCAAGAACAACTGAATGCCCCACACCGACGCAAACAGGATCGATTGGCCCAAGTCTTTCTGCAAGACCAGCAGGGCGATCATGCTGGTCAGCATGGCTGCGTTCATCGGCAGCGCCCACCGCTGACCCATGCGCCGATCCAGCGCAAACAGCCAAGCGGAGATCACGAAGAATGCAGGCTTCATGAATTCTGAAGGCTGGATTTTGATGATGCCGAGGTCGATCCACCGTTCCGCGCCTTTGACCGCTTCGCCAATCTGCAGCGTTAGGATCATCCCCGCAAAGCCGCCAACCACGCCCAGCAAGCACAGCCGCCAGATCCAGACAGGGCTGAATAAACTCAGCCCGAACAGCAAGATGACCGACGGCACCAGAAATACCAGATGACGTTTGACGAAGAAAAAGGCTTCGAGGTTTAAGCGTTCGGCCATGGCAGGAGAGGCCGAAAAAGACAGCAGCGCGCCAAAGGCAAGAAGGACCAGCACGATACCAATGGTCGTGCGATCAACCGTCCACCACCAACGCCCCACAAGGGACGTGTCAGACCGGGTGACATGGGTCATGTCAAAATTCCCTAGTTCAAATAGTCGTCCGCCAAGGCTCGAAAAACATCGCCTCGGGCTTCAAAAGAAGCGAATTGATCCCACGAAGCGGCGGCTGGTGCCAGTAAAATCGTCGCAGAATCTAGAGAATCAGCCTCGGCTGTGGCCAAAGCAGCGCCAAAAGCGTCCTCAAGTGACGAAAAAGCCTGTGTTGAAAAAGGCTTGGAAGACAGTTGTGCCTGAAAATCTGCAGCGCATTCGCCGTAGACAAAGGCGGCTTTGACGTCGGCTAAATCATGCAGGGCCGCCTGCAATCCGCCGTCTTTGGCCTGCCCCCCTGCGAGCCAATAGACGTTCTTGAACGCCCGCAGCGCAACGGCGGCGGCTTCGGCATTGGTGGCCTTGCTGTCGTTGACGAAGCTCAGTCCATTTTTGGTGCCAAGCAGTTCTTGTCTGTGGGCGAGACCGGGGAATGTGCTGATCCCGTCAACGATTTGTTCGGCCGTTAGACCCGCGTGCCACGCGAGGCCAGCGGCGACCGCCGCGTTTTGCCAGTTGTGGGCACCGGCGAGGGTCGGAATGGTGCGCAGGTCCAGAATGTGCTGCCCGTTGAGGCGCAAATCACCACCATAAGCAGACACGCCATAGTCCAGCGGACGGGCGGTGGTGACGGAAAGGACGCTTGCGCGGCTGTGATGGCTCAGCGCGGCGGCGATGGTTTTACCATGTTCATCATCCACGCCGACCAACGCTAGATTTCCAACCCGCTGCCGGGCAAAGATCCGCAGCTTTGCGTCGATATAGCCGGATAATCCGCCGTGTCGAGACAAGTGGTCGGGCGTTATATTCAGCAGGGCGGCCGCCGCAAATTCTGTACTGCGGCACAGATCAAGCTGGTAGCTTGAAACCTCCAGCACAAAGGGCGCGCCAAGCGGCGGTGGGTCGAGCGAAAGCACCGCGTCACCGATATTGCCGCCAATGGCAGGGCTCAAGCCACCGCTGCCCAAGACATGACCGAGCAAGGCCGTGGAGGTCGATTTTCCGTTCGTGCCGGTGATCCCGATAAAGGGGTTTTGGTTCTGACGCTCTCGCCACAGCAGCTCGATATCGCCGATGACGGGGATGCTGCGCGCCTTGGCCAACAGCACCGCGTTGTGCGGCCGTGGGTGGGTCAGCGGAATACCGGGGGACATCACCAGGGCGGCGTGGTCGTCAAAGCCCTGCTCGGGGAAATTCAGCCGGGTTGCGCCCTCTGGCGTCGGGTTATCGGGGTTATCGTCCCAGACATCCACCTGCGCGCCCCCGGCCAAGGCGGCGCGGGCCGTGGCTTGTCCGGTGCGGGATAGGCCCAGAACAGCAATCTTTTGGCCCGTGAGGTGCGTAAGTGGAATCATGGTTTTCGCTGACTGATCAAAGGGGCGGCGACTATCGGATCTTTAGCGTCGCAAGACCGATGAGCGCGAGGATAACGGCGACAATCCAAAACCGGATGACAACGGTCGGCTCTGACCACCCCATCTTTTCAAAATGATGATGGATCGGTGCCATTCGGAATACGCGCCGGCCGGTCAGTTTGAACGAGCCAACCTGAATGATGACCGACAGGGCCTCCATCACGAACAAACCACCGATGATGGCGAGCACAAGCTCGTGCTTGGTGATGACGGCAATGGTGCCAATCGCACCCCCGGCGGCAAGGGAGCCTGTATCGCCCATGAAAACCTGCGCCGGTGGAGCGTTGAACCAGAGAAATCCAAGACCTGCGCCCACCAATGCAGCGCACAAAACGGCAAGCTCAGAGGTGCCGGGCACCATGTTCAGCGCCAAATCCTGTGACCAATCGGGGCGGCCAACCACGTAAGCGATGATGCCAAAGGAACCAGCGGCGATCATGATGGGGACAATGGCAAGACCGTCCAAGCCGTCCGTCAGGTTTACCGCATTAGAACTGCCGACCATGACGAACAGGCCAAACAGAACCATGAAACCGCCAAGGGGCAAGTACCAGTCTTTGAAGACAGGGAACAGCAGCTTGCCCGCCAGATCTTCGGGTGACACGAGGTAGATCATCGCGCACGCAACCAAACCGATTGTGACTTGTCCGATGATTTTGAAGCGCCCGGCGATGCCGTCCGGGCTCTGCTTGGAAACCTTGATGTAGTCATCCATGAACCCCAGCAGGCCGTAACCACTGGTCACGAACAAGACGATCCAAATGTAGGGATTGGTCAAGTCTGCCCAAATGATGGTCGACGCCAGCATGGAGAGCAGGATCATGGCACCGCCCATCGTGGGTGTACCCTTTTTCGTCAGCAGGTGGCTTTCTGGTCCGTCGGTCCGAATGGGTTGGCCCTTCTTTTGGACCGAGCGCAGCCACTTGATAATCGGCGGACCCACAAAGAAACAGATGATCATAGCGGTAAAGACAGCCAAGCCGCCCCGCGTGGATGTGTAGCTGAGCAGATTTGCGAGCGTGTAATCATCGGCATAAGGACCGAGCAAAAGAGGCAACATGTGAGCGCTTTACCGACTATGGAAAATCAAAGGACCAGTTTATCAACAATTTTATGCACTTTTGACCCCAAGGAGCCTTTAACCAGCCATATGTCCCCTGCGTGAACCAATGGCGCAAGTTTTGTGTATAGCGAGTCAGGCTCCATCGCTGAAAGCCCTCTTTGGTCACTATTCACGGTTTTGAGCGTATGTTCGCCGAAGGAACCACTGACATGAACGCAATCAATAGGCATTTTTGCGATGATGGTGCCGATTGACTCGTGCTCGATCTCGGGGTCGTCCAACTCTAGCATGTCCCCAAGAACCGCAATTCTTCGACCTTGGGTAGGCGTGGCAACCAATAGCTTCAGTGCTGCTTCAACCGCAGCAGGGGACGCATTGTAAGATTCGTCGATCAGTGTGGCTGTCCCACCGCCGAGCGCGGGGATTTCAGAACGCTTGCCTCGGCCCTTTAGCGGCTGGACATGGCTCATGGCGGCGAGAAAAGCCGTGCGGTCTGCGCCCTCGGGCAAGGCTGCGAGCAACGCAGCGGCTGAACCGCCCCACTGTTCGCCTGCGAGCGCTAGTTCCAAGGGCATGCCGTCGACGTCATAGCCAAACCCCGCGCCGCTCAAGCCTGTGAAAGCCACCCGGACGTCCGCCCCGGCGCCATAGCCAAAACGGCGCACGTCGGCGTCTTTGGCCAAGTCAGCCAGCAGGGCGCCGTAGTGATTATCCTGCGGTATGACGGCGACGCCACCGCGTGACAATCCTTCGAAAATTTCAGCCTTGGCCCGTGCGATTTGTTCGGTGTTTTCAAAGAACGCGCTGTGCGCCGCAGAAATCCATGTGATCAGCGCAGCATCCGGCTGGACTTGTTTGGTTAATTCGCGAATTTCGCCGGGTGCGCTCATGCCCATTTCAATCACGGCGAATTCTGTTTCGCGTGGCATGCGGGCCAGTGTGAGTGGCACGCCGTAGTGATTGTTCAGGTTCCCTTGCGTCGCGTGCGTTTTACCCAAGGCGGCAAAGCCTGCGGCGGCGAGTTCCTTGGTGCCCGTCTTACCCACCGAGCCGGTGATCCCCAGCACAAAGCCCGATATTTCTGCGCGTCGGGCGACCCCGAGGGCTTCAAGCGCTTTGGTGGTGTCAGGAACCAGAACTTGAGTGGCCGACAGATCGGGCAATGCGCGCTCAACCAGCACCACACAGGCTCCGGCTTCCACGGCCTTGGGCGCGAAGTCGTGTGCGTCGTGATTGGGGCCACGCAAAGCGATGAACAGGTCGCCGGGTGTGATGGTTCGGGTATCGATCGACACACCTTGAACGCTGGTTTCCGCCGCCCCGAACAGGGTTCCCCCTGTTGCTTCAGCAATGTCTTTGGCGGTCCAGAGGTTCAAAAATCATACTCCCCAATACAGCTTTGCAGCGCGCCGCGCTTCTGCGGCGTCATCGAATGGAAGCGTTGTATCGCCGACAATCTGGCCCGTTTCGTGACCCTTGCCGGCAATTATGAACAAATCTTCGGGTTGCATCGCTTGCAGCCCCTGTTCGATCGCTTGTTGGCGGTCGCCGATGTCAAGCGCGCCCGGACAGGCTGCGAGGATTGCTGCGCGGATCAGGGCAGGGTCTTCGGTCCGCGGATTGTCGTCTGTGACGATGGCAACATCAGCAAAGCGCGCCGCCGCTTGCCCCATCAGCGCCCGCTTGCCCGGATCCCGATCCCCGCCCGCGCCAAAGGCTACGATCAACTGACCGCGACAGTGGGGACGAGCGGCCTGTAAGACCGTGGCGAGGGCGTCTGGTGTATGGGCGTAATCGACCAGCACGCGGCCGTGTGGGGCCGATGGATGACTGACCACGGGCATCATCCGCCCCGGCACGCCCAAGGCTTCGGCTGGCACATCGGCCAGTTTCCGTGCCAAGTCCTGCACGCCCCCAACATGGGCCAAGCCCAGAGCCACGGCGATGTTTTCCGCTTGGAACGTACCAAACAGCGGCAAATCCAACCTGTGGGTTTGGTGGCCGAGGCGATAGGTAAAGCCCAGCCCGCTGGGTGTTGGTTGGGCTGTATAGCCAAGATCGATATTCGGGGTGTCTACGTTGCCCAAGCGGAACAAATTCAGCCCCAAATCAGCCAATTCTTGCGCCTGCGGCGTGCGCGTATCGATGACGACGGCGCCTTGGGGCTTGAGCCGATCCGTAAACAGGCGCCGCTTGGCGTGCCAGTAGTCTTCCATCGTGGGGTGATAGTCCAGATGATCGCGACTGAGATTGGTAAAGGCGGCAGCGTCGAATTGTAAGCCGTCGAGGCGGCCTTGATCCAAACCGTGGGACGAGGCCTCGACGATTGCGGTTCTTCGGCCCGACGCCGCTGCGGCCGCTAAGCCTTGGGCCAGGGCGATCTGGTCTGGACTGGTCAGGTACGGCATGTCGAACAAGCCGCTGGGTAACATACCAAGCGTCCCAACCGACACCGCACTTTCTTCGCCATAGAGAAGCCGCACGAAGTGGGCCACGGACGTTTTCCCGTTGGTTCCAGTCACAGCCTGTAAACAAGCGGGCAAAGGGCCAAAAAAGCGTGCCGCGATGACCGCGAGGGCGCGTGCGGTATCCTCCACGACCAGCGTGGGAACGCGATGGGGTGTGCGCGGTGAGCGCTGCACCAGTAAAGCACTGGCTTGCGCAGCCAGCGCTCGATCAATGAAATCATGACCGTCAACGCGGCTGCCCGGCAGAGCGGCAAACAGGGAACCAGCGGCGACGGCGCGGCTGTCGAAGGTCAACTGTTCAACGGGAACATCCCTCGCGCCCGTGAGCGTTGCCGCAATACCCGCTTCACCCAGCCAATCGATCAGCGTTGAAACATAAACCGTCATGCATCTGGGGCGACTTAGTCGCTCTCCTCCGCTGGCAAAATCTGCTCGATCCCGAGTATCGGGGCGGTACGCTCTACGATCCTTTTAAACGCAGGGGCTGCGACCCAGCCGCCGGTTGCGTAACCGTAGGTGTATTCCTGTGGCAACGGCTCGTCCACCATGACCAACAGCACGTATTTGGGATCTTCGATCGGGAAAGCACCGAGGAAGGTCGCGATGCGCGCGTCTTCGTTATACGCGCCCCGTGAAGGTTTATCCGCCGTGCCGGTTTTGCCGCCCACGCGGTATCCTTCTGCACCGGCGTTGCCCCCGGTTCCTTCGCGCACAACATGGTCGAGCATCTTACGGACCTTGATGGACGTTTGTTCGGAGATAACGCGATTGCCGTCATGCAGGGGTGCGGTTGGATCGCGCTTGACCAGAGTTGCTGGTCGGTAAATGCCGCCGTTGACCACGGCAGCAAAGGCGTTGGCGACTTGCAAGGGCGACGCCGCAATGCCGTGTCCGTAGCTGATGGTAATCGTCTGGGTTTTGCGCCAGTTGCTTGGATACTTGGGCGCTGAAACTTCCTGCACCTCGATCTCTGCGTGCGTGAGCAGACCAAGGCTGCTCAGAAACCGTTTCTGTGCCCGGTTGCCAACGCGCAACGCCAACTTGGCTGAACCAATGTTGGAGGACTTCGATAAAATGGTTTTTGGGTCCATTTTGCCGTTGTATGGCTTGAAGTCTTTGATGGTGTGCGGCCCAATTTGTAAGGGTCCGGTCACGTCAATTTCTTCGTCTTCTCGGACAGCGCCGGACTCAAGCGCAGCGGCAACGGTGAAGACCTTGAAGACCGAACCCAGCTCATAGGTTTCAAAGGTCGCTCGATTTCGTAACTGGGCCTGTGACTGCGCGCCGGGGTTATAAGGGTCATAGTCCGGCAGCGATACGAGCGACAGCACCTCAGAGGTATTGGCATCCAGCAGGATCGCAGCGCCAGCCGGGGCTTCAAACTCTTCGATGGTTGCGGCCAATTCTTCGGCGACAATATGCTGAATGCCCACGTCAATGGACAGCTCCAGCGGCGCGACGCCCTGCTGTAATGAGGGATCGAAATAGGCTTCAACACCCGCGCGGCCCACCGTATCGATGTCGTTAAACCCAACGACGTGAGCGGTCAGATTGCCTTTTGGGTAAACGCGGTGCTGTTCAGCAAGGAACTCAAGCCCCGGTTCGCCCAGGTTCCAAACGGCCTGTTCTTCCTTGGGCGTTAAACCGCGCTTGATGTAGACAAAGCTGCGGTTCTTGTTGCTCAGCCGACGGCGTAAATCGTCCATATCAAGGGTCGGGAAAATTTCGGCTAAGCCTTGGAGCGTCGCTTCCAAATCCTGAATTTTTTTGGGGTCGGCGTAGGCGGCTTTCCGGTAGACGTTATCAGCAAGGATCCGCCCGCGTCGGTCTTGGATGCGGCTGCGCTGGTGCTCATCTGCCGGACCGTCGAGAACATACTCAATGACTTTAAGCGGCCCTCTGGCCTCGGCGATAACGGCCAAATGGAAGATTTTTCCGCCAATAACGCAAAACAGCCCAAAGAAGACCAACCCAAGCAGCCACAGGCGAAAAGGTGCCACGGCGCGTGGGTGACGCTGTTCCTTCGCATGCGCACCGGCGCGCGCGCGTTCTGCTGACAAACCAAGATTGGCGTCAAGAACATGGGCCGAAGGATCAGGCGTGTATGCTGTCATCTCAGTTTAGTACTCCACCGATAGGGTGCTCGCCTGTTGCGCGATAATGGCTTGAAGCAAGTCCGGCGCATGGATCGGACGCAGCGAACCAACATCGCGCAGATCGTCACCATTGCGCAGGGAGTGGGTCGCGAAACCCTCTTCTGGCTCTTCAATGGTTAAATAGGCGACCGGGCGCAGATTTTCGGGCCGGACGGGGATTTGATCAACCGGTGCGATTGCACCTGACTCGCCCTCCGCGAACGCCGGCAAGAAGTCTTTGCTCAGCTCAGCAAGTCGGCGGGGCTGGTTCAGATGCTCCCATTCCAAATGCAGCTTGCGGACGCGTTCTTTGGTTTCAGCAATCTGTCGGATTGTCGAATCCCGCTCCTCAGCGACCTGCTGAACGGTGTACTTCACCTGAAACAGGGCAATGATGAGAGCCATAAAAAAGGCCAGCCAGAGTATGTAAGAAACACGAATCAAGTGTCAGCTCCACTTTGCTTGGATTCAGTGTCCGTTGCAGCACCCCGAGCTACAGCGTCCGTGCGTTGAGCCGCGCGAAGTTTGGCAGATCGAGCGCGCGGGTTAGCCCGGCATTCGTCCCGTTGTGCTTCGAGTGGCTTTTTGTTGACGAGGGCGAAGGTTCGAGCGGTGTCGTCGACTTCTTCCTCTTCCCACGGCATCAGTCGTCCCTTTGATGCCGGCTTTGAGGCTCGCGCCTTCAGGAATGATTTTACAATGCGGTCTTCAAGGCTGTGAAAGGTCACAACCACCAGGCGTCCGCCGGGCTTGAGAAGCGATTCAGCAGCGTCGAGCCCGCGCTCCAACTCGCCCAATTCATCATTGACGTGGATGCGCAAACCCTGAAACGTCCGCGTGGCAGGGTCGATGCCGTCTTTGGCGCGCCAAACAACCGAACGGATGATTTCAGCCAGCCGGCCTGTTGTCTCAATGGGCGCTTCTGCGCGTGCTTCGACAATGGCGTGTGCAACCGCCCGCGAGCGGCGTTCCTCGCCGTACTTATAAATGACGTTGGCGAGATCTTCCTCGCCCATCGTGTTCACAACCTCTGCTGCGGACGCCCCGCGTGAGGTGTCCATGCGCATGTCCAGTGGGCCATCTTTGCCAAAGGAAAAACCGCGCTCGGCTTGGTCGATTTGTGGTGAGGAAACGCCCAGATCCAGAATAACGACATCAACGCTGTTCAGGCCCAAACCGCGGACAATCCCCTCCATTTCGGAAAAGGCGGCGTGGTGGACCTCCAGCCCCGGTAACTGCTCGCTCAGGCTGGTTCCATACTCAACGGCAACCGGGTCACGATCGAGGCCAATGTAACGGCAGCCGGGTTCAGCCGTCAGTATTCCACGGGCGTATCCACCGCGTCCAAAGGTGCCATCAACCACGCTTTCGCCTGCAGAAATATCCGCAGCAGCGATCACTTCGCGCAGCATGACAGGATCATGCGCGTGCGGTGTGTCAATCAGCTCTGGTGGAACAGCAAACATTGCGGTGGGTGGACGCCTCTTAAAAACAGCGGGACGATCGTTGTGTAATTTCTTGGGCTCGCTGCAGAAAATGCGCAGCGCATAATTTCTTCTAATGTATCTTAGGATATGGTCTGAGTAAATTGAAAACACAAGACTTTTAGGGAAAGTTAGAGTCGTTTTCATCCAACCGATTCGACAACGTCGAACGGGCGTAAAGGTGCAGAGGGCCTATAAGCCGGGTTCTGTAGCGAGCCTGAGCGGACTCAGACCCCTGATGGCCATTCATCTGGACCAGAGATTACCCTCTGGTTCGCGCGCCCTACCACCGCAGCCGCCCGAAAACAGGCGATACCTTGGCCGAAGCCTTGGCGTTCTGCGCAATTTGGGCTTGCTCCGGGTGGGGTTTACCGTGCCGCTTCCATTACTGGTCGCGCGGTGCGCTCTTACCGCACCCTTTCACCCTTACCTGTGCCAAGGCACAGGCGGTTTGCTTTCTGTGGCACTGTCCCTGAGCTTTCGCTCGCCGGGCGTTACCCGGCACCCTGTTTCCGTGGAGCCCGGACTTTCCTCACCGATCCAAGGATCAGCGCGGCCATCCAGCCCTCTGCTGGTGCTAGTCCTTGACCAAGGCTGGGGCGCTGTAAAGCTCTTTTAGTCGGGAGAAAGCAGCGTTGATCCGGGCGAGTTGCTTATCGGCCAAAGCCATCAGCTCGTCCGGCAGTCCCAGCGACGCCAATTGGTCCGGGTGATGCTCGCGAACCAGAAAGCGGTGCGCCTTCTTAATCTCGTCCCAGCTCGCATCCCGCTCAACGCCCAAAATGACAAAGGGATCATCGTCCAAATCCTGCCGATAAATCAGCGCCAAGCGTTCAAATTCAGCGGCACTCCACCCGAAAATTTCAGCGACATAACCCAGAAAATCCAACTCAGGCGGCGAGACTTCGCCATCGGCCGATGCGATATGGAACAGGCACGCCATGAGCCGTTCGAGCTCGGGACTGCGGGGGTCAAACAGCTTTGATACGTTGCGTGCGTAGCCGTCGAAACCGGCAACGTCTTGGCGCGCAAGGTTAAACAGCATGGCGACGTTTTCGTGCTGATCCTCCGGAACGTGAAAGACATCGCGAAAGGCGCGAACTTCGTCGCGCGTGACTTGGCCATCGGCTTTGGACAGCTTCGCACCGAGCGCGATGACGCCTATGGTAAAGGCCTCAGACTTGTCGCCCGTCGCACGCGCGCGCCCCAGCACGACATCAATGCCGAGCTCCAATGCACGTAATATGCGTTGCCAGAGGGTCATAAATCCGCTTTCTCTGCTCTCGGATCTGCTTGCCATAACCATAGATGCACGCTTGAGCGAAAACCAGACGAAGCGCTATTGCGCGATCGAGAAGGTGCTTTGCATCTGCAAGATAAGGGGGATGCCATGTCTTTCGAGAAAATCCTGATCGCAAACCGGGGTGAGATTGCCTGCCGTGTGATGAGGACCGCACGCCAAATGGGAATCGCGACGGTTGCGATTTACTCCGATGCGGACGCAGGGTCTAAGCACGTGCAGATGGCAGATGAAGCCGTCAATGTGGGCGCAGCCGCGTCGGCGGATTCTTACTTGCAAGGACAACGCATCATCGACGCCGCCAAAAATACCGGCGCGCAAGCCATTCATCCCGGTTTCGGTTTCCTGAGCGAAAATGCAGATTTTTGCGAGGCGGTGAAAGCGGCTGGCTTGGTCTGGATCGGCCCACCAACGGGCGCCATTCAGTCCATGGGTGACAAAATCGAGTCCAAGCGACTGGCTGGACTTGCGGGCGTTTCGACGGTGCCGGGCTATGTCGGGGAAATCGATACGCCGGAGCAGGCGGTCGAAATTGCCACTGAAATCGGCTTTCCGGTGATGATCAAAGCGTCCGCCGGTGGCGGCGGTAAAGGCATGCGCGTCGCAGAAACCGCGGGCGATGTGGCCGACGGCTTCCGCGCTGCGCGGGCCGAAGCAAAGGGCGCTTTTGGCGATGATCGGATCTTCATTGAGAAGTTCATCGTAAACCCCCGTCACATCGAAATTCAGGTTTTGGCCGACCAGAACGGCAACATCGTTCACTTGGGCGAGCGCGAATGTTCGATTCAACGCCGACACCAGAAAGTTATCGAAGAAGCCCCTTCGCCGTTGCTGGATGAAGCCACGCGGCAGTCCATGGGCGAGCAAGCCGTCGCGCTTGCGCGCGCGGTGAATTATGCATCGGCCGGAACGGTTGAGTTCATCGCCGATCAAGACAAGAACTTCTTCTTCCTTGAAATGAACACGCGCTTGCAGGTTGAGCACCCCGTCACGGAGCTGATCCATGACATCGATTTGGTCGAGTGGATGATCCGCGTCGCGGCTGGCGAAAGCCTTCCCTTTAATCAGTCACAGGTGGAGCATGAAGGCTGGGCGCTGGAAGCGCGGGTTTACGCCGAAGATCCCTTGCGGGGTTTCCTGCCATCGATTGGCCGCTTGTCGGTTTACGCTGAGCCAGAAGGCGAGGGCGTTCGTGTGGATTCTGGCGTCCGCGAAGGCGACGAGATTTCCATGCACTACGACCCCATGATCGCAAAGGTCATCGCCTATGGCAAAGACCGGCAAGAAGCGGTTGATCGCCTGATGGGGGCTTTGGATGGTTATGTGATCGAAGGATTGGACCACAACGTCGCTTTTGTGAATCAGGTGCTGGGCGCAGAGCGGTTTCAAAGCGGCAGCCTGACCACCAATTACATCGCCGAAGAGTTCCCCGACGGCTTCACCGAGGATCATGTTGGCGGTGGGGATGATGAAGGCATGTTGGTGGCCTTGGCAGCGCAGGTGATGCGGGTCAACAATGCGCTCGATTTGCCCGACGAAGATGGTCACTACACGCTGCTTCTGGACCGAGAAATTTACCGTGTTGGCTTCGGCGACAGCGATGGTGGCGTGACGGTAAGCGTGAACGGTCGCTCCGGCGGCGAGGCTGAGTTTGGTGCAGACGTGCTGGATTGGCAGCCGGGTCACCGCGTTTATTCCTGTGAACTGGGCGGGCGTCCTTTGGTGCTGCAAGCTGTGAAGCGGGCGCTGGCATGGACGATCGCGCACGGCGGTCGATCGGTGACGCTGACACCGATGCGCTCAGAGGTCGCTGCGCTCTACCACCACATGCCGGAAAAAGTCGTCCTCGATACCAGCCGGATCATTGTCTCACCCATGCCCGGTTTGCTGAAGGCGATTTCGGTTGAGGTTGGTCAGGCGGTAAAGGCCGGTGAAACGCTCGCGGTTGTTGAGGCCATGAAGATGGAAAATCTGCTCACCGCAGCTGTGGACGGCGTTGTCGAATCCATCCCCGCCACCGTTGGTGGAACGCTGAAGCGCGATGAAGTCATTCTCACGCTGGGCTAAGGCATTCTTGGATCTGCTCAAACGGGCAGATCCAAGCCACTAAGCGACCAGCAGAACGTGCTTTTTCTTACCCGAAGACAGCTTTACCGCACCCGTATCGGCGTCCACGTCGGCTGCGGTCAGGGTGCGTTCATCGCTGTCGATTTTCTCACCATTCAACCGCGCGCCACCGCCTTTGATCAGGCGCTTCACTTCACCTTTTGATCCGGCCAAGCCAGCCGCAACAAAGGCATCCTGAATGCTCATGCCCGCTTCAATCGCGCCCGCGGGCGCTTGGATCTTTGGCAAGTCAGCTGAAACGCCGCCGCCGCCAAATGTGGTGGATGCTGCATTCGCGGCAGCGTCCGCTGCTTCCTTGCCACGGCACATGACGGTGGTTTCATAGGCGAGGATTTTCTTGCCCTCATTGATCGCCGCACCCTGTGCTGCGCCAAGCTCGTCGCACTGCTCGATGGGCAGTTCCGTGAACAGCTTAAGGAAGCGGCCAACGTCGGCGTCTTCGGTGTTCCGCCAGAATTGGTAGTAGTCGAAATTATTCAGCCGGTCTTCGTTCAACCAAACCGCGCCACCTGCGGATTTCCCCATTTTCTGCCCCGAAGCGGTGGCCAGCAAGGGGACCGTCAGTCCAAACAGCTCCTTGCCGTCAATCCGGCGGCCAAGCTCGATGCCCTGAACAATATTCCCCCACTGATCCGAGCCACCCATTTGCAGGGCAACATCATTCCGGCGCGAAAGCTCCAGAAAGTCGTAACCTTGAATGATCATGTAGTTGAATTCGAGGAACGACAGGTTCTGCTCGTTGTCCAAACGGCGCTTCACAAAGTCCATTTTGGTCATGGCATTAACGGAAAAGTGCCGCCCGACGTCGCGCAGAAAGTCGATGTACTTCAGCCCGCCTAACCAGTCGGCATTGTTGGCCATAATGGCCCCCGTTGCGCTGTCGTCGTAGCTGAGGAACTTGGTAAAAATACCGCGAATCCCGGCCATGTTGTTGGCGATGATTTCATCGGTCAGCAAGGGGCGGGCTTCGTTCTTGTCAGAAGGATCACCGATTTTGGTGGTCCCGCCCCCCATGAGCGTCAAAGGCCGGTTGCCCGTCCGTTGGAACAGACGCAGCATCATGATGTTCATCAGATGCCCGACGTGCAGCGAGTCGGCGGTACAGTCGTAGCCGATGTAGGCCGTAACCGGACCCGCTGCGAACTTCTCATCCAAACCTTTCACATCCGTACACTGGTGCAGATAACCGCGCGCAAAGGCTTCCTTTAAGAAGGGGGACTTTGCGTGTGACAGAGCATTTTCGGTGGTCATCGCATTGCTTTCACTAAACGGTTCTTGAGATGAGGACGAGAAAGGGGTTGAGACGGCTTATTCAGAATCCATCGCGTCGAGAATGTCGTCGAAGTCCATTTCAACGTCTTCCTCTTCGCCATCGTCTTCTTCAATGTCATCTTCTTCAGGCGGCAAAAGCTGCGGCGCAGCGTCGATATAGGCGCGAATCGACTGTTCGAGCTCTTTTTCTTTGCCAGTGAAGAAGTGGTTGGCCCCTTCGATGATGTTGTAGTCGATCTCGATGCCACGTTGCGCGCGCAGTTTCTCGACCAGCTTGAACACCTGATCCTGGGGAACAAAATCGTCTTGGTTGCCTTGAATGAACAAACCGCTGTTCGGGCAAGGGGCCAAGAATGTGAAATCGTACAGGTTTGCTGGGGGCGACACGGAGATAAAAGCGTTGATCTCAGGCCGGCGCATCAGCAGCTGCATCCCAATCCATGCGCCAAAGTCGTAGCCAGCAACCCAGCAACCCCGGGCGTTGGGCCGGTGGGTCTGCAGCCAATCCAGCGCCGTTGCCGCATCCGACAGTTCGCCTTCGCCGCGATCATACTCGCCTTCAGACGCGCCGACACCGCGGGAGTTGTAGCGCAGCACGTTAAAGCCGGCGTTCAAGAACGTATGGAACATCAAAAACGTGACGGTGTTATCCATCGTGCCGTTGTGCTGCGGGTGGGGGTGCAGAATAAGGGCGAGAGGGGCGGTTTCGTCCGCGTGACCTTCGTAGCGCGCTTCGATTCGACCCTCGGGTCCGGGGATAATCAGCTTGGGCATAAATCACTCTCATCTACGGTGCTGGAAATATATGTCAGCCGTGTAGAGGAAATGTGCGCCAGATAGAAGACAGGGGATAGGTGGGTTGCTTAATCCGCTGAGGTGTCGTTGCCGCTGAAAATGGCCTGACTGATCAAATCGACCAGATTTACAGCATCGCTGGTGTCTTCAATGTAATGGCGCTCGGCCATCATTGTCGGCGAGCCACCCGGTTCAAGCTCGATAAAATTACCGCCCAGTAAGGAGCCGAAGCTGACCTTTGCGGACGTATCATCGGGCAGGCTGACGCCGGGATTCAGTCTGATTTCAACAATGGCGTCGTAATAAGGGGGTTCAAGGCTGGATTCGAGGACGCGTCCAACCGGAACACCGGACATTTTCACCTGTGAGCCGGGATCAACACCATCAGCGTTGCCGAATACAGCGTAGATGACCATGCCGTCATTACCATTGCTCGCCGGACGGCCATTGAGCAGCATGCTGCCAAAGAAAAGGGCCGCGCAGACAACGACAGCGCCAAGGATGATCTCTAGCGAACGGTTGGTTTGACCCATGATGGCTTAGTTCGGTGACCAGGCTTCGTAGTCGCCTGTTGTCGATGCGCGTTCTTCTTTGGAGCGCATGTCGCCCTGGGGGACGTAGGCTTCTGGCGTGCCAGTAAGGTTCCGCTGGTGATCCTTTTGCCAGTCGTACTTTTTCAGCTCCGACTCGCTCGGTGGTGTGGTGAGCGTGTGGTTCATCCAACCTTGCCACTCTGGCGGAACACGACTCGCTTCTTTCTCATTCTTGTAAATGACCCACCGACGTTCGCGCAGCATGGACCCGATCATAGGCTTTGCCCGCCGCTCTTTATAGTAGCGGTTGCCCTCTGCGTCGGTGCCGACGAGTGTGCCATTAAACAGTGTGTGAAGGCGCGTGGCCAAGGAGGACATTTGCAGTTCCCGAGTCGAAGAGTGTGAAGGCTTGATGTCGGGAATTTAGTCCCTGAGAGGGTAAAATACCAGTCCCTTGATACGTACGCATAATCTTGAAAAATTTGTGGCTGAATTGTGTGTGCGACAATTCGCAACGGCATGGCAGGGGCTCAGATAGTGCGCGTAATGATTGTCACTTTCCATACGCAAAATGGGCGACGCCAAACCGAGAAAACACTACATCTAGTGTCCAAAGGCGGAAACCGTGCCAAATGTTGATTTTTACTGTGGAAAACTGATTGGTATTATGAGACAACAAATTTGCGGAGCTAATGAATTTGGCATGCTCTGCACCAAAAGTCGGGGATAAGATTGTGCTTTAATCTGTTCCTGATATGTTCTGAATTGCGAGTGCAACATTGGAGATGTCCACCGTGCACGGGAGTTTTCCACGCAATTCTTACGAGAACGCGTAGGCAAGCGATTTCTAGCGCTTTACGGGCGCACTTCGAAACCGCATAAGCCGCGTCCCATCTTGGACCGGACTCGGACCGAGGGGGGCGGTGCTGCTCGCGAGAGTAGCAGGCGGGACACACCGATAGGGCGTTAGCCAAAAGCCGACTCCGGATTTGACCGGGTGAAGGCAGGCGCGTTTGACATTTATTGAGCAAGGATCAGCGGGGTTGATCTGCGTTCAAAGCGACACACCGTGTTTGGGGCGGTCTGGCGCTCAATAACAATAAAAGGGGTTGGGATACCAATGCGTATAGATCGTCGCTTCACGGCTGATACGAAGTCAGCTTATGGCAGCCTAAAGTTCCGGCAGACATCGTCGGAGATTCGGAACCCAGACGGTTCAGTGGTGTTTTCAGCACCTAACATTTCGGTTCCCGATGGCTTTAGCCAAGTCGCGAGCGATATTCTGGCTCAGAAGTATTTCCGCAAAGCAGGTGTTCCAGCGCGTTTGAAGCGCGTTGAAGAAACCAGCGTTCCATCCTTCTTGTGGCGCTCCGTTCCTGACGAAGAAGCGCTGGCCCAATTGCCGGAAGATGAGCGCTACGTTGGCGAGACCGATGCGCGACAGGTTTTCGACCGCTTGGCGGGCACCTGGGCCTACTGGGCTTGGAAGGGTGGCTACTTTGACACCGAAGACGATGCGCAGGCGTACTTTGACGAGATGCGTTACATGCTCGCGTCCCAAATGGCCGCGCCGAACTCACCCCAGTGGTTCAACACCGGCCTGCATTGGGCTTACGGGATCGATGGCCCAAGTCAGGGTCACTACTACGTCGATTATGAAACTGGCCGTCTGACAAAGTCCAAGACCGCCTATGAGCACCCACAGCCTCATGCTTGTTTCATTCAGTCCGTTGCCGACGATCTGGTGAACGATGGCGGCATCATGGATCTTTGGGTCCGCGAAGCTCGTCTCTTCAAATACGGCTCCGGCACAGGTTCGAACTTTTCCTCGCTGCGGGGTGAGGGCGAATCCTTGGGTGGCGGCGGCAAGTCGTCTGGCCTGATGTCTTTCCTGCGGATTGGCGATCGTGCGGCTGGAGCCATTAAATCGGGTGGCACCACGCGCCGTGCGGCGAAGATGGTCACGGTCGATGCCGATCACCCGGATATCGAGAATTATATTGGCTGGAAATGGATCGAAGAGCAGAAGGTCGCAAGCCTTGTTGCCGGCTCCAAGAACCTGAACAAGCACATGAAAGCCATTATGGCGGCATGTCAGAACGGTTTGGTTGATGAGCCGCTGGATCCAAAGTCAAATCCAGAACTCAAGAAAGCCATCCGCGAAGCGCGCCGTGCGCTGGTTCCGGACAACTATGTTTACCGCGTTATCGAAATGGCACGGCAGGGTTTCACGGAAATCGAAATCCCGACTTACAACACGGACTGGGATAGCGATGCTTACCTGACCGTCGCAGGCCAGAACTCCAACAACTCCGTTCGCGTGACGAATGAGTTTTTGGGCAAAGTAGAACGCGGTGAGAACTGGGATCTGCGGGCACGGACGACGGGCGAAGTCATGAAAACCGTCGGAGCGGCGGACCTGTGGGACCAGATTTCCTTTGCAGCTTGGGCCTGTGCCGATCCGGGCCTGCAGTACGACAGCACCATTAACGAGTGGCACACCTGCCCGGAGTCAGGCCGCATCAATGCGTCTAACCCTTGCTCCGAATACATGTTCCTTGATGACACTGCGTGTAACCTTGCCTCGCTGAACCTGATGAAGTTCGTCGGCGATACAACAGGGGCGCTGGACATCGAAGGTTACGAGCATGCTTGTCGTCTTTGGACTTTGACGCTCGAAACGTCGGTTCTGATGGCTCAGTTCCCGTCCAAGGAAATCGCCAAGCTGTCTTACGAATACCGGACGCTGGGTTTGGGCTTCGCAAACATTGGCGCGCTGCTGATGTCGATGGGTTTTGGCTACGACTCTGACGAAGGTCGCGCCATTTGTGGCGGTCTTTCGGCGCTTATGACCGGTATCGCCTACGAAACGTCGGCTGAAATTGCGTCTGAGCGCGGTGCCTTCCCCGGCTATGCCAAGAACGCCGATTCCATGCTACGCGTGATTCGTAACCACCGTCGCGCTGCCTATGGTGAGACGGATGGCTATGAAGGCCTGACCATTTTGCCTGTGCCGCTGGTCGCGAAGGACTGTACCGTTCCATCCTTGGTCGAGGCGTCCAAGGCCGCGTGGGATCGCGCACTCGAAGGTGGCGAAAAGCACGGTTACCGCAACGCTCAGACCACTGTGGTTGCGCCGACGGGGACCATCGGTCTGGTGATGGACTGTGACACCACGGGCATTGAGCCAGACTTCGCATTGGTGAAGTTCAAGAAGCTTGCGGGCGGTGGTTACTTCAAGATCATCAACCAAACGGTTCCACTGGCGCTGGAGAATCTCGGTTACAACGAAGACCAGATTGACGATATTATCGCGTACGCGGTGGGTACGGGCTCCATGTCCAACGCACCGGGCATCAACCGTGAAAGCCTGAAAGCCAAGGGCTTTGACGAGGAAAAGCTGCAATCCATCGAGTCTTCGCTGGGCACGGCATTCCAGCTCAAGTTTGCGTTCAACCGTTTCAGCCTTGGTGATGATTTCTGCCGCGATGTTCTGGGCTTCTCAGACGCACAGCTGAACGATTTCTCGTTCGATATGCTTGCCGGCATGGGTTTCACCGCTGAGCAAATCGAAGCAGCGAACGAGCACATTTGTGGCACCATGACACTTGAAGGCGCACCGCATCTGAAAGCTGCGCACATGAAGGTGTTTGATTGCGCCAACCGTTGCGGGGCCAAAGGGACGCGCGAGCTGTCCACCGACTCCCACATCCGCATGATGGCGGCGTCACAGCCGTTTATCTCTGGCGCGATCTCCAAAACCATCAACATGCCAAACACGGCGACCGTTGGTGAAGTCAAAGACGCGTATATGCTGTCGTGGAAACTGGGCATTAAAGCGAACGCCCTCTACCGCGATGGGTCCAAGCTGTCGCAACCGCTGAGCTCAGCTTTACTGGTGGACGTGGATGCGGACGAAGATGATGCACGCGAAGCGGCAGAAGCGCTGGCGCAGGCCAATCCTGTGCAGCAAGCCGAAGTGGTCGCGGAACGCATCATCGAGCGCGTTATTGAGCGCACGTTGGAGCGGAAGCGCCTGCCAAACCGTCGCAAAGGCTACACGCAGAAAGCCATCGTTGGTGGGCACAAGCTGTACCTGCGGACCGGTGAGTTTGAAGACGGCTCCTTGGGTGAAATCTTTGTTGATATGCACAAGGAAGGCGCGGCGTTCCGTTCGATGATGAACAACTTCGCCATCGCGGTCTCGCTGGGCTTGCAGTACGGCGTACCGCTGGAAGAATACGTCGATAGCTTCACCTTCACCCGCTTTGAGCCAAACGGAATGGTTGAAGGCAACGACGTGATCAAGATGGCGACCTCGACGCTGGATTACATCTTCCGCGAGTTGGCTGTTTCTTACTTGGGCCGCAACGATCTGGCGCATGTTGAGCCTGCGGATTTGCGGACCGACACGCTGGGTCGTGGCGATCAGGAATCCGCGATGTCAGGCACTTCGGATGAAGACGATGCGTTGCAGATGGCGCTGGACTTTGCTTCTTCGGGCTACCTGCGTGGCGGCAAGAAAGAGATGAAGAACCAACTCGTTGTCGTGACCGGCGGCAAGAAAGAAGGTTCGACCGGCGGCACGGTTGGCGGTGAAACCACCGTTGTCACGGCACTCTATGATGATGCGTCTGGCACAACGTCTTTCGAAATCCCGACCGCAGAAGCCCCTGTGCAACTCGCAGCCGGCGACTCTGAACGGTTCAGCATGGGCGGCGGTGCCGTTGATGCTGCGGACGACAAGATGCGCAACATGGAAGAGGCCCGGATGAAGGGCTACACGGGCGATGCCTGTGACTCCTGCGGGAACTTTACATTGGTGCGCAACGGCACCTGTCTGAAGTGCGTAACCTGTGGTTCGACGACGGGTTGCAGTTAACCCGTCGTTCAAATTGACCCATATAATGAAAAGGGGGAGTAGCGATCTGAGCCGCTCTCCCCTTTTTTTGTCGGGTCGCGCGATAACATGAGCGCGGTATGATTAGACCAAGAACGCTGCAGCCAAGCCAAGAAAGACGAGGAAGCCGACAACGTCCGTGATGGTGGTCAAAAACACGGCTGAAGCATTGGCCGGATCGACGTTCAGGCGGTCTAGGACGATCGGTACCAAGGTTCCGGAAATGCCAGCGACGATCAGATTGACGAGCATGGCAACGCCTATCACCACCCCAAGCATCAAATCCTGGAACCACAGAGCCGAGAAGGCAAAGGCGATCGCGGCAAATCCAATCCCATTGAACATGCCAACCAACGCCTCACGTGTGATGAACTGCACCGCTTTGCGCGCCCGCAAGTCTTTCATCGCCAAAGCGCGCACGGCAACAGCAAGGGTTTGCGTCCCCGCGTTTCCGCCCATGGATGCGACGATGGGCATAAGCACAGCCAGCGCCACAACTTCTTGGATCGTGCCTTGGAACAGGGAAATCACCATCGAGGCCAGAACGGCGGTGGCGAGGTTGACCGTCAGCCAGATAAATCGATTGCGCGCGGTTTGCAGCGAGGAGCGGTTAATGTCGGATTCTTTGCCCAGGCCCACCAGCCGCATCAAATCGTCCTCGGCCTCTTCGTCGATCACGTGAACAATGTCATCGAGCGTCACCACCCCGACCAGCCGACCCGTTTCTTCATCGGCAATTGGCGCGGAGGAAAAACCGTATTGGCGGAATGTGTGGGCCAGCTCTTCTTGGTCCAACATCGGCGAAAACACGCGGAGATCACCCTTGGCGACGTCGGACAGCGTTTCTTGACGCCGCGTGCGCAGGACGTGGCTGACCGACGCAGAGCCAATCGGCCGATAGGCTTCATCGACCAGATAGATGTCATAGAAATCGTCTGGCAAGTCAGGCTCTGCGCGCAGGAAATCGATGGTTTGGCCGACGTTCCAGTCTGCTGGAACAGTCACGAATTCCCGCGCCATCAATCGGCCTGTCGAGAACTCCGGATAGCGCAGTGCGTCCTCGGCCGCCCAACGCTTTGCCGCGGAGAGGGAGGACAGGATCTTTTGCTTGGCGACTTCGTCCAGATCTTCGAGCAGATCAATGGCATCGTCGGAATTCAGCTCGCCAAGGTTTTCGGAGATGACTTGGTCGTCGAGGTGTTCGAGAACGTCCTCAAGAACCACGCCTTCGACCTCGACGAGGATCTCAGCGGCGAGTTCGTCACCGAAAGCGAGCAAAACGGTCGAGCGCTCGTCGCGGGACAGGCCTTCGAGCACGTCACCCAAATCAGCAGGGTGAAGCGCGAGAATATCATCGCGGAGTTCTGCGAGGCGATTGCTGCGGATGGCATCGACCAACCGTTGCAGCAAATCTTCAACGGATGCGGCGTTTGCGTCGCTCGAAAAGGAAAGGGTTTGTGCCTGTTCGCTCATGAACGACCCCACTTTGCCAAGACCGGACTGTTTGGATGAGCTCTAGGATGGTGCGGCCGAGAAGACTCGAACTTCCACGGGCCGAAGCCCACAACGACCTCAACGTTGCGCGTCTACCAATTCCGCCACGGCCGCACTTCTGCTAGAAGCAAGAAGTGTGAGATAACCGCTTTAACGAAGAGGTGCAAGACGGATGAGGCCTACAGAGCCCCTGCAAAACCGCGTGTCTGGCGAAGATAAAACGCAGGGACCGGGAGCGGCCTTTCGATTTTTCCCCGAACCTGTGGCCTATCCAAACGCCTTACAGCAGATGGAAGCGCATGTTGCCGCGCTGGCTGCTGGCACGGCGCGGGAACAGTTGTGGTTCCTCGAACACCCACCGCTTTACACCAGCGGGACGTCCGCAAAGCCTGAAGATTTGCTCAATCCCGGTTCCTTTCCCGTCTACGCAGCGGGGCGAGGGGGGGAGTTCACCTATCACGGTCCGGGTCAGCGGGTTGTCTATGTCATGGTGGACCTGAGCCGTCGGGGGCGGGACGTTCGCGCTTTTGTCCAATCGCTCGAAGGTTGGATCATCCGGTCGCTCGAAGAGTTGGACGTGACGGCGGGGATTCGCGATGGGCGCATCGGCGTGTGGGTGGATCGGCCCGATGGTGGAGAAGCCAAGATTGCTGCCATCGGTATTCGGGTGAGGAAATGGGTGAGTTTTCATGGCATTTCTCTCAATGTATCGCCGAACTTGGACCACTTTGCAGGCATAGTGCCCTGCGGCATACGCGATTTTGGTGTTACGTCTCTGGCTGATCTCGGTTTGACCGCCAGTATGGAAGACGTCGATGCCGCTTTGATGAAACATGCACCGGAATATCTGAACCTGTGAGCCTTCCCCCGCTGAAGAACGTGAAAAAAGCCTACGTCTACATGATTCGTCGGCACCATTTGCTGGTCCATGAGCACGTTGATTATCCTGAGATGCCCTTGGCTTTGCCCGGCGGGACGCTGGAGAAGGGGGAGCTGCCGAATTTGGCGGTTCGCCGTGAAGCGGAGGAAGAAACCGGTTTGCCGGGCGGCTTCGGTAACATGCGGTTCATCGGCAAAGACGTCCAAGTGCACGCTGGCCACCGCATGAAAATGGATCGCTGGTTCTATCTTAGCTTTCCCAAAATCGCTTTGCCGCAGTCGTGGGAAAGTTGGGAAATGACGCCATCGGATTGGCACGAGCCCGTCCTGATTCGCTGGTTTTGGCTCCCACTGAGTGAAATGCCGGAGCGGAGCTGGAACCGTGTTTTGCGGCAATATATGCGTCGCCGAGGCCTTGTATGATCCCGCTAACACTCCCATCTGACGCCCATGTCTGAGCGCACCCCAAGACCCTCATATTCGGATATCGCAGCGGCGCGCAGCCGGGGTGGAGACTTTCTCGCACCTGGCTCTTTGCGCGGCGGGCGGCCTCAACCCCCTGTTAAAAGTAAGGAGGCCAGCGTGTCGTTCTTTGCCGAAATCGCTCGCTTTGCCATCAAAGGGCTTATCGTTGTCGCCATTTTCTTCCTCGCAACGCTCGCCGTGATCGCGGCCTTCGCGCTGGGTGGCAGTGGCGGGGGCGGGGACTATGCCGAAGAAGCAAGCTCGCGCGCGGATGGCTTTATCGACGTCGTTCGCGGTGAGCTGAACGATGACGAAGACAATAAACTGGCGATCGTGCCGATATCGGGGCTGATCGATAGCCTTTCGATCAGCGATACCAATCCGGCTGGCTGGTTTAGCAACGATTTCGTTACCTTTGGCTACACCATCAAAGAAACGTTGGCCGATTTGGCCGAAGACGACGCGGTCAAAGGTGTGCTTTTGCTGATGAACACACCGGGTGGGACCATCAACGGGTCTAAAGCCATTGCTGATGGCGTGCAGGCCTATCAGGAAGCCACGGGCAAACCGGTTTACGCCTATGTGCAGTCCATATCTGCATCGGGCGGCATGTGGTCGATGGCTGGCGCGGACCATATTATCGCTGACGAAGGGGCGTTGGTTGGGTCCATTGGTGTGATCCTAGGCAGTCTTCTTTACTACGACGATCCGATTGCGGTGGATCAGGGCCTGCTGTT
>CAJQLX010000029.1 GCA_905479265.1 uncultured Alphaproteobacteria bacterium
GGCGACATCGATGCCGTAGGTCAGGGTTCCCGTCGACTTGGCCGGAACATCCAGCCGCATCATGTCGGTGCCCAGCAACTTCCACGCGCTCGGATCCCGCAGCGCCACGTCACCCACGGGCGCAATGCCTGCTGCGGCCTCGGCCAGTGCGGTGTAGGGGATTTCTCGACCATCGGGCAAAATCACGTGGCTGTTGGCCGTGCGCAGGTCCGCAACGGCCACATCATAGGCCGCCGCCGCCGCCAGCTTGAGCGTTTCCCGCGCCGAAGCCCCGGCTGCCCGCAGCTTGACAAAGCTATCCGGCATGCTCGACGAGCCACCGGTCCCCATTGCCCCCAACATCTTGAACGCTGAAGTCATGACCCCGCGCATGATCGTGGGCAGCGTCCCCTGATCCCGGCTCAGAAACGGCGCCGCAGCCCCGCCCAAAGCCGTGTTCCAGTACGCCGGCGCAGGCATGCCAAACGACACGTCAAAACTGCCCCATTCGAGGTCCATTTCTTCGGCAATCAAGGCAGCTTGCGTCGAAAACACGCCTTGGCCCTTTTCCGCATGGGGCGCGATCAGCGTGATCCCGGACGCGGTGACTTGAACCCACGGGTTAAAGGTCGCTTCGCCTTCGCCAGCGTCTTGAACCAACGGGTTTCGGTGTGGATTTCGAACCGCCCAAACGCCAAACGCGACCCCGCCCGCAACCGCCGCCGACGCCAGCAAAAAGCCCCGGCGCGCTATCTTTCCCGCAACGGACATCGACTAAGCCCCCCGCACTTTAACAGCCGCAGCCTTCACCGCCGCCCGGATCCGGGGATAGGTGCCACAGCGGCATAAATTCGCCGACATCGCTTGATCGATTTGGGTGTCGCTGGGGTCCGGAACACGGCTCAGCAGATCCGCCGCCGACATGATTTGCCCGGCCTGACAATACCCGCATTGCGCCACTTGGTGCTCGATCCAGGCTTCTTGAACCGCGTGCAGGTTCTCTGGCGTGCCGAGCCCTTCGATGGTCGTAACCGCGCCGTTCAGCTCACCGATTTGAACCGCACACGACCGCACCGCCTTGCCCCCCACATGAACCGTGCAAGCCCCGCACTGCGCAATGCCGCAGCCGTACTTTGGCCCCGTTATGCCTAACGCGTCGCGCAACACCCACAACAGCGGCATTTCCGGTTCGACATCGACCTCATAGGTCTGCTCATTGACGATTAATCGCATATTTCCAATCCCACAAAGAACCGCCGCAGCCGGGCGCGCGCGCCGGCAAATGCCGGGCCCTGTAAACGAGGGTTTACGCGCACCGATCACTTGGTCCGTATGATATAGAAATATTAAGGTGAGAAAACAGGCTTATTTGTTGATCGAGCTGATCTAACATCCAAACAATTTACATCCGAACAATGCCGTCGCAGGGCTAGCCGCGTTCTTGGGTTGCCCGGTCCCGCTGTGCGGTGATGCGTTCGCGCCAGATGATGAACAGGCCCGAGGCAACAATAATCGCAATCCCAACCCATTTGAGCGCATTGGGCACGTAGTCCCAAATCATCCAGCCCAGAATAACGCCCGTGACGATTTCCAGATATTGGATCGGCGCAAGAATAGACGCCGGCGCCCGCTTGAACGCTTGCACCAAAATCAGGTGATTGACGGTAGCGATCAGGCCAAACACAGCCAGCATGAGCCACAGCATCGACGACGGCGGTGGTGTAATCTGGAACACACGGACATCCAGCGGGTCGAAAATCAGCAGAACTGCGCCCAAGAACACAGCACCCGAAACGCCCGTATAGGCCTGCATCAACATCGGTTCCTCGTCTTGGCTCAATTGCCGCGTGAGGATCAAGTAAAACGCGAACAGGAACGCCACGCCCAGCGGCAGAAACGCGACCCAGCCCAAGGCCTCAAAACTCGGCTGAATGACAAACAGCGCGCCTATGAACCCAACCGCGCAAGCCGCATAACGCCGCCAGCCCACTTTCTCCCGCAGGATCAAGCCGCTCAGCAGGGTCAGAAACATGGGCTCAACAAAGAAAATCGCCATGGCATCCGCGACGTGCATGCTTTCCAGCGCAAGGACAAACAGCACCGTTACCATCGCCATCAACACCCCGCGCAGCGCGTGCAAGTGCGGCTTGCTTTTGGGCCACAGGCGGCGCGGGCCAAAGCGCCAAACGACCAGCGGCACCAGAACCAGCGTCTGCACCGCAAAGCGCGCAAAGGCGATCGTCCCACTCGATACATGATCGGTCGCGAGCTTGGCGATGGTGTCTTGAAACGGTGCGATCAGAGAAAACGCCACCATCAGCAAAGCGCCGATCATGATGTCCCCACCAACCAGCGCGGCTTGGTTTTTGGCAGTCATGGTGCGCTGATGAACCATCACCGATGCGTCGTCCAGTGCATTTCCGCCACGCCGCCCGTCGCCTTTCGACCAACCCGCCGAGCCACGCCCACAAAAAAGGGGCTGCCGGTTACCCCCGCAGCCCCAAAAAGCTTGTGATCAAGCTGACTTCAGCCCCTCCCCTTAGGAGAGCGCTTTGGCTTTGCAGCGGTTGTACCGCGCCCGAACGCGCGCAATGGCCCGGTCGTGCTTGGCAATTCTTTTGTTCAACCGGCGCGTTTCCTTGTTGGTCAGCGTCGGGGACAGCAGCTGGTTTTGAAGCGCCCACTGGTTCCCGACCAACTCAGTCAACCGGTCCTGTGTCTCGCCACAAGCGGCACGAACAATACAATCTTCAGTCTGCGCATTTGCCCCTGTGCAAACCAAGGGCTGCGCGATGGTCAGGTTTTGCGCCTGTGCCTGACCAGCGACGGCGGCCAAAACAAAGACAAGGCTCAGTGAGAGAGATTTCAAGACTCTTTCCTTCCAACGCTCAGCCTCACCAGAACAGCGAGGCTCCATTAGTTTTGATTTTATCTTATTTTTCTGCAAAGGCAACTAACACGCCCGTGCGTTGCCCATGCAAAATAGAATACCCGTTATCGACCGCAAACCAGACGGCCAAACCAGACGGCAAGAGGCCGAAAACGGGGCATCGTCAGGCGCGTTTGCCGTGCCTAGGACAAGGCTTTGGCCGTGCAGCGCTCAAGGCGCGCCCGAACGCGTTTCAAAGCGCGGTCATGCTTTCTCAGCCGCTTTTTGTATCGACGGCGTTCGTCATCGGTGATGTTTTCCTGCAGCAACGCGGTCTGCAAATCCCACTGTGAGCCAACCAGCGCCGAAAGCCGCTCCTGCGTTGAGCCGCACTGCGCTTGGATTTTGCACGCGTCCGTCTGCGCACTCGCACCACTGCAATTCAGGGGAATGGCCATATCAAAAGCCTGCGCTTGACCCGCGAGGCCAGCGGCAAAAAACGCTAAACTGAGTGTCAGATACTTCATAATTTTTTCCTATTACACCTGAGCTAAAAACAGCAGGGGCTGCTGTTGGTTCCATGAAAGTCATAAGTGGTTGGTTTGGCCGCTTGATCGCGCGCCTTGGCGTTGGTTCATCACCCAAGGTGTCCGATCAACCATACCGCGCGGCCAGCGGCGCAAGGCCAGACCACCGATCCCGCAAGATCCGCCGCCCAACCTACAGCAGCAATATGTAAGCCATTTTAACGTTCTTTAATCTCTGCAGGACAAATAAGGCCTCACGCCGTTCGAAGTGAGATCGCCAGCCATTTTTATACGCTTTCGAGTGCCACTTTTGCGAAACACGGCTTATAATAAGGCCATGATCCGAATTCTTGTTGATGCTGATGCTTGTCCGGTGAAGGACGAGGTTTACAAAATTGCCGACCGCCACCGTTTGCCGGTTACCCTCGTGTCAAACAGCTACTTTCGCTTTCCGCGCGGTGGTCTGATTGAGTTGCAGGTCGTCAGTGACGGTTTTGACGCCGCTGATGATTGGATCGCGGAACATGCGACGCCTGCCAGCATCGTGATTACCGCTGACATCCTGTTGGCCCAGCGCTGTTTGGACGTTGGCGCGACCGTGCTGGCCCATACGGGAAAGCCGTTCACTGACGCCAGCATCGGCAATGCCGTCGCCACACGCGGGATTATGGCCGACCTGCGGTCGTCTGTGGGATCCAAAAGCGATGGGCCGGGCTCCGGTGGCGGGCACGTGGGCGGGCCAGCGCCGTTTTCCAAGGCGGACCGGTCCCGCTTCCTGCAAGCGCTGCACGAAGCCGTTGAGCGCCTGAAACGGGGTTAGGACAGGCCGTGGGTTCGGTCGTATCCGTTTCGGGGTGGTGACTGCCAGTTTGCCTGTGCCAGGGCATCGTTGGTGGGCTGGTAAATCTCGATTTTGAGCGGATGGCACGCGGCCACGTCCGAAGAATGCTCCGCCGAACAATCCCCACCCGGGCACGCCGACAACGCGCCCAACAGGTCGATTTCGGCGAAAAACTCGATGTAGTCGCCGGGGCGCACGGGGCTGGATTTCATGAAATACTGCTGGGTATCCGCCGTGAAGCCCGTACACATGAACACGTTGAGCACGTCGTGAACGTCCGCTTCCACCGCATGAATCGGTCGCCCCGTCCGTTCCGCCAGTGTCCGGCTGAGGTTTGAGTGACAGCAATTGTGATACTGCGCCCCGCTGAGCGTATTCGCCGTATAGGGATCGCAGCGCGTGCCAATGACATCATGCACCGACCCGCCAAATTCATCAAAGCCGTACCAATCCAGCGTGTCCGCCGTGATGGTCGCCATGGGGCGCATGTGGGGGAAACTGGACCACATGCGGTCGCCGGTGGACAGGTGCGTGCCGTGCAGCGCGCGGGTTTTGCCGGTGTAGAAGCGCTCGGACAGGTCGTTGGCGTTCCACAGGTTCAAGTCGCCCACTTGCGGCCCATCAACCGAGTAAATCCGGAAAAAATGCCCGGCGGGAACCTCGAATGTCACCGCATCGCGGGCTGGCGCCAGCGCCTCGCTCACCTTGGCCATCCCCTCTCGCGCGGCCCGATACACTGGCAGCGGCGCCGGGGGCAAGGTATCAACCGGATAGCAAATCACCGGCTCGACGTTCAGGCGATGCTGGGCATCTGCCGGGCGGGGAAATTCGGGGGTTTTTAGCTTCATGGCGCGGTCTCCAACGGCACAGACGGTGGGTCTTTGTGCCAAGAAAAAGCCCCCACTGCCAGAGGGCAATGAGGGCTATTTTATCGGCCTATTCGCGGTCAAGGCGACCGTGAATTACTTTGGCATCTCAGAGACAACACCAATGGTGATGGCTTCCTCTGGCGTGTACGCCTTGGAATACTCAATGTCCGGGAAGCGATCTTCTTTCATGTAGAACGAACGACGGGAGAAGACGGCAACGTCAACTTCGTCGTAAATCTTACCCGGTACCAAGTCTTCGAGCAGGATGATGTTCTTACGACGCTTTGCGTAACGCTCAGAGAAGTCTGAACCCGGCATAGGCTCGACTTTGAGGTTATAGCGCGCCTCAACAAAACCGCCGTTGACCGACAAGCGTGTCAAACAGGTTTTCTTGATGCGCGTGCTTGGGCTGACTTCGCGAGAATCGATTTCGTTGCCCGCAAGCTCCGCATCGATCCGGTCCTTGCTCGCCTGCAGCTCGCTGCGCGACGCCGCGGTAACGCGCTCGTCTTCCAAGCCTGCGGTCAAGTTCACGTAAAACGCGGACTCGTCCAAGTACCGATCAACCAACTCACCACGCAAGTAATTCGTTACGTAGTCTTCCGAACAGGGTCCGGACCGTTCACGGTTATAATTCTGCCAGCCGCCCACGCCCATGAGCACAACGATTACGGCTCCGATAATGTATTTAAGCATTTTTGCCTCTTATCTCTTTCTTTAGTCCCTGTTCGCGCCGGCGCGAGGACTAATTACCGATAAACAGTCCCAGACGCCGTTTCGGGCGCGGGACGTTCAATTGCATCAATGAGTGTTCGCATATCCAGCGCACCAACAGGCTTGCCGTCGCGGGTAACGGTCGCCGGGTTCGCCGGTGTGTCCTTCATCCGCTGCATCGCGTCTTCGAGTGCCAGGTTGTGATCGATTTCCACCGCTCCCCCTTTGCCCGACGCGTCCATGATCGAACGCACCTTGAGGACGCGTCCCCGGTTGATGTCCATGATGAAGTCAGACACGTAATCGTCGACGGGACGAAGCACGATGTCCTGTGGGTCACCCTGCTGAATCAGCCCGCCATCACGAAGAATCGCGATGTCGTCGCCAATACGCAGCGCCTCATCAAGGTCGTGGGTAATGAAGATGATGGTCTTGTTCAGCTCTTTCTGCAGTTCGAGCAACACATCCTGCATATCCGTCCGGATCAACGGATCAAGCGCGGAAAAGGCTTCATCCATCAGCAGAATGTCAGCATCCGTCGCCAACGCACGGGCCAAGCCCACACGCTGCTGCATGCCGCCGGAAAGCTGACTTGGGTAGGACTTTTCGAAGCCGGTCAGACCAACGCGGTCAATCCACTTCTGCGCCCGTTCCTTGGCTTCCCCTGCACGCACGCCCTGCAACCGCAGGCCATAGGCCGCATTGTCCGCAACCGTGCGGTGCGGCATGAGGGCAAACTTCTGGAACACCATGCTCATCTTCTTTTGACGCAAGCTACGCATTTGCTTGTCGTCCATTTTGAGCACGTCCTCCCCGTCCACTTCGACCACGCCAGCGGTGGGGTCAATCAGACGGTTGAGGTGACGGATCAACGTCGACTTACCCGAACCCGACAAGCCCATGATGACCTGTACGCGTTTTTCCGGAATATCGATGTTGATGTTGTTAAGGCCAAGCACGTGGTTGTGCTGGGCAAGCAACTCCGGCTTGCCCAAACCATCCAAAACGTGCTGCAGCGCATCTTGCGGGTTATTGCCAAAAATCTTGTAGAGATTTTTGATCGATACCTTGATGTTTCCGCTCATGCTTAGTGCCCTACCTTTCGGTGTTGCTGCATCCGCTCACCATAGAGGTGGAACGACCGGTCGATAACAATTGCGATCAACGCAACGGCGAAACCAGACTGAAGGCCCAGCGCAAGGTTTACGGTCCCCTGTGCCGATAGGACTTCTGCCCCCAGACCCGGCGCGCCAACCAGCGCGGCGATAACCACCATGGCCAACGCCATCATGATGGTCTGGTTGATACCCGCGAACACGTTCGGCAGCGCCAACGGGATCAGGGTGCCAAACAGGCGTTGGAAGTACGTCGCGCCAAAGGCGTGGCTGGCCTCGACAACCTCGAACGGCACCAGCCGGATCCCGAGGTTGGTCAGTCGCACCACCGGCGGCATCGCGTAGATCACCACCGCGATCAAACCCGCAACCGGGCTCACACCAAAGAGAATCAGTACAGGAATCAGGTAAACGAACGACGGCATGGTCTGCATGATATCCAGAACCGGCTTGACCGCACGGTCAACCGCATCGGACGCGGACATGAAGATGCCCAGCGGGATACCAAAGGCCACACACAGGACAATCGACAGGATCATCAGCGAGAACGTCTGAGACGCCAAGTCCATGAGGCCGAAGATACCAATGAAGAACAAAGCACCCAGCGCCAACAGGACAACGCCAACTTTGCGAGAGACCCAGAACACCAGCAACAGAACGAGCGCGAAGAAAACAGGCCAAGGCATGAAATCAATAAAGTCGCGCAGGTCGTTCATGGAGCGACGCAAGGGCAAAATGAATTCTTTAACGGCCGTGCCGTAGGAGCCTGCGAAGTAATCAAACGGCTGGTTAATGCCGCCCAAGTTCAGCAAGGCTTTGATGTGTGAAGGCAGCGATGGAAAATCGTTCAACGCGTTCCATGACCAGTCAAAGGTCACGAAGAAGTTGTAGACGCCTTTCAGCAATCCATAGCCTGAGTTGAAGAGAATGCGCGCTGTCTTGAACAGGATGACGGGGATGTCCCAAAGGGTTGGAATCAACCACTGGGCAAAGGCCCAAAGCGTCAATGGCAGGCTGATGAAGATGAACTTCCCCAAGCCCAAAACCATATTGAACAACAGTCCCGGAACAGTGAGTAAGAAGATCCAAATATCTCCAAACTCTTCGAATTTTAAGTCGCCCATCCGGAATGCTCCCTTAATTTTTCACGGTACAGATGGTCTATTTAGGCAAAAGGAAGGGGCCTGTCCTGACGGCAGCAGGCCCCTTCGATTTATTCAGCTATTGGCTGTCAGCTTAGAGAGCTGCCAGAACAGCGTCAGCTACGTCAGCGTCAACCCACTGAGTCCAGAGGTCCTGGTGCTCGCGCAGGAAGTGCTTAGCAGTTTCAGCTGCGGAAGCCTGGTTGGAAGCCATCCAGCCGTCCATAGCGCCGAGAATGCCCATTGGCAGTTCACGAGCAAGGATGAAGTCGTAAGCACCTGTGTCACGCAGCGCTGGGTTCGTAGCGGTTGCGATGTCAGAAGGTGTCCAAGACGTTGGCTGAACTTCACACGTGCTTGGCAGGCTACCTGCGTCACGGTACTTCGTTACACAATCGTTCCAGAACTCAGGCGTTACGGTGTCTACACCCCAATCGAGGGAAACCAGCTCGTTTTCAATCGCAACAGCGGTTGGAGTCCAGTAGTAGCCAATCCAGTAACCGTTGGACACGTTAGCGTCTACGATGATGGAGTTCATGCCCTCGAAGGAACCTGGGTTCTCAAGGTTCCAGCCCTTGTCTTCCATTTCCCACAGGTCAAAGAGTGCAGCGTTGCTGTGCTCACAGCCCCAGCCAATACCAATTGGGCAGCCGAAGAAAGCGCCAGCGCCGTCAACGGTTGGGGAAGGGAACAGGTCTGGGCGCGCCAGAACTTCTGCAACGGTGTCAAGCTCTGGGTAATCTTCTGCGAAAGCAGGAGACACGTACCAGAATTCACCAGCTTCTGGGAAAGGCTTACCGGTCAGTTCGATTTCGCCATCAGCGATGGAGTCATTCAGAACGTCCTGGTCAACACCGAGGTTCCAGAATTCGGAAACCACAACAGCGTTGTCAGCACCCTGAGCCAGAGCAATCGTCTGAGTCGTAGAGGTAGGGGTAACAGTTACGGTACAGCCGTAACCGTGCTCAAGAACGAAACCATCGATCTGAGCGAGAATCTGAGCGGTGGACCAGTTGGCTTCGCCAACGGTGACTTCACCACACTCGGCGTTAGCCGTAGCGCTAAAGCCAAAAGCGGCTGTAGCGATAGAAGCTGCGATAAGCGCGAGCTTTTTCATGTGTATGTCCTCCCGAGACATTATTTTTCATGGGTGCAAAAAACGCAGAGCTCCTCCTCCGCGTCTGAACCAAGCGCAACGTAAGTAATAATGACCAATTGAGTCAAACCTTTCTCCCGCACTTGTCAGCGGAATTGCTGCACTTTTCGCCTCGTTGCCCATAGTTGTCGCTTTCGTGAAATGAGTTGTCGCTTTGGACGCGATATTCGCGCACCTTAAAGTAGCATTTTACCGAATTTTTTACACTTATGAGGGATGTTGGTAGGACCGTTTTCTCAAAATGCATCGCTGATTCACCAAATTTTCGCGGATCGTGTGCCGAAAAAGAAGGTTTTTCCTTCGGCAATGGCAAACCAGCCCATCTTCAGCCGGCCAAAAACAGCGTCAAACGGACGTCGCTTGTGGGACAAGCGGCACCGGGCCAACCCTTTCTTAGGCTCAACGACAAAAGGCTCCACCACGCAGCAGCGCGGGAGAGCCTTTTTCAGCGCGGGATCGGCCGATCAGTCGGACAGAACGGCCCGGTACATTTCACCGATGCGATGAATATCATCTTCGGTCAGGACCAGCGGCGGCGACATGGCTAAGCTATCGCCGATGGGGCGACAGGAAACGCCTTGGTCCCACAGCTTCTCAAACGCCGCACGACCGCGCGCGCCGACAACTTCGCCGCTTTCCAACTGAACCGCGCCGACCAGACCGATGTTGCGCACGTCAATGACGCCCGGCAAATCACTCAGGCTGTGCAGCATGTCTTCCCACGGTTGCTCCATCTTGGCCGCGTTCTCAAAGATCTGCTCGTCCCGATAAAGATCGATGGTCGCAATCGCAGCGGCGCAGGCCAGCGGATGGCCGGAGTACGTGTAGCCGTGGAACAAGTCCGGCATGGTTTCCGGCCCGGCAAGAAAGGCTTCGCGGACGTCACCGGTTGTGAAAACACCGCCCAGCGGCACCGTGGCGTTGGTGATGCCTTTGGCCACCGTCATCAAATCCGGCGTAACGCCAAATTTCTGATAGGCGAAGGCGGTCCCCAAGCGGCCAAAACCACTGATGACTTCGTCAAAAATCAACAAAATGCCGTGGCGGTCGCAAATCTCGCGCAGACGTTCCAGATAGCCAACCGGCGGCGGGAACACGCCCCCTGCGCCGGACACCGGCTCGACGATACACGCCGCCACCGTATGACCGCCGTAGGTTTGGCAGATTTCTTCCAGATCATCGGCCAAATGCGCGCCGTGGTCTGGCATGCCGCGCGAAAACGCGTTGTCGGGCATAATATGCGTATGCCGCATGTGCTTGGCGTCGGGGTACAGCGTGCCGAACTGGCCTTTATTCAGGCCAATTCCGCCGACACTCAACCCGCCGAAGTTGATGCCGTGATAGGCCTTTTGACGCCCGACCAAAATCCGCCGCTGGCCCTCGCCCCGTGCTTGATGATAGGCCAGCGCGATTTTCAGCGCCGTATCAACCGCCTCGGAACCAGAGTTGGTGAAGAAGATATGGTCAAACTCGGGCGTCATCGCCGTCAGCCGGTTCGCGGCTTCAAAGGCAATGGCGTGGCCCTGATTGAAATTGTGCGCGAAATCCAGCGTTGCCGCCTGTTTCTGAATGGCTTCAACAATCGGTTTTCGATTGTGACCCGCGTTACAGCACCATAACCCCCCTGTGCCATCGATCAGCTTGTGACCTTCGATGGTTGTGTAATAGATCCCGTCGGCGCTGCCGATGATCCGGGGATTGTCCTTAAACCAACGGCTCGCCGTAAACGGCATCCAGAAGGCATCGAGGTTGTTCGGCAACTGTACGTTCATTGTCTACCATTCAATGTCATCGAAGTTTGTGTCACCCAAGGCGGGTGCAGCTTTTTCGACCTTCAACGAAGCGTCAGAAAACTTCAAGGGTGTTCGCAATCCCGGAACCCCTTCTGGATCGATCCGAATGCCCCGGTGCAGGAATTGAGGATCCGCGTGGGCTTCTTCGATCGTATTGATCGGCCCGGCCGGAACGCCGGCGGCGGTAAGCTGTTCGATCAAGTCCTGACGGGTGAACGCAGCGGTGGCTTCATTGAGGACGCGTGCCATCGCCTCCAAATTCGCCACGCGCGCGGCGTTGCTTTCAAACAAGTCTGACGTGGCAATATCAGGAATGCCCAAAACCTCGCACAGTGACTGGAACTGCCGGTCGTTGCCCGTTGCGATGATGATATGGCCGTCGCTGCATTGATACGTCTCATAGGGCACCAAATTCGGGTGCCGGTTGCCGAACCGCTTGGGCGAGGTGCCGGACACCATGTAATTCAGCCCCTGATTCGCCAAAACCGCCGACATGGTATCGAACAGCGCCAGGTCAACTTCCTGACCGCGCCCCGTCTCCGCCCGCAGCTTCAGCGCGGCCTGAATGCCGATGACGCCATAGATGCCGGTCAAAATGTCCGCAAAGGCAACCCCCAGCTTCTGCGGCTCACGATCCGCCGGTCCGGTGATGTCCATGATCCCACTCATGCCTTGGATCAGCAGATCATAGCCCGGCTGGCTTGCCCGTGGACCATCCTGCCCAAAGCCGGTGATCGAGGCATAGACGACCCCCGGATTGCCCTCCGCAATCGACGGGTAATCCAGCCCGAACTTGTCCAATCCGCCCTGCTTGTAGTTTTGGATGATAACATCAGCCTGCGCCGCGAGTTTCTGCACGGCGGCAAGGTCGTCTGCGTCCTTTAAATTGGCAACAATCGACCGCTTTCCCCGGTTACAGGCAAAGTAATAAGCCGCCGTTTTCTCGCCATCGCGCTCAATAAAAGGCGGACCCCAGCGCCGGGTATCATCCCCCGCTGGAGCCTCAATCTTTACAACATCAGCGCCCATGTCCGCCAAGGTCTGACCAATCCACGGCCCTGCAAGAATACGGGACAGGTCAAGAACCTTTAGCCCCTGGTAAGGATAAGTGGTCACCGCAAATCACCTTGTCTTTGTGTTGTCCCTAGAAGAACGCCTGCAAACCCGTCTGTGCGCGCCCCAAAATCAGCGCGTGAACATCGTGCGTGCCTTCATAGGTGTTCACGGTCTCAAGATTCGCCGCGTGGCGCATGATCTGGTAGCCGATTTGGATACCGTTGCCGCCGTGCATGTCGCGGCTCATCCGCGCAATATCCAACGCCTTGCCACAGTTGTTGCGTTTGACGATGGAAATCATCTCCGGCGACATCTTGCCGGCGTCCATCAACCGACCGACCCGCAAGGAAGCCTGCAAGCCCAGCGCGATTTCAGTTTGCATGTCGGCCAGTTTCTTCTGAAACAACTGCGTCGCGGCCAACGGGCGGTCGAACTGCTTGCGGTCCATGCCGTAAGCATGTGCGCGCAGCCAGCAATCCTCCGCAGCCCCCATCGCGCCCCACGAAATTCCGTAGCGCGCTGAATTCAAACAGCTAAACGGCCCCTTGAGCCCCTCCACGTTTGGCAAAATCGCGTCTTCACCGACCTCGACGCCGTCCATCACAATCTCACCGGTGACAGAAGCCCGCAGGGACAGCTTGCCCTCAATCTTCGGCGCACTCAGCCCGGACATGCCCTTTTCAAGGATAAAGCCCTTGATGCGGTTGCCGTGATCTTCGGATTTTGCCCAAACGATAAAGACATCCGCAATCGGCGCGTTCGAGATCCACATTTTGGAACCCGTTAGCCGATAGCCGGTCGCGGTCTTTTCCGCGCGTGTTTTCATGCCGCCGGGGTCGGACCCTGCTTCAGGCTCGGTCAGGCCAAAACAGCCGATCCACTCACCGCTGGCCAGCTTGGGCAGAAACTTCATCTTCTGCTCTTCTGTACCGAACTGGTTGATGGGATGCATGACCAGCGACGACTGCACCGACGCCATCGAGCGATAACCGCTGTCCACACGCTCAATCTCGCGCGCGACGAGGCCGTAGGCGACATAGGACGCACCGACGCCGCCGTATTGTTCAGGAATGGTCACGCCCAACATCCCGGCCTGCCCCATTAACGGAAACAGACCCGGCTCCACGCTCTCGTTCATATACATGTCTTCGACGCGCGTTTGCAGCTCCGCTGCGGCAAAAGCCTTGGCGCTGTCTCGAATCATGCTCTCTTCTTCATTGAGCTGGTCGTCGAGTAAAAACGGGTCGTCCCACTGAAAAGCCGGCACAGGGCTAATCCTTCCATGACAAATCAAATCTTGATGATGGAACGCAGTCTAACCCTGCCACTCGCCAATAGAAAAGGAACAAAGGCTCTGCGCTGTCGTCGCAGCGCATTTAGGTGCTGAAAGCCTGAACCCGTTAGTCAGGCTTACAGAACTCCTGATAAAGCATCGCGACGAGTTCTTTGGCGAACCTGTCTTCAAGGCTGTAATAGATGAATTTCTCATCCCGGCGCGCCGAAACCAAGCCGGAGAGCTTTAAGCGGTTAAGATGGTGCGAGGTCAAACTCTGCTTCGCGCCGACTTTGTTCGACAGGTCCGTCACGGTTTGTTCGCCATCGACCAAATTGCACAAAAGCATCAATCGCATCGGTGTCGCGATCGCTTTCAAAAAATCGCAAGCTGATTCAGCCTGAACAACCATGACTTCAGGATCGATTCCATCAAAAGAGGTGTCGATAACATCAGCTTCCATGACCGTTTCCGCCTCTAGCGCTGTTCAAATCATGGTGTGTGAATGGCAAGAGCGCCATCCGTTCTGGAACGCCCAAAACGTGAGGCGCTTTCCATGACGATTAGTTGGAACCTTGCTTCGTCGCGTACCGCCTCGTAAACGCGCAAGCTTCGGCTTACGTCTCCAAAGTGTAATATTATTACAGGAACGTCAACTGAACCGACTTGCCGTTGTTACTTTCGTTTAGTTCCGGCTTAGGAATGTAAAAACAGGATTTTTTTCAATGGTTCATGATACATTTCTGCCGAATCCCACGCAAAAACCACGTGCACAACAGACCGAGTCGGCTGTCGATCCCAGTTTGGGACAGTCACAGCATTTTGCACTCGATATTGCGACAGAATCGGGCATCCTGCGCTGTCCGTACCGCCCTCAGCCCAAATTTTTTCAGCAAATGACCCTTTCTGCGGGGTGAAACCCCCGTTTCGATTATGCGCCTGCTGGCACGGCAAATGCATTGTTATGCGTATTACCGGGCTCCGGCTCACAATTCGAGTTTTGCTATGTTGGCGTCGATATTTCATGGCGCGCAAGGCTTGTTTATTTGGACTTTGGATTGGCTCAGTTTTGGAGCCAGCGGCCTTCATGGCTCAGATTCGTTGGACACGGCAGAAGCATCGACTTCGCATTTGAATGATGTTTCCCGTGTTCAACTTACCCCCAAAGGACAGTTTGAACAGGTTGACCGCACAAGCGTGTTGGAACAGGTCGCAACCTGGACCGAGCTGGCCCCTGCCCCTCAAGCGGCGCCGGAAGACGCCCTGTTGCTTGGTGCGGCGGCTTGGATTGAATCGACTGAAAACACCGATGCTGACTTGATTGTGCAATTCGCGCTTGGCGATGCCAATGGCTTGTCTGCCCAGATGTTGGACGCGATTGGCGCTGAAGTCGCCGCCACGGATGCGTTCAGCCCCCTGATCCAGCCCACAACGACCGTCACGCTCAACGACGACGAAACAGCCGCGCACATCACCCTGGTCGGCACCGCCAATGCGAGCTTGGCTGACGTCTATGTGCCGCTCACCTTTGATGTGATCGACGACCTTGGCGATGTGACGGGCTTCGACACCCCCATCGGCATTTGGAATACAGATCTGATTTAGTCGCGCTTTAGTCTTGTTTTTGGCCCTGATCTGGGCGTAGGGAGTGAGCCTCATTGTGATCAAAGCGTGTGCTCTCCTGAATGAATGGTCTCCTTGCGTTTGCCGGACAGTTGTTCGTGCCGATTTCCCAGATGGCCCTGTGGGTTTTGGGACTGCGGGAGCGTGCGGCGTCCACGGGGGAGTCC
>CAJQLX010000030.1 GCA_905479265.1 uncultured Alphaproteobacteria bacterium
TTCTCCGCCTTTACTGCTTGTTTCGCCCCATACTTGGGTAGGAAGCAGAGGGATGACACACTTCTGGCGCGGGAGATCACCGCTTCTATCGTTGAAATTTGCAGCGAACCTCACCCTATCCGCGTTAAAAACGAACGCCGAAGCAAACAGGTATTTTCGCCAAAATCAGCGCGGCGCTTAGTGGAATCGACTTGGCGATACATCCCCCATGTCGGGATGACGAAGCCATCAAATGCCGCTTGAGGGTCCGAATGAACCTTCAATAATCTCAAAATTTGCTCAACAATGCGGGTGTTTGGGAGCTAAGAGCTTGCGTTATTGCAATGCAGAACTTACCCAAGAGTATCCCTCACGCATCAATGCGGAGGTCAAGCCTGTGCAGTGCTCCAAAGGTGCGCCCGCTCACAGGTCCGTTCAAAGGCGCACCAACGTCCCTACAGGAGTAAACGCTATGAAAAAGATTCTTGTTGCCAGCCTTGCACTGTTCGCGACCGCGAGTGTTGCTTCCGCTCAAACCGTTCGCCTGGGCACCGAAGGTGCTTACATGCCTTGGAACGGCCTCGACGAAAACAACGAAGTCATTGGCTTTGAGCGTGAAGTGGGCGATGCCCTCTGTGAAATCGCTGGCCTGACCTGCGAGTGGGTTATCAACGATTGGGATTCCATTATCCCGAACCTCGTTGCCGGTAACTACGACGCGATTATCGCTGGCATGTCCATTACCGCTGAGCGTGACGAAGTCATCGACTTCAGCGCTGAGTACTACCCACCATCCCCATCTTTGTACGTGGCTCTGGCCGGTGGTTCTGCGAGCGGCGTAATCGCTGCACAGACCAACACCATTCAGGCTGGCTATGTTGCTGAAGCTGGTGGTGACCTGATCGAGTTCTCGACCCCTGACGAAACCATCGCGGCGGTTAAGTCCGGCGAAGCGGACGCTGTTCTCGCTGACGGAGACTACCTGCTGCCGATCGTTGAAGAGTCTGGCGGCATGTTGGAAGTTGTTGGTGATTCCGTCTACATCGGCGGCGGCGTTGGCATGGGTATCCGTGAGACCGACGGCGACCTGAAAGCGGCGATGGACGCAGCAATTGAGCAGATGAAGGGCGACGGTTCCCTGAACGCTCTGATCACCAAGTGGTTCGATGCGGGCAGCGCTGTCTACTAAGACGGACGTCCGATCTATCGGTTAGAAAAGGGTCGCTTCGGCGGCCCTTTTTTGTTGTCGGTCATGCGTGAAAGTCTGCGAGGCTGTTCACGGCCTCTTCTGGGCCTTCGACATCAATCACCGCCCCCTCCTCGGTAAAACGACGATCCAGAATAATCAGGGGCGCGTGAGCGATCATCGCCTCAAGCTCGGAGGCCTTGGCAAAACCCACTTTGAGCGTTGCCCGAACCCTTCGAGACCAAGGCACCAAGGGCGCCTGCTCCAAAGCGGCCTTCACCGCACCGGGGTAAGCCCGCGCCAACCCACCAGTCCCCAGCTTTGTCCCACCAAAGTAGCGCACGACAACCGCGCCAACATCGATCAACCGCCGCCCGATCAGCAGCTTGAGAATAGGCATGCCCGACGTACCCGACGGCTCGCCGTCATCCTTGGCGCTTTCTTCGATCTGGTTGTTGGGATGGATGAGGCGAAACGCGGTGACGTGGTGATTGGCCTTGGGGTGCTCAGCGCGCAGCTGATCCAATCGCTCGGCAAAGGACGCAATCGGCACGACGTAGGCCAGAAACCGGGACTTCCGTTCCTCGGTTTCACCAAACGCTTCCTGTTCGAGCGTTAGCAAGTCCACACCAGCCGCCCTTTCGCGCTGCGTTTGCCCGACCGGGACCGCGTTTTAAGCGGTTTCAGCGAACAACTCCCGGCCAATGAGCATGCGTCGGATCTCGCTGGTACCAGCCCCAATTTCGTAGAGCTTGGCATCGCGCAGCAAACGCCCGGTTGCGTAGTCATTGACGTAACCGTTGCCGCCCAGCGCCTGTATCGCCTCCAAAGCAAGCTGAGTGGCTTTTTCAGCCGCATAGAGAATGCACCCCGCCGCATCTTTACGCGTTGTCTCGCCGCGATCACAGGCTTGCGCGACCGCGTAAACATAGGCGCGGCAGGCGTTCATCGTGGTGTACATGTCCGCCAGCTTTCCCTGCATGAGTTGAAAGGTGCCGATGGGCTGACCGAATTGCTCACGCTCGTGAACATAGGGAACCACGACATCCATAGCCGCTGCCATAATACCCAGCGGCCCCGCCGCGAGAACCACGCGCTCATAGTCCAGACCAGACATGAGAACGTTGACGCCCTTGCCTTCCTCACCCAACACATTCTCGAACGGAACCTCGCAGTCGTCGAAAATCAACTCCGCCGTGTTTGATCCGCGCATGCCCAGCTTGTCGAGTTTTTGCCCGGTGGAGAAACCCACCATGTCGCGCTCTATCAGAAAGGCCGTGATCCCGTGCGGGCCGGCATCAGGGTCAGATTTTGCATAAACCACCAGCGTGTTGGCATCGGGGGCGTTGGTGATCCACATCTTACTGCCATTGAGCACAAAGCGGTCGTTCCGCTTTTCAGCGCGCAATTTCATCGACACAACATCCGATCCAGCGCCGCTTTCAGACATTGCAAGTGAACCGACGTGCGCGCCAGAGATCAGCGGCGGCAAGTACTGCTGGCGTTGTTCCGCATTGCCCCAGCGCGCGATTTGATTGACGCAAAGGTTGGAATGCGCGCCGTAGGACAGGCCGACAGAGGCGGAGGCGCGAGACACTTCTTCAACAGCAACCGCGTGGGCCAAATACCCAAGCCCCAAGCCGCCTTCGGCTTCGGGTACAGTGATACCGTGCATGCCCAAGGCACCCATCTCGGCCCACAGCTCTCGCGGCATTGCGTTGGATTGATCAATCTCCTGCGCCAGCGGCGCGAGGCGTTCTTGCGCCCAACGGCGCACGGTTGACCGTATGGCATCGATTTCTTCGCCGTGATGAAAGTTCATGACGTGATCGAACATGGACTGCGCCCCTTTTGTTGTCTTGCCTCAGTCCAGCCTAAAGCGTGGACAGCAGCAACATCAAAATAGACGCAAGAATGAACATCATGCCAACCCATTCGGTTCGGGTTGGCCGCTCTTTGAACATTAAAAAGGTGAGGATCACGGCGGCAAAGAACTCGACCTGACCAACAGACTTAACCAAAGCCGGCGACATCAGGACATAGCCGACAAACCAGCAGGCCGATCCCAGCGCCGAAAGCAGCCCCGTGTAGGCCATTGGCCGCAAGCGTTTGGTGACGCGGCCAAACTCGGACGCGTCGCGCAAGGCCATGACGGTGATCACCGCCACGCACTGAATAATCAACAGCCCCACCAGTGTGGTCATACCCGCTACCGCTGGCGACACCTGCACGCCGACTTCCGCCGCATCGCGGATCAGGACCAACCCGCCTTCTCGCAGCGTTAGCGACGTGGCAGCCAGCAACGCACCGCCCGATAACCCCAACCACGCCGAGCGCAAATCCCAGACGGACCCGCCAGTGTTGCCCAGCTTGGCCCGCGTGATGACCACGACGCCGATGACAGAGACAAGGATCGCCATCCATTGCAATCCGCTGAGGTACTGCGCAAAAAACGGCGTGGAACCCACGATCGCGACCAGCACCACTTCGGTCTTCACGTAGACCACACCAATCGCAAGGTTTCGCTTCCCGAGCAAAATTGTCTGCTGAACGGTTGCGAGAATCTGCAAGCCCGCAGCGGCAGCGGTCCAGAGCCAAAATGTCAGGGAAAGTTTGGGCGGGGCCGCGCACAGGATAAGCAGCGCCACCAGAATCAGCACGGCCCACGGCAAACCGAATAAGCATCGCGCCAGTGCCGCGCTCCACGACGAGAGCTGAATGTCCGCCGTCGTCGATTGTGAAAGGGCCTTTTGCCCCGCAACCCGCAAGGCCTGAAAGACCCCTGCGGCCATACCGAGCAGGATCCAAGGTTCAAAGAGACTCATGGGCCCAAAACAACACAGGCCGTTTGACTTCGATAGTCAAACGGCCCGGTTAAGTTCATTAGGCTGCAATGCGTCTGGGTGGGAGGAGGGAGGAAACGAGACGGAGGGCAGCGGTTGAACCAAAGTTTGAAAAGCTTAGCGCTTGGAGGAGCGGTCCCGCTTGTTCAAACCAAAAAGTGTTGTCACGCCTTCGCGGATCGCTTGGCCGCGGAGTTCGCGGGCACGGCGTTCGAAAGCCTGAAGTTCGGAGTAAGAGAGAAAACCGTCTTGGCGAATGCTCATCAGAAAAAGGTTCCTTTGTCTTTTCGGGTTCTGTGGTGGTGGTGAACCCGTTTTAGCCTTAAGGTAAGCGGCGACGTATCGTCAGGGAGGAGTGGGAGGGACAACCCGCCGCCGCTTTGTTTCGGTACTGATAGCAATATATACGCGCAAAAGTGCTTGAGAATATCGAACATTCATCTAAGTTCTTTGCATGAAACGCACAGATAGTGGAGTAGTGCCGTGGACACTCTGACCTCGATGAAAGTTTTTCATACCGCCGTGACGTGCGGAAGCTTTTCAGAAGCAGGCAGAACCCTGGGGATGGCCCCTTCCAGCATTTCTCGTCAAATCAGTGCGCTTGAAGATCATTTGGGCGTGCAGCTGTTGAACCGCTCCACCCGTCAGCTCCACCTGACTGAAGCCGGCGAGACCTACCACGACCGCGTCATCAACATTCTGCAATCGGTTGAAGACGCCGCCGTTGCGGTGACAGAGCTGGAGAGCAGTCCGCGCGGCATGCTGCGCATCAACATGCCCGTCACCTTTGGACGACGCCACGTCGCGCCCTTCTTTCCCGAGTTTATGGAGCTCTATCCAGAAGTCGAAATTGAAGCCACCATGACCGACAATCTGGTGAACATCATTGAGGAAGGCGCCGATCTGGTCATTCGCATCGGCGAGCTACAAGACAGCAGCCTGATCGCCCGCAAACTCGCGCCCAATCACCGGCTGATCGCCGCGTCTCCGGAATATCTGGAAAAGTATGGCGAGCCTGTAACACCGTCCGATCTGGCGGATCATGTCGCTTTGACCTATCGGCGGCAGGCTGGACCGGACATCTTCCATTTCGACGGCCCTCGCGGTGTGGAGCACGTGCGGATGCGGTCTATTCTTCACGTAAACAACGGCGAAGCGATCCTTCCTGCTGCTCGACAGGGTTTGGGCTTGGTGCTGCTGCCCACCTATGTTGTGGGGCGTGATATTCAGACCGGGCGACTGCGTGCCGTCATGACCGATTTCACGGCCTCGCCCACGGCTTTGGATACCAGCATTTATGCGATGTATCCGCCCAATCGGCATTTGTCGCCCAAGGTGCGGGCTTTCGTTGACTTTCTGTTGGGGAAGTACGGCAACCCGCCATACTGGGACGTTGAAGATCCAAGCCACGAATAGCGACACGGGGCGGCTAAGGTCGCGCCTTAGCCAAAGCCACCCGCCACGCCTCATCTGACGCCGCAACCTCAGCCATGGCCAGCATGAAACGGCGCACGTTTCCGCCAAAACGGTCATACAGCACCGCCTCCAGCTCAGGTCGTGCGTTCTCGTATGTGCCGATCGAAACCATGTGGGCGTTGTTCAGTTCACGATTGAAAAAACCATCATAATTGTAGCCCCCAAAGGCCGGACGCAAAGCTTGGTACCGCTGCTTCAAGCGGGCAAAGGCATCGGCTTTGGCTTGAAGCCGGACACTTTCGGCCAGCTCGGTTGCTGCGTAGACCTCTTCAAGTTCCATCTTGGCTTCATTGACCAGACCGAAAAAGAGCGCGCGCGCGGCGTCTCTCTCTGCAAAGAACGTCTCTAGCTGCTGCGTATCGACCCCCTTGGCGGCCCAGAACTCTTTGACAAGGGCGAAGGCGATTGTGTTGGCGAGGGCTTCGTTGAATTCAGAATCACCGGGTCGATAGATCGTGTTGTGCACACTTTCGTGAATGACCAGCTCGACAAGCGACGTTTTGCTGCGGTCCAGCGCCGGGGATGCAATCGGGTCGGGAAACCAACCCAGCGTCGCATAGGCATCGACCCCGCCCATGTAAGCGTCATACCCCCGCGCCTGAGCCTCTTGTAAAAAAGTCTCCGCCTTTGCCTCCTCAAAATATCCCTGATAGGGGACACATCCAGCGATGGGCCAGCAATTCACAACGGCGTTCATAGCCAGTTTCTCGGCGCGAAAGACGGTCCAGACCGTGGCATCACGGTCCAGCTGAGAAAAGCTCTGATAGCTGTCCCCAACGTCCAAACCCCAGTACTCGGAAAAGGCGACCGCCTCTTGCACCAAGGCCAACTTCTCTGCTGTTTCACTGGGTGTTGTGGGGTCTTGGATCACGGAATCGATGGGACGGGCGCGCTCAAGCAGGTCATTCTGCCCACGGGCAATGTGCATCAGATAAGAATCGCAGGCGGTCAGGCCAGCTAGCGCGAGCAAAGCGAGTCCCGTAACGGTCTTACGAACCATGAGCCTTCTGCTCTCCCTGTCTTGGTTAGTGCGTGTTATCTACAGTTCGAAACGAGACAACAAGGCTCTTCACCATGTCCCGCGCTTGGCAACGCATGCTTTCTGGTCGACGGCTCGACCTGCTGGATCCATCACCCTTTGACATTGAAATCGAAGACATCGCCCACGGTCTGTCTCGTGTGTCGCGATGGAACGGGCAGACAAGGGGCGAGCATTCTTTCAGTGTCGCTCAACATTCTGTCCTGGTTATGGATCTTTTTTGTGCGGCAGAAGGGAAAACCACCCCTGAACAGCAACTTTACGCCTTATTACACGATGCGCCAGAGTACGTCATTGGCGATCTGATTTCGCCGTTCAAGACAGCTGTGGGGCTCGATTACAAGTCGGTTGAACGCCGGATTGAGCACGCTGTCCACGTCCGTTTCGGCCTGCGCGCAGACCCGGGCCAAGAGCTTCATCGACGCATAAAGGCCGCCGATGTGCAGGCCGCCTACTGGGAAGCCACCCTGCTTGCGGGTTTCGATTCGTCCGAAGCCCAAACAATTTTCGGTGGCCGGCCCGACGGGAAAGCACCTGATCTCATTCCCTTGAGCGCGATAGACGCTAAATTCTTGTTTATGTCGCGCTTTAAAGGCTTATTGGAACAATCATAAAGGTGAGGATTCTGCCGTGACAGGCTTACTGGATATCCCAGCGATTTTGCTGGGTCTGGCCGCTTTATTTGGGGCTTTGAACTACTGGTTTGTAAAGCTGCCTCACACCATTGGGTTGGTGGTTATTGCACTGGTGGCGAGCTTGGCCGCAGTCGGCTTGGACCTTGTGTTTCCCGTCCTGGGTCTCAGTACAGCAGCGAACGGCTTTTTAGAGAGCATCGATTTCGACGTGACGCTGATGCAGGGGATGCTGTCGTTCTTGCTGTTTGCCGGCGCGCTGCATGTGGATCTGGGTCAATTGCTCTCGCGCAAATGGACGATTTTGATCCTCGCGAGTTTTGGCGTGATGCTGTCCTCTTTCATCATTGGTGGCGGCTTTTTCCTCGTCGCAACCGCGCTCGGCCTGACCATTCCCTTTGTCATATGCCTCGTGCTGGGCGTGATCGTATCGCCGACGGATCCGGTGGCGGTTCTGGGGCTGCTGAAAACCCTCAAAGTACCCCCTCATCTGAAAGCCAAAATCGCGGGTGAGAGCCTGTTTAATGACGGCGTGGCTGTGGTTTTGTTCAGTATCGTGGTCGCGCTCGCCTTTACCACGGCCACCGGCCATGGCGCCGACGACGGTCATGGCGGCAAATCATCCATCACCTTCCTCTCCGGGCTGTGGCTCTTTGTTTGGGAAGCGGGGGGCGGGGCAATCCTCGGCCTGGTCGGTGGCCTGCTCGCGTTTTGGGTCATGCGGCGCATCGATGACTACGTACTCGAAGTGCTCATCACATTGGCGCTGGTCACCGGTGCCTACTCCATTGCGCTGCACATGCATTTTTCTGGCCCGATCGCGATGGTGATTGCTGGCTTGCTGATCGGCAATCAGGGGACGGCGCTGGCCATGTCTCAAAAGACGCGAGACCACTTGGAAAAGTTTTGGGAGCTGATCGACGAAATCCTGAACTCCGTGCTGTTCATGCTGATCGGCCTTGAGGTCGTCTTCATCCTGCAAAATACCGGCAGCGGCGTCTCGTTGGCGCACTCGGCGATCTTGATTCTAGTGGTGATCGTTCTGTCGGTTGCCGCACGCTTCTGCGCCATTTTCCTGCCCATGCAAATTCGGGCGTTACGCAGTGAGGTCAGCCGGGGGACGGTGCCCATTCTGACATGGGCGGGCATCCGCGGCGGCATATCCGTGGCGCTGGCCCTATCACTCCCCGATAGCCCAGAGCGCGGCATTCTGTTGCTGGTCACGTACTGCGTGGTTCTCTTTTCGGTGATCGTACAGGGCTTAACCGTCGAGCGCGTGATCAAGCGCTATTTTCCATAAACCCGGTTGCGCGCATTTTCTGAAACGGGCGCAGGACTTCGAATTTCGCAGCCCTGCATTCCCCTTACGATAAACACTTGATGCGGCCTTAGGGTTAGCGATACAAGGGCCGCGAGTGCTGGCTTAGCTCAGTTGGTAGAGCAGTTGATTTGTAATCATCAGGCCGCGGGTTCGACTCCTGCAGCCAGCACCATT
>CAJQLX010000031.1 GCA_905479265.1 uncultured Alphaproteobacteria bacterium
TCTTCCAACTCTGCTTCCAGCGTCAGCCATTCTTCTTCCGCCTCTTCCAGCATTTTTTCCAGCTCGCCGAGTTTCTTCTGCCACGCCGGGACTTTCGCGGATTTTGCAGGGTCGGTGTAGACGGTGGGGTCGGCGAGGAGGGCTTGGCCTTTGTTGATTTCGGCTTGGATCTTCTCCACCCGTTTTTCCGCCGCAGAAACCTTGTTTTTCAACGGCTTGAGCGCGGCGCGGGCGTTGGCGGCGGCTTGGCGGGCGCGTTTGCGGTCTTCGGCGGATTGGCCGTCGTCGACGCTGCTGTCGCTGGCCGCGCTGGCCTTGTTGTTGGCGGAGGCGCGGCTGTCGCGCTGGGCGTTGCGGCGTTCAGAGAGCAGCTCGCGACGATAATCGGTCATGTCGCCTTCGAACCGCTCCACCTTGCCGTGGCGGACGATCCACAGCCGGTCAGCGGTTAGCTCGACCAGATGCGGGTCGTGGGTGACGATGATCACCGCGCCGTCATAGCCGTTGATCGCCTGAACCAGCGCCTGTCGGCTGTCCACGTCCAGATGGTTGGTCGGCTCATCCATCAGGATGATGTGCGGGGCTTCTCGGCTGATCAGCGCGAACAGCAGCCGCGCCTTTTCCCCGCCTGAGAGATTACCAATCTTGGTTTCCGCCTTGTCCTCGCCAAAGCCAAAGCGACCCAATTGCGAGCGGACTTGGGTTTCCGTCGCCTTGACCATCAGTTTTTTCAGCGTTTCCAGTGGCGTGCTTTCCAGCGATAATTCGTCGGCCTGATGCTGCGCGAAATAGCCAATTTTGAGCTTTCCCGACTTCTGCACGAGGCCATCCCGCACTTTTAACCGACCCGCCAGCACCTTCAGCAGCGTCGATTTCCCGTTCCCGTTGGCGCCGAGCAGCGCGATCCGGTCGTCGCTATCAATGCGCAGGTTCACCCGCTTGAGCACGGCTGGATCTTCGCCATAGCCAATCTCGCCGTTGTCGATGGTGAACAGCGGGGAGGCGAGGGTTTGCGGGGTGGGAAAGTCGAAGGTGACGGTCCATTCTTCGGCAACCGACGCGATGGGCTGCATCTTGGCCAGCATCTTCAGCCGGGACTGTGCCTGCGTCGCCTTTGACGCCTTATAGCGGAAACGGTCCACGAAGCTCATGATATGCGCGCGCTGGGCTTCTTGTTTTTCCCGCTGTTTGGCGGCCAGCGCCATCCGCTCGGCGCGGGTCTTTTCGAAGAAATCGTAGTTGCCCTTGTACGCCGTCAGCGTCTTGGCTTCGAGGTGAATGATGTCCGTCACCACGGAATTGAGCAAAGTCCGGTCGTGGCTGACGATCAAAATCGTGCCGCGATAGGCTTTCAAGTAGGCCTCAAGCCAGATGGTTGCTTCCAGATCGAGGTGGTTGGTCGGCTCATCCAGCAGCAGCAGGTCAGGCTGGGTAAACAGCAGCGCCGCCAAAGCCACGCGCATCCGCCAGCCGCCCGAGAATTCCGAGCACGCCCGGTTCTGCGCTTCTTCGCTAAAGCCAAGGCCCGCCAGAATCCGCGCAGCGCGAGACGGGGCGGCGGCGGCAGAGATGTCCTCCAGCCGGCCATGAATGTCGGCGATCCGCTCTGGTGGGGTGTCGGGGTTTTCCAGCTCGTCCATGAGCGCCGTGCGCTCTTTATCCGCAGCGAGGACTGTGTCAATCAGCGAACGGTCACCGCCGGGGGCGTCCTGTGTGGTCATGCCCATGGACCAGCGCGCCGGCAACTGAACATCGCCCTCATCCGGGCCAAGCTCGCCCGTGATCAGTTTCAACAGCGTGGATTTGCCCGCGCCATTGCGCCCGACCAGGCCAATGCGATGGTTGGGGTACAAAGTGGCGGAACAGCCTGTCAGAATGGGCCGTCCGGCGATGCGATAGGTGAGGTTCGAAATCGAAAGCATGAACAGGGTTTTAACGCGGTCCTGCGTCAGAACAAGGGTGCCTTTCTCAATCCGCGTTGGACCTTGGCCGTTGAAGGGCTTAGAGCGGCGTCAAAGACAAACCTCTGTTCAGGGAACACCACCATGGATCGCACTTTTTCCATCATTAAGCCAGACGCCACCAAGCGCAACCTGACCGGCGCGATCAACGCCATGATCGAAGGCGCGGGCCTGCGCATCGTTGCTCAAAAGCGCGTGCACATGACCCAAGTACAGGCCGAGCGTTTCTACGCTGTGCACTCCGAGCGTCCTTTCTTCGGCGAGCTCGTCGAATTCATGATGTCTGAGCCTGTTGTGGTTCAGGTGCTCGAAGGCGACGACGCAATCGCGCGTTACCGCACCGTCATGGGCGCAACCAACCCGGCTGAAGCCGACGAAGGCACCATCCGCAAGGCGCACGCGCTGTCCATCGGTGAAAACTCCGTACACGGTTCCGACAGCAGCGAAAACGCAGCGCTGGAAATCGCACAGTGGTTCGCCGAAGCTGAAATCGTCGGCTAAGCTGGCGTTTCAGTCAGATACAAAATAGGGCGCAGCACCAACGCCGGTGCTGCGCCCTTCTTTTTTGGATTATAAACCGTCTGACCAGCGGTTGGGCTGAGCGTCAGATGTTTTCAAGGTCCATGACGATTCTCGCCCCCAAAGCCTCGGCACCGCGTTTTAGGGTTTTGACGGTCTTACGGTCGCTGTTGGCATCCAGCATATTGTTCACCACGCTCCGACTTGTGCCCATGGAACGTGCAAGCTCGGTGATCGAAACACCGCGCTCTTGCCGCCGTTGTTCGAGCTTGAAGGCAACAACCCGCGATGCGGCCACCTCGCAGGCGTCGTCCAACATTCCTTCACTGTCGAGAAAATCGTCGAAAGAGGATCCAATGTGCCTATTGTTCTCAACCACTTTTGATGTCCTTCATCCGGCTTCTTGCTAAATCCAGATCCGCCTTTGGGGTTTTGTTGGTTTTCTTGATGAACCCGTGCAGCAAAACCATCTGTTGCTCGTGCGCGCAAAATAAAACGCGAGCGGTTCTGCCGCCCAACAGTTCAGTTCTCACTTCCCAGATGCCCGCTTTGAGCGAGCGAACCAGCGGCATTCCCAGTGGCCACCCGATCTCTGCTGTTTTGATGTCGCGCCCAACGCGCCGCCGGTCTTCATCTTCCAATTCAGCCTTCAGCCAATGTCGGACAGGTTCGTTACCCGCCGCAGTTCGGTAAAACACGGCAGGAAAGGTTTTCTGGGCCATGATGTATTTTTTTTGATACGTTTGTCAACGGAAACTTCGGCGTTATAGTGGCGTAATTATCGAGAAAAACAATCTTAACGATAAAAAAAGGCGCAGCACCAACGCCGGTGCTGCGCCCTTCTTTTTTGGCTTTTGGCCAGTTTACTGGATCGTTGTCGGTGCCAAAGCGCGGCTTAGGCTGGCTTCGCCTTGGCCGTGGATGGCAGCGTCATAGCCGGAGATTGTGTCGGTTCGGGCCGTGTCCAGCAGTTGTTGAGAAATTGCTGTTGCCGTCGTTCCGGTGAACTTTGAGCCAAGGATCGAGGCGTAACCAGCAACCACAGGCGCGGCGAAGGATGTGCCGTAAAGACCGGTTTTATTGCCCTCCACGCCGACAACCAGGAAGCGTTCCTGCACGGATGTATCCTGACCGGCAAAGTTGGAGTAGCTGGCCATGCTTGCGAGGCTGTCCGTGCTGCCATTGCTGGACAGCGCACCGACGTACAAACCAGACTGAGACCCAAGCAGGCTGTGGTTCAGCACGTCATAGTAGCCCTCAGCCGATGCATTCAGCACCGCCACGCCATCGTTACCCGCAGCTTTTGTCACCACGGCCAGACCGGACTGGGCGGCGGTCGTTAGCGTATCCGACACACCGCCGAGGCTCAGATCCGCAGCGTCAGGCAGTACAGCCGTCATCATGCCGTAACTGGCGTTGGCGACGTTGAGTTTGTCTGCGGCCAGATCAAAGGAAGACGCGCCCCAATCCACTTGGTTCAAGGTCGCAGATGTCGCGATCATACCGGCTTGAGCCGCGGTCCAGCCGCCGTGGGTTTTGCGCGTTCTTCCGGTGCCCAAATTGGCGCGGAAACGGCTGCGAGAGTTGAAGTCGTCCACGATGATCAAGTTGGTGTTTTGCCCGGTGAAGCCAGCATCCCACGCGGCCTGCACGTCAGCATGCATCCAGCTTTGAAATGTGGGGACAGCCGGATCGGTGGTGGTGCCGTCGTCCGTATCAATGGGGTTACGCTTCTTTGGTCCCCGCCGCTTACCCCGGTTCTTTCCTTTCCCCTTCCCCTTTTTGCGCAAGGTTTCGAGGAAGTACTCTGAACTCAACGTCTGTGCTTGGCCAATCGGCGCCAGAATGGCGACCAGCATCAGGGAGGCAATAAAGGCAATAAAGAGACGGTAGAACGTACGACTTAAAAGCATGGAAAAGTTCCTCAATTTTCAAAGCTTCCCACCCAGGTTGCGAGACTTGCTAGCGTGGCTGCTAACAAACCCACTGCAACTTGCGTGGATCTCAACGGTTTCTTTGCGAGGAATAACGGTGCCGATCCCGTGCCAGTTTTTGGCTAGCGCTTGGCGTGCGTCCGCTCGGGCCAGAAGCGGTGTTGGAATGTGACGGAACTGCGCCAACGCTCTGGCACGGGCTCGTCGAGCAACAGCTCCAGCGTTTCGGCGGGGGGTAGGGTGCTGGCGGCAAGGCGGCAGTTCACGTCTTGGGTGCCGCCGAGGGTAAAGGTGGCGGTACAAGGCCGTTCGATCAGGCTACCGCCCAAATTTCCCTGCCATGACAGGCTGATAGACGACTGGTCGCTAAAGCTGTGTGCGCCCGTGACGCCGAGGGTCAGCGAGGGGTGAATGGTGTATTTGTCGCCGCGTTCCCCGGTGCTTGCGCCCCAGATCACGCCCACGTTGGGCAGCACTTGGCTCAGCGCCACCAAGCGCACATCGCGCCATGGCGTGCTGTAAAACTCCCGCATGGACTGGATTTCACCGTTTTCCAACTCGTAGCTGCCCAAGCTCATGGCGTAGACGGTCTGTGAGTGTTGCTCGCCGATTTGCGCTTGGATCAGCGTTTGCGCGGCACTGAGGGCGGAAACGCTGAGCAGGGCGATGCTGGAAAGAAGGGTTGCCGCTGGACGCACCAATGCGAGTTCCTTTGCTGGGGTTCAGATCCCCCGATGCAAACTTGAGTCCCTTCGCTCAATTCTTTTGAAAATTTGAGGGAAGACGCCGACCACAAAAAAAGGCGCTGCGACCCCAATCGGGTCAGCGCGCCTTTTCGTCGATGCTGAGCCTTAGGCGTCAGCGGCAGCCTAGAACAGGCCGATGAACCATGAGCCGAATTTCCAGACTATACCGAAAGCGGCAAACAGGACCAAAGCGATGATGCCGGTCGAAGCCGCCCCGCCCATAAAGACAAAAGCAACAACCAAGACAATGGCCGTTAGCGCCAGCAAAGGCACGGGCACGCCAAACAGTGCCGCGAGCAGCAGCAGCACGAAGCCGCAGAACAGGGACAAAATGCGTGAATTCGACATCATGCCTGAAAAGGTGGTTTTGTGAGCCTCGGAGGCCAATTCGTGGTCGGACATGTCTCGCTCAATCCTTGGACGACAGTAAGTGTTAGGGTTTTCTGATACCCTCAATACCCGCGCTTAAACCGCTCTGCAACTGTCTAGGACGCAGGGTTGAATCGCAGTTAAATTTTGACAAGCCAAGGCCATAACATTGGACTAAAACAGGGGCCGGAGCGGGGGCTTCATCTGTTTGAGACAGGGATTATCCATGTTCGGATTAAAAACGTTGCTGGTTAAATCGCGCAGGCTCGCCACGGCTTTGGTGTGTGGGGTTGGACTGACGGCATGGGGTGCCGCCCCAATCACGGGCGCGCAAACGCTGTGGCCGGGTTATTTTGTCGACAACATCCAGACCAAGGCTGTCGCCGGCACGGGTGCGGAGGCACAGGACATCGCCTTTCGCAACGCGCGCTTGGCGGGTTTGCGGGAGGTGTCTGCGCGCATGGTGTGTGCCGAAGGGCGCGATGCGCTCCGTATTCCCAACGACGTAGCACTGCAGGAAATGGTGCAGTCGCTGGAGCTGACCGATCAGAAAATCATCGGAAACAGCTACTCCGGCCTGATCAACATCGCGTTTGACCCCTCGCAGGTCAAAACCTATCTCGCGTCCCAGCAAGCCGCCTTTGCCGATGGTCCGGCACCGACCCAGCTTGCCTTGCCCATTCTGCGCATTGATGGCGGCCCGGCGATGGCCTTTGACGATAACCCGTGGACCGCGCTGTGGTCGCAGGGGCCAAACCGCGCGTTTTTGCAGTCCTATGACGTGGCCGCAGGGGATGAGGAAGACCGGGTGACGTTTGACCCGGAGTTGCCCTCAAGCGCTGCGACGCAGGTGCTGTTGGACAAATACGGCTTTATGGGCGCGCTGGTCGTCTCTGCCGAGCTAACAACCGGGCCAGAAGGCCAGCCGATGGATTTGTTCGTTGAGGCCATTCGCGTGGGCGAGGGCTATGGCCCAAACCGGGTTGAAGTTGCCATGGTCGCCGATGCAGAAGAAACGCTGGAAAGCCTGCTCAGCCGCGCAGCAGAACAAGTGCAGTTGCAGACCTCTGCCGCCTATTGCGACAGCAGCAAGCAACAGGTGATGCCGGTCTTCAGCATCAATGTTGTCGTCATCGGCACCGACGTTCCGACGTGGTTGCAGGTTCAAGACATGCTGCGCGCGCGGGAAGAGATCAATGTGTTGTCACTGGTCGGGCAGCGTGAGGGCGCGTTGGATATTTCCGTCACGTTCTCAGGCGGATTATCCCAGTTGCAACAGGTGTTTGGCAGCGTGAATTACCGGCTCATGGCCTATACCACGCAGCAGGTGCCGCAGGACGCGGTGCAAGTCTTCTTCTTTGCCCAACCAAACTTCCAAACGCTGCCGCAGAACGTTCGGATTCTGCCGATGAGCGATATTCAGCTGGCAAACTGATGACGGCGGGGACAGGCGACGAGCGTGGAACGGGGCGGGAGCAGCAAGAGGTGCTTGCCTTTGATCTCGACCCCGCGCCGCGCCTGTCCCGCGATGCCTTTTCCGTCAGCGAAGCCAACCAAGCGGCGTTTGGCGTTCTGCAAGCATGGCCGAACTGGACGTCTCCGTTTCTGAACCTCGTGGGGCCGGGCGGTTCGGGAAAGTCGCACTTGGCGCGGATTTGGGCGGAGCAGGCCGGCGCGCACTTTATTGGCCTTTCCGAGCTGGCCCGCGTCGCGCCGGGTCAAGCGGCGGTGGTGGACGACATTGTCAGCCTGAACCCCGAGCAGCAAGAAGCGCTGTTTCATCTGTATAACCGTTTGGTGTCCGGCGGCGCGCTGTTGCTGGTCAGCGAGCGGCCGCTGAGCCGTTTGCACGTGGCAACGCCGGACTTGGCCTCGCGGCTGCGGGCGGTGCCAGTGGTGGAGATTCTGCCCCCCGACGACACGCTGCTCGAAGCTGTGCTGCGCAAGCGGTTTGATGATCGCCAATTGGGGGTGGAGCAGCCGGTGATTGATTACATCCTCAGCCGCGTTGACCGCTCTTTTTCAGCCGTAGACGCCTTGGTTGCGACCTTGGATGCCCGGGCCTTTGCCGAGCAGCGCCCCATTACAATCCCGCTGGCGCGAGACGTTCTGGCCGTCCTGAATGCTCAATTCAGCCTGGACGTCTAAACGCGGGATCAGACCCGGCGTCCGAGCCAAACAACCTTGCCCACCATCGTTAAATCCTGCTTGCGCACGTCTTCGATCGGGGGATAGAGCGCGGAGTTGTCCGAAATCAGCGAAACCGCCCCGGTTGCGGGGTTCAGGCGCACGCGCTTGACCAGCAAATCTTCGCCAAAGCGAATGACATAGATGCCGTCCAAACTGGGCGGCGCGGGGTTAAGGTACACCAGAATTTGATCCCCGTGCGCCAGAGAGGGCAGCATGGAATCCCCCGCGACGGTCAGCAGCGCCAAGGACTGATCCGCCGAAGCCGGGCCGGTAAACTCGCGCGCCCAAGCGGACGGAAACGCCACAAAAGCGCTGGGCCTGTCTTCTAACACAGCCCGTCCAGACCCCGCCGCAGCGGTCAGATCGTAAGCCGGAATCTGCACCGTGGGGGAGAGAACAGGGGTTAGACCGTCGATGGCGGCGGAGGCGACGGCGGGGTCGTGCTCGTCCCCAAACATCAACCACTGCCACGTCACCCCAAGCGCTTTGGCGTAGGCCTTGGCACTGTCGATCTTGAAGTTTCGCGTGCCGCTTTCGTGGGCGCGGTAGGTCACTTCAGGCAAGCTCTTTTCCCGCGCAAACGCGACGGCAGAGCTGAACCCGGCGCGGGTGCGAGCGTGTTTCAGGCGTTCACTGGCTGCTTCCATCATGATGACCCAATATATACAAAAAGTAACAGAAAGTACCGTTTGTGTGTTGACGTTTCAAGGTGATCTGCTAATTGCTAAAAAACAGAACAAATATAGAACATAACGGAGTATGTTGGATGATACAACCCACCGCGACACCCCAGAATCCGAACCGATTGTCCGCATCAAAAACGGCCCAATCTGCACGAAAGGCAGCAGAGGCGCTGTTTCAGTCAAGCGAAAACCAAGCGCCTGCGCACCCCCGTAGGAGCGCGCCGCGACTGGCGCGAGCACAGGTCAACATTGTCTCCATACGGCGGTATGTGGTGGGTCGCTTGCTGGACCAAGTCCGGTATTCGCGGCGGTTGGAGTTTGTGGAATTGCCGCGTGTGCCGGGAAAACCCGTGTCGGGCGAGGCGCGCTCGCCCGTGTTTTTGATGATTTTCGGGCCAGAAGGACGGACGCTGTACCTGGCGTTGGAGGATGACGCGACCAAGGCCGCTGCGATGCCGCCGTGGTGGGATCGGCTGAGCACCATGGGGCATCGCCAGCGGCGGGTGCGCGCAAAAACGGCGGTGGATGCGTGGCGAATGGTGCATCTGTGTCTGAAAAACGCTCAACTGATTGAGGGGTAAGGCGTTGAAGAGGAGCGATAAAACCGCATCAAAGGCCGTGCGAACCCGTGCCTTGCAACGAGGCTTGTCAGCGGCACCAACAGCGGAGGCCGCAGGGGGCACACGACAGCGGACACAGGCGACACGGGCCAAGAAAACAGCCTTGCAGTGGTACGCCGATCGCGGTGCGCTGGTTGAGGCAGACGAAGACGCGGCATTGAACGATGCCCGGCTCTATGCTGGCGAAGCCTTGGCGCGGTTGCACGAGCAAGCCTATCGCCGCGCACGGGTAACGGCGCGCTATTCGGCGGAGGCGCGGGGCGGGACCGGCGGTGCAGAGGACAGTTTTGTCCGCTCTGAACACGCGCGCCAGCGCTTTGAGGAAAAATTTCGCGCTTTGCCGAGCCGAACGCGCGCGGTCGTACGCTTGTGTGTCGTTGAAGACGAATTCGTTGGACGGAGTCGAATGGAACGGTTGCGGTGCGGGCTGGATAAGCTGGTTGAACTGCATGAGCAGAAGAAAGTTATACAAAACGATACAAAAGGTATTGACGAGCGCGCTATCGTTTGATACAAAAGTCTCATGATCGAAAATTCTGTCCGGGACGCGAAAGCGGTTCCGCGCTCTACGCAAGCCGATCCGGATTCCGGGTCGGCTTTTTTATTGGAACAAGCCGATGTTTCGCTGGAACAACAGAGCTTGCGTGGGATTGACCTGTTCAAAGCAGCGCTGGCGAATGGCAACCTGACCGCAGCGGCATCGGCGCTCAAGCATCTTTCTGAACTCCACGGCCTCAATCGACCCAAGGATCAGAGCGAAGCGGCCCAAGCGGGGGCGCTGGCGGCGTTATCGGATGAAGCGCTGGACGGGCTGATTGCGGAGTTGCGGGCGTGAGGGCTGAACGGCTGCGCCTGGCCGCGCTGTTGATTGAACGCCACCAACGCCGAAAACGGCGGTTTGCGGACTATCACCCAACACCGCCACAGCGCGCCTTTCACGCCGCCGGCGCAGGGCATCGCGAACGCCTGCTGATGGCTGGAAACCAACTGGGCAAAACATGGGCTGGCGCGAACGAGCTGGCCATGCACCTGACCGGCGCCTATCCCGACTGGTGGCAAGGTCGCCGGTTTGAAGGCGCGATTCAGGCATGGTTGGGCAGTGTGAGCCAAGAGGTGAGCCGCGCCACGGTGCAACGGCTGCTGCTGAGTCAATCCGACGCTGATCCGCTGAATCTGCGGGGTTTGATACCGGCAGGCTGGCAGCGCGCCGGGGGGCTTGCGGGGGCAGATGAAGTGCTGGTGCCGCACCGGGACGGCGGGCAATCGACGCTGGCGTTCAAATCCTACGCCCAAGGCCGCGAACGGTGGCAGGGGGCGAGTCTGGATCTTGTGTGGTTCGACGAAGAACCGGCGCATGATGTCTATATGGAGGGGCTGACGCGGACCAACGCGACCGGCGGCTTGGTGTTTGCGACGTTTACACCGTTGTTGGGCCGAACGACGCTGGTGGAGCGATTCGTGGGACAGCCGCACGCGGACCGATCGCTCGTCACCATGCGATTGGAAGACGCCGCGCACCTGAGCGCAGAAGACCGCCGACGCATCCTCGCCAGCTATCCCCCGCACGAACGCGAGGTTCGGGCCAATGGGATCCCGGTTTTGGGGTCGGGGCGGGTGTTTGACGTGCCCGAAGACGTGGTCACGGTCACGCCCTTTGACATACCCGCCCACTGGCCCCGCGTAGGCGCGCTGGACTTTGGCTGGGACCACCCGACGGCGGCGGTTGAAGTCGCTTGGGACCGGGATCGAGACGTGGCCTATGTCCTGCGGTGTTATCGACAGCGGCATGCGACGCCGCAGGTTCATGCGGCGGTTTTGCTGGGTTGGGGGCGGGGCTTGGTGTGGGTTTGGCCCCATGATGGCTTGGCCCACGATAAAACCAGCGGCGTCACGCTGGCCCACCAATACCGCGCGCAAGGCCTGAGCATGCACCCCGAGCGCGTGACGTTCCCAGACGGGTCTAACGGCCTGGAAGCCGGCGTGATGGACATGTTGCAGCGGCTGCAAAGCGGTCGCTTGCGGGTGTTCAGTGGCGCGCCGGATTGGTTCGAGGAATACCGGCTGTATCACCGCAAAAGCGGTCAAATTGTCTCTGAGCGCGATGATCTGCTCTCGGCGACACGATACGCACTGATGGGGCTGCGTCATGCGCGCACGACCAAAGATCAGAGCCGCCCGCATGCGCGGCGCGACGGCGGGGCTTTCAATCCGCTGGATTGGTAATTTTTCCCACTTAGCAAAAACTCAAGGAACAACCATGCCTTCATTCCAAGGAAGCGGCCTGCTGTCGCTTGCCGGGAGCCTTTATGGGGTCCACACGGCAACGGCTGCACTGCGCCAGAGCGCGGCGAGCAGCGCGGCTGGTATCGCCGAAGACCGTGCCATCATCGACCGAACCATCAACGAAGAAGACCGCCGGTTGGCAAAGGCAAAACGCCGGGTTGTCCGGGCGCAAAGACGCGCGCTCAACCGCGCCTTTGGCGGTGTCCGAACCGCAAATCCAGGCAGCACGGCAAACCCGGCGGCGCACGGGTTTCTGGCGCACAAGCGGGGGCAGGGGTGATGGCTTCTCGCTTGCTCGATGCCTTTCACCAAGCCAGCGCGGCGCGGAGCGGTTTTGAGGCCAGTTGGCGCGATATCGCAGCCTTGATCCATCCAACCCGCTCGCAGTTTCAGCGCAAAACCGGGGCTGCAGCCCGCGGCCAAGTCTATGACAGCACGGCGCTGATTGCCGCCGAGCAATTGGCGGCGGGTTTGTTCAGCGCCCTGACCAACCCGGCCACGCCGTGGTTTCATTTGGAAGCCGATGACCCCGAGTGGGCAGAGGCGGTTGAGACGGCGATGAATGCCGCCTTTAACGCGGGCGGCGGGGCGTTTTACACCGTGCTGCCGGATTTGTTCCGCGATCTGGTGTGCTTTGGCACCGCGATCCTCGCCATCAAACCCGGTCCCCGCTTTTTCGTTCGGCGGTTGGAAGATGTGGTGTTGGAAGACGACGGTGAGGGCGATATTGCGCGCGTTTTCCGGCGGTTCAAGCTGCGTGCGCCCGCCGCGTTGCAGCGGTTTGGCCCGCAAACCCCACAGGACGTGCGCCGCGCCGCAGAACGCGGCGAAGGGCAGTACGTTGGTCAGTTTATCGAGGTGACTGAACCGCTGCGCCACAAGGGGAACCAAGGGCAAAGCGGGCGTCAGGACGATTTGCTCGCGCCAACCGTGCAAATCACGGTCATTGATGCCCATTCGGGTCGGACGGTGGAAACGCGCCAGCGTTCGACCGCCGGTGAGCTGGTCCTTCGCTGGTCCACGGCCAATGGCGGACCCTACGGTGACAGTCCGGCCATGCTGACCTTACCGGATGTTAAAACGCTCAACGCCATGTGCAAAGCCAGCTTGCTGGCGGCGCAAAAGGCGGTAGATCCCCCGATTTTGAGCGCGCATGAGCATGGTATGCGGGGGCTGAAAACCCACCCCGGCGCGGTGATTTACGGCGGTTTGGATGCCTCTGGTCGGCGGCTGTATCAGCCGTTTATGGACGGCGCAAACCTCGGTTTGTCACTGGAAATGGAACAGCAGCGGCGCGGGCAGATCCGCGAAGCCTTTTTCGGGCCACTGCTGGTCGCGGCCCACGCACCGGGCGAGACGGCCACCGCGTTCTTGGGACGGCAAGAGGAGAAAGCCCGCTTGCTTGCGCCCTATTTGGCGCGCTTGCAGTCCGAGCTGCTGGAACCCTTGGTACAGCGCACCTTTGGCGTGCTGTACCGCGCTGGGGCTTTGCCGCGCTACACGGGTTCGGCTTTGCACCCCGAAGTGCCACGTGTCCGGCTGGTTTCACCACTGGCACAGGCGCAGCGGCTCAGCGAGGCCGCGCGGCATTTGCGGCTGTTGGATGGGGTTGCTGGTCTGGGTGTGGAGCGGGATGCCCTGGTGGATACCCCTTCGCTGGCCAAAACCATCCTGCAACAAGCGGGGTTGCCTAGCCAATTCATCCGTCAGGATGCCGCACAATGACGGCGGCGCTGCAATGGCTGAGCAACGCCTTTCCCGCCCTGCACGCGGCCCAAGTCGCCCGGGCCTATCGCCGGATTTTCAACCCACAGGACGGCTCGCGGGATGCGCGGCTGATCCTTGATGATTTGGCTCTGTACTGCGGTTTGCGGCGCACGGGGTTTGTTCCCGGCGCGCCAGACCAAACCGCCTTTAACGAAGGTCAGCGAGACGTCTTGCTGCATCTGCTGTCGCTGTCGGAGGTGCCGCCGGATGCGCTGTTGCAGCCTGAGCAGACCTTTGCCGCGTCACCCCTTTCCCATGATGAACAAGGAGACTGGACATGAAAACGCCAGAACCTGCTTCCCCAGAGTCGATAC
>CAJQLX010000032.1 GCA_905479265.1 uncultured Alphaproteobacteria bacterium
GGGAAGCCGCAGACGGTGGCGGTTAGGCGTTTTTGGTGGCCGTCGAGTTGGCCGACTTCCAGTGCCGTACCGATCTCGGCGTGTTCCACGTCCACCCGGGCCAAGGCGATGACTTTGCCCAAGAACGGCGACTTCATCGCTGAGGTTACCTGCCCCACCTGCGCCTTACCCACCCGAATGCAGTCCCCCGATGCCGGGACAAGTCCGCTGTCGATGTCCAGCCCCACCAACTTTCGCTGAGGCGAGGCTTTGCGGCGTTCGAGGGCGGCGCGGCCGGTGAAGTCGTCGTCTTGGGTCTTCAGCGGGACCGTGAAGCCAATACCAGCCTCGAACGGATCGGTTTGATCGTCGAACTCGTAGCCAGCGAAGATCAGGCCGGATTCAATGCGCAGCATATCCAGCGCTTCCAGACCCGTGGGGATCATCCCCTGCGGCTCACCCGCTGCCCACACCGCATCAAACACCGCAACCGCGTCTTTGGGGTGGCAAAAGATCTCGTAGCCCAGCTCGCCTGAATACCCCGTCCGTGACACCACCACCGCCGGGCCGTGATAGTCGCCAATGCGCCCGATCGACAGCCGGAACCAGCCGAGCTCTTCCACGCTAGGCTGGGTTGGCGGGGTCCAGATGACGTCTTTTAGGATTTCGCGGCTCAGCGGGCCTTGGACAGCGATGTTGTGCAGCTGATCCGTGGACGAGCGCACCCAGGCGTTCAGCCCCCGTTCCTCGGCCTGCTGCTTCAACCACGCGCCGCTGTCATCATTACCGCCGATCCAGCGGAAGTTGTTATCGCCCAGCCGGAAAACCGTACCGTCATCCACCATGCCGCCGTGGTCGTAGCACATGGCGGTGTAGACCACCTGCCCCACCGACAGCTTCTTCATATTTCGCGTCACGCAGGCTTGCATGAGCGCTTCGGCGTCTGGCCCTGTGACTTCGTACTTTCGCAGCGGGGACAGGTCGAGCACGACCGCCTTTTCCCGCGCGGCCCAGTATTCTTCGATGGCGCCGTGGGCGGTCATCTTGTTTGCCAGCCAAAAGCCATTGTATTCTGCAAAATCGCGCGTGTGCGCCGCGAAGCAGCTGTGAAAGCCTGTTTCCTTAGTCTCTTCCAACTCTGCCTCCGGTGATTTGCGCCAGCCAATGGATTTTTTGAAGGGTTCTTGTTCGTCGTAGACCCGCACTTGGATCTCCGTCGGGTTCCAGCCGTTTGCCGGATCAACGTCACAGGGACAAGCCGAGGACACGGCGACCAGATCGGTCAGCGCGCGCATCAGCACGTAATCCCCGGGCCGCGACCACGGCTCGTCCATGCCGATGGCGTTGGTGTCATCGAGCATGGTGTTGAAGAAGAAGTTGATCGCGGGCCAGCCGGTCTTGGGCGCGATGCCATAGTGCGCGACTTCGCGGGTGATGTTGTCGGAGCAGTTGAGGTGCCCGGGATAGCCCAGCTCCTCATAATAGCGCGCTGTGCAGGCCAGCCCAAAGGTGTCGTGCTGCCCACAAGTGTCCTGCACAATCTCCAACAATGGCTCTTGATCGACCGTAAAGTACTTGGAGAAGATCCCCGGATTGGGCCACAGCCCGCCCATGAGCGAGCGTGTGGTGGTGGGGTCGATGTCTTGGGCGATGCCACGGTCCAGCGCACGCCGGGAGAAGGCTTGGAAATCCGTACACTCGCGGCCTTTGACATCGAGGATTTGGATGAACTGCCCCTTTTTGACCTCATAGGTCTTGGCGTCGCCGGGATCGATCTGGAAATCCTGCAGCGCATCGGCCAAGGGCGGAGAGACGCTTTCCGCGGTGCGCACAGGCCGGGGTGAGGCGCGGCGGATATAGAGCGTGATGTCGGTGGCGGTATCGTGCGCGCCGGGATCCATCTGGGATGGCACAGCGCAGGCGATCAGCAGGCCGTCGCGGTCGGCGAAGCAGGTTTCATGCGCGCCGCGCGCGGAACCCTCGCCAAACAAGCGCGCAGCCTTGGCATAGCGGAGCTCAAAACCCGCTTGTGCGAGCGCACGCGTGACCCGCGCACCGGAGCCATCCGGGCTGGCGAGCGCAGCGGCAATGCCCGTGGCCGTCGTGTCAGAGGCGCTGGACGTCAGCCCCAGCGCGCCAAGGTCGGAACTGCCATTGGGGGCAAAAAAGACGACTTCGGCCGGCTGCATACCATCGCGGTCCACCAGCGTGATTTCATCGCCCTTGAACACCTCGACCGAGCGTGTGCCGCCCGCCGGGATGGGATGCCGCTCGACGCCGTCCGGCAGGATGGGCAGCGCGGGATGGATGATCCCGGCGCGTTCGGTTGGTCGTTCAAAGGCTTCCAAGCCACTGGCACCAAAGACCATGATGCACTCCCCCCTTTTTTCGGTCGGACCTCAGCCCAGACCCAAAGCCTTTTTCCGGCGCTTGGCCCATTCGAGAATGGCCATGTCAAACGTCAGTGCCATCAGTGAAACATTAATGCCCAAGACGATGTTCTTCCCCAAATCCGTACCCGCGAGCGTACGCTGCAGCTCCTGCCCCAAATCCTGCGTGCCGATAAAGGCGGCGATGATCACCATGAAGAACGCGAACATAATCGCCTGATTGAAGCCCACAGCCATGGTCGGCAGCGCCAGCGGCAAACGCACGCTGACGAGCTTTTGCAGGGCATTGGCACCGGACATGTCCGCGGCCTCTGTCATCTCTAGCGGGACGGCCCGCAACCCTTCGATGGTGTAGCGGGTCAGCGGGACCATGGTGAAGATCACGATCGAGAACACCACCGCCACGTCATTCACGCCAAACAGCATGATCGCCGGGATCAGATAGATAAACGATGGGAAGGTCTGCGCTGAATCACAGGTCAGCAACACCCAGTTCGCCAGCCGCTTGTTGCCTGAGGCCATAATGCCCATTGGAATGCCCAGCAGCATAGAAATCGTTACGGCCGAAATCACCGTGTAGAGGGTAATGACGGAACGATCCCACCAGCCCGACAGGGCCACAATTCCAAAGAACACCGCCGCGTAGATCGCAGGCTTGCGCCCACCCAGCCAATAGGCCAGCGCCACAACCATCATAATCAGCGCCGGGGTTGGCACCCAAAGCAGCGCATTGCGGAACGGGATCAGCACTTTGACGTTCAGGAACCAGCGCAGCCAGCCTGTCACCGCTTGAATTGAGTCGATCTCCAGCACACCTTTGATCCAGCGGTCGATCTCGCGGCCCTTGGACCAGGATTGCTTGCGGCCAACTTCGTTGAGGATCTCAAAGGTCTGAAACTGTGAGATGATATAGAACGCGGCAAACGCGCCCAAGCCGAGCAGCAGCAAGAAGTGCCGCTCCCACCATGGGGTTTCGCGCTCCCAATGCTTGGGCTGCTTCACAACCCATGCCTTGGACAGGCGGTCGAGCGTGATGGCGAGCAGCACGATCGTGACGCCAATCTCAAACGACCGACCCAGCTTGAAACTGTTCATCATCGCCAGCAGCTTGGCCCCAAGGCCCGGCATGCCGATAAAGGCCGTCAGGACCACCATGGCCAGACACAGCATAATCACTTGGTTCACACCCACGAGGATCTCTGTCCTTGCGGCAGGAATATAGACGCGGGTGAGCATCTGCCAGCGGGTGCAGCCGGACATCTTTCCAGCCTCCACGATATCAGGCGAGACTTTTTGCAGGCCCAACGTGGTCATCAGGATCATCGGCGGAATGGCGTAGATGATCGTCGCCACGGCTGCGGCTGTCGGCCCGACTTTGAAGAAGATCACCGCAGGCAGTAGATAGGTAAAGAACGGCAGGGTTTGCAGCACGCTCAAGATTGGCTTGATCGCGTTGTCGACCCAGCGCCATTGCCAAGCGGCAATGCCAAGCATCAAGCCGATAAGGAACGCAATCGGCGCGGCGACAATGAGAACCGACATGGTCTGCATCGCAATGTCCCACTGTCCGATCATCGCGGTCCAGACAAAGGTTCCCCCCGCCAAGATCGCCATCCGCCAGCCGCCAAGCCAAAAGCCCAGCACCGCCATGCCAGCGGCAACCGCCGACCACGGAATCGGCCCAAGGCTTTCGATAAACAGGAACGATACCCGGTTCAGATAGGGAAAGCGGTTTTTGCCGTAGAGGATGTTGCCCGTAGCATCGAGCAAGTATTCCAGCCCCGCCGCAATCGAACGCGTGACGTGGATCAGGCCCAAATCGTTTTGCACAAAAGCAAAAACAACGTCGAGCACTTCAGCGGTCGGCGGAATCACAGCTTCGGGCAATCGCACCAGCCAAGCCGGCAGCACCCCCATGGAATGCGCGATCATCAGCAGCGCCGAAACCACCAGCAGCACCACGGAGAAATGCAAGGAACTCAGCCGGGAAAGAGCCGCGTTTGAAGGATCGGCCTGCGCAACCATCAGCCCTCTGCCCCCAGCAGCAGATCCAGTGCGTCCTGTCGCTTGATCGTCCCAAGCAAGGCACCGCCCTTGTCCTGAACCGGCATAAACGCGCGGGTGTCATTGATCAATTGGCGGGCCAAGCCCTGTATGGTGGCTTCGCTGTCCAAGGCGTTTCCGTCCGCCGCCGCCGTGTGGGCACTCGCCCGTGCCAGCGCGCCAACGGTCACGACGCGGGCTTTGTCGATGTCTTCGGTGAACTTCTGCACGTATTCGGTCGCGGGGTTCATGACGATCTCACCGGGCGTGGCGCACTGTTCAACCGCGCCGTCCTTCATGATCGCGATACGATCGGCGAGGCGAAGGGCTTCGTCAAAATCGTGCGTGATGAACACAACCGTTTTGCCAAGTATCCCTTGCAGCCGCAGGAACTCGTCCTGCATTTCACGGCGGATCAGGGGGTCGAGTGCGGAAAACGGCTCATCGAGGAACCAGATGTCTGGCTCGATAACCAAGGATCGCGCAATACCGACGCGCTGTTGCTGGCCACCGGATAATTCGCGCGGGAAGTAGTCTTCGCGCCCGGCTAGCCCTACCAGCTCAATAACTTCAAGCGCGCGCTCACGCCGCGTGTGCCGTTCCTGTCCGCGCATTTCCAACGGAAAGGCAACATTCTCCAGCACGGTGCGGTGCGGCAGCAGACCAAAGGATTGGAAAACCATACCCATCTTGCGCCGGCGCAGATCGATCAACTCTTTCTGGCCCAGGGACATGATGTCTTGCCCCTCAACCTCTATCGTTCCGCCGGTGATTTCATGCAGGCGACAGAAACACCTCACCAAGGTTGACTTGCCTGAACCAGACAGCCCCATGATGACCAACATTTCACCGCGACCGACGTCGATAGAAACGTCCTTAACCCCCGCGATATAGCCGTCTTTTCGAATATCTTCGAAACTTCGGTTTGGCTCCATCGACCCGAGATAACTCTTGGGGTTGGGTCCAAAAAGCTTCCAGACATTCTTGGCGGAAATAACGGGCGCAGCTTCGGTCATCGTGTTCTTCTTTTCAGGAGAAAGGCACCGCCCCAGCTCAAAAGGCTAGAGCGGTGCTTACAAGGCACTCAACTAAGAATTCAGATCTTAGCTACAGGAGTCAATCCACGGCTGTACGGCATCACCGTTTGCGGCCAGCCATTCTTCAGCGGCTTCAACCGGCTCAAGATCGTCCGTATCGACCAACTTCGCCATTTCAGCGATCTGTGGGTTGGTGAAGGAGATGTTGCTCAGAACACAGTAAGCTGTTGGCCACTTGTCCTTCATGCCGTCCCATGCTGCCTTCTTCAGGTAACCGTTCGCCGGGTTGCCACAGTCGTACAGCTCGTCCTTGTTTGGACCTTTGGTTGGGTCGGTGTCACAGCCGTCTTCCCATGCTGGGAATTCAACGAATTCACCCGGCCATACAGCCTCAGCGAAGTTTGGCGTCCAGTTAAACACCAGAACCGGCTTCTTGTCGGCTTCAGCCGCACCAATTTCAGCCCACAGAGCCGCAGCGGAACCCGCGTTGATCACGGTGAAGTTCAGGTTCAGAGCAGCTGCGCGCTCCTGACCGTGCTTCAACCAGTCAACGGGACCATCGAGGTAACGGCCTTTGTCACCTGTTTCAGCAGTCGCGAAGACGGCTGCACAATCGTTCAGCGCTTCCCAGCTTGGCAGGCCTGGGCAGGACTCTTTCGTCCACATAGGGTACCACCAGTCCTCACGCGTTACAGCATCGTGATCACCCACGTCGTGCAGACCGCCCTTGGACAGGGCTTCGCGGAAGGATGCGCCAAACGCGCCTTCCCAGACTTCAAGCTCAAGCGCCACGTCGCCAAGGCGAACTGATTCGTAAACAGCTTGGGAGTCGGTTGTCACGAATTCAACGTTCAAGCCCATGCTTTCGTACATCTGACCAACAACGTTGGACATCACGATTTGGCTGGACCAGTTGTGAATTGGAATAATGATTGGGTCGTTGGAATCTTCCGCGAAAGCCACACCCGGCGCGATAACAACTGCTGCTGCAGCCATTGTCTTCAACAAGGATTTCATTCTCTCTTCTCCTGTGATCGCCGCCGAAAACCACTTCAGCGGCCGGTTGCGTGAAAAGAGATTTGGGTCTGCTGATCGACCAAACAGTGTAGAAAGCAAACCAAAGAACGAGGTCTCTCACCGCCTCATCCCCTCCTCGACAAACCGGCAGGACCGGAGCGTCATAAGGAAACTTTTTTCACGCTTAAGAAACTTTATCCAATGTTTTTACTGTATGGCAACAATTATTCTTAGGATTCATCACCCTTTTTCAGATTGGCGCAGGCGTTTCCGGGCGTTGGACGGTGTTTCATCGAAGTGTTTGCGGAACAATGTCGTGAAATGCGCAGACGATGAAAAATCCAACGCATAGGCAATTTCCGTCACGGACAGGCTGCTGGTTCCCAGTAAATCGCGGCCCGTCTCTAACCGAAGGGTCATGGCCAGCTTCATCGGCGTGGTGCCAATGTCTTCCTGAAACCGCCGTGTCAGCTGACGCTTCGACAGATTGCAGTTCCGCGCCATATCCTCCAACGAGAAGCTATCGCCCAAACTGTCCTGCATGAACTGTATCGCCGATTGCACGTGCTTATCCCGCGAACCAAACCGCGCAGCGATGCTGCCGCGCTGTGGACGGGTCGAGGCGCGGATTTCCGTATGGAGAAACCAGTCGCTGACCTTCTGCGCAAAATCGGAGCCGTGATCGTTGGAGATCATGGCATGCATCATATCCGCAGGCGCAATCCCGCCGGCGCAGGTCAAACGGCGGCGGTCTCGGACGTACAGCGCGCGCGATACCATCAGCGATGGGAATTGGCTCACCAGCCGTTCCCGGTGCTCCCAATGAACCGTCATGCGATACCCGGCCATCACCCCGGCTCGCGCCAAAATCACCGGCCCGCCACTCACGCCGCACAAGGTTGTTTCTGCTTCGTCCTGCTCCCGCAACCATTCAAACAGGTTGCGATCGGCCACGCTAAAGGGATCCCCACCGGCAACAACAATAACAAATTCCTGCCGACCCGCCCCGCGCAAGGGCACCGCACCGGGGATCTGTAAACCCACCGAAGACCGTCCGCTGGCTTGGGTCGATAGAAAATCCAGCTCGTACAGCGGCTGATCTGCGATCAGATTTGCCGCGCGCAGCGGCTCGATGGTGGACGCCATAGACATCAGCGAAAACCCGCCAAGACCAACAATACCAACCCGGCGCGTGCCTTCAGCCACCTGCGCTCTCCCTGTGATGCAAAACTGTGCTTGTCTCTTTTCTTAAAAGAAACTGCACTTTTTTGGAATACTTGCTGACGCACAGGCGGTTAGCTCAATCCACGTTTTCATTACCTCTGGAGCGCTTGTGCGTTACTCAGCTTTACGTATCCTCATGGAAGGCCTGACCGGAAACAAAGGCTGGACCCCGACTTGGCGCGACGCCGAGCCAAAGGCCGAGTATGACGTGGTCATTGTTGGTGGCGGTGGTCACGGCTTGGCCACGGCGTACTATCTGGCCAAGGTTTACGGCATCACCAATGTCGCGGTGGTCGAGAAAGGCTGGATTGGCGGCGGTAACGTGGGCCGAAACACCACCATCATCCGTTCCAACTACATGCTTCCCGGCAACGAGCCCTTCTACGAGTTCTCCATGAAACTGTGGGAGAACCTGGAGCAGGACTTCAATTACAATGCCATGGTCTCCCAGCGTGGCGTGCTGAACCTCTACCACTCCGACGGACAGCGCGACGCCTATGCGCGGCGCGGAAACGCGATGCGGATGTATGGCGTAGATGCGGAGCTGTTGGATCAGGACGCCGTGCGTTCGCTTTATCCCACGCTCAACTATGACAATGCTCGCTTCCCGATCCAAGGTGGCCTGTATCAGGCGCGCGGCGGTACGGTACGCCACGATGCTGTGGCTTGGGGCTATGCCAAAGGCGCCAGCGAGCATGGTGTGGACATCATCCAGAATTGCGAAGTAACGGGCATGGACATCGCTGGTGGCGCGATCACCGGTGTTCAAACCTCACGCGGCACGATCCGGGCCAAGAAAGTCGCGGTTTGTGTTGCTGGATCGTCCAGCAAAGTCATGTCCCTTGCCGGTCTTCGCTTGCCCATCGAGAGCCACGTTCTGCAGGCCTTTGTATCCGAAGCCATGAAGCCGATCATTCCCGGCGTTATCACTTATGGCGCTGGCCACTTCTACCTCAGCCAGTCCGACAAGGGCGGATTGGTCTTTGGCGGTGATATCGATGGCTACAACTCCTACGCCCAACGGGGGAATTTGCCCGTGATCGAAGACGTGTGCGAAGGCGGAATGTCGCTGATGCCGTCGCTTGGTCGGGCCAAGGTTGTGCGCTCGTGGGGCGGGATCATGGACATGTCCATGGACGGGTCGCCGTTCATTGATCGAACCAGCGTTGACGGCCTCTACTTCAATGGTGGCTGGTGCTACGGCGGGTTCAAGGCAACGCCGGCGTCTGGCTATTGTTACGCCCATTTGCTCGCACGGGATGAACCCCATCACGTGGCAACAGAATACCGTCTGGACCGCTTCATGCGCGGTGCCATGATCGATGAAAAGGGGGTCGGCGCTCAGCCGAACCTGCACTAGGTCACCGTACAATGATTATCAATCATCCCCTGTTAGGCCCACGCGATGCGGCCGAATTTGTCTACCTCGGCGATGCATCGCTGATCGACCGTCCCGACGGCGAGCAAGACGGCGCGGCTGCGGCTTTTCACACATACCAATACCTGCGCGATAACCCCGCTGGCCCCCATGAAGAATTGTGGTTTCATGAGCAGGGCGACCGGTCTTGGCTGGTCGTAACCCGCGATACGACAACCCACGAAATCACCCACGTGCGCCTTGCCCGCGACGTGGCACGAGAACGAGGGCGCGGCCAATGACACAAGCAAACCGCCTCGACCATACGGGCTTGGTTGACCGCTCCGAAACGCTCAGGTTTACCTTCAACGGTACGGCCTATGATGCCCACCCCGGCGACACACTGGCCTCTGCGCTGATCGCCAATGACGTGAAGCTGGTCGCACGCTCCTTCAAATACCATCGCCCTCGCGGTATTTTCACCGCTGGCCCCGAAGAGCCCTCTGCGCTGTTCACCCTGGGCCGCGATGGCGCGCAGGAACCAAACGCACGCGGCACCGTAACAGAAGTGTTCCACGGCCTAGAAGCTCGCTCACAGAACCACCTTGGCAGCCTTGAGAATGATTTGATGGCCGTCAATGACGCGTTCTCGGCGTTTTTGGGCGCTGGTTTCTATTACAAGACATTCATGTGGCCTCGGGCGTTCTGGGAACGGGTCTATGAACCCATCATCCGCCGTGCCGCTGGTCTGGGTGCGCTCAGTGGGTCGCACGACACCGGTTCTTACGATAAGGGCTTCTTGCACTGTGATGTGCTCGTCATCGGTGGTGGTCCAACCGGGCTGCAGGCTGCGCTGACAGCAGGCCGAGGGGGTTTGGAGGTTTTGCTGGCAGAACAGGATTTCGTCTTTGGCGGCGCTTTGGCTGGCGACAGTGACCACGACTGGATGGCAAACACACTTGACGAGCTGGAAAGCCTGCCGAACGTGCGGATGATGTCTCGCGCCTCGGTTTACGGCACCTATGACCACGGCGTTTACGGCATGCTGGAACGCAAAACCGACCACATCGCTCACCA
>CAJQLX010000033.1 GCA_905479265.1 uncultured Alphaproteobacteria bacterium
CCTCGGGCGAGGAATTGGGTTTGGCGGCAGATCGGATTTACCCCGATTTCGCGACCATGGCGGCGGCTGAAGCAGCCCGTGAAGACGGCATCGACGCGGTTTCCATCGTCACTCCAAACCACGTGCACTTCCCCGCCGCAAAAGCTTTCCTCGAAGCCGGTATTCCGGTGATTTGTGACAAGCCGCTGACCGGCAACGGCGCGGACGCCCGCGCGTTGGCAGACGTGGCAAGTCGCACCGGAACAGCCTTTGTTCTCACCCACAATTACACCGGCTATCCCATGGTTCGCCAAGCGCGCGAGATGATCGAGCGCGGCGATTTGGGCGAACTGCGGCTGGTGCACGTGGAATACGTGCAGGATTGGCTGAGCGAAGACGTGGAAAGCGAAGGCGTAAAGCAAGCCGCTTGGCGCACAGATCCGGCCCGGTCGGGCGCAGGCGGGGCCATCGGCGATATTGGCTCGCACGCGTTCAACCTCGTCAGTTTTACCACGCAGAAGCAGGTCGAGCGCCTGTCAGCGCAACTCCATAGTTTCGTCGATGGGCGGCGGTTGGACGACAATGCGCACGTGATGTTGGATTACAGTGGCGGCACCAAAGGCGTGTTGTTGGCGACGCAAGTGGCACCGGGGTACGAGAACGAATTGCGCCTGCGTGTTTCTGGCACCAAGGGCTCGATCGAGTGGAACCAATCGTCGGCCAATATGCTGCGCTTTGCAGCCCTTGGTGAGATGCCACAAATCATCACGCGCGGCGGCGCGGGAGCGGGTGAAATGGCAGCGGCAGCGTCCAGAATTCCAGGTGGGCACCCTGAAGGCTATCTAGAAGCCTTTGCAACGCTCTATAGTGAAGCGGCAACCCTCATTCGCGGCGGTTCTGCGCCCTTGTTACCAACGGTGCAAGACGGTGTGGATGGGGTCCGTTTTATCGAAGCATGCGTGGCATCGTCGAAGGAGGATGGTGCCTGGAGGACGCTATAGATGTACATTGGGTTGGATTTGGGAAGCTCAGGGCTTCGGGCGCTGCTGATTGACGAGCAGCAGACTGTAAGAGGCTCTGCAGAATCACACTACGAAATGCTGCGCCCGCACCCCGGGTGGAGCGAACAAAATCCAGCCGATTGGATCGCAGCGACCAAGGCCTGCTTTGCCGCGCTCAACGCGGAATTTCCCAAGGACATGAAAGCGGTGCGCGGCATTGGCATTTCAGGCCAAATGCATGGGGCGACTGTGCTCGATGCCGCTCGTCGCGTGCTGCGGCCCTGTATTCTGTGGAACGATACGCGCAGCGCGGTCGAGGCTGCGGCGCTGGATGCTGATCCCCGGTTCCGCGATTTGACAGGTAATATCGTATTCCCCGGATTTACCGCCCCTAAACTCGCATGGATGCGGACTCACGAGCCGGATTTGTTCGCGCAGGTCGACTTGGTGCTGCTGCCCAAGGACTACTTGCGTCTGTGGCTGACCGGCGAGGAAGTGAGCGATTTTTCCGATGCGGCGGGTACGTCGTGGTTGGATGGCGGCAGCCGGGAATGGTCGGCGGACCTGCTGGCGGAAACGGGCTTAACACCGGCGAATATGCCGCCTTTGGTTCATGGTTCCGCGTCCAGTGGCCACGTGCGCGATGCGGTCGCCGGTGAGCTGGGATTGCCCACCGGGGTGACCGTTGCGGGTGGCGGTGCGGACAATGCTGTTGCGGCGTGCGGCATTGGCGCGGTTCGGGGCGGGCAGGGGTTTGTCTCGCTGGGAACCTCGGGCGTGCTGCTGGCGGCGATCGATCAATGGGCAACCAGCCCGGCGCAGGCGGTTCACGCCTTTTGCCACGCTGTACCGGATGCCTGGTATCAAATGGGCGTAACGCTCTCGGCCACAGACAGCGCAAACTGGCTTTCAGGCGTTACAGGCCAGTCGGTGCCGGAGATGGCGGCTTCGGTCGGTGAGACGGTGCGCGGGCCATCCGAGGTGATGTTCTTGCCCTATCTTTCCGGGGAGCGGACGCCGCACAACGATGCGAGCATGCGCGGGGCTTTTATCGGCTTGGCGCACCAGTCGGACAGCGCTGCGCTCATGCAAGCAGTGATGGAAGGCGTGGCGTTCTCGATGGCGGATTGCATGGATGCGCTGAAAAGCTCCGGCACGGCGATTGACAGCTTGCTCGCCATTGGTGGTGGGTCGCAGTCACGGTTCTGGGTTGAGACGTTGGCGACAGTTTTGGGGCAGCCGATTGGCTTGCTTGCCGGCGGTGAAAACGGCGCAGCGATGGGCGCGGCGCGGCTGGCGATCATGGCAACAACGGGCGGCAGCACGGCTGAGATCATGCACACCCCAACGGCTGCGGAAACCATCGACCCGAGGCGCGAACACAGCGCCGCCTACGCCGACGCCTTGGCCCGCTATCGCCGGCTGTACCCAGCGCTGAAGGCCTCTCTTTAACCGCAAGCAAGGATGCCAGTCATGGTCGCACGTAATCCTATCCTGCCCGGCTTTAACCCCGATCCGTCGTTCTGTCGCGTGGGCGAGGATTACTACATCGCAACCTCGACGTTCGAGTGGTATCCGGGCGTTCAAATCCACCACAGCCGCGATCTGGTGAACTGGACGCTGGTCAGTCGTCCGCTGGAACGGGCGGATCAGTTGGATATGCGCGGCAATCCCGACAGCGGCGGTATTTGGGCGCCGTGCTTGTCCTACGCCGATGGGCAGTTTTGGCTGATTTACACGGACATCAAGCGGTTGGATGGCAACTACAAAGACGCGCACAACTACCTTGTGACCTGTCCCACCATCGATGGGGAATGGTCGTCGCGGACGTATATGAACAGCAGCGGTTTTGATCCTTCGCTGTTTCACGACGACGACGGTCGCAAGTGGTTCGTCAACATGGTCTGGGACCATCGCGGCTATATGGAACAACGGGATCCGCCGCGTGGGATGTTCAACGGGATATTGTTGCAGGAATATGACCACGAAGCAGGGGCGTTGATCGGACCCATCAAACGCATTTTCGACGGCTCGCCCCACGGAATGACCGAAGCCCCGCACCTGTTTAAGCGCGATGGGTATTACTATCTCGTCACTGCCGAAGGCGGCACGGGGTATGAGCACGCCGTCACGCACGCCCGCTCAAAAAGCATCGACGGCCCCTATGAGCTGCACCCCGACTGGCACCCCCTGACCGCGCGCAAATCGCCAGAGGCCTTTGTGCAGCGCGTGGGGCATGGGCAGTCGGTTGAGACCCCCGAAGGTCGCACGTTTCACACATTTCTGATGGGGCGTCCGCTGCCGGATGTTCAGCGCTGTCCCATGGGCCGCGAAACCGGCCTGCGGGAGATGGAATGGCGCGAAGATGGGTGGATGTACGTCAAGGGTGACGGCGCTGACCTGCACCGTATCTTCGCCGATGATGCTGACGCGCCGGCTGTTTTGGAGCCGGTGGAGGTTCGGCACTATCGCTTTGATGACGCCCGCTTGCCGATGGACTTCCAATGGCCTCGCAGCCCGGAAAAAGACCGCCTGTTTTCACCCACAGCGCTGGATGAAGGTTTGCGTTTGTTTGGGCGGGAAAGCATGGGGTCTTGGTTCGAACAAGCGTTGGTGGCACGGCGTCAAACCGCATGGGACTACAGCGTGGAGGTCACTCTCGATTTCGCGCCAGAGGGCTATCAGCAGATGGCCGGGCTCGCGACCTACTATAACCGCTTCAAGTTTCACTATCTGGCCGTCACCCTGAATGATGCGGGGGAGCGCGTGCTGGTGATCCAATCCTGTCCGGGCGACTATCCAGAGGGCGCGGTGACCTTTCCGCTGGACGAGGGGATCGCACTGCCTGACGGGCCGATCCGGTTGGGCGTGGATACGCGTGGCCGCAGCCAGCAGTTCCGCTGGGCCCCGCTGGATGGGCCGTGGCAGGACGCTGGCCCGGCGTTGGATGCGTCGGTGCTGTCGGACGAAGGTGGTCGCGGAGAACACGCGAGTTTCACCGGCAACTTCGTCGGTATGGCCGCCAATGATCTCACCGGACGCGCCAAGCCCGCCGATTTTTTCGATTTCCGCTACGCCAATCAGCCGGTGTTGTAAGCTGTATATGCTCGGGAGGGTGAAGGCATGGTGATGAATCTCAACGGCGCGTGGAAACTGGCTTTTGACGGGGGGGAGGTGTCCTGTGCGCTGCCCGGAGACATTCATTCAGCCCTGATCGCGCGCGACCTGATTCCCGATCCCTACTTCGCCAGCAACGAAGACGCCGTGCGTTGGGTGATGGAGCGCGAATGGTCATTGACGCGCACGATTGACCTGACAGCCGAAGACGCGATGCGCTTGGATCAGATCGAGCTGGAGCGCGTCGATACACTGGCAACAGTTCGGATCAATGGCGTCGACATCGGGCGCTGTGACAACGCATTCCGGCGTTGGCTGTTCGACGTGGGACAAGGCGTTTTGCAGGCTGGTGAGAACACCATCGAGTTGGCCTTTGACAACCCTGTCGCTGCGGCGAAGGCGCTGAATGAGGCGCAAGAGTATTACATTCCGTGGCACTGGAACGTGGACCTGCCCCATGCCAACCTCATTCGCATGATCGCCTGCGATTGCGGGTGGGATTGGAACATCTGTCTGACCCCTTTGGGCGTCTCTGGCGATATTGCATTGCGGCAGAAAACCATCTTGAGTCTGGATTATCTGAACGTGCAGCAGGACCACCGCGACGGCGCAGTTGACCTGACCTTCACGCTCAGTGGCGCGTTGTACGACCCGGCGAATATCGCGCAGGCACGGGGGATGCTGCACATCGATGGGCAGGAGCTTTTATTCCGTGTTCAAGCCGCTGACGGCGGTGAGTTTCGCGCCACGGCTCAGTGCACCATCGAAGACCCAAACCTATGGTGGCCCAACGGGATGGGGGAGCAGCCGCTCTATGCCGTGGCGGTTGCGATGGATGGGCAAAGCCTGACCCGCTCGATCGGCTTGCGCACCATCGATATTGACCAAACCAAGGACAGCGTCGGCACTGCGATGCGCTTTGTGGTCAATGATCAGCCAATCTTTGCCAAGGGCGCGAACTGGATCCCTGTTGACGCCTTGCCCGCCCGCCGCACGCCGGCAAACACGCGCGCGCTGCTCGAAGCGGCGGTTGAGGCGAACATGAACATGCTGCGCGTGTGGGGCGGGGGGCTTTATGAGCCAGACTGGTTCTATGATTTGTGCGCGGAGATGGGGCTGTTGGTCTGGCAAGACGCCATGTTTAGCTGCCACCTTTACCCCAGTGATGCGGCGTTTCTTGCGAACGTCAGAGCCGAACTCGACCACAATATTCGCCGCCTGCAGTCTGCGCCTGCGATTGCGATTTGGTGCGGGGATAACGAAGTCATTGGCGCCCTGACGTGGTATCCGGAAAGCCGTGAGAATCGTGACCGCTATTTGGTCGGCTATGATCGGCTGAATCGAACGGTTGAGGCGGCGGTCAGCCAGCACGACCCCAGCCGCGTGTTCTGGCCCTCCAGCCCGTGCAACGGCTCGCTGGACTTTGGCGATGCTTGGCACGATGACGCCTCCGGCGACATGCACTTTTGGGACGTTTGGCACGAAGCAAAGCCGTTCAGCGACTATTACCGCGTTCGCCCGCGGTTCTGCTCGGAGTTCGGGTTTCAGTCCTTTCCTTCATTGGCGACGGTGCGCACTTTTGCCCCTGAAGAGCACTGGAACGTCTCTTCACCCAGCTTTGACAAGCACCAGCGCAACGAAGGCGGCAATGCTCGGATTATGGAGACGCTGGCCCGCTATTTCCGTTTCCCCAAGGACTTCCCAAGCACGCTCTACCTGTCGCAACTGGCGCAAGGGTTGGCGTTCAAAACGGCCGTCGAATACTGGCGCGCCAACAGCCCCCATTGCGCCGGCGCGCTGTATTGGCAGTTGAACGACTGCTGGCCTGTCACCTCGTGGGCAACGCTGGAATATGGGGGGCGATGGAAGCTCAGTCACAACATGGCCAAGGATTTCTTTGCGCCCGTGCTGGTGACTGCCATCCCTGATCCCCATCGCAGCAAGCGGTTCGAGGTGCGCGTGGTGTCGGATCTCGAAGACCTCAGCGACGTGCGCGTGCGCTATCGCCTGTTTTCGGTGGAAGGCGCGCTGGTGTCGTCGGGGTGGTTTGATGCGACGCTCGACGTGCCGCGCTTGGACGCAACCCGTTTTGGCACCTTTGATATGGCAGCGGTGCAGGGGATGGAAGGCGAACCCACAGGGCATATCGTCGAGCTGCAAGCCTTCAGCGGTGAACGGTCGGTAAGTGCAGCCAACTGGATCGCAGACGCCCCCGCCAAAGCCTATGATTTCCCTGACCCAAGGCTGAGTTGGACGGTCAGCGGGGACAGCGTTACCGTGCGGGCGGAGAAGCTTGCTTTGTTCGTACAGCTGGAGAGCGATGCGCGTGGACACTTCCAAGAAGGTGGATTTTTCCTTGTCCCCGGCGAAGAACGCGTTATTCGCTTCACCGGAGAGTCGCACTTTGCCGACACGCTAACCGTTCGCTCCTTGCGCGACAGCTACTGAGGACCATCCACTTATGAACCGTTCCACGATCAACGAAATCCTCAAAGAAGGGCAAGCCTTCATCGAGAGTTTTGGCTATGTCTTGCCGCCGTTTGCCCATTGGACGGTGGACGAGTGGGCCGCGAAGAAGGCGCAGGCGGGGGCGATCATTGACGCTGGTCTGGGGTGGGACATCACCGATTATGGTCTTGGAACGTTCGAGGAAACGGGGTTGTTTTTGTTCACGGTCCGCAATGGTCTGGAAGCCGATTTGAAGGCGGGTAAGGGCATGCTCTACGCCGAAAAGATCATGATCTCTCGCCAAGACCAGCTTTCGCCCATGCACTACCATTTGGTCAAAGCCGAAGACATCATCAACCGGGGCGGCGGCACGTTGGTGATCGAGTTGTACCACCGCGAGGCTGATGGCGAGGGCTTGGACACATCGCGGGAGGTTACGGTCATGTGCGATGGCATGCCGCGCACCGTGCAGGCCGGTGGCCGTATTGCCTTGGCACCGGGGGAGAGCGTGACGTTGCTGCCCAAGCAGTATCACGCTTTCTGGGGCGAAGGCGGCGACGTGCTGATTGGCGAGGTTTCGACGGTCAACGATGACAATACCGACAACTATTTCCTCGACAAGCTTGGCCGCTTCCCGACCATCGTTGAGGATGAGCCGATCCATCGTTTGTTGGTGAAGGACTACTGAGCCCGACTGACCTTGTGCTGATTGTGCTCGCCGTTTCGGTTGCGGGCGGGATCAAGGGGCTGTTCGGGGTCGGCTTTCCCACGGCGGCGATTACGCTGTGTTCCCTGTTTCTTGACCCCAAGCTGGCGGTGGTGCTCATGTCCATTCCCATCCTTGTGCTCAATCTGGTGCAGGTGGGATTTGGTGGCAGTCCGTTTCATACCCTGCGCAAATACTGGCCCATATTGGCGCTGGCCATGCCCGTTGGTGGCGTGGTGGGCTACTTCTCTGCGGGGGTGCCCAAGGATGTGCTTGTTGCGATTTTAGGCGCGCTGGTGGTTTGCTTTGCGCTGCTGAATTTGGGCCAGTGGGTGCCGAAGATTCCGGATCGCTACGATCGACCGGCGCAGGTGGTGACGGGGACGTTGTCGGGGTTGGCTGCGGGTCTGACGCTGATCTGGGCGCCGCCGCTGATGGCTTACTTGCTGGGCCGCGATTCTGGTCGTAAGGAGTGGATTGGGGTCATCGGCTTGCTGCTGGGCATTGGAACCATTCCGGTCGTGCTGGGCTTTATGGCCAACGGCAGTCTGGGTGGATCGACCCTGCTTTTGAGTGCTTTGATCTCCATTCCCGCGCTGGTGTTTCAGGTCGGCGGCGAGTTGATTGGCCGCCGCATTCAGCCTGATCGCTTCCGCCTTTATTTGCTGTGGATGTTCCTTGTTTTGGGTTTAAGCCTTTTGGGGCGTGCCATTTTCGCTTAAAGCCGATGGCATGAACGTCGTTCTGATGCCCTTTGGATTCTTATTTTCCCTGCTGCTCGGTCTGGTGGTGTTTATCGCCACGGCCAGCATCGACCGCCGCGCGTTGGAACAAGCGCAGCAGGATCGGCTACAGCTCAGCCTGAAAGTCCAAGTCGCGAGCTTTCGCGGCAACTTGGAAAAACACCGGCAGGGCGCTGTCCTGACGGCGCGGCACCCCGGTGTGATCAAGCTGGTCAGCGAGCCGACCAATGGCGCGGGTAAGCGTCTGGCAAAACAACTCTATGCCCTGACGGATATCAACGCGCTGATGGTTCTGTCGGCCCAAGGCGCGCCCATTTTGCTCGAACCGGCGCATGCAGCGGTTGATGTCGATCATGCCGCATGGATACAGGCTGTGGCGTTTGCACAGGCGGGCAGCTTGGGGCGGGCTCTGATCGGCAGCGATTATCTGTTCGCCGCGCCCGTGTTCAAGAACCGCACGGTGATCGGCGTCGCAGTAAGCCGCTTTGATCTGGGTGAAGCCACGTCGCCGCTGGACCTCTCCACCGATGAAATCCGCCTTCTCGATCCCCAAGGGCGCGTGCTGTACGCCAATGGTCGCGAGGGCTTTGGCGCCACTTCTCAGACGCTGGCACTGCCTGATTTGTCGATGGAGATGGTTGCCCGACCGGGGCGGGCGCTATCGGCACGGGAATGGGCGGGCGGGGCGCTGGGACTGGCGGCTTTAGCGTTTGCCTTTGCCCTGCTGATTTCCCAGCTCTATGCGCGGCGCTTGGCGCTGCTGCAAACCGCGCGACAGCAGGAAGAGCAAGCCCGTCTGCTGGAGGTCAAAGTCGCCGAGCGGACCCGTGCGTTGGAAGACGCCCAAGCCTCTGTGGTCCAGGCGGGTAAACTCGCACTGCTGGGGCAGGTCGCGGCAAGCATCAGTCACGAGATCAACCAGCCTTTGGGGGCCATTCGCAATTATGCCGAGAACGCCGGCGCGTTTATCGAGCGCCAGAAGCCGGAGCGCGCGCAAGAAAATCTCGACCGTATCGTTGCCCAAACCGACCGCGTCTCCCGCATTGTTGGCAACTTGAGATCCTTTGTGACCGGGCGGTCGCAGGAGGTAAAACCGGTGACCATGGGCCCGGTGATCGAGGCCGCGTGCGACGGGCTGACATCCCGCTTCCCCGCTGCTGCGCAGGCGCTGGTGGTGCAGGCCGATCCGGACGTGCGCGTGGTCGCGGGCGCGGTCCGGCTGGAGCAGGTGCTGTATAACCTTTTGGTGAACGCATGGCTTGCTGCCAAGGACCACGACGCCCCCCACATCGTCATCAGCTCACAGTCGCGCAACACGAATATGGACGGCGCTCATTCAAGCGACACCATAGGGGGCTCAGGCGTGGCCCTGCTGGCGGTGGAGGATAATGGCACCGGCGTCCCGGAGGAGCTTCGCGAAGGCCTGTTTGATGCCTTTGTCAGCACCCGTTCGGACATCGAGGGCTTGGGGCTGGGCTTGGCCATTTCCCGGCAGTTTATGGAGACGATGGGCGGTCGCCTCGATCTGGTGTCGAGCCAGTCGCTTTCTGGCGCGCGGTTCGAGTTGACCTTGCCGCTGGTTCGGCCAGCAGACCCCAAGGCAGACCCCGCAGCAGCCCCTAAAGCGGACCAAACTCTGCCCGCCTCAAAGAAGCAAAGAAAGGTGAAGCAATGAGCGGCACGGTCTTTCTGGTCGATGATGACCCGGTGTTCCGAGAATCGCTGGAGCAGAGCTTCGAATTGGCCGCTTTGGCCGTGCAGGGTTACGCCCAACCGCATTCTGTTCTGGCCAACATTAACGATGACACGCTGGGGGTGATCGTCTCCGACGTGCGCATGCCCAAACTTACAGGCGAGCAGCTGCTGACCCGCGTGGCAGAGATCGATGCCGCCATGCCGGTGATCTTGCTCACCGGTCATGGCGATGTGCCCATGGCCGTACGCAGTCTGCAGGCCGGGGCTTTTGCCTTTTACGAGAAGCCGGTGGACGCGAAAGCGCTCATCAAGGACTGTCAGCGGGCGATGGCGCTGCGCGAGGCCGAAGTCGCTCGCCGGCGGTTGGCGCGCCAGCTGCAAGGGCGGGACCGGCTCTTCACGCAGGTGTTGGGCTCGTCACCCAAGGTGCAGGCTTTGCGCCGGCATTTATCGGCGCTGGGCGGGACAGATACGGACGTGCTGATCAGCGGCGAGACTGGCGCGGGCAAGGAAGTCGCCGCGCGGGCGCTGCACTCGATTTCTGCGCGCTCGATGCAGCCCTTTGTGCCGGTGAATTGCGCGTCTCTGGATGGGGCTGACATCAACGAACAGCTGTTTGGCATCGAGGATCAAAGCGGGCTGGGCGCCAGCCTCGTCGGGGTGTTCGAGCGCGCGGATAAAGGCACGCTGTTTCTCGATGAAATCGAAAGCATGCCGATGGACACGCAAGGCCGCTTGCTGCGCATCCTTGAAGAGCGCCGGTTCCGGCGTGTGGGTGGTCAGTCTTACGTCGCGGTCAATCTGCGCGTGATGGCGGCGGCAAAGACCGACCTGCACGCGGCGATGGAAAGTGGAACCGTGCGCCCGGATCTCTACTACCGGCTTAGCGCCAGTCAGGTCCGGGTGCCGCCTGTGCGTGAACGCGGCGCGGATCGCGTGGTGCTGTTCGAGCATTTCCTCAGCGAAACCGATGATCCGCCGGGCTTGAGCCCCGAAGATATGACCCGCATCTTGCGCTACGACTGGCCCGGCAACGTGCGTGAGATCCGCAATGCCGCCGGGCAATTTGCGCTCGGGTTGCCGGTGTTGGAAGGCCAGGGCGAGGGGCAGACGGCGGCTCAGGCTTCTGGCCAGGACTTGGCCGGACAGGTCGCTGATTTTGAACGCAGCGTGCTGGAAAAGGAGCTGCATTTGGCTCAGGGCGATCTCAAGCGGGTGATGGAGCGCCTCGGGTTACCGCGAAAGACGCTGGCCGACAAACTGGCCAAGTACAATCTCCGGCAACGCTAAGGCGCGCGTGCTTGCACCCAACCCGGCCAACCCGGCTGATCACACCTGTTACCGCCTACACGGACCGGTCCCCCTGATCCCAGGGGGACAAACGCCTATGGCGTGCAGGGGGTAAGAACGGAGGCGATAGCCGACCGGCGACAGGGTCGCCGACTCCCCCGCGAGCCCGCAGCGCAGGCCGCGCAGCGGTCAAGCAAAGGGGGCGCCACCCATCAATCGTTGGCCATTGGCGGAAATTCGCCACCCACCAACCCTTGTTTCGGCGGAATTCCGCCCAATGCCTAAAAAAAGTCACCAACCGCCAGAGAATAGCGCCCGACGGGCCTTCCTCTGCGGCCCCTCCGGCGTACTTCCTTCACCACCGCTGGGACGGGAGCCCGGCGTGTCGTGTTTTCGAGGAGGAGAATCCCATGAAAAAGTTTTTGACCGCTGGCGTCGTTTTGCTGGCAACCGCTGGTACCGCCTACGCTGCTTGTGATAGCGGCGAGCGCGTTGTGCGCTTCAGTCACGTAACCGCGAACAGCGGCCACCCCAAAGGCGAAGCCGCCGCTCTGCTTGCTGAGCGCGTAAACGCCGAAATGGATGGCCGTCTGTGCATGGAAGTGTTCCCAAACAGCCAGCTCTACAACGACAACAAGGTGCTTGAGGCGCTGGTTTTGGGTGACGTTGAGTTGGCCGCACCATCGCTGTCCAAGTTCGAGCAGTTCACTCTGTCTTTCCGCGTTTTTGATCTGCCGTTCATGTTCGCTGACGTGGCCGCTGTTGATGCGTTCCAAGCGTCCGAGACCGGTCAAACCATGCTCGACAGCATGCAGGACAGTGGTCTTCAGGGCTTGGCGTTCTGGCACAACGGCATGAAGCAAATGTCGGCCAACAAGGCGCTTGAAATGCCAACAGATGCCGAAGGTCTGACCTTCCGCATTCAGACCTCTGACGTGATCGAGGCCTACATCAACCAGATCGGTGGTAACCCGCAAAAGATGGCCTTCTCCGAGGTTTACGGCGCGCTGCAAACCGGTGTTGTTGATGCCCAGGAAAACACGTGGTCCAACATCTACACCAAGAAGTTCTTCGAGGTTCAGGATGGCGTGACAGAAACCAACCACGGCATCATCGACTATCTCGTTGTGACGTCGACTGAGTTTGTTGACAGCCTCGACGCTGCCGATCGTGACCAGCTTATGGGCATCATCGCTGACGTGACCGCTGAGCGGAACGCAATGGCTGAGGGCATCAACCTGAGCAACCGTGCCAAAATCCTCGAAGAGGGCGGCACGATCCGCGAGCTTAGCGCAGAACAGCGTGCGGCTTGGGTCAGCGCTATGGCGCCGGTCTGGGGTCAGTTCGCAGACGGCATCGGCCAGGACATCATCGACGCTGCCGTAGCGGCGAGCAACTAGTCCGCTTGACGCGACCGATCTCGATATAACTAAGGTCGCGTGCAACCACCACGGCAGGGGGCTCACAAGAGTCGCCTGCCGTTCCTTTTCGTCTGACGCTCCAGCCGATTTCCGAGGTTTGACATGTTCCGTTCAATCAGGCGTGGGATAGTATGGATTGAAGAATCCATCATGGCCTACATGCTGGCCACCATGACCGCCGTCGCTTTTTTTGCTGTCATCGTTCGCCGCTTCTTCGGTGGTGAAGTCTTTGGACTCAAGCCCAGCATTTGGGGTTTGGAGCTGACGCTTTACATCTTCTTGTTTTTCATTCTTTTCGGCATGAGTTATGTGCTGCGCAAAGGCGTACACATTGGCATCGACGTGTTGGTCAACCTGTTTCCAGCGCCGATCCGCAAGGCTTTTAACATCGTGGCGACGCTGCTGACGGTGCTTTATGCCCTGCTGCTGAGCCGGGCAGGCTATCAAGCCTTTGAAAAATTCTGGTCGGTTAAAGTGCTGCGCAACAAGGGTTCTGACGAGCTGGAAATCCCGTTTTTCTTCACCTACGGGTTTCTGTCGCTGGCATTCTTCGTGCTGGCCATGACCGCTGCCTTCGCCATCTGGGAGATCTGGACCGATCGGCGCGAAAGTCTGACCGCAGGTCACGAGGCTGAGGAAGAGGTTGACCAGGTCGTCGCATCCGCAAACGCCGCTGCCTCCATGTCGACCTCGACGCCCGCAGACCAATCCCGAGACCATCAAGACCACCAAGACCACAAAGACGAGCGCGACGCACCGTCTTCCAAGACTTCAGAGGCGCGCCGCTAAATGTTTGAATTTCTGGACCCAATCCAAGCCTTTCTGGCCCCGCATTTGGCGTGGGTGCTTCTGTTCGGTGTGTTTGGCCTGCTGGCGATCCGGGCGCCCATTGGTGTTGCGCTGGGCTTGCCTTCGGTCATGGTCGTGCTGATCAAGTCTGAAAAGGCCACCTCGCTGGCCACCGCAGTGGTGGGGGCGATGAACGAAAAGTTCCTGCTGACCGCCATTCCCTTTTTCATCCTTTCGTCCGCTTTTTTGACCTCGGGTGGTGCTGCCAAGCGGATTGTTGATTTCGCTGTTGCTGCCGTGGGGCAGGTGCGCGGCGGTATGGGCGTTGCGGGGGTATTCTCGTGCATGCTGTTTGCCGCGCTCAGCGGTTCTTCGCCTTCAACCGTTGCAGCCATCGGTCCGATTGCGATCAAGGGGATGGAGGACAGCAACTACCCCAAAGGCTTTGCGACAGGCTTGATCGCCACAGCCGGGACGCTGGGGATCCTCATCCCGCCTTCGATCGTCATGGTGGTCTATGCGGCGGCGACCAATGAGTCCGTCGGTCGCCTCTTTCTCGCTGGCGTCGTGCCGGGCATGCTGGCTGGGGCCATGCTGGTGGGCGGTATTTTGATCGGCATTGGCCGGATGAATATTGAAAAGCCGTTCTGGTTTGGTTTCCGCGATGCGCTGCGCAAAGGTGTGTTCGCTGTCCCGGGGCTGCTGCTGATCGTGCTGATCATCTGGGGCATTTATGCCGGCTTCTTTACCCCAACCGAAGCCGCAGCCTTTGCCGCTGTCTACGGCTTTGTGACCGCCACCGTGTTCTATCGCGGCATCGGCTTTCTGAAGAACAGCCCTTGGCGGCGCTCTGGCGAAGCCTTACCCGCCGCCGCTGGCCGTGCCGTGCTTGAGATTGCCTGGAGTCTGCCCGCGAACGTGCTGCATCGCGAAACCCGCGAGGTGCTGCTCAACGCTGCCAAGATGAGCGTCATGCTCATGTTCATCATCTTCAACGCCCTGATGTTCAGCCACGTCCTGACTGAACTGCGCATCCCGCAGCAGCTCGCCAGCGCGATTGTATCTGCTGACATGGCGCCTTGGATGTTTCTGATCATCATCAACTTGATCCTGCTGATCGGTGGCCAGTTTATGGAGCCTTCCGGCCTCCTGCTGATTGTCGCGCCCATTGTTTATCCTTTGGCGATGCAGCTGGGCATCGACCCAATCCATTTGGGAATCATCATGGTGGTCAACATGGAAATTGGCATGATCACGCCGCCTGTGGGGCTGAATCTGTTTGTCGCGTCATCGATCACGCGCATGGGGATTCTCAAGGTGATGCAAGTCAGTCTGCCGTGGGTGGGCGTTCTCTTCCTCTTCCTGATCATCGTGACATACGTCCCGGCGGTGAGTTTGTGGCTGCCTGATTTGGCCTATGGCGCGCGCTAGCGGTATGCCGCTCCGCGCTGGCCACGATGGATGAATCGCTTGAGCGCTGGTCCCTCGCCAGAGCTCGTGTTCAGGCTTGCGTTGGGGCTTGCGTTGAGGCCCGAAAATGCGTTGTTTGGGCGGCATTACATCAACGCAGCAACCGGGAAGACACGCCGTGACCATGATACGACGCACCTTAGGTCAAGATGGGCCTGAAATAGCAGCCATTGGCTATGGCTCGATGAGCTTCGGCGCGGCCTACGGTCCAACCACGCGAGACCAGTCTGTCGCCATTCTCGACGCCATGCGAGAGGAGGGGCTCGACCATTTTGACACCGCCTTCCTTTATGCCGGGGGGCAGGCTGAGACCATTTTCGGCGAATACTGCGCGTCCAGTGCGTCGGCGCGGTCCTTCTTTACCGTTGCCACCAAGGGCGGGATCTATCGCGGTGATCCGGCGGGCAACGATGGCTTCCCCAATAACAACAGCCCGGCGTTTCTGACCGAGCAGTTGGAGGCAAGTTTGCGCCGCCTGCAGACGGAATGCGTCGATCTTTACTATTTGCACCGTTGGGATCCACGCCTGCCGATTGAGGCGGTGATGGAGACGTTGGTCGGGTTCAAGCAAGCCGGCAAAATTCGGGCGATTGGGCTGAGTGAAGTGGCACCAAGCACCCTGCGCCGAGCGGCAAGCGTGCACCCGATCGCGGCGGTGCAAAGCGAGTACAGCCTGTGGACCCGGCAGCCCGAGCTGGGCATGCTGCAAACCTGCGCCGAGCTTGGCACGGCCTTTGTTGCCTTTTCCCCCGTGGGTCGCGGGATCCTCACGGATCGCCCGGTGGCGGTGGGCGATGATCTCAGCGGCTGGTTCATCGATGGCAATCCCCGCTTCACCGAACCGAACTTGAGCGCGAATTTGGCATGGACAGACCGGTTCCGAGCGCTGGCCGGTGACAAGGGCGTGCCGGCGGCAACACTGGCTTTGGCGTGGGTGTTGGCCAAGGGGGAGCATACGATCGCCATCCCGGGCACGCGGTCCGTCACGCACCTGCGCGAAGCAGCGCAAGCCGCAGCGCTGCGGCTCACGGCTGAGGAGGTGGCAGAAATCGAAGCGGTCCTGCCCATCGGTTTTGCCCACGGCGACCGCTACAGTGACCAGCAATGGCGCGGCCAAGAACGCTATTGCTGAGCCAAGCGGAAATCGCCCGTGCGCAGCCCCCTTATCCAAGGGGGCGACGCGCCCGGCGCGGAGGGGGTTAAAACCGGAGGCGGCAGCCGACCGGCGACAGGGTCGCCGACCCGGCTTGCGCGGGAACGCAGCGCAGGCCGCGAAGCGGACAAGCGAAGATCACGCCACCAACGGACGTCCCCCACCAATCAACAGCAAGCCCAGCGGCCTACCAGGTTTCTTTCCAAGGCCGTAAATCCAATTCGTGCGTCCACGCATCGCGCGGCTGGCGGTGCAACATCACATAGTTTGCGGCGATATGATCGGGGTTCAGCAGCCTGTCTTCTGTCCGCAATTCATCCACATTGGGCAGGTTTTCACGAATAAAGTTCGAATCAATGGCCCCATCGATGATGGTGTGTGCCACGTGGATGTTCTTCGGCCCCAATTCGCGCGCCATGGATTGCGCCAGCGCGCGCAGGGCGTGCTTGGCCCCCGCGAAAGCCGCCATGCCTGGCCGTCCCCGCGTGCTGGCCGTCGCGCCGGTGAAAATGATGGTGCCGCGTTCGCGCTCGATCATGCGCTTGGCGACTTCGCGCCCCATCAGGAACCCGGCAAAGCTCGCCATCTCCCAGACCTTGCGATAAACCCGCGCCGACATTTCCGTGATCGGAAAGCTGACGTTCGCGCCGATGTTGAACACGGCGACTTCCAACGGCCCAACCTCGGCTTCGATGCGATCGACCAGTGCGATCACCTCGTCTTCTTCGCGGGCATCACCGGTCATGGCCAGCGCTTCAAAGCCTTCGTCCCGGATGGACTGGGCGAGGGCTTCCAGCTGCTCTGCATGGCGTTCGCGACGCACCAAGCAAGACACCAGCCCCTCCCGCGCAAACGCTCGACCGATCGCCGCGCCTGTATCGTCGCCTGCGCCAATCACCAGGCACGCTCCCTTATCCGCCATTGTTTCGCTCCCTGTTCTCCGTGGTGCCAATCGTTCCACGCCCAGCTTTGCCCCGTCCCAAAGGGAGTTCAAGCGCGGAACGGGCAAAGAGCTTCCCAAGCGGCTCAAAAATCTGATAGGTGACATGTCAACGACAGGAAAAATGACCAGCTTTGGGTCTAAACTCAAAACCCAAGGCTGGCACAGGATGAGGGTAGCCACATGGGCGAAGCGGGCAAACATGCCGTATTGACCGGAGGCGCTTCCGGCATTGGCGCGGAAATTTTACAGAAATTGCAGGCGCAGGGCGTGCGGGTCACCGTGTTGGACCGCGCAGACTGTCCCGCCGCTGACCGGGCGCTCGCCGTGGATATGAGCGACTTGGTCGCCATCGATGCTGCGGTGGCAAAGATCGAAGAGCCGGTCGATATGCTCTTCAACATCGCGGGCATTCCGCCGCGCGCTGACAATGGCGCGCTGGTTCTGGCGGTGAACCTGTTTGGCCTGCGCCACCTGACCCTCGCGTTGATGCCCCAGCTCGCCGATGCTGCGCCGATTGTGAATATGGCATCCATGGCCGGGGCCGCGTGGCCGCAAAACATCGATGAAGTCAAAACCCTGCTGTCCATGCCCAACGACTGCGACCCCGCCGCGGCGCTGGCTGCCTTGGGGATCGACGCGACACGGGCCTACAATTTGACCAAGGAAGCCGTGATCGTCTGGACAATACAACAGACCGCGCTGGGTCTGCCGCGTGGAATTCGGATGAATTCCGTGTGTCCCGCCGCCGTCTCAACCGGCATTCTCGACGACTTCAAATCGGCCTTTGGCCCCCAAGTCACCGCAGCCATCGAACGCGCAGGCCGGGCCTCAGCGCCCGATGAAGTCGCGGATTTAGCGCTGTTTTTGGCCTCAGACGCCAGTCGCTGGATCAAAGGTGCAGAGTACAAGATCGACGGCGGCATTGGCGCTTTTCGGGTCGCGGCCACCATGGGGTTGATCGAGACATGAGCGACCAGCCTCAAAAAACCACACAACCGCCATTGCCACAGGTTCACCCCGACCTCGCTGCCCACGCAGCGCGCTATCAGCGCGCAAAGATCGTTCAGACCGGCGCGCTGACGCACACATTGATCGGCTACAACATCGCCAACGTCTCCATCATAGACGCGCCCGAAGGGCTCATTTTGGTCGATGCCATGGCGCAGGAAGACGACGCCCGCCGCGCGTTGGCAGACATCAGCGCCCGCTTTCCGGCCAAGCGTATTCGCGCCGTCATCTACACCCATTTCCACAACGATCACGTTAACGGGGTCGAAGGTTTTGTCAGCGCCGACGACGTGGCGCAGGGTGAGGTTGAGATCTGGGCGCACGCGGATCTGATGCACTTTGTCACCGAAGTCTCTGCCGGAACCGGTCCGATCATGGGCCGCCGGGCCAGTTATACCTTTGGCGCTGCTTTGCCTCGGGGGGAGGAGGGGTTTGTCCACGCGGGTCTGGGCTTGCCGCACAATCCCGGTCCACGGGGCTTCATTGCCCCCACGCAAACGGTCGCAGAGCGAACAACCGTGACCCTCTGCGGGTTAACGCTTGAGCTGATCCCCATTCCCTCAGAAACCGATGACATGCTTGGCGTCTATTTGCCGGCGGAGGAGATTTTCCTCACCGGTGACTGTATTCAGGGCGAGGCCTACCCCAATCTCTACACCCTGCGCGGCACCCCTTATCGCGACCCCATGCAGTGGGTAAGAACCATTGATTGGATCCGGCATGATTTGCGCCCCAAGGCTGTTATCCCCCACCACGGCCACCCCCTGACCGACGCCGACGCGATTCATGATGTCCTCACCGCCTACCGCGACGCCATCCAGTTCACCCACGATCAGACCGTTCGCTTCATCAATCAGGGGTACAGCCCCCAGGAAATCGCGCTCAAGCTGGAAATGCCGGAACACCTCGCACGCCACCCGTGGTTGGGCGAGTTTTACGGCACGTTGCGCCACTGCATTCCGGCGATTTTTGTGGGCAAGATTGGTTGGTTTGCCGGTGATCCGGTGGATCTCGACCCCCTGCCAAAGCCTGAACGCGCCGCGCGCATGGTGGCGCTCATGGGCGGGGCAGAAGCGGTGTTGGCTGAGGCTGAACGCGCAATGGCGGACGAGGATTACCTGTGGGCGGCCGAAATGTTTGCTTACGTGGTAACGCTTTCCCCGGAAAACGAGGCGGTGCGCCGCCGTCGGGGGGCCGCTTTACGCGGTTGGTCCTACGCCCAAGCCAACCCCAACTGGCGGAATTGGGGGCTTTCCTGCGCGATGGAACTGGACCCCCCATCACAGGATGACAGCGCCCGCAAACAATTGGTTATGGCACCGCCAGCGGTGGTGAACGCCTTTCCCTCGGCCAATATCCTGCGGACCATGGCGACGCGCTTAAAGGCTGAAGAGGTCGGCGAGCGCCATTTGACCATGGGTTTTCAGATCACGGACCAAGGCCTCAACCACGCGCTCGAACTGCGCCGCGGCGTCTGCGAGTTTCACGAACAAGCCCCTGCGGTCGTTGATGTTGAACTCAGCTTCGAACGCGGTTTTCTCTCGCAATTGGTTTCCGGAAAAACCAACTGGATCAAGGGCATCACCGAGGGCGAAGTTAAGCAATCAGCCGGGACACTTGAGGCGGCAAAGCTGTTCTTTTCCAGCTTCGAACCACCCCACGCCCCGCACACCATCAAGTTGGTCAGCCGGTAAAGTCCAGCCCCGTAAAACCCAGCCCCAGTAAAGCCCAGCCTAGTATGGCCAAGTGCGGACGCCTCAGTCCAAGGCCATCCAGGCGGTTTTCAGTTTGGTGACTTTTTCCAACGCGTGCATCGATTTGTCGGATCCGTTGCCCGACTGCCCATGCCCCGTCAGCGGCACCGTCACGTCTGGCCCGCCATAGGTGTTCACATGCACCACCCCGGCCTTGAGCGCTCGAACCATCCGATGCGCACGGCTCAGGTTGTCGGTCCAAACGCCCGCTGCCAAGCCGTAAACCGTGGAATTGGCCAGCGCGACCGCTTGGTCTTCGTCATCGAAGGGAATAACGCCAACAACCGGGCCGAACACTTCTTCCTGCGCAAGGTCCGAACGCGGATCGACATCGGCGAAAATTGTCGGTGCGATATACGTGCCGCCTGTTTCGCTCAGGATACGCCCACCACCGGTCACCATGCGCGCGCCATCGCTTTGCGCGCGGTCAATTTTGGCGAGGATAGACCCGCATTGGGTCTCCGACGCTATGGCACCTGCGGTGGTGCGCAGGTCTAGCGGATTGCCCACAATCATGGCCTCCGCCTCGGTTTTGAGGGCATCGAGGAAGGGCTCGTAAATCGACCGTTGCACCAGCAATCTTGACCCCGCCACGCACACTTGCCCACTGTCGCGGAAAATGCCCCCGGCGGAGACTTTTGCCGCTTTGCCCAGGTTGCCGTAATCGTCAAACACCACGCTGGCTGACTTTCCACCCAATTCGAGGTAGACGCGCTTGAGGTTGGAACGGGCCGAGTATTCCAGCAACCGCCGTCCAACACCGCCTGAGCCCGTGAACAGCAGAACATCCACATCATTGTGCAGCCCCAACGCTTCACCCACCGCGCGCCCTTCGCCCGTGACGACGTTCAGAACCCCGTCCGGCAAGCCCGCTTCGTGACACAGTTCAACCAGCCGCAGCAGCGATAGCGAGGCGACTTCCGCCGGTTTCAGCACCACGGAATTCCCCATGGCCAGCGCAGGGGCCAGTTTCCATGCGCCAATCATCAGCGGGAAGTTCCATGGTACAATCGCACCGACAACGCCTACTGATTCTCGGTGCACCAGCCCCAGTGTGCCCGGCGGCGTGGGGGCAATGTCGCCGTTTACCTTGTCACAGGTCTCGGCGTAGTAGCGGAAGGTTGCGCTGGCGCTGCCCGGTTCGGCTTTGAGCGCCATTGATATTTCCGTGCCGTTGTCCCGAACGCCCAACACGGCCAATTCGACCAAGTGCTGTTCGATCAAATCTGCGACCCGGTGCAGGATCTTCTTTCGCGCCGCTGGCGCCATGCCCGACCAGCGGCCATCTTCATAGGCCGCTCGTGCCGAGGCGACCGCGCGGTCAATGTCTTCGTGGGTGCCACGCGCCAAAGCGCCAAGGGGCTTCCCATCAATGGGGGAGGTGTTTGCCATCACGTTGCCGTCTGACGCATCAACCTGCTTTCCGCCAATCCAGTGCTTGGCCGCAGGAATGTGAGAGTCTCTTACAGCAGCATCAATATCGGTTTGTTGCACCATGACAGCGGTCCTTTCGGTGGCTTGTGCGCCGGGGAGGGTGGAAGGGTTGGTGACAATATATCACCAGCGATGCAATAAATGCTTGCATCGCGCTGGAGCGCTGTCAATGTTTCTCCCTATGAGGAACCGGTAACGTTCCAGGTGAGTGAGTGAATGAGGGAGAGAGAGCGTCACGCATGACAACGGTCGACAAAGCCCTGTCCTTGCTGGACCATTTCAGCCACGAGCAAACCGAAATCGGTTTGAGCGAGTTCGCGCGCCTGTCTGGTTTTGACAAATCAGCGGCGCTGCGGATGTTGTCCGCTTTGGTGCGCGCCGGCTTTTTGGAGCAGGACGAGGAAACCCGGCGGTACAGGCTCGGCGGGTCGTTTTTGCGGTTTGCACGCTTGCGAGAACGCGCTTTTCCCATCACCGATATCGTCCGCCCCGCAGCCCAAACGCTCAATGAGCAGACCCGCGAAACCGTCCACGTCAGCCTCTACGCCGGTGGTCGCCTTTCCACGATTGTGGTGATTGACAGCCCCCGAACCACCCGCGCGCACGTGGACCAAGGCATGGATTTGCCGTTCAACGCGACAGCCTCAGGCTTGTGTTGGCTTGCCTTCAGCAATCCCGACCTCGCAGAGCGTCACCTCAGCGTCGATTTTGCGCAATACCAGCGTGGAACGCTGACGGATCGAGAGGCTATTGAGGCCACGTTGAGCCGGTTTCGGCGGATGGGCTACGGTGTTGCCGAACGCAGCTTCGACGATGAAGTCTCATCCGTCGCTGCCCCTATTTTTGGCGCAAACGGTGAGGTTTGGGGCTGCATGTCCTTGGCCTGCGTCGCGTCAAGAATGACCCCTGAATTGATCGCTGAGTATAGTGAATTGGTGATGAGCGCTGCGCAGACAGTGACGCAGTCCTTGGGCGCTTCGGTCCCCGAAAGCTACCGCAGAACCATGAAATTAGAGGGCCGGGCGGCATGAAAAATCCCATCTCGGCCATCTCGTGCCGCGCCGCAGCCGCTGTGCGCAGCCAGACAAACAAAGAATCAAAGGACTGATGTAATGGACGGCGAAAGCAATTTTCTCAAAGAGAACAACGCCAAACACATGTGGCACCCTATGGCGCACCCCGCAGAAATGCGCGCTAACCCGCCAAAAGTCATTCACGGCGCAGAAGGGGTGACGCTGACCGATATTGACGGTCACACAACCATCGACGCCGTTGGCGGCCTTTGGAACGTCAACTTGGGCTATTCGATCGACCCGATCAAAAAAGCCATCGCAGACCAGCTTCAGCAACTCCCCTACTACAGCGCCTTTCGCGGCACTTCGACCGGCCCCGCGATTGAGCTGTCCTACATGCTGCAAGAATGGTTCGCGCCAGAGGGCATGACACGCTCGTTTTTTACCAGTGGCGGATCGGACAGCGTCGAAACCGCGCTGCGGTTGGCGCGGCAGTTCCACAAAATCCGGGGCGAGCGCGACCGCTATAAGTTCATCAGCCTCAAGAAAGGCTACCACGGCACCCACTTTGGCGGCGCGTCAGTGAACGGAAACGCCAACTTTCGGCGGCAGTACGAACCGCTGCTGCAAGGCTGTTTTCAGATCGCCTCGCCCTACACCTACCGCAACCCGTTTAACGAGACCGACCCGGCAAAGTTGGCGCAGTTGGTGGCCGCGCAGTTGGAGGATGAAATCGCCTTCCAAGGCCCAGACACCGTCGCCGCCTTTATCATGGAGCCGGTTTTGGGTGCCGGTGGGGTGATCCCGCCCCATGAAAGCTTCATGCCGATGGTGCGGGAGATTTGTGACCGTCACGGCGTCTTGCTGATCGCCGATGAAGTCATCACTGCCTTTGGCCGAACGGGCGCGTGGACGGGCTCTCGCCTGACAGGGGTTCAGCCTGATTTCATGTGCACGGCCAAGGCCATCACCAACGGGTATTACCCCTTTGGCGCGGTGATGATCCATGGATCGGTGGCTGAAGTGTTCGAAAATGACGCCTCGGCCATGGGGATGATTGGTCACGGCTACACCTATTCCGCGCACCCGGTTGGGGCTGCAGCGGCGCTGGCCTGTGTGCCACTGATTAAGAAGATGGGCGTTGCCGACAACGCGGCGGCTCGGGGTGAGCAACTGCTTGCTGGCGGAAAGGCGCTGGCGGAAAAATACGACGTGGTGGGCGACGTGCGGGGCAAGGGTTTGATGTTCTGCATGGAAATGGTCTCTGACCGCGCCACCAAAACCCCGCTGGATAAAGAGAGCATCGCCAAGATCTATAACGGTGCTTACGACGCCGGGGTCATGGTGCGCATTTCCGGCAATAACCTGATTTGCTCCCCGCCGTTGATCATCACCGAAGCAGAAACCCAGACCCTGCTGGACGGCATCGAAGCGGGTCTGCGCGCCGCCACAGCCAACGGCTAAACACAGCTTAACGCACAAACACAGACACACCCTCAGACACAGAGAGACAGGCGAGAACGACGGAAAATGACGATGGATTGGGGTAACTTTTCACAATGGGGGCATCGCGCCGCTGATTGGGCCGCTGAGTATCACCGCACGCTGCGCGACCGGCCTGTGCGCCCGGCTTTGGAGCCGGGAAAGGTGCGCGATGCGATCGCCGATTCCCCGCCAGAGGCAGCGGAAAGCATGGAAGAGATTTTCCGTGATTTCGAAGACATCATTGTTCCCGGGATGACCCATTGGCAGCATCCCCGCTTTTTCGCCTATTTCCCCGCCAACGCAGCGCCGATTTCGGTGGTTGCGGAGTATCTGGTCTCCTCCATGGCCGCGCAGTGCATGCTGTGGCAAACCTCGCCGGCGGCGACGGAGCTGGAAGGCAAAGTGCTCGACTGGTTACGGCAGGGTTTGGGACTGCCCGAGGGCTTTTCCGGCGTGATTCAAGACAGTGCTTCGTCGGCGACGCTGGCGGCGGTGCTGACCATGCGCGAGCGGGCGTTAAATTGGCAGGGTAACAAGCAGGGCTTGAGCGACGCGGGTCGCTTGCGGATTTACTGCAGTGCGGAAGTCCATACCTCGATTGACCGTGCGATTTGGGTGTCTGGCATTGGCGAAGAAAACCTTGTTCGTATTCCTGTCACGGGGCCAAACCGGGGTTTGGACATCGAAGGACTGCAAGCGGCCATCGAATTGGACCGTGCCGAAGGCTTTATTCCTGCGGGTTTTATCGCTTCGGTTGGCGGTACCAGCGCCGGCGCGTCAGACGATCTCGAAGCCGCACTGGCGGTGGCAAAGGCAGAAGGGCTCTACACCCACGTCGATGCAGCATGGGCCGGTTCCGCGATGATTTGTCCCGAGTTCCGGCATTATTGGCAGGGTGTGGAGATGGCGGATTCGGTTGTGTTCAACCCCCACAAATGGCTCGGCGCACAATTTGACTGTTCCGCTCACTTCGTGGCGGATCCGGAAAGCCTGGTCAAAACGCTCGCCATTCAACCCGAATACCTCAAGACCCAAGGCGCAGATGGGATCATCAACTATTCAGAATGGTCGATCCCACTGGGCCGCCGGTTCCGGGCGCTCAAGCTGTGGTTCTTGCTGCGCGGGCATGGGATGGACGGCTTGCGGACCATGATCCGCAATCACGTGACATGGGCGGTAAAAGTGCACGACGCGATTGCCGCGATGCCAGCGATGGAAATCGTCACCGCGCCGATGCTGTCGCTGTTCACCTTCCGTCTTGTCCCGACCAGCATGAAAGGCGATGACGAGGCGGCGCTGGATGCGCTGAACATGCGCCTGATCGAGGCCATCAACAACGATGGCCGGATTTACCTGACACAGACCAAAATCGACGGAAAGTTCGTCATTCGGTTCCAAACGGGGACATGGACGATGGAAGAGCAAGACGCCGACATGGCCATTTCTGTGATCGCTGAGCTTGCAGACTCACTTTTGCAGGCGGAGGGCTAGGCCAGCATGACCGAGTTCCGCAGCGCCGCCCCTTCACAGACGGATCCCCGTCAGACGTTGCGCTCCACGCCTGCAAACGTGGCGCTGCGTTCAACCGATCAGGGAACGGGCTTCAAAAGCTTTATTCCCACCGAGCGGCGGTTCAATGTTGCGGACTTGTTTAATTTCACGCGGCAGCGTGGCGACCTGCTGTTCTCGCTGCTGTTCCTTGGTGCGGCGCTGTTCCTCGCGGTTTCGTTTTTTGGCGAAAGCGGCTGGGCGGACCGGGATTTGCCGCAGAAGCGATTGGGTAAAGCGCTCAAGCAGCCGTGGGTGGGGCCACTGATCGCGGTCGCAATTTTCCTGCCCGCAGCCCTTGGCAACTTCGCGCTCAGCTGGCGGCGTGCGCGGCTGGATCGGCGCAAGCACAAGCCGAACAAGACCCGGTTTGAAGTCGTCCAATGGATCCGAGCGATCGAGTTTATCGCCTACTTCATCATCTACACCCGCAGCATCGAGATCATCGGCTATTTGTTCGCCACCATGATTTTTGCCGCGCTGATGGTCTACCGGCTGGGTTATCGCAGCTGGCGGTGGGTTGGGATTGCGCTGGCGACCAGCTTTGTTTCGGTGCTGTTTTTTCGAACCATGTTGCAGATCAAAACCCCGGTGAACATCTGGCTCTACAATCAACTTCCCGCTGATTTGGCGCGTTTCATGAAGGTGTACTTCTGATGGACGCTTTGATGACCGGACTGCAGAACCTGCTGGAGCCACAAGTTTTGCTGGCGTTGCTGATTGGTTCGCTGGGTGGTTTGGTGATTGGGGCGGTGCCGGGCATTGGGCCGGCGATTGCCATCGCAATCCTGCTGCCGGCAACGGTGTTTTTGCCAGATTTGGTGTCGCTGGTGCTGCTGTTGGGGATTTACGGCTCATCGATGTACGGCGGGGCCATTCCCGCCATTCTGATCAATACACCCGGCACGCCGGTAAACGCGCTTACGACCTATGACGGGTATTCGATGACCCGCCGGGGCGAGGGGCCGCGTGCGCTGGCGCTGGCCTACAGCGCGTCGTTCTATGGTGGGACGTTCTCGATCCTGACGGCGCTGGCAGCGCTGATGCTGTTTGGGCCGTATTTGCGCGATTTGGGCGCGCTGTTTGGCAGCCGGGATATCTTTATGGCGGCTGTGCTGGGGATGGTGCTGCTCATTCTCGCCCATCGTCAGACCATGCTGATCGCGGCGGGGCTGTTTGGTTTTGGCATGCTGATCACCTTGGTGGGGCGGCAATCCCTGCGCGGGTTCGAGCGCTACACCTATGGCGTGGAGGAGCTGGCATCGGGCTTTAACCTGATCGTCGTTATCGTCGGTATTTTTGCGCTCAGCCAAGCGCTGTTCCTCATGGTGGGCAAGGACGATCCTGCCAAGGAAATCCGCTTCAAAGGGGGGCTGTTTCGGGGGCTGGCAGAGCTGCGCCGTTACCCGGCTGTGACTGCGATTTCAGGGGTGTACGGCACGATCATGGGGATCATTCCCGGCGTGGGTGAGTTTGTCGCTCAATTCTTCAGCTACGCCACGGCCCGCAGCATGTCCAAGAAGCCGGAGCAATTCGGCCACGGCTCGCCCGAAGGTCTGATCGCGTCGGAAACAGCGAACAACGCGGTTCCGGCTGCGGCGATGATCCCCTTGCTGGCGCTGGGGGTGCCGGGGGAAGCGCTGACGGCCATGATGATGGTGGTGTTCTTTGACGCTGGCGTAAAGCCGGGGCCGGATATCTTTGAGAAAAGCCCAGACTTTCTGTTCAGCTTGTTCATTGCCTTGCTGATCATCAATGTTTTGGTCGTGATCGCGCTGTTGTTCAGCACACGCTTGATCGCGCGGATGATTTTCATCCCGAACCGCTTTCTGGGCGTGTTCATCATGATTTTCGCATTTGTGGGTGTGTTCAGCATCCGCAACAACTTTTTCGACTGTGTGGTGGCGGCCTTGTTTGGCTTTGTCGGCTACATTTTGCGGCGGTTGGAATGGCCGCTCGTGCCAGTTGTGCTGGGCATGGTGCTCGGGTCAATTATGGTCGAGCGCCTGACGGCAGGCGCCAGTCGAATCAAGACGTGGACCGATCTTGTCGATCGGCCCGTATCGGGCACGCTGGCGGTGGTGATCCTTGTGGTGATCGCGGCGGTGATGGTTTCCATGGTTCTGGATCATCGGAAGAAAAACCGATGAGACAGAAGCGCCCAACCAGAGAGAGAATGACGATATTACCAACAAGCTTAATTCGGAGGAGGTTCCCATGAAAAAGCTTCTAACCCTCGCAGCGGCAACCGTTGCTAGCCTTGGCCTTGCCGTCAACGCACAGGCTGAATATCCAACCGGTCCGGTACAGTTCATTGTTCCGTGGCCTCCCGGTGACTTTGAAGACATCCTGACGCGTATGATTGCGGCCAATATGCAAGAAGCGACGGGCATTCCAGCGTCTGTTGTCAACCGCCCAGGCGGTGGTGATGGCCCGTTCCCGGGTGCGCTGGAAGTTCTCGACGCGCCGGCGGATGGTTCGGTTGTTGGTTCCTTTGTTCTGGGTGTGCCCATCGTCGGGCCACGCATCGGCATTGGCATCGAAGAAGACAGCTTTGTGCCGGTTGGCATCTTCCTGACCTATCCCTTCGTTTTGGCCTCTGCGGGTGATTCTGGTTACAGCAACATGGCTGAACTGGCGGCGCATGCGCAGGACAATGACGTCGTTTTGGGGCACTTCGGCGCGGGTTTGACCCCGACCAAGGCAACCTTTGCAGCCGCGAAGTTGATGGACTTCGAATTCGCTGATGATTCCGCTTTTGATATGCTGGATTGTAACACGCTGTCCGCTGGTGATGCTGACGTGATCAACACCACACTGGCGCTGATTGAGCCATGCTTGGATACGATCAACGTGCTGGCGAACATTGGTGAGAACCCGATTGGGAAGCTCGATGGCGTTGATACGCTGTCGGCGCAGTCTGGCATCAACAATCTGGAGCTTTGGAACGGCCTGTTCGTCACCAAAGGCACCCCACAGGAAGTCATCGACACGCTGGCCGAAGTTGGCAAAGCGACAATGATGTCCGACGAAGCCCAAGAGCTGATGGCTGCAACTGGCGCGGCTGTTTACTGGCAGGGCATGGAAGAGTCCATGGAGCGTATCGCGATTGATACCGCTAAGGATCTGGAGCTCGCTGGCATCATTGCTGGTGAATAATCAGGGCGCCTGACCAAACGGTGCGGGGCTGTTCCAGCCCCGCGCTCATTTTATTGAATTATTGGAGACGGACGGTCTCTGTACAGTGGACCCCAAGGCTATGGATCGCATTCGACTGGGCATCTTGCAGGTCAATCACGACAAAAGCGACACCATCGGCGATCACTTCCCCGATGATGCGCACCGCTTCCGTGATCTGTTCGACGAGCAGGATCAGCGCTTTCGCTATCGGGTTTACATGACCATTGCCGGGGAATTGCCGGCGGATATGGGCGAGCAGGATGCTTATCTGATCACGGGGTCGCCGCTGTCTGTGCTGGACGATCACGCTTTTCTGCCGCCCCTCTATGACTTTATTCGCGCCTGTCACGCGGCGCGCAAACCGCTGATCGGTGCATGTTTTGGCCATCAAGCCATAGCGGTTGCCCTGGGCGGGCGGGTTGAGCGGGCCGTATCGGGGTGGAATGTGGGCATCGATACGACGCGTTTTGAGGGCAAGCGGGGCTATATGCAGCCCGTGGATGACCTGAATTTCTATGCTTTCCACGAAGATCAAGTGACGGTGCTGCCGGAAGGCGCGGAGCGGATTGGTGTGTCGGAGAACTGCGAAAACGCCGCGTTTGTGATCGGCGACCACATCCTGACCACGCAGATGCACCCAGAATTTAACGCGCCGTTTATGCAAGCGGTGCTGGACGAGTGTACTGATTTATTGGGCGAACAGGTTTTTGGCGCTGCCAAGGAGTCGCTGGACCGGCCCAACGACGGACCACGGTTCGCGCAGTGGATGACACAATTTTTGACCAAGGGGGTAGGAGCGCCATGACGGAGGCTCATCAGGCGATTGACGCCGCAGCACACGACGATGGTCACCTCGACCTGAGCGACCATGACAGTTTTACCGGCGGTGTACCGCACCGGACCTTTGAACGACTGCGCGCCGAAGATGCCGTGCACTGGACGCCGGAATGCGACGGGGGACGGGGTTTTTGGTCCGTCACGGGGCACAAGGACATCATGACGGCCAACGGCAACAACGCGGTCTTCAGCAGTGGGCAGGGCATTCGGATTGAAGACCAGAGCCACGAAGAATATATGGCGCGGCGGACATTTCAGGAAACCGACCCGCCGGAGCACCGCCTGACCCGTCGTTTCCTCAACCCCGCATTCTCTCGTCCAGCGATCATGCGCTATGAGGAGCTGGTGCGCGGATTGGCGTCGGAGATCGCAGCAGAAGCCTTTGCCCGCGACGAGTTTGACGCCGTTGAAGCCCTGGCCAAGAAACTGCCCATGATGATGCTGGGGCGGATTTTGGGTGTGCCGGACGCTGACCTGCCGTTTCTGGTGGAAAAAGGCGACGCGCTGATCGGCAACACGGACCCAGACTTTACCGATACGATTGTTGATAAGGTCGATACGGAAGCTTATCGGTTCATGCCGTTTCGCAGCCCGGCGGGTGTCGAGTTGTACGACTATGCCCAAGGGGTCATGGACGGCAAGAAAGACGTAGATCCAGAGGGCATACTGGCCCGCGTGCTGGGCGCGAATGACGAGCAAGGGGTGATGGAGGCGCAGGATTTCAAAAACTTCTTCTGCCTGCTGGTCGCCGCCGGGAACGACACCACGCGCTACTCGATCGCTATGGCGCTGTATCAGCTGACACAGAACCCGAACCTGCTGGCGCAGCTGAAAACCGGGACTGTTTGGAATACGGCACCCGATGAGTTCATCCGCTTGGCTTCGCCCACCATGCATTTTCGCCGGACAGCGACCGAAGAGACAACACTGGGCGGGAAGCGCATTGCCAAGGGTGACAAGGTGATTTTGTGGTTCGTCTCAGGCAACCGAGACAAGGCGGTCTTTGACGACCCGCATGGGGTCAATCTGGCGCGCGATCCGAACCCGCATCTGGCCTTTGGTCAGGGGGGCGTGCATCTGTGCCTGGGGATGTGGTTGGCGCGGCTGGAAGTTCGGGTAATCCTCGAAGAAATCGCGGCGCGTGTCTCTGGCATGGAGGCGCTGGGCCAACCGAGCTGGACGCGGTCAAACTTCATTTGCGGGGTTAAAAGCCTGCCTGTGCGCATTCGGCGCTGAACCTAGTCTACCTTTATCTAACCTTTAGCCATTCGTGGGACGATCAGAGCCATGACCATCAATCGAACACGCGCACTCTTCTGTGATCTGCTGAACCTGCCACGGGGTAAATACGTGGCCCCGCATGTTGTTGCCAATGGGGGGCATGTGGGTTTTGCACGCGCCGCGATGGCGGTGTCCTATGACCGCGACTTGCTGCAAATGCCGGGGACCGGTGTGTTTGAAGGGGTACCGGATATGGATTTGGTGCCGGATGCGGAGCGTCGCTTGGGTTGGCAAGAGGGGGTGGAGATCGCGCTGGGGGATCTGCATGCGCGCGGTGAGCCCTTTGGCTTGTGCGCGCGCGGGGCTTTGCGGCGGACGGTGGCGCAATGGCAGGAACGGGGGCTGACGCCCAAGATCGGGATTGAGCTGGAAGCCTATGTGTTCGAGCGCGGCGAAGATGGCACGTATCGACCCTATGGCACGCCGGGGGCTTTTGTTTACGGCACGGGGCCGCAGAATGATCCGGCGGGTTTGATGGACGCCATTTGGACCCAAGCCTACGCGTGCGACATTCCGATTGAGTCGATGAACGGTGAATACGACAACGGTCAGTTTGAGCTGACGCTGTGCTTTGGCGATGCGATCAAAGCCTGTGACGACGCGTTTTTGCTGCGGGTTCTGGCGCGGGAAATCGCAGCGCAAAAGGGTTTGATCCTGACATTCTTGCCTAAGCCGATTCCGGAGCGCGGGGGATCGGGTGTGCATGTCAACTTCAGCTTTGCGGACAAAAAAGGGGATAATGCCATTGCGCCAACAGGTGCGCTGTCAGATGTGGCCAAGGGCTGTGTCGCGGGCTTGCTGCACCACCATGAGGCGCTGGCCGGCGTGCTGGCGGCGAATGTGAACTCCTATGACCGTCTGACCCCGGCATCGATGGCGGGCTATTGGTGCAACTGGGCGGATGATCACCGCATGACCACGGTTCGGACAACGGTGGCTTCCCCGAAATCGGCCCGCTTGGAGCATCGCATGGCGGATGGCTCGGCGAACCCGTATCTGGCGGTGCACGCGGTCCTGCAGGCGGCGATGTTGGGGGTGGAGCAGGGCTATGAGTGTCCGGCAGAAGAAGACCTCGACTGCATTGAAAACGTGCGGGCAACGCGGCATGTACCAACCTCATTGAAAAGGGCGGTGGATGCCTTGGACAAAGACAGCGCGCTGCGCGAGGCTTTGGGGGCGTTGCTGGTCGATGGTTTGGTGTTCCTAAAGCGGGACGAGGCGAAGCGGCTGGAAAGCTCAAGTGTGGATGAAGTGCGGGACTTTTACTTGCCCTTCGTTTGATCAGGGAGTCTTGACCAAACGGAACCTTGTGGGGGCCAAATGCCCCCCACAAGGTGCTCTGTTCCTCGACGCTGCGCGTCGTGCCCCGCTGGCGCGGGGGAACAGCCCGGTTCGTCGTTGTTTGATTTTTGGCTTCACGCGGGGAGGACGGCGGCTTTGCCGCCGGTCGGCTGGCGCCTCCGGTCCTGTGGTGGGCGGGGTTTCCATCCGTTGAGGCCGCAGGGATAGGTTTTGGGGTTTTTACCGCTGCCAAGTTCAGGCACAACGGGCTTGAGACCACCGACCCCCAGCCTTCAACCACCGACAAAGAGCCTGACCCCATGTTGAACGTCTATCTTTCCGGCGAAATCCACACCAATTGGCGCGACGCCATCATCGAGCAGTGCGCCGGCCTTGGCATCGATTTCTCCGGTCCCGTGACCGACCACGCGCTGTCCGATGACTGTGGCCCCATGATCACCGGGCCGGAAGCGGACAAGTTCTGGCACGATCAGCGCAGCGCCAAGCTCAACGCCATCCGCATCCGCAAGGGCATCGAGGATTGTGATGTCATCGTGGTGTGCTTTGGTGAGAAATATCGGCAGTGGAACGCCGCCTTTGACGCCGGCTACGCAGCGGCGCTGGGCAAGTCGATCATCGTCATGCACGGGGCGGATCACCAGCACGCGCTCAAGGAAGTCGACGCGGCAGCCATGGTCGTCACCGAAACGCCCGAGCAGGTGGCCAAGGCGTTACGCTATGTCGTCAACGGGGCGCTCTAGCGGTCTGCGAGACTCTAGAACGGAATTTCCATCAAGTCGCGGCCAACGGTGATCTTGCCATCAAAGGTGGTTCCGACCGCTTGTTCGAAGTCCTCGGCCGTGGTGCCTCGATCGCCAATGTCCGGCACGTAGTGATTGAGCACCAGATGCTGGGTCGCGGCTTGGGTGGCGATCCGGCCAACGTCTTCACAGGCGGTGTGGGAGGCTTCGAAGTGATCCCACAGCGTCGGCTTCACCGGCTTCATGTATTCGCAGATTTTCTTTGCGCCGGGGACGAACATGGCTTCGTGCACCAGAATGGTGGCGTCCTTGGCAAAGTCGGCCAGTGGCGGGAAGTACGTGGTGTCCGCGCCGAAAACCACCGTCCCGGCGGCGGTCTCGAACTTGAAGGCGTAGCAGTGGTGCACAGGCGGGTGGATCACGCGGAGACAGGAGACTTTGACGCGTTCGTCTTCGTAAACCGCGCCTTCGCTGATTTCTTCCCACGTGACGATCTCACGCAAGTCGGTTGCGCCCTCGTCCTTGACCCGAATGTTGATGTCGAAGGACTGACTGAGCAGGAAGTGCTCCATCAGATTTGCCACGCCCGGCGCGCCGTAAATCTTCATCTCTGACATGGGGCCGGAGGTCCATCCGGTCTGGATAAAGCCGCCCAGTTCGAGGTTATGGTCAGAATGATTGTGGGTCAGGAAGATCCGGTCGATGTCATAGGGCAAGAAGCCGGCGTTGCATACTTGGCGGGTCACACCCAAGCCGGCGTCGATCAGGTAAGGCTTGCCCTCAACCACCAGCAGGTTGGACGTGGGCCACGCCGTGCCTTTGCCGATGCGGGGGCCGCCTTTGGTGCCCAGTAAAATCAAACGGTTGTCGCTCATACTCAAAATTCCTGTCCGTTCTGTTGTCACACGGCTTAAAACGGCAAGCCGACGTAGTTTTCAGCAATGGTTGACTGGCCCGCCTCAGAGCTGCGGATGTAGTCAAACTCCGCCCTTTGCATACGCTTTTCGAAGCCTGAATGCTCGGGAAATTGGTGCATCATTGTGGTGAGATACCAGCTAAACCGCTCAATTTTCCAAACCCGGGCGAGGGCATCAAGGGAATAGCCCTCAAGCGCTGCATCGCTACCGCTGCTTTTCCAATGCGCGATGGCCCGAGACAGGCGGCGCACGTCGGCAAAGGCGAGGTTCAACCCCTTGGCACCGGTGGGCGGGACGATGTGCGCGCTGTCCCCGGCGAGGAACAGTCGGCCAAAGCGCATGGGCTCGGACACGTAGGACCGAAGCGGCGCGATGGATTTCTCAATGGGTTCGCCCGTTTTGACTTGCTGCCCCAACGTGCCAAGGCGGTGGGTAAAGGCCTGCCAAAACCGTTCGGTGCTCCAGTCGTCCACAGTCTCGCCCGGTGCCGATTGCACGTAGTAGCGGCTGCGCGTTTCCGATCGCATGGAGGCCAGCGCGAAGCCATCTTCGTGGTTGGCGTAGATGACGTTGTGCGCGACGGGCGGTTGATCGACCAGAATGCCGAGCCAGCCAAAGGGATAGGTGCGTTCAAACGCTCGGCGTCGTTCCGCCGGGATCGCCTGTCGGCTGACGCCGTGGAAGCCGTCGCAGCCGCCGATGATCTCAGCGGTTAGGGTCACAGCCTCGCCCGAGGGGGCGGTGAAGTGGACCTTCGGCGCGTCACTGTCTACGTCGCTGATTGCAGCGTCTGGACAGTCCCAGAAAATCTGCTGACCGCGCGCTTCACAGGCTTCGACCAAGTCCTTGGTGATTTCGGTTTGGCCATAAACGATGACGTTGTGGCCCGTTATGGCTTTAACGGGAATTTCGAAGGACTCACCGTCGAACGACAGGATGACGCCGTCATGGGGAATACATTCCGCATGCAGGCGTTCGGCGCAGCCGGCTTCTTCCATGCCCTCAACCGTGCCGCGTTCCAAAATTCCGGCGCGGATCCGCTCCAGCACGCGTTGTTTCGACGTGCGCTCGACGATGACGCTGGCAATCCCCGACTGGTGCAACAACTGGCTTAGCAAAAGTCCCGCAGGGCCAGCGCCAATGATCGCAACCGTTGTTTTGAGTTCTCGGGACATAGTCGGCTGCTTTCCAGCTTGAGGTCGGTGACATGTTACGCTTGTGACATGTTTGTATGATATTTTCCCCGTCAGTGTAAGGTAAAAGCACTGAAGAGAAGGTTAGATTAGTGCGAATATTGGTATACGGCGACTCAAACTCTTGGGGTTATCTGGACGATGGGCTGGAGCAACGCTTTGCGGATCGCTGGCCTGTCGTGATGGCGCGTGAAGCGGAGGGCTTGGGGGCTGTCCTGATCGAAGAATGCTTGTCAGGCCGCACCACGAATTTGCGCGACCCGGAAATGGGAGATCATGTTGATGGGGCCGCGCCGCTGATGGCGATTTTGCGCTCGCACACGCCTTTGGACCTGGTGCTCATCATGCTCGGCACCAACGATTTGAAAGCGCAGTTTGACCGTTCGGCGGATGACATTGTGGCGGGCTTGGCGGGGCTGTCTGACGGTGTCAGCGCGAGTGAGCTTTGGGACGGTCCGGTTGGGGCGCGGCTGGGGTTTATTGCGCCGCCAGCCTTGGGACCACGGGCCGATGATCCAGCGTGGGAATGGGCGGATGAGTGGCGGGGCGGACGCGCCAAGTCGCTGGCGCTGACGGCCAAGGTGGAAGCCCTATGCCGTACGCGCGGGCACCTGTTCTTTGATGGAAACAAGGGCGCTGTGTCCTCCGACCGGGATCCGATCCATTGGGATCAGCCGACGCATGTCCGCATGGGATCGGCAGTTGCGGCGTGGCTGGCTACAGTCCTGTGACAAAGTCCAGCAAAGCTGTCGTCACAGCCTTGGGGCTTTCCTGCTGAATCCAGTGACCTGCGCCGTCGATGACGGTCAGGCCGCGCATGTCGGAGAGCAGCTCGCCTGCGCTCTGGTAAGCGTCACGGCCGGGCACAAAGCTGCGCACGGGGTCGAGGGAACCGGCGATAAAGGCGGAGGGCTGGGTGATGGCTTGCACCCCGTACTCGGGCAGGGCGTGGTAATCGGCGTCGATGTTGCGGTATCGGTTAAAGGGGCCGCGGAAGCCTGAACGCGCAAAGTTTTCTGAGAACGTATCCAGTTCAGCCGCGCTCATCCACGCCGGGAAAGGGTCGGGGACCGGTAGATGGTCGAGCAAGGGCTCGTTGACCCTCAGCGCGGGCCAGACGCCACCCACCTTGGCGGCATCACCGGAAAGGGCGAAGTAGATCTTGGCCAAGGCCGCGCGAGGGTCAGCGTCGAAAGCGGCTTCTGCCACGCCTTCGGCTTGAAAATACACCTGATAGAAAAACCGGTCTTTGTCGGTATAGAGCCGATCCCACAGCGCCAGCGGTGGCAGGGCGGCCCGGCGGAAATAGGGGACGCTTAACCCCGCGACGGCGCGGATGCGGTCGGGAAAGGCCAGCGCCGTGTTCCAGACGATGGGACCGCCCCAGTCGTGGCCAATCAGCACAGCAGATTCTTCGCCGAAATGATCAATCACACCCAACAGATCGGCCATCATCTCGGTCATCGCATAGGCGTCAACGGGGGCGGGTCGGTCGCTTTTGCCGTAGCCCCGCACGTCGATGGCACAGACGGTAAATCCTGCCTGCGCCAAGGGTTCGATTTGATGACGCCAGCTGTAGGATAATTCCGGCCAACCATGGACCAGCAGCAGTAAAGGACCGCTGCCGGCGACGTGCGCATGCAGTGTGATCCCGTTTGTGGGAATAAACATCGACGTGATGGGCTTGGACATCAGAGAACTCCGTCTTTCCGCAGCCTATCCAAAGTGGCGGCGTCTAGCCCCAAGCCGCCCCAGATTTCTGCCTCATCCGCCCCCAAAGCCGGGGGTGGTGTTTCGACTTTGGGTCGCGTTCCGTTAATTTTCAAGCCGGTTGAGACGACACGGATGGCTCGATCAACGCCGTCCGGGCTGGGGAAGTCTTCGAGGAAGTCGCGGCTTTGCAGGTGATCGGATTGCAGGACTTGCGGAACGGTCAAAACCGCACCCGAAGGGATGCCAAGGGCGTTCAACTCGGCCTCCCACACCAGCGCGGATTTTGTCCGCAGCGTGGTTTCTAGCGCCGTGCGCAAGGCGTGGCGGTTGGCTTTGCGGTCTTCGCGGGTGCGGTAGTTGGGATGGGCGAGCAAATCTTCGCGGCCCAAATGCTGGCACAGCATCGCCCATTGCTCGTCCTTGTTCGCAGCAATATTCAGCAACCCCTCGCCGGTTTGAAACGTACCCGACGGCGCTGAGGTGGGGTTTTCGTTGCCGTTTGCGGCGGGTTCTTGTCCGCCAATCAGATGGTTCGACAGCACCCAACCCATCGTCGCCAGAACGCTTTCAAGCATAGATACATCGATCATGCAGCCCCGGGGTCGCGCGTTGAGCGCCGCGCTGATCGCCATCGCAGCGGTCAAGCCGCCAACGGTATCCGCGACCGGCGAGCCAACCCGCAGGGGCGCGGAAGTCGCGTCACCGGTAATGGACATAAGGCCGGAAGCCCCTTGGATGATCTGGTCATAGGCTGGTCGACCAACCCACGGACCATCCTGCCCAAAACCCGAAATGGCGCAGTAAATCAGGCTGGGTTTTATGGCTTTCAGCGTTGGATAGTCCAAGCCTAGGCGGTCCATGACGCCGGGGCGAAAGTTCTCCACCAGCACGTCTGCGGTTTCGACCAACTGGAACAGCAGGTCTTTGCCGCGTGGGTCTTTTAGGTTCAGGGAGACGGACTTTTTTCCAGCGTTTTGGGCCAGAAACGAAATGCCCATGCCTGCTTCGTTCAAGGCGGGATCAGACCCCAAATTGCGCGCTAAATCGCCTCGGCCAACGGCTTCAACCTTGATGACCTCTGCCCCCAAATGAACAAGCTGGTGGCAGGCAAAGGGGCCAGCGAGCACGTTGGTTAGATCGAGCACGCGAATGCCGGCGAGTGGGGTGGTCATGGGCTGTCCTCGGTCAATGCAGCGGCGGGAAAGATCAGGGTCACTTGCGCATTCTTGCCGGTGTCCTTTTCGATCCAGCCTTTGTGCAGATCCATGATTTCCTCAACGATGCTCAGGCCAAAGCGCTGCACGCTGGGTTCGCTCGGCCCTTTGGCGCGAAAGCCTGCGCCGTCGTCGGTAACGATCAGCCGGTCTTGCCGGACTGTGATGGTCGCGGTTGTTGCGCCGCGTGCGTGCTTGATGATGTTGTCGATCAGATTGCCAAGGGCTTCGAGCAGCAGCGCGGAATGACCCGACACACTCGCGCCAGCCTCGACTTGCAGGCCCAAATCCACCCCTGCGCGATAAGCGCGCAAGGACCAGTCTTCGACGGCTTTTTGAGCCAGTTCCTCCAGATTAACCGCGCCGAAGGAATCATCGCGGTCGGAGGGCTGCACACCGACACGACTGAGCAGCATCATTTGCTGCACCAAATGGGCCAGATGGTCGATGCGCTTGGACAGCCCGCGCAGGTCCGGTTGGGTGCCTTCCATCGACGCAACTTCCAACTCGGTTTTCAGCTCGGCCAAGGGCGTGCGCAGTTGGTGGGCGGTGTTTGAGACAAAGCGCCGATGCGAGTTCAGCGTCTTTTCCAACCGACCAAAGAGGGCGTTGATCTCGTCCACCAGCGGCTGACCTTCGGGTGGGACTGGACGGCGGATGGCGCGCAAATCGCGTTCGCTGCGCTGGCTGACGGCATCGGCAAGATTGCGAAGCGGGCGCAGGCCAAAGTTGACGGCGTAGAGGGTCAGCAGGCTGATCATCAGAACCCCCACCACAAAAGCCAAAATAGCATAGCGCAAATAGAGTTGCAGGACGTTGGTGCGCTGGCCGAGCGTCTCAGCGATCAGGACCACAAACTCTTGGCTGGCTGAGTAGCTCAAAGCTTCATCGCGGATTGCGATCATCCGCATCGGCTCGCCGCGAAAATCAATCTGCCGCAGTATCGTGTTGGATTCACCAAAAACCGGGAGCGGCAGGTTGCGATAGCCGGTGACAACCTCGCCAGAGGGCCACTTTTGCACCGAATAGAACACGCGGTCTTCAGCCGAGTTTGTCAGCATCTGCAAGGCCGCATAGGGCAAATCCACCACCAAGGAGCCGTTTTCCAACACCACACGGTCGGCGATGGCGAGGGCCGAGCCTTCGAGCACGCGGTCATAGCTCTCGGTCGTGGCGGAACGAATGGCCCAATAGATCATGGCAATCAGAAAGGCGGAAAGCGGAATGAGCGGCAGCAACAGGAACATCAGCAATCGCTGGCGCAGGCTCATCATAGTGGGTGCGCTTCCAGCAGCATGTAACCGACCCCGCGCACGGTCCGCAGCTCAATCGCCGGGTGGTTCAGCCGTTTCCGCACGCGGCTGATGATGACTTCGATGGCGTTTGGGGTGGGCGGATCTGCGTTGTCATATAGGGCGCTGATCAGCGCGTCTTTGGAGACCACGGCGTTGGCATTGGTGGCGAGGATAGACAGGCAGGCAAATTCGCGACGGGGGAGGTCGAGATCGTCGTCGTTGAGCCGAGCAATGCGGGCGGCGGTGTCGATCATCAACGGGCCAAGGGTCAGTTTAGCGTCAATGCCGCTCCCTTGTCGCCGGACCAAGGCCCGCGCCCGCGCCATCAACTCATCAAGCGCAAAGGGCTTGGTCAGATAGTCATCCGCCCCACGATCTAAACCGCTCACCCGGTCCCGAACGGCATCGCGCGCGGTGAGGATCAGCACGGGCGTCTTATCGTCTCGATCCCGCATCTCACCGAGCAGCGTCATGCCGTCCCCGTCGGGCAACGTTAGATCCAGCAGGACGATGTCCACGCGGAACTCACGCAGGAACGCGCGCGCAGACGACAAGTCGCTGGCGTGGTCCAACGTTAGTCCCGCAAGGGCAAAGGCGCGTGACACGCCATCGGCCAAGACCGGGTTATCCTCAACCAATAAGGCTCTCATTAACCAATTTTCGCATGTTTCTGTCAGGCTGACGACAGCTTACTTTCGTTAGAGTTTGAGTCACCTTGGGCAGTTTGTCTGTTTGCAGGGTCGCTTCTGGGAGGATAGCGGAGTGGGGAAACTGAGGCGCTCGTTCGCCTACCTGACAGCATTGGCTTGCCTGTTCTGTGCGCACTTCGCTGCTGCCGAACCCATTGTGCTGCCAGGGTCCGAGGATGAACGGCTGAACATTTATTCGACGGCTGATTACCTCGCCGTTGAACCGGTTCTGCGCGCCTATCAGGCGCTAAATCCGGGCCTGACCATCCACTATCATGAATTGCTCAGTCAGGAGCTGTATCAGCGCGTGCTCGATGAAGAGCAGCAAACGGCTGATTTTGTTTGGTCCTCCGCGATGGACCTGCAGATGAAGTTGGTCCACGACGGCTATGCCCGTCGTTTCACGCCCACCGCGATCGCCAGTCTGCCGGAGTGGTCTTATTGGCGGGACGAGGCTTATGCCGTATCGGTCGAACCGGCGGTGATGGTTTACAACCGTCAAGCCTTCAAAAATATGGACGTTCCAGCGACGCGCGAAGATCTGTTGGCTTGGTTGCGGCGCGACGATGATCGTGCGTTTCAGATGGTCGGCACGTACGACATCGAACGCTCTGGGCTTGGCCTGTTGCTCGCTGCGCGCGATGCGGATCAGAGCCGGGATTTCTGGACACTGGTCCAAGCGCTTGGGGCCAATCAGGTCGAGCTGTTTTCCTCGTCCAGCGGGTTGATCGAGCGTGTCGCGCGCGGTGACCTTTCGCTCGCTTACAACGTCCTGGGTTCCTATGCCGCCAGTCGCGCAGAAACGGCCTTGGACTTGGGCGTGGTGCTGCCGCGAGACTACACGCTGGTCGTGAGCCGGGTGGCCTTTGTGCCTTATGCAGCGGTGAACGCCGATGCCGGTGAAGACTTCTTGGACTTTCTGTTGAGCCGTCGGGGTCAGCGGATTCTAAACGACGATGTCGGCTTTCCCGCAGTGCATGCGGACGTTGATTGGAACTCTACTCTCTTTCCCGAAAATGGTCTGACCCGTCGGTACTTGGCACCGATGGAAGTGGACACACGCTTGCTGGTCTACTTGGACCAAGCGCGTCGGGAGAACGTGATCCGCCAATGGCGGCAAGCTCTGGGGGGGCCGCTATGATGGGCGATCTTCAGAAATCTGAAATCAGCATATTGGGAGGATTATCCATGCTGAAGAAACTCGCTGTGGGTGCTGCGGCACTCGTTGCAACCAGCTCGGCCGCATCTGCGGAACAACTGGTTGATTCAATTCACTTCCTTATTCCAGGCGGCGCAGGCGGCGGCTGGGACGGTACGGCTCGCGGTACCGGTGAAGCTCTGACGGGCGCAGGCATTGTTGGCTCTGCATCCTTCGAAAACATGTCCGGCGGTGGCGGCGGTGTTGCGATTGGTCACCTGATCGAGAACGCTGACTCCATGGACGGCACACTGATGGTGAACTCTACACCCATCGTGATCCGGTCCTTGCAGGGTGTATTCCCGTACAACTTCTCTGATCTGACCATGATCGCTGGCACCATTGGTGACTATGGCGCGTTGGTTGTAACCCCGGGTTCGGCAACGACCCTTGGCGATTTGGTTGCGGCCTACACCGCAGACCCAAGCTCCATCGCTATGGGCGGCGGTTCTGTACCGGGCGGCATGGATCACCTGATCGGTGCGATGGTCATGAACGCTGCGGGTGCGGATGCAACAAAAGTTGCTTACCTGCCGTTTGATGCTGGTGGTGTGGCTCTGGCTGCGCTTCTCTCCGGTGAGATTGAAGTTCTCTCCACGGGTCTGGGTGAGGCTCTGGCACAGGCAAAAGCTGGCGAAGTTGATATTCTGTGTATCACCAGCGACGCTCGCGTTGCTGACGCTCCAGACGTACCAACCTGTGCCGAAGCAGGCGCTGATGGCGTTTACTTCGTAAACTGGCGTGGCTTCTTTGGCGCGCCGGGCCTGTCTGACGACAAGGCTGACGCTTACCGCGCTGCGATTGCTGCGATGTACGCGACCCCTGAGTGGGAAGCGGTTCGTGCGCGGAACGGTTGGGTGGAAATCCACAACCCGGGTGACGACTTCGTTTCCTTCTTGGAGAACCAAGAGCAAATCATCGGTGATCTGATGACCTCTATGGGCTTCCTCTAAGCCCTTTAGAACGGGGGAGGGAGCCGCCTTTGGCTCCCTTCTTTCCTCGTTCTCATGTCCAAGCTAACATTCTGTTTCTAAACAACTTTGCTCACCGTTAGGGGAGTGCTTATGTCTCGCCTTTTGTCTGCTGATCGGATCGTCGGGGTTATCCTGCTGATTCTGTGTTGCCTGTTTACGTACTTTGCTTTTGATCTGGCCAAGACCATTCCGCCCTTCTTTAAAAACCAGCCCATGCGCGTTGACACGCTGCCAAGGATTTTGGGTGTTGCGGGGATCATCGCGTCAGTTGTCACCATCATTGCGCCAACCACGGGCGCCAAGAGCGCGCCTGAACACAAGCAGCTCAAGGAAAGTCAGGACCGGATGGCGGACTTGAGTTTCGCCAATTTTGGTCAAGCGAAGTGGGGGCAATTGGTCGCCATGATCGCGCTGATGATCGTTTATTCGACCTATTTGCGCGCGGGTGGGTTCATCCCCTCAACCTTCTTTCTGCTGCTGTTTGGCAGCATCATTTTGGGCGAACGCCGCTGGGTGGCGATGGTCCTTGTGTCGATCATAGCGCCGCTGGCGATTTGGCTGCTTGTGACCTACGTCCTCGACCGAACAATTCCGCCCCTGCCACGGGCTTTGATGGATATGATGAGGGGCTAAGCGGATGTTAGACGGTATCTTAACCGGCCTCAGTGCCGCCTTTACGTTTCAAGCCATTGGCCTTGTGGTTCTTGGCTGTTTGATCGGATCCTTTATCGGCATGGTGCCGGGTTTGGGGCCGATGCAGGTGATTGCGATTATGATCCCCGTTGCCGTGGGCATCGGTGATCCTTCGGTGGCGATGATCATGCTCGCTGGGGTCTATTACGGCGCTGTCTTTGGCGGCTCCACATCGTCCATCCTGATCAACGCGCCGGGGGTCGCGTCCACGGTCGCAACCTCCTTTGATGGCTATCCGATGGCGCGCAAGGGCTTTGCGGGCAAGGCGTTGACCATCGCAGCAATCTCGTCCTTCGCCGGGGGGACAATCGGCGCGATACTGCTGACGCTGGCGGCCAAGCCGCTGGCTGATGTCGCACTGCTGTTCCAGTCGCCCGAATACCTCGCCGTGATGATCGTCGGGATGACGGCTGTTGCTGCTTTTGGCGAGCGGGGCCGGGCGTACAAGGCTGTGCTGATGGTGATTTTCGGGATGATCCTCGCGTCGATCGGCGAAGGGTCGCAGTTCGCCAACCGGCCGCGCTTCACCTTTGGCTACGTGCCGTTGCAGGACGGGATTTCGTCGATCACGCTGATCATGGGCCTGTTCGCTGTACCGGAAGCCTTCTTCCTGATCCTCGACCCCAAGCGTGGACAGTACAAAGGCGATGGTCAAAGCAAAGAAATCAACAACATGCGCATCAATGCGCAAGAAGCCAAAGAGATGGCCCCGGTCATCGGGCGTCAGTCGATCCTCGGCTTTCTGATCGGCGTCATGCCGGGCGCAGGGGCAACCATTGCCTCGCTGATGGGCTATGCCATGGAGCGTAACATTGCGCCCAAGGCAAAGCGCGAAGAATTCGGCAAAGGCTCCCTGCGAGGGCTAACCGCGCCAGAAACAGCGAACAACGCGGCCTCAACCGGTTCGTTTGTCCCCATGCTGACGCTCGGAATTCCGGGCTCAGGCACCACGGCGATCCTGCTGGTCGCGCTGATTTCGCTGGGCGTTCAACCCGGTCCGGCGCTGATCAACGACAACCCGGATATTTTCTGGGGCATCATTATCTCCATGTACTTTGGGAATGTGGTGCTGCTGATCCTTAATTACCCGCTGATCCCGTACATCGCTAAACTGCTGGCAGTGCCGCGGACGTTCCTGATCCCGTTCGTGCTGTTCTTCTCGATGGTTGGCGCTTATTTGGTGAGCCAGAACCCGACCGAGCTTTACACCATGATCGTGCTGGGCGTTGTGACGACGCTGCTGCGGCTGGCGAAGTTCCCGATTGCGCCGATTGTGATTGGCTTCATCCTCGGCATTCGGATGGAAGACAATCTGGGCCGGGCGCTGACCGATCCGGACTACACCGGTTTCAGCTTTATTTGGGAACGTCCGATGACGCTGGTGTTCTTGCTGATTGCTGCGGCCATGCTGTTCTATCCGATGATTGAGGGCCGTTTGGCCCGTCGTGATCGGAAAAAGGCACGCGACAGCCAAGTCAATCAGGATTAAACCGCCCCTATGGTCAAAGTCCTCATTCCTTCTGGTGCGCTCGGGATCAGCGTTGATCCCGATGCGCTAGAGCGCGGGTTGCAGATGCAGCCTGACATCATCGCCATTGATGGCGGCTCAACCGACAGCGGTCCGCACTACTTGGGCACCGGAACGTGCAAGTATTCGCGCGCGTCGGTGAAGCGTGAGTGGCGGCTGTTGATGCTGGCGCGGGCACGGTTGGGGGTGCCTTTGTTGATTGGCACAGCGGGCACCTGTGGCACCGACTCCATGGTGGATTGGCTGCTCGACATCACCCGCGAAATCGCGGCGGAAGAGGGCCAAAGCCTGCGCGTTGCGGCGCTCTATTGTTCCCAAGATACCGGGGCCGTGGCGCAGTCGTTTGCGGGTGGAGCGGTCTCAGCCTTGCCCGGCGCCCCCGAAATCTCCGCCAAAACCATCACCGATTGCAGCAATATCGTTGCCTTGGCCGGGGCTGAGCAGATACGCGCGGCGCTGGCGACTGGCGCTGAAATCGTGATTGCGGGGCGGTCTACGGACACGGCGGTTATCGCCGCTTTACCGCTTGCGCGCGGCTGTCATCCGGGCGGGGCTTGGCATGGGGCCAAGATCGGTGAGTGCGGGGCTTTGGCGACCAACAACCCGGCGTCGGGGTCCATCTTGATCGAATTCGACGACGAGGGCTTTACCGTTCAGCCGACCGGCGAAGGCGTTTTGGCCACGCCAACGACGGTTTTCGCACATATGCTGTACGAAAATACGGACCCCTTTATCCTGTACGAACCCGGCGGGCATCTGGACGTCACCGAGGCGACCTATCAGCCCGTAAATGGCAACAGCGTGCGGGTGCAGGGCAGTGTCTGGAACCCCGATGCGCGGTACACGGTCAAGCTCGAAGGCGCGCAGATGGCGGGGTACCAAACCGCTTCGTTGGTGCTGGTTCGGGACCGGCGCTATGTGGGGGCAATCACGCAATGGATCCAGCAACTCCAAGCCACGTTCGAGCAGCGCGAGGGCGATAATATCAGCGGTGACTACACGCTCGAATTCCGACTGATTGGCGCAAATGCGACGCTGGGGGGCTTGGAAACACAGGTCGAAGGCGCGCATGAAATTGGCGTTCTTTCGATCATCACCGCGCCGACCCAGCAAAGCGCCAACGACATTGCCAAGCTGCTGAACCCCTATTTGCTGCACTACGCTCTCACCCCCAACGAGCCAATGCCGACCTTTGCCTTTCCGTTTTCGCCGCCAGAAATGGACCGGGGTGCGCTGCACGAATTTGTGCTCAATCACGTGCTTGAACTCGCCGACCCCATGGACGCGTTCCGGCTTGAAGTGAAGGAGATCGGCGCATGAGCTTGGTGCAGGATATTCGGTCAAAGAACGCGGGGCCGTTCTGGATCACCATTGACGTGTTTTGCGCAGACGCTGCGGCCTTTGCGCGCTTGAACTCCGCGCTGACCACAGCAATGGTGGCACAGGCGCTGAACGCCGATCTGGCCCGAGTGCAGCGTTTCGACATTGCCGCACTCAACGTCATAAAATTCAGCGCGCCACGCGAAGTCGTCCAAGGCTCGCGCGCGGATCGCGACATGCACGGCGCGTCCTATGCGGTGCTGATCAAGGAATTGGTCGACGCCCTCTGATTGATGCAAGGAAACTGCAAGCCCTCGTGCTTAAAACAGGGAACAGTATCGAAAGGGAGGTTCGTGCGTGCAGGTTGATGTAGCGGTTCTCGGAGGCGGGAACGCGGCTCTTTGCGGGGCGATCAATGCGGCGTTGGCGGGGTGTTCCGTGTTGCTGCTGGAAAGCGCGCCCAAGCCCTATCGCGGCGGAAACTCCCGACACACACGCAATTTCCGCTGCATGCATCAGGCGCCGATTGCGCCGCTAACGGATTCTTATCTCGAAGACGAATATTTCGATGACCTGATCAAAGTGACCAAGGGCAACACGGACGAGACTTTGGCGCGCAAGGCCATTCGCGAGTCCGAAGCTTGCCTGCCTTGGATGCAGCAACAAGGCATTCGTTTTCAACCGTCCTTGAGCGGCACGCTGTCGCTATCCCGCACCAATGCGTTCTTTCTGGGTGGGGGAAAAGCGCTGGTGAACGCGCTCTATCGCCGGGCCGAAGCGCTGGGGGTTGAGGTGCGCTATGACACGGAAGTGACCCACGTCGATATGCAGGGCGAGCGGGTGACTGAGGTGGTTTTTACCGATGAACGCGGCGCGGAGCAGCGGGTGCAGCCCAAAGCCGTGATCGCGGCTTCGGGTGGGTTTCAGGGCGATACAGACTGGCTTGAGCGCGCTTGGGGACCGGGCGCGCAGAACTTTTTGATCCGGGGAACCAAGTACAACCGGGGTGTGGTGCTGCGTGATTTGCTGGACCAGGGCGCCCAGTCCGTTGGCGACCCGACTCAATGCCACGCCGTTGCGATCGACGGACGCGCGCCGAAGTTCGACGGCGGCATCGCCAGCCGGCTCGATTGCGTGCCGTTCTCGGTGGTTTTGAACAAGCAGGGCGAGCGCTTCTACGACGAAGGCGAAGACGTTTGGCCCAAGCGCTACGCCATTTGGGGCCGACTGGTTGCCGCGCAGCCCGATCAGGTCGGTTTTGTCATCATCGACAGCCGCAGTTTAGAGCTGTTCATGCCCTCACTCTATCCGCCACTGGTCAGCGATACGCTGGCGGGACTGATTGATCAGATGGGGCTCCCCGCCGAACCAAGCCTCGCCTCAATCAGCACTTTTAACGCCGCCTGCGCCAATGATCTCAGCGGGTTTAAGCCGATGGAACTCGATGGGTTGAGCACGCGCGGGCTTGAACCGGCCAAGACCAACTGGGCGCGTCCCATCGTCGAGCCCCCGTTTTACGGCTACACCCTGCGTCCCGGCGTGACCTTTACCTATCTGGGTTTGAAGGTCGATGAGACATCGCGGGTGCAGATGCAGAACGGCCCAGCGGAAAACCTGTGGGCGGCGGGTGAAATCATGGCGGGCAGCATTTTGGGGCAGGGCTATCTGGCCGGTTTTGGCATGACCATAGGCACTGTTTTTGGCCGACAAGCAGGGCAGGAGGCCGGGGCTTATGTCCGAGGATAAAGGCGCAGCAACACGCATGGAAAACCCACTCAGCGTCATCGAAGAAGCCGCGCGTCAGGTCAACATCTGCAACGCCTGCCGCTATTGCGAAGGCTACTGTGCTGTGTTCCCGGCCATCACCTCAGCGCGCACGTTTGCCGAGGCTGATATCACCCAGTTGGCGAACCTCTGCCACAACTGCCGAGGCTGTTTCTACGCCTGTCAGTACGCGCCGCCGCACGAGTTTGAATTGAACCTGCCCAAGGCGCTGGCCGAAGTCCGGCAAGAAAGCTGGGAAAACTTCGCCTTTCCTCGCGCTTTGGGCACACGGTTTCAGCGCAGCGGCGCGGCCATTGCCGTTGTGGCTGTGCTGGCCTTTGCCGTCTTGTTCGCGTTGGCGCGCTTTGTGGGCGGGATTGGTGACTCACAGGGCGAGGGCTTTTATCGTGTCATGTCGCACACGGTCATGGTGTCGATTTTCATGCCGGCCTTTATCTTACCCATGTTGGCCATGGCGGTCGGTTTGGTGCGCTATTGGCGCGCCACGCAGCCCACGGAACAGGCGTCTGGTGGCGGGCGGGGGTGGATGAATCCCCGTGCGTTGGCGCAGGCGTTTCACGATGCTGCCACCATGAAGAACCTCAGTGGTGGGCATGGCGAGGGCTGTAATTTCGAAGACGAAGACCGCTTCTCAAACCTGCGGCGCTGGCTGCATCAGGCAACGGCTTACGGCTTCATTTTGTGCTTTTTGGCGACCTCCAGCGGGACGGTTATGCACTATCTGTTGGATTGGCCCGCGCCCTATCCGTTTTGGAGCCCGCCTAAGGTGTTCGGGGTGACGGGCGGAATTCTGCTCACCGGTGGAGCTTTCGGTTTGGCGTACCTGAAAACCCGCGCTGATCGCAATTTGGGCGATGGCCGTGCGTGGGGGGGTGAGATGGGTTTTGTGCTGCTGCTGGGCTCGGTTGGTCTCAGCGGTTTGCTGCTGTACTGGCTTGGCCAGACGCCGATGCTCGACGTGCTGCTTGCCACGCACTTGGGCACCGTTTTGGCGCTGTTCCTGTTGCTGCCCTATTCGAAAATGGCGCACGGGTTCTATCGAATGGCGGCGCTGGTGCGCGACGCACAGCGGCGGTTTGGCGCAGCTGGATGACCGCACGCGTTCTTGCCACCGATGTTGCAAAACTGGCCCTAACAGCCCTGTTCGCGCTGAGCAGCGGATGGGTGTTCAGCCAATTCCGCTTGCCGGTGCCGTATATGCTTGGCTCACTGATTGGCGTTTGGGTGCTGGGCGCGGCGATCAAGCCTGCGCAACCTTGGCTGGGCGTCCCGCGGTGGTTCCATATTCCGGTGATTTTGGGTCTTGGAGTGATCGTCGGCGGGGCCATTGGGCCGGGCTTCTTTTCCTCGATCCAAGAATGGTGGTTTACGACGCTGGTGGTGATCGTTGCCACGGTGATCGCCACGACCGTTGGTTTTCTGGTGCTGTGGAAAGGCCGCCGTCGCCCGTGGCTGCAGGCCTTGCTGGGCGCCATTCCCGGTGGTCAGGCCGAGATTGCCGTGATCTCCCGCGATTATGTGGAAAAGGACTACGCCGTCGTTCTTTCCCATCTGGTTCGCGTTACCTTTATCTTCCTCTCCACACCGCTCATCCTCGCGCTGGTGGAGGGGCAGGACGCGGTTGAGCAGTCCTATGCGGTGCAACAGGACTTGCCCGGTTTGCTCGATCTGCCCCCGCGCAAAATCCTTGAATTCGTGGCGATGGCGTTTGGCAGTTTTGTCATTGCACGCTGGATCCGAATGCCCATGCCGCACTTGCTGGGCCCCATGCTGGTGTCATTGGTGCTCAATGCCTTGGGTTGGGTGGAGACAGTCCGCCTGAACGAATTTGTGCTTCTGGCTCAAATCACCATTGGCGGGCAAATCGGTTCGCGGCTGAGCCGGGTGCCGTTTCGCGAAGTGGTCAGTTACCTGATCGACGGCGTGCTGGTGTCCATCGTCACACTCAGCATTTACACCAGCTTCGCGATTGGCGTCGCCGCCTTGTTGGGCATGCGGCTGCTGGATGCCTATATCGGTTTTGTGCCGGGGGGCTTGTACGAAGTTACGGTGCTGTCGGTGCTGTTCGGCCTCGACGTTGCCTTTGTCGCCTTCCACAACACGCTGCGCGTTGTGCTGATCTATATCGGCCTGCCCATCGTTTTGGCGCGCATGCCGGTCAAATCGAGCAGCCCGTCCTGATCAGTCCAGCAGAACGGCAGGAACGAAGATTTCGCCGGCCATGATCTTCTTCGCCGTGCGCATGATCCCCGCCTTGTCGAACTCAGGCCCGTCCGGACCGTCGCGATAGGCCAACTCAACCTCAATCTGACCCTTTGGATGCTCCAGAACGAAGGTTTGCGAGGTGAAATCTGCTGCGCTGGAAACCTCTGAAACCACCGTGCCGGGCTGTGTAGCCGCTGTTGCAACGTTGATGGAGCCGGTAACGGCATGGGTCGGGTGACAGCTTTGGGGGACGAAGTATCGGCTGGTGACGTGTCCGCCGTTCTTTGGCGGGCTGGCGATGCCCATTTTCGGCACAACTTTGCCCCGCGCATCGCCCAAGCCCATGCGCTCGGAAGCAACCAGCCGGGCCGCTTCCATCCGCGCCAGCAGCGCCGGATCATCCAGCGCGTCTTTGCTCTCATCCCCGCTGACGCCCAATTCAGAGGCGCGGAACCAGATCATGGGCACCGCAACGTCGATCAGGGTGACGGTGAGGCCGTTGATGTCCTCGGACCGCTGACCGGTTGGAAACAACTTCCCGGTTTTGGAACCGACCACGTCGAGGAAGTTCATCACAACCGGTGACGCAGACCCCGCCACGCCGTCAATCCGCGTGTTGCCCATGTAAGACCATTGGCCCCCGGGCGTTTCCAAGACAGCTTCCATGAGCGCGTTGGTGTTGGTGTTGCGGATGGAGATGGACGTGATGGGGTCCGATGCCTCCACCAAGCCCATTTCCAGCGCAGCATGCCCCACGGCTGAGAGGATATTTCCGCAGCTGGGGTTTGTATCGACAAAGGGGCGTTCGAGGTCCACTTGGGCGAACAAATAATCGATGTCCACGCCCTCAACCGCTGAACGTGACAGCACGGCGGTTTTGGATGTCACGGGCGTTGCCCCGCCGACGCCGCCGAGTTGGGCGCTATCCACCTCGTCCGAGATGCCGTCGGTTGTCCCCAGTGCCGCGAGCAACACCGCGTCGCGCTTTGCCGGATCCGCTGGCAAGTCTTTGGCGTTCCAATAGGGGCCAGAGCTGGTCCCGCCCCGCATGAAAAGTGCTGGAATTCCCTTGAGATCTGACATGGCAAATCCTCCCAAAACGCGCGCTTTATGGCACGCCGAACATTTGTGGTTTCTTGAGATATTTCAGGACAGGATCGAGCATTTCGACCTCGCCAAACAATCGCTTGATCCCGCCGAGCGTCAGGCTCGGATTAACGAGGTCAGCGAGGAAAATCAGCAGCGCGACGGCAGCGGCGGCCAGCGCCAGATTCCACCACCATTTCAGCGGGCTGTAGCTCAACAGCAGGGTGACGCAGAACAGCGCGGTTGCGATCAAATGACCGACTAAGGCGATGGCAACCACGTAACCGGCGATCCAGCCAAAGGCGAGCAACAGACTGCGCCGGCCCTCGGATTCTGCCAGATTGCGGGTATCGGCTTCTTCATCCTCCAACAGCTCTTGCTCGTCTTTGTTGAACAGCAGGCGGAACAGCGCGAGCAGGGCCAGTGGGAAGAACACCAGACCCAAGAAGTGCGGCATCTGTGCGTCGTTGATGTTTGAGCCGAAAAAGTAGAGCTTCTTGCCCCATGTCACCGGCCCAAACAGCATGTAAGCGAAGATCAGGACCACCACGCTGATAAAGGCGATGTTGGGCAGCTTTTCCCGCCACGTTCGGCTGAGCGTCATGCCGCTTTCGCGGTGCAGGCGGTTTTCGGATCGGTTGACGATGATGCCGTAGATGATGACCAAAACGATCAGCGCACCGATGATGCTCATCAGAATCCAGTCGATGGGGTCCATGTTGCCGCGTGCGATGCGCTGTGCGGCCCAGTTGAACTTGGTTTCCATCGGACCGGCGAGGACAAAGCCGATCAGAAAGGCTGGACGAGACCATTTGAACCGGCGCAGCAAAATCCCCAAGCCGCCCAGCGTGAGCAGGGTCAGGAAGGAGTAGAACGACGCTGATTTGCTGACTTTGAAGACCGCAAAAAAGATGATGACCAGCAGGAAAGGCGCGAGGGTTGGAAAGGGGATTTTGGTCAGCCGGGCGATGGGCGCGCTCAGGCCGAAACAGAGCGCGGTTCCCATGACGTTGCCCAACATGAGCGTCCAAGCGATGAAGAACGTCACCACCATGCCCGTAACCACGATGGTCGAACCGGGTAGGTTGAACTCGTCCAAAGGCTTGATCATGTCGAACATCGGCGGACCGGCTTCGATTGAGAAGATCGACAGAATGCCCAAAAAGACGGCCATGGACCCTGAACCGGGTAAGCCCAGCAACAGGGTCGGGACAAGCCCGCCGCCTTCTTTGGCGTTGTTTGCGCTTTCGGGGCCAATCACGCCGCGAATATCGCCCTTACCAAAGCTGGTGACGTCTTCACCGCGAGCGGCGACGATGGCTTTGGTCTGTCCGTAGGCGATCCAGTCAACCACCGAGCCGCCCAAGCCCGGTACAATCCCGACCAGCACGCCGACAAAAGCGTTCCACAGGCTGATGAACTTGTTGTTCCACCAGTCCATGAAGCCTTGTTTCCAGCCATAGCCAAGCTTGGCGTCACCGGCGATGGAGCGGTTCTGGCGCAACAAATCGACGATTTCCGGCACGGCAAACATCGACAGGCCAATCATGGCCACGCCCAAACCGCTGCGGAGGTACTTTTGCCATTCTTCGATGAAACCGTTGGGGTTCTTTGCGGTCAGGGAGTGGGGGAAAAACTGTGCGGTCCAGTCACTGAACCCAACCAGCCAGTCGTATTCCTTGCCGGTAAAGCGGACAAAGCCATCCAGCGAGCCAGACCCCATCATGCCGACAAACAGGCCCAAGCCCGCCGCCAGAAAGCCCTTGAGCAGCGAGCGACCCGACAGAATGCCGATAAGCGCGATGCCAAAGACAGCCAGCATGAATTGCGCCGGCGTTCGAATGTAGGTGATGATCGAGGCCGCAAAGGCGAGGATGACGGTCAGCACAACCACACCCAAAATCCCGCCAAACAGCGAGGAGACAAAGGCCGAAGACAGCGCTTGTGCGGCCTTGCCTTGCTTGGCCAACGGGAAGCCGTCGAGCACGGTTGCTTGAGACGCGCTGGACCCGGGAATGCCGAGAAGCACACTGGCAAAGGTGTCGGAGGTCGGGACCACGGCGATCATGCCAATGGCCATGGCAATCCCGGCAAGGGGTTCAGCTTGGAACTGTGTCAGAACGACAATGAGGATCGACATGCCGGCAATGCCACCCAAACCGGGCAGAATACCAAGCGCGATCCCCATCAATACACCGAAGAAAACATACATGAGCACGCCCGGCTGGAGGATCAGCGCAAAGGCGGAGAAAAGGCTCTGTAACACGTCCATAAGGGGTGTTTCCTTGGGTGAATTGATCGAGGAAAACAGCCGATGGAACAGAGGGGTTAATGGAGAGAATTAACCCCTCTACCAACAGCACTAGGCCGCTGAGAAATTACAGCTCAACGCCGTAAGCGTCCTTGAGCCAGCTCTTGACGAACATCAGGGATGTATCGTCAACGTCCAGAGCCTTCTCCAGCAGCACTTTCGCGCCTGCGCCGATGCCCTGTGGGTAGACACCCAAGCGCTTAGCGGAGGCTTCGCCGAAGCCGTCAACCATGGTTGCCGCTTCGAAAGCAGCGGTAATGGTTGCAACATCGTCAGCGGATGCGTCACCGGGCAGGAAGACCATCTTCTGTGCTGCGAAACCAGCGGTGAAGAATGCTTTCCAAGCCGCGTAAGCAGGCGTGTCCAGAGCAGCAGGGTTGGTTGCGCTCAGAACTTCGGTGAAGTGTGGCAGGTCAGGGAAGGTTGGGTCACGAACGATATCGCCATTCCCATCAACAGCACCCCAAGACATCAGAGCAACCGCTTCACCCGCTTCCACAACCGGTGCAATGTTGGAGATGTACGCAGAGGAGGTCTGGTAATCGATGGTCGTTTCGCCAGCGAGGAACGCTGCGCGGCCCGCAGAGCGGCCCTTGAGACCAAAGATTGGCTCTACATTGTAGCCCAGCAGCTCAAACGCCAGCAGGGGAACCAGATCCAAGGACGTCGCGCCCTGTGAGCCATAGCTCAGGGAAGCGTTTTCCATGCCAGCACCAGCGATTTCTGGGGTCGTGTAAACCACACCGCCGGTTGGCGTTGCGATCATGACTTGCCAGTCGCGGTATTCATACTCAACGCGGTCATCGCCCAGCAGGTAAGGGAACTGCGTAGAACCAGATGAGCCAAAGATGGTACAGCCGTCGCCTTCAACTTCGTTTTGGAAGTGGTTGGCACCGAGTGTCGAGCCTGCGCCCGGCATGTACTCGACAATCACGTTCTGGCCGAGTTGCTCGGACACCAGCGGTGCCCAAAAACGTGCCCACTTGCCGGAACCACCGCCTTCGGAGAAAGGAATGATCCACGTGATGTCGTCGCCATCACAAGGAGCAGCATAAGCGGTGCTGGACACAGCACCAAAGGATACGACTGCTGCTGCAGCCATCAGAATTTTTTTCATGAGTTCCTCCCAGAACCAAAATTTTAGCGGCCTTCGCCCTCTCCCACAGAGGACTTGCATCGAGCCGATAGTTCTGGGTTAACTGCCCAACCTTTCATTAACCTTGCAGAGCGGGAAAAGGTGGTCGTGCGAATACTGTTGGTTGAAGACGCCGCCGAAGTCAGCGCCGCCATGGTCGACTTGCTCGCCACGCGCGATCACAGCGCCGATGTTGTCACCAACGTCGAAGACGCAATCGCCATGCTCAGCTCTGATGGCTTTGACTTGGTTGTGCTGGATCTGAATTTGCCAGGCGGGTCGGGTCGGGGGCTGCTGACCTTCTGCAAATCCAATGCGATTGACGTCCCCATTTTTGTCGTCAGCGCGCGGGCTGACTTGGAAGATCGGGTTGCTCTGCTGGAAAGCGGGGCTGACGACTATTTGGTCAAACCCTTTGATCCCCCTGAATTTTTAGCCCGTGTCGGCGCGTTGCTGCGCCGCCCAAAGGAGAAGGCGCCCGCCCGAACGTCGCTGGGGCTGCTGACGTTTGATCACGATGAAAGAAGGGCGTTCCAGCACCGGGATGGAACTGATATTCACCTGACCCCCCGCGAGCGATCCGTCCTCGCGGCGCTCATGCTCAAGCCGGGTGTCGGGGTGCGTAAAGAGGTGCTGACGAACCTGCTTTTTTCGCTTGAAACCGATGTTCAGGTTAGTGTGGTCGAGGTCTATGTCAGCCGATTGCGCAGCAAGCTCGATCGGGCGAATGTGGCCGTTAACATCCGCGCCATTCGCGGTTTTGGCTACCGATTAGAAGTGGCGGAAACCGGTTCATGATGGCGAGTCTCCGCCTGCGAATCCTGTCCGTTGTGGCGGTTGGGCTGGTGCTTGCGTCGCTGATCGGCGGGGTACAAGCGCGCCGAAGTGCGCAGGGTTTGGCGCAGAATCTTCAGGACCAAAACCTCCGCGCCATGGCCTTTGGCTTTTTTTCCAGTGTGACAGCATCGCAGGGATCCTGGGTCACGCCCGAAGAGTTGTCTGACTTTATCCCCTCGGACGTGGATCAGTATTTCTATCGATTGATCGGACCCAAGGGGTCGTACATCTCTGGCTACAATTTCGTGCAAGTCCCGGTCCCCGATGAGGTTGAAACCGGCTTCGCATACTTTGCAACATGGACCGACGGAAGCGGTTCGACCTTTCGGGGTGTTTCGATCTCCGCCTATGTTGACCAGTTCGTTGCGCCGGGTTGGGTGACGTTGCAAGTCGCGCAGTCCACGCGCGGGGCGCAACGGTTGGTGAGCGAGCAGATGCGGTCGTATTTCATCACAGCGTCCATGATCAGCCTTGGCGTCTTGATCAGCGCCGTGATTATTCTCTCCACCATTTTCCAGCCGCTGAGCCGCCTGACGCTCTCCGTCGCGCGGCGCAGTGCGGAAGACCTCTCACCGATCCAGCAACCGGTTCCTGTTGAGGTTCGACCGCTAAAAGAGCGGCTCAATGTCTTGTTCCAGACTGTGCGGACAGAGCAAGAAGCCAAAAACCGGCTGATCTCCAACGTTGCGCATCAGTTGAGGACGCCGTTGACGACCATCCGGCTGCGGGCGGATCTGGCCAAAAATGCTGCGGACCCGGCCCCGCACTTGCAAGCCTTGGATCGCGAGGCCAAGCGCGCCGGGGGATTGGCCGCGCAGTTGATGCAGTTGGAAAACGATGACGCAGCGACGGAGCTGGTCGAACTGGACCTTGGTTTGCTGGTCCGCTCGTTGATGGAAGACCACCACCTGCAATTCGAGCAAGCGGGCGTCGCGCTGGACTATCACGAAGCGGCTGAGGGGGCTGTGGTCGTTGGGGCGCATGTTCTGATCGAGGAAATCTTGTCTAACCTGCTGGACAACTGCTTGCAGCACGCTGAGCCGAAGACTGTTTCAGTGACCATTGATGGGTCTGTCTTAACGGTAAAAGACGACGGCAAGGGCGTTGCCCCCAAGAGCATCGATTGGCTGTTCGAGCGCTTCTTTAAGGCGAATGCGGAGCAGGGGGGAGGCTATGGTTTAGGCTTGAGCATCGTCCGAGAATTCGCAACCCGTATGGGCGCAAAAGTCCGGGTAGAGGACGATAATGGTTTGTCTGTCACGGTGGCTTTTCGAGCCATTTGACGCGCCTGATTCAAGGCTGCACCAAGGCCGGCAAAAAGGCGCCAAGGCTTTCTAATCACGCTTAAAAATGAACGCTGGGCGGGCCGTTTGTTGCCTGAATTCAGCACCACTGTGATCTTCAAAAATTTGAATGTTCTAGGACCGAAATCGTTTTCGGTTGACTCCGAAAACGTTTTCGGTCAGCAATTAGGGCAGGGACGAGGAGACATGTGATGAGTGGCAAGGCCGCTGACACACACAGAGGGAAGGTTAAGCGCGCCACCTTGGCTGAGGTTGCGAACGCTGTTGGCTTGGCCAAAACAACCGTCTCTCGTGCCCTCAACGACTACCCGGATATTTCCGAAGAAACCAAGCGTCGGGTCCGTGAAACAGCCGGGTCATTGGGCTACGTCGCATCCTCTCGTGCGCGGCAGTTGCAGAAGGGTTCGACCGACGCAATCGGGTTGGTAATCAGCGCAGCAGCAGTCGGATTGCAGTCTGCGTATCAGAGCGAATTTACCGCAGCGCTCGCCGCTGCTTTGGATGGCCACGGCCTCGATCTTTTGCTGCATTCGGTGACGGACCCGGTTTCCGAGATCGATACCTACAACCGCTTGTTTCAGCAGGGCAAAGTGGATGGTTTTGTCCTGATGCGGACGCGTTGCGATGACGAGCGTATCCGCTTTCTCACAGAGCGCGGCGTGCCTTTTGTTACCCAAGGCCGTACGGACCAGAGCGCCGATCACGCGTGGATCGATATTGATTCGCAGCAGGCGTTTTCGGACGCGGTTGAGTTCTTGGCGGGCAAGGGCCATCGGCGGATTGCGATGATCGCGGGTGATGAGACCATCTATTCCTCGACATTGCGTGAGGCGGGTTATCGGCAAGGGCTGGAAAAGGCCGGAATCGCCGTTGACCCTGATTTGATTTTCCCCGGCGATTTCTCCGCCGCTTCGGGCCGTGTGGGTGTGAAGCGCGTGATTGATTCGGCGGCGGGTGTAACGGCCATTCTCTGCGCCAATGATGCGACCGCCATGGGCGCAATCAGTCAGGCCGTAGAGTTGGGGATCGAAGTCCCCTCACAACTCAGCGTCATGGGATACGACGGTGTCCGAATGGCCGAAATGTTTAGCCCTCCGCTCACAACCCTTTCGCACTCAGCGGCGGAATGTGGTGAGCGGATCGCTTCCATGATTGTTGGTTTGGTGGGTGGCGATGCCCTCACCGACCACCAAGTTTTGCTGCCTGCGCAGATCATCGAACGGCGTTCGACTGGGATGGCAGCAAATGTCTGACAAGGTAATTCAACGGAGGAGACTAACATGACCTTGTTCAAAAAGATGTCGCTTAAAGCGGCTCTGGGTGCAGCGGCTGCTGTCGTTACCCTGGGCGCTGCTCAGGCAGAAACCATCCAGTTCTGGACAACCGAAGAGCAGCCAGACCGTCTGGCGAAACAAGAAGCAATGGCCGCTGACTTTACGGCTGCTTCTGGTATCGACGTTGAGGTGATTCCGATTTCTGAATCAGAAATGGGCACCCGCGCAACGGCTGCATTTGCTTCTGGCGAGCTGCCAGACGTGATTTACTACCCGCTTCAGTACGCTTTGCCGTGGGCCGAAGCCGGCGTGATCGATATTGACGCCACCACCGAAGCGCTCGAAAACCTCGGCGTGGATACCTTCCAGGCTGGTGCGTTGAACATGGCTGCGTTTGACGGTTCTTACGCCGGTGTGCCAGTTGACGGTTGGACCCAGTTGGTCGTTTACCGTGCTGACCTGTTCGAAGCCGCTGGCCTCGCAGCACCTGATTCCTACGCGGACATCGTTGCAGCTGTTGAAGCGCTGCACAATCCACCAGAAATGTTTGGTTTCGTTGCCCCAACCAAGGTTGACGAAGGCTTTATGTCTCAGGTGCTTGAGCACGTGATGCTGTCTAACGGTGTTTCTCCCGTAAACAACGACGGTTTGGCTCAGCTCGACGAGCAGGCAACGACCGAAGTTCTGGAATTCTACAAGACCATCGTTGATGCGTCTCCAGAAGGTGAGCTGTACTGGAAGCAGTCTCGTGAACTGTACTTCGCGGGTCAGGCTGCGATGATCATTTGGTCCCCGTTCATTCTCGATGAACTTGCTGGCCTGCGTGATTCCGCTCCACCAACCATCAACGATGACCCACAGTCACGTGAGTTGGCATCCAAGACGGCTGTCATCACCACACTGGCTGGTCCGTCTAATCCAGACGGCGCAGCTTGGGCTGACGTTCGCTACTTCGGTGTAAGCTCTGATGCTGACGCTGATTCTGCGATTGCGTTCATCGAGTACAGCATGTCCGAAGGTTACGAGCAGACTCTGTCTATCGCACCTGAGGGTAAGTTCCCTGTGCGCCAGTCTGATGGCTCCAACCCAACCGCTTACCTCGACGCTTGGGCGAAGTTGCCAGTTGGTGTGGACCGCAAGGCTCCTTTGGGTGACATCTACCCCGCTGACGTTATCTCATCCATCGCTTCGGGTCTTTCGACGGCGAACCGTTGGGGTGTGAAGGAAGGTCAGCTTTCTCTCGCGTCTAAGATCAACAACTCCCGCGTGCTTAACACGCTGGTGCGCGAGTACGTTGACGGCGTTCGTGGTGCTTCCGAAACGGTTGCCATGATGAACGACGAACTGGGCAAAATCGAGTAGTCGAACCCACTCTCCCAGAGGCGGCCCATCTTAGGCGGGCCGTCCTCGCTTTTCTCCGGTGGGAAAAGACTTGTTTAAGCTCTTTTCCCACTCGGATATCCTTACCTTATTCTTTCTGATTTTTCGGGGATGCTTCGTCGATGACTGTTGCGCAACCATCGGCCGGTGATACGCCTTTGGTCCACAAACCAGGGCGCTTGAGCCGTCGGGAAAGCCGTTTGGCCTTTGGCATGACGCTTCCGTCGGTGTTCATGGTTATGGCAATTGTGCTGTTTCCGCTGCTGGCCACGTTCTGGATCTCGGTGAAGCCGATCGAGCTGGCCGACTTGCGTGCGCCTGAGGTCCGGGCGCGGGAGCAAGTGCGCGGTGACGCGACGGCGGCGGGTGACGAGATCATCTTGCGCTATAAACTCCGCAATTCCAGCCGCGATAAAGAGGTGCTGAGCGTTCGCTTGTCCGACGTGGTGCCTGCGGGTTTGACGCCGTCGGGTCTGGATGCGCGCTGCCAGTTGGCGGTTGATCGCGTGCTGAGCTGTGACCTGGGCGACTTTGAGCCGGGGCAGAGCGAGACGCTGGATATTCCTGTGCAGGCTTCGCAAGGCTTTATCGACAATCCGGTCAATGCCAAAGACAGCGACGTGTCCGTGAGCGGCAGCAGCGTGAACCCTTTGCTGACCACAGAGCTGACGCTCGATAATTTCCGCCGGGTGTTTGCGGTGCGGGAGTTCGGCACCGTTTTGTGGACCACGTTTGTCTATACAATTGGCGGGACCGCTGGTGCGCTGATTTTGGGGCTGTTTGCGGCCTTGTTGCTCAATCAAAGCTTTGCGGGCCGCGCGGTGTTTCGCGGGTTCTTGCTTTATCCCTTTGTGGCGCCGGTGATCGCGGCGGCCTTTACGTGGGTGGTGCTGCTTGATCCATTTTCCGGCTCATTGAACGCCTTGCTGATGCAGATGGGGGCGGTTGATGCGCCGATAAACTTCTTTGGCGTGCGGTCGGTCGATGTGCAGATTTTCGGGCTGACGGTGCCGGTGCCCATGGCGTTGAGCGTGGTGATCGCGTTTGAGGCTTGGCGGTACTTTCCGCTGTCGTTCCTGTTCATTCTTGCGCGGATGCAATCGATCCCACAGGACATGTACGAGGCCGCTGACATGGACGGCGCTTCCCCGTTCCAGAAATTCTGGGCGCTGAGCCTGCCACAGCTGGTCGGAATTATGGCCGTGTTGTTCCTGCTGCGGTTCATTTGGACGTTTAACAAGTTTGACGACATTTTCCTGCTCACGGGCGGTAACGCAGGCACGCGCACCTTGACCGTACAGGTTTACGAACAAGCCTTTGCGCTGAGTAACCTCGGGGCTGGGGCGGCGGTGGCCGTGCTGGTCTTTGTGCTGCTGGCGGTTTTTGCGACGATTTACTTCCGCGCCATGCCCGAAGAGGAGGGGTTGTAGATGAATACGCCTTCGATTTTTGACACGCGGATCGCCACATTGGCGTTAGCAGGGCTAAACGGTGCGGTTTGGGGGCTGGTGGTCTCCATACTGGTAGGGTCCGGTTTAGCCTTGCTGACAGGGTTGGAGCTGCGGCCACTGCTGGGCCCATCCATGGTTGCGGGTATCGGTTGCGGGGTGGTGCACGCGGGTTTGCGGCGCGACGATTTCGGCTGGCGCACGGTGCCGTCGCTAGCGTCTGCCGGGGTGTTTGTGGTGTTGGTTCTGGCGCTATCGCTGGGACGTCCCTATGCGGTGATGATGGGGGACGGCCTGCTGATTTGGTTGATTGCGCTTGGTTTGGCGACGCTGTGTACGCAGTGGGCGATTATGGCCAGCCAGCATCCAATCCGTTTTGGGGCCATGAACCGGTTCCGGCGTGAACGCGCGATGATGCTGTCTCTGCGGGCCTTTGGCTTTGTGTTCTTTGGCGCGATTGTGGTCTTGCCGCTCTATGTCATGGTGATGACCAGCTTGAAGACGCAGCAAGCGCTGCTGGCGAACCCGCTGAATCTGTTTCCTTCGTTCGAAGACGGTTTGCTGGAGCCGTTTCGGTCGTATATCGAGCTGTTTCAAGTCTACGATTTTGGCCGCTACATCTGGAATTCTGCGCTGATCTCTGTGGCGACGGTGGTGATTACGCTGTTGTTTGCTGTACCGGGATCCTACGCCGTCAGTCGTCTGAACTTTCCGGGGCGGTCGACGCTGTCGCGGTCGATCTTGATGATCTATCTGGTGCCCGCGATTGTGCTGGTGATTCCGCTCTACGCCATATTCGCGAAGTTGGGTCTGCGCGATAGCTTGTGGGGGCTGTTGGTGGTGTATCCGGCGACGACGCTGCCGGTCGCGCTGTATATGCTGCAGGGCTATTTTCGCGGGGTTCCGGCGGAGCTGGAAGAGGCGGGATTGATGGACGGTTGTTCGCGACTGCGGGTGATTTGGTCGATCACATTGCCGCTGTCGGTTCCGGCTTTGGCCAGCGTTTCACTCTACGTGTTTATGATCGCGTGGAACGAATTTCTCTTCGCCTTCATGTTCCTCGACGACCCCAAAATGTTCACGCTGTCGCGTGGGGTGGTGTCGCTGGATAGTTCGGAGGTGCCGAGGCAGCATTTGATGGCCGGTGCCGTGGTTTCGACGGTGCCGATTGTCGTAATTTTCTTATGGGCTGAACGCTTCATGGTTCAGGGTCTGACTAGTGGTGGGGTAAAGGGTTAATGACGATCATTCAGGATGCAGTGGATATTCTAAAATCCAACGATCGAGGCGAGTTCTCGGTCCCAACGCACGGGCTTTACCCCGTCCAGTTCAACTGGGATTCGGCCTTTGCTGCGCTGGGATATCGTCAGTTTGCGCCGCAACGGGCTGTGCGCGAAGTCGAGTTACTGCTCGAAGCGCAGTGGGCCGATGGCATGGTGCCGCACATCATTTTTCGGGGGGATCACGACGGCTATTTCCCCGGTCCGGACGTGTGGTCAACAGGCCAGCCCACACCAACCAGCGGCATCACTCAGCCTCCGGTCGCAGGCTCAATACTGCGGCGTTTGATCGAAAGCGGCGTCGAGGTCGAAAAGGACCGCTTGGCGGCGATGGTGCGTCGCCTGGACGGTTGGTACGACTGGTTTACCCGCGCCCGCCAGTGCGAAGACAGCGGTGCCATTCTGGTGATTCACCCGTGGGAATCGGGCCGGGACAATCTCAGTGATTGGGATCCAGCGATGGCAGCGGTGGTGCCGGATACCGGGCTTGGCGATTACCGCCGCCGCGATCTGGAACACGTGGACGCCAGCCAGCGTCCAACCAAGGAAGAATACGACCGTTACCTGACCATTGTGCGGTTTGGCCGCGATTGCGGCTGGGATCAGGCGCACTTGGGCAAGCACAGCCCGTTCCGCATGATTGACCCCGGGATGACGGCGATGTTGCTGCGCTCGGAGCGGGATTTGGTTTGGTTGCAGGCGCAAACGGGTCAGGACATCAGCGCCACCAAAGCGCGGATCAAGCGCCTGGAAGACGGCTGGCGATCGCTGTGGAATCCGCGGGTCAAAGGCTTTACCAGCCGCAATCTGACCGACGGCGCACAGACCGACGCGGTTTCGGCTGCGTCCTTCCTCGGCCCCTATGCGGGCATGCTGGATCATCTGGGCGAGACGCTTGACCATTTCGATCGGATTGCCAGTCAGGTCGAGTATATGATTCCGAGCTTTGATCCCAATTCTGAGGGCTTTGACCCGCAGCGGTATTGGCGCGGTCCGGTTTGGCACGTGATCAACAACCGGATTGGGCTGGGCTTGCAGGAAATCGGCGAGTTGGACCGGTCTGAGCGGGTGCGACGAGACACGGCGCGGCTGACGGAAAAATCCGGTTTCAGCGAATATTTCGACCCCCTGACGGGCGAAGGTCTGGGCGGCAAGTCGTTTACGTGGACGGCGTCGGTTTATCTGGACTGGGCCTGCGATCAATCCGCCGTGCCAACGGCCTAAGCGAGCGGATAGGAGAGCTTTTCCCATGTCAGCGATCACCATTGAAGGGCTGTATAAGTCCTTTGGCTCCGTTCCCGTTATCAAGGGCGTGGATCTGGAAATTCAGGATAAGGAATTCGTCGTTTTTGTCGGCCCTTCGGGCTGCGGAAAATCCACCATGTTGCGATTGATTGCGGGGCTGGAAGAAGCCACCGCGGGGTCGCTGCACCTGGGCGAGACCGACGTCACCAGCTTGACCGCACCAGAGCGTGGGTTGGCGATGGTGTTTCAGTCCTACGCGCTGTATCCGCACAAAACGGTGGGCGAAAACATGGCCTTTCCGCTGAAGGTTGCGGGGGTTCCGGCAGCAGAGGTGCGGGACAAAGTCCAGAAGGCGGCAGAAATTCTGCAGCTTGAAGCGTTGCTGGACCGAAAGCCAAAGGAGCTCTCTGGCGGACAACGGCAGCGGGTGGCGATTGGGCGCTGTATTGTGCGCGACCCCAAGGCGTTCTTGTTCGATGAGCCTTTGTCGAACCTCGATGCTGCGTTGCGTGTGGAAATGCGGGTTCAGATCGCTCGCTTGCACAAGCAATTGGCGGCGACGATGATTTATGTCACCCATGACCAGATCGAAGCGATGACGCTGGCGGACCGGATTGTGGTGTTCTCAGCCGGGCGGATTGAGCAGATTGGCGCGCCGCTGGATTTGTATGAAAACCCCGCAAACCTGTTTGTTGCGACCTTTATCGGGTCACCCAAAATGAACATTTTGGGCGCTGGAGCCCTGTCTGAGGTCGGGATTACCTTGTCGAGCACGCGGGTTCCGGATGTGAGCGCACAGGCCGCCCATTTTGGTATCCGTCCCGAGCACATCACGCTGAGCGCAGGCGCGGAGCCGGGTGATAATCGGTTGGTGGGCGAGGTTGGAATCTTTGAGAAGCTCGGCGGCGATAGTTTCTATCACGTTGATGTTGCGGGCCTTGGCACGCTGGTGGCGCGAACACCGCCCACGGCGCAATACCGTGAAGGCGAAACGGTGACATTGGCGCTTGACCCCAGCCAGCTGCATGCGTTTGGCCCTGATGAGAAGAGCCTTGCAGGGGTGGGTTAGACCCGGTTCGGGTTGAATCAGACCCAAGGGGGTTTTGACCAAAATGAAAAAAGGGGTCTTCCGTGCCGGAAGCCCCCTTTTTGCGCTTTGCTTGAAGCCCAGCCCACGGGGCGGGACCTTAGGGCTTTGGTGGATTTCCCAGCGGCATAAGCCCCAGCACAAAGCCCATGCGAAACAAGTGATGCATGGTCACGAAAGCGACCTCATAGCCCATAGCAACAGCCAACAACGACAGCTCTGACGCGCCCCCGGCGGAGACAGAAAAGAACGTGCGGGCAAAGGGTTGGTCGCTGACCAACGTCAGCAGAAAGGCTGAGCCCGATGCCAGACCGATCATCCACAGGGCGATGATGTAGGCGTCGGGGACATGGCGACCCAACGCGCGAAAGCTGACCTGTGCCATGCGCGCGCCAATGGACGAACCGAGGATGACTTGCAGCAGGGCGACGCCTTCGAACGGACGATCAAACGGCAACAGGCCAAACCCGCCCCAAATCGCCGACAGCAGCATCGGCCCCAGCAACCATATCATCGGCAACCGCAACAGGCGCGCGGCTAAAACCCCCAGCGTGCCCAAGGCCAACCACTGCACCCATGTCAGCAGCCCGGTTTCCCAGATGTGCACTTGTCCCCCCGGTACGGCTTGACCGTTAAAGTCATCGACCGTCAGCCACACCACGATGGGTGAGAGGATAAAGACGGTCGATACCCGCACCAGATGGATCAGGGCGACCACGTGGTCTTTGTCGGTATAGGCCTGCGAGACGGCAATCACTTCGCTCAGTCCGGCGGGTTGCGCAGAAAACCACGCCGTCGCCCGGTCATAACCGCGGACGTAGCGCAGAAAGGCGTAACTGGTCCACGTCATCACCAAAGTCAGCCCCGCCAGCAGCAGCAAAGTCGGCCACCAGGACGGAATTTCGCCGATGATCCCGGGCGATACGTAGGAGCCGAGGACCACCGCCACCGCTGCCAGTGCGTACTTTCGCAATTCTGGCGCAGGGTCGAGGCGGCGGCTGATGGGCTTGAACAGACCGCCAATGACCCAGCAGAACAGCACAGAACCCAGCATAAAAGGCGCGGGCAGGTTGAGCGCGTAGAACACCACACCGCCCAATCCCCCCAAGGCATAGGTGCGCAAGGCACCGGCGATCACAGCGGGGCTATAACCGGTTGCGGTCAAGGGTCTGTCCTTCTTCGTTCCATGCGTGATTATGCACCAATCGCCGTGCCTCAGTAGGGCAGCGCATCGCCTTTGTAGTCTTCGTAAACCCCGGAATTCGCCATCGTCAGGTGATCAAAGCGCTGGATCAAGCCGGTGGCAGAGGACAGCGTGTCAATGGCAGCATTGGCGCCGCCCATGTCGGTCTGCACCCAGCCGGGGTGATAGATGCCAACAGGCATGCCTTCGTCTGCAAACTCCTGCGCCAGATTGCGCCCCAAATTGAGCACGGCGGCTTTGGAGGCGCGGTAGACCAACATGCCGACCCCGGAATTGGTCGAAGAGGCCAACTGCGACGAGATAATCGCGATTTTAGGAGACGATGCCGCACGCAGGTTTGGCAGCAGGGACTGGATGTTGAGGAACACGCCGGAAACGTTGGTCAGAAAGGTCTGTGACCAGTCTTCCAACGGATAGCCTGTCTCTAAGGTTTGGCCCTTGTCGAAATTCACCCCGGCGTTGGCGATCAGCAGGTCAATCGGCTTGCCATTCAGCCCGTCCGCAAAAGCCGCGTGGGAGGCTGGATCGTCCACATCGAGCACAGAAAAGCCCTCGCGCGGTGTGCGGGATGTCTGGGTAACGTCGTGGCCTTGAGCGGTATAAAGAGTGGCGAGTTCTTTGCCGATGCCCCGGTTTGCGCCGGTGATGACGATGTGCATATGCGTCCTTTATGGTTCGATAAAGCGGGCCGGTCAGCCCAAGGGTTGAGAGCGTTCCTTGTCCCATTCTCAACCGCGGAGGGAAAGCCTCGTTTTGCCCGCTAAGCGGTGTCTGCTGGCGCTGGCTTGGAGAAATGCAGCATGAGGGCGGGGATAAGGCCAATCACGCTCAAACCCAGCATGATCAGCAGCATGGACAGCGGGGAGGGAACGGCGTTCAGGGTGTAGCTGCCAAAGGCAGTGAGGCCCGCGCCGATCAACTGCATGATGGCGCCTGATAAGCCTGAAGCCGTGCCGGCGAGCCGAGGGTTGATCGACACCAAGCCGCTGGTCGATGTCGGCATGACCAAACCGTTGGCGAACCCGTTGATGATCAGCGGAGCAAACAGGATAAAGGGGTTGCTCACGTCCAAAGCCAGCAGGCCGAGCACCATCAGCACGCTAACAATGGCGCAAATCCGCCCGGTGAGCAGCAGCGCCGGAATACCCACGCGGTGCGCGGTGAGTTTTACGATGCTGTTCCCGGCCATGTAGCCGACAGGCATGTAACCGAGCAGAATGCCGATCGACGTGCGGCTGATGTCAAACGTGGCTTCTCCCAAAATCGGCATGCCGACAACAAACAGGTAAAACACCCCCACGTTGCACACGATTGTCAGGGCAAAGCCCCAAAATCGGACCGAACCGATCAAGGTTGGATAGGCGCGCACTTGCTGTCCAAACGTGGCCATGCGGCTCAGGTTGGTTTCCGTCAGTGAAAACAAAACAAGGCTCAGCACCACCGAACCGAAGATCGCCATGATCAGGAAGTTTGAGCGCCACCCCAGCAAATCCGCCGTGATGCCCCCTAAGACCGGTGCCAGCATCGGCATAATCGCCATGATCATCACCACAGTCGCCAGCCGCTTTGCCGATTGCTCGGCATTGGGCTCAGTGTCTCGGATCATCGCGTGTGACAGGCCGACAGCGCCAATGATCACGCCTTGGAACACCCGGCAAATGAAAAAGATCTCAACCGTGGGCGCCAGCGCACAGCCCAGTGAGGCGGGAATGTAGATGATCAAACAGCCGATCAGCACCGGGCGGCGTCCAAGGTAATCGGAAAGCGGTCCAACGATCAGCTGAAGCCCTGCGATAACAAGCAGATAGCCGCTGAAAGACCAACTCATCGTTCCCGTCGAAACGCCAAAATCCTGCGCCATGTCGGGCAGCGATGGGACAAACATGCTCAGCGTCACAACGTTGACGGAAGCCAGCAAGATCAGGATCAGAAGCGCGGGCTTCTTGGCAGCAATTTCGGACACGCAGCGTGCTTTCGGTTCAACGGGTACGGAACGTAAGGGGCGCATGGCATCACAGATTGCCCCCCGCGCCAAGCCGAAGACCACGCTCATCACCTATGGCCTGGCAGCGGCGGCGTCGCTGGCGCGGTATCAAACATGTTGACAGTTCTGGCTCGGCCCAGCTTTCTTCTTCCCTTTGTAATCAGATCCGTAGCGAGCGATGTTCCATGACTTTTGCTGTTGAGCCTGCCCCGACGCCCACGCTGCCTGTGCGCGGCACAGATGCAGCTTTTCCCGTGCATCGGATTTTCTGCGTTGGGCGGAACTATGCGGCCCATGCTGCGGAAATGGGGGCAGAGGTTGATCGAGAGGCGCCGTTTTACTTTCTGAAATCCGCGCATCACCTGCAGCTTGCACAGGGCAATGTTCCCATGGCCCCGCGCACCGAAAATTATCATCACGAGGTCGAGTTGGTGGTGGCACTTGGGCGCGGGGGACGGAACATTCCGCAGGATCAGGCCTTTGACCACGTTTTCGGCTATGGCGTCGGTCTCGATATGACCCGCCGTGATGTACAGGCAACGGCAAAGGCGAAGGGGCGGCCGTGGGATACGGCCAAAGATGTTGAGGCGTCAGCCCTTTCGACGCCGTTGGAACCCGCAGCCAATGTTGCCAACCCGGCGCAAGGTCGGATTGCCCTGAAGGTCAATGGCTCCGTTCGGCAAGAAGGGGACTTGAGCGAACATGTTTGGACCATCGAAGAAATCATCGCGGACCTTTCGACGCTTTACACACTGCGCGCGGGGGATTTGATCTTTATGGGCACACCTTCGGGCGTTGGGCCGGTTCAGGTCGGAGACGTGCTGATGGGATCAGCAGACGGGATCGCCGACTTCACGCTGACCATGGCCCCGCCGCTGGCTTAGACCACCTCAGACAACAGGATCGAGGTTTCGCTTTCGGCAATGTCTTCGGCGCGCCGGATTGCCATGAGCGCCGTATCCAGCTCCCGATTGGAATCAGCCGCCAGCTCGGCAATCAAATCCCATTTGCCGTTGGTGGTGTGGATTGACTTAATCCAGTGAATGCCCTTGAGCCGCTGTAGCACTCGATCGGTGCGATGCCCCACGATCTTGATGTGCGTAAGCGCACGCACGTTGGGGGTCAGTGTGTCGCTCGACAGTTGCACGCGATAGCCCAAAATGACCCCACGCTGTTCCATCCGTTCAAGACGCGCTTTGATCGTCGCTCGCGTCACCCGCAAGGCCGAAGCAAGTGAGGCGTGGGACGCTCTCCCATCTTCTCGCAGCACGGCAAGGATTTCGCGGTCTAGGGTATCAAGTTGCTCAGTCATAGTGCTCATCATTCATAGTTATATGCACAAATAGCGCATTTTGATGGCTTGTGAGTAACGCAAAATTCGCATGTTTTGAGCCAAGATCCAACAGGGGGTTCTATGGCTCATCTTTCCTTTCTCGGCGTACCGTTGCACCAGGGCGCGGACCAATACGGAACCATCATGGGACCGGATGCGTTGCGTGCGGCTGGCCTGATGCACAATCTCAGTGCGCTGGGGCATAGCATTTGCGACTTGGGCGATATCGCGCAACCCCCGCGGCCAAGGCTGGACCACCCCCGGAACCACGTCGTGCAAAACCTCGGGGCTGTCCAAGCGTGGATCGAGGCCATTCGAGGCCGGGTGGAAGCCATTGCGCCGCAGGACGTTCCTATCTTTGCCGGTGGCGATCACGCCTTGTCAGCCGGCACCATCTCAGCGATGAGCCAGCGCGCACAGGCAGCACGCCGTCCGTTGTTTGTCCTTTGGCTGGACGCGCATCCAGACTTTCATACGTTGGAGACCACCAGCACGGGCAACCTGCACGGAACGCCGATGGCCTATTTGACCGGGGAGCCGGGCTTCGAAGATGGCTTTCCGCCGATGGATCACCCCGTTCCTTGCGACCACGTGATGATGGTTGGCCTGCGGTCAGTGGACCCGGCTGAGCGGGCGCGACTGGCGGCGCGGCGGCTGAACCTCTGCGACATGCGGCGGATGGATGAAGAGGGGATTGTGCGCCCGCTGCGGGACTTTCTGGACCGGGTCAGCGCCGCGAACGGCATGTTGCACGTGTCGCTGGATTTGGACTTTCTCGACCCGGACATCGCGCCGGGGGTTGGAACCCCGGTTCCCGGTGGCGCGACCTTGCGGGAGGCGCATTTGATTATGGAGCTGGTCCACGAAAGCGCTCTGCTGTCGTCTCTTGACCTTGTCGAATTGAACCCCTTTCACGACCACGCCGGGCAAAGCGCTCGGGTGTTGGTTGACCTCACCGCCAGCCTGCTGGGTCGGCGGATCCTCAACACCTGAATCATGCCCCAAGGAGTAGAACCCATGAAAGCCTTAAACACCGTCCCTTTTGTCAGCGTCGAACACATGATGCGGCTGGTTTTGGACCTCGGCGTTGAAGTCTGTATCGAGCAGATTGCAGATTACATCGAAGCGGACTTTTCCAAATGGGAAACCTTCGACAAATGCCCTCGGATCGGTTCCCATTCTGATGTTGGCGTGATTGAGTTGATGCCGACCTCTGACGGCATTGATTACGGCTTTAAATACGTCAACGGCCATCCCAAAAACACCAAGGAAGGCTTGCAGACTGTGACGGCCTTTGGGTTGCTGGCGTCGGTCTATACGGGCTATCCCACGCTGCTGACCGAAATGACGATTTTGACGGCGCTGCGCACCGCCGCGACCTCGGCTGTTGCGACCAAGTATCTGGCGCCCAAGGGCGCGAAAACACTGGCGATGATCGGCAACGGCGCGCAGTCAGAGTTTCAGGCGCTGGGGCTCAAGCGCGTGTGTGCGATCGATACCGTGCGCCTGTACGATGTTGATCCAGCCGCCACGCGCAAGTGCGCTGCAAACCTTGCGGGTTCGGGCCTAAAAGTCATCGCTTGCGGGTCAGCGGAAGAGGCCGTTATGGGCGCGCAGATCATCACCACATGTACAGCCGACAAGCGAAACGCGACGGTTTTGTCGGACAACCTTGTGGGCGCTGGCGTGCACATCAACGCCATTGGCGGCGATTGCCCGGGCAAAACAGAGCTCCAGCGCGATATTCTCGACCGCGCAGACATCTTTGTCGAATACCCCGAACAAACCCGCATCGAGGGTGAAATTCAGGTGTTGGACGACGATCATCCGGTCAAAGAGCTTTGGCAGGTGATAACAGGACAGGTCGAAGGGCGGCAGTCAGCGGATACCATCACGCTGTTCGATGGCGTTGGCTTTGCGATTGAGGATTTTTCCGCGCTGCGCTGGCTGCGAGACGCCTTGCAAATGTCCTCGAAGTTCGTCGATCTCGATATGATCGCAGACCCCGACGAGCCGCGCGATTTGTTTGGCATGGTGATGCGAGAGGTCAACCGCATGGCCGAGGACGAGCACGGGAAAGCGGCCTGACGCAAGGCTAGGGAAGGTTGAGTTGCCAAGACAGCCCAAAGCGGTCTCGGCACCAACCAAACCGCCGGCTAAAGCCGTAATTATCCAGCGGCATCATCACTTCACCGCCCTCTGACAAGGCGGCAAACGCGTCTGTCAGCTCTTCCTCAGAGGTGCAATCAACGAACAACGACATGGATGGCGTAAAGTCGAACGCGTGGGGAATGGGGCTGTCGATCACTTGCAGAACGCTGCCATTGAACGCGATGGTGGCGAGCTTGACCGTCCCTGCTGGGGCCATGTCCCCGGTCCCGTAATCCTCCCGCGAGAGGGTCTCAAAACCGGGGAAAACAGCGGCGTAGAGCGCTAGGGCTTGAGCGGCTTGGCCTTGGAACATGATATGGGTGGAAACTTGCGCCATCGTGGTTAGAGCGCCGCTTTCATGGCTTGGTGCAGATCTTCGATCAGGTCGGCTGGATGCTCCAAACCGATGTTCAAACGGACCAAGCGTCCCCCGAAGTCTTTGCCGGGTCTGTCCAAGTCTGGATAGACCACGGCCAACGACGTCACACCGCCCCAACTCAGCCCGATTTGGAAGATGCGTAAGGCGTCGAGGAAGACCATCGCTTGGGCGGCGCTTACAGTGTCTTTGAACATGAAGGAGAACACACTCGCAGAGCCGGTAAAGTCGCGTTTCCAGATTTCGTGGCCGGGGCAACCGGGCAAGGCGGGGTGATAAACCTCGGCGATGAGGTCTTGATCCACCAACCAGTTCGCAACCTCCAGCGTTGCCCCTTCGAGATGGGCCAGACGCAAGCCCAGGGTTTGAAGCCCGCGAAGGGCGAGGCTGCAATCGTCGGGTGATACGGCCAAGCCCAGCTGTCGGTAAACCGGGCCCATGGCTTCAAAGCCGGCTTGATCGCGCACGGAAACCGATCCGAGCAGAATATCACTGTGGCCACCAACGTATTTGGTGAGCGCTTGAATGCTGACATCAACCTTGTGCGCAAACGCGTCAAAGAGGACGCCGGCGGCGTAGGTGTTATCGAGTGCAACGGCGACCCCGCGCGCGTGGGCCGCTTCGACGATGGCGGGAATGTCCTGCACATCCATCGTGACCGAGCCGGGGCTTTCGGTCCAAATCAGGGTGGTGTTGTCCCGGATCAACGCGGATATTCCGGCGCCGATCAGCGGATCATAGGGCTCAACCTCGACCCCCAAACCCTTCATCAAGCCTTCGGCCATTTCCTTGTTGGGACCGTAAGCGGAGTAGGGCACCAGCGCGTGACTGCCGGTCGTGCAATAGGCGAAGTAGACCAACGCAATCGCGGCCTGACCGCCGGGCACAATAAAGCTGAAATGGGCGTCTTCCAGACCAGCGATCCGGCTGGCAAGTTCCAGCGCGGTTGGCGTGCCGTACAGGCCATAGGAATAACCATTCTCGGCTTGGTTCCAGTGGTCGTTAACCGAAGCCGCATCTTTGAACACCACGGTTGATCCCCGGTAAACCGGCGTGTTCAGAGAATTATAGTCGCGTCGCGCTTGCGGCGCAGGGTTCAGCAGCTTGGTTCGCCAATCCATCGAAATATCCGTTCCTGATCGTTTGCTCAGCTTGTGTTGCATTCCTTGGGCAAGCGCAAGTCCGACGCTTGCACGGTGGCGGCATTAAAGGCAGGTTGGACGGCGTCATTGGGTCTTCAGGAGAGTTTCATGCGGGGATTTGAGCCTACGGAGTTTGCGGCGCGAACACAGCGGTTGCAGTCGTCAATGGCGGCGGAAGGGTTGGACGCAATATTGGTCACGACCGAAGCGGACGTGCGCTACATCACCGGCTTTCTAACCCGGTTTTGGGAAAGCCCGTCGCGGGCTTGGTATGTCATTGTTCCGGCGAGCGGCAACCCCATCGCCGTGATTCCCAGCATTGGCGCGGCGCTGATGGGAACAACGTGGGTCGAGGACATTCGGACATGGCGCGCGCCGGACTTGCAGGACGACGGGGTAAGCTTGTTGTCATCCACGCTCGACGAGGTGTTGGGCGGAAGCGGGGGGCGCGTGGGGCTGCCAGCGGGGCACGAAACCAACTTGCGCATGCCGCTGCAGGATTTTTGGGCGCTACAGGCTTTGCGGCCTGAGCGGGCTTTTGTCAGTGATGGCAACATCGTTCGCAGCGCGCGGTCGGTGAAATCTGGCGCAGAAATCGAGAAAATTCGCCATTCCTGCGCTGTGACCGGACGGGCGTTTGACCGCTTGGGCGAGGTGCTCACTGTCGGCACAACAATGGCGCAGCTGTATCGCGGATTTCAGCAGCTTTGCTTGGATGAGGGCGCGGACTTTGTGACCTATGTTGCCGGCGGCACGGGCGCGTGGGGTTACGGCGACATCATCGCGCCAGCGGACGGGACCGTGGTTGCCGCCGGGAATGTTGTTATGCTGGATACGGGTGTCATCGTGGATGGCTACTTCGCCGATTTTGACCGCAATTTCTCCGTCGGCAAACCGCCTCGGCAAGACGTGCAGGACGCGTTCGCACGGCTGTGGGAGGCCACCGACGCAGGCTTTGCTGCGGCAAAACCCGGTGCGCGAGCCTCGGATTTGTTTGCTGCGATGGATCAGGTCGTCACGGGCGGAAAAAACAGCGCGGATACGGGCCGATTTGGTCATGGGTTAGGCCTGCAATTGACCGAATGGCCCTCGCTGATCCCCGATGAGCATGTCGAGCTGACACCGGGGATGGTCCTGACGCTGGAGCCGAGCATCGACACCGGTGGCGGGCAGGGCGATATCCTTGTTCACGAGGAAAACATCGTCATCACCGAGACAGGCGCGGCGTGGCTTACACCGCGCTCAGGCCCAGAAATCCGCGTGCTGCACCCGGCTTAATGGCCGGGTTGCAAGGCGCGGATTGCGTGGAGGTAGATCTCAACCGCTTGCTCGATTTGTGCGACTTCGACCCATTCATTCAGTGAGTGGCATTGTGCCAGCGCGCCGGGGCCGCAAATCACCGCCTCGCAGCGAAAATTCGGCGCGTCCGTAGAGCCGCTGAAGGAGCGGATTTCAGACGATGCGCCCAAAACTGCCGCCGTCGCGCTTTCCAGTGCCTGCACCGTCGGCGCGCTGTTGGGGGTGCCGAGCGCAGGAACATCGAGATCGGCGTTGATGAATTCGTAATCCATCTCTGGAATGTCAGCAGCAACGCCAGCAACCACCGCTGCAATTTCCGCCATGACCGCTTCGTGGTCTTCACCGGGGATGGTGCGGCGGTCAATATCGATGGTGCACCAGTCGGCCACCGAACTGACGCTGTTCCCACCGCGAATGGTGCCAATATTCAGGGTTGGATGCCCGGCCATTGGGTGCGGTGTGCGGGTGGAAAGCGTGGCAGCGTAGTCTTCCAGCGCCACCACAACACGGCACATGTGGTTGACCGCGTTGATGCCTTTGTGCGGCAAGGAAGAGTGCACGGACACGCCCTTGGTCCGCAGGCCAAAACACATTTGGCCCTTGTGGACGGGGCAAATCGCCAACTCGGAGGGTTCTGCGATGATCGCGTGATCGATGCTGGGACCGTTGAGGCCGAAATGGTCTGAACCGGTCATGGCGTGCTCTTCATCCACCACGGCGGCAAGGATCAAATCGCCGCTCAGACCGTTATCAGCAGCCTGCAGGCGGCGGACGACTTCCAGATAAGCCGCCAAGCCCGCTTTCATGTCACAAGCCCCGCGCCCGTGCATTTTGCCGTCTTTGATAAAGGGGTCAAACGGGCCGTCATAGCCCTCGACGCCCACAGTATCCATGTGACCGGCCAGCATAATCGTTGGTCCCGAGCCGCTGCCCTTGAGCCGTCCCCAGACGTTGCGCCGTCCGTGGCTGACCGGGGTCGATTCGACCTCTAACCCCAAGGCGGCGAGCTTGCCTTCATAGAGCTGCGCCATCGCTTCTTCGGGCGCAGGACTTGGCATTTCGCCGTCAAAGGGGTTCACGCTTGGTATCCGAACCATCTCCATCAGGTCATCGAGCAGTTGACTCATGCTGTTAAGCCTTTCGCAAACAGCTGCCCTCGGCCTTCAACGATATCGTCAACCCCCGCCAGTCGCATCAAGTGCCACACCATCGCGTGATTGCTGGCCGTGACAGGCTTGCCGATTGCCGCCTCGGCCTGCGCGATAATATCGGCTGCGCGCAGGCTGGTGCAGGACACAAAAACGCCGTCGCAGTCATCGGACGAACCGACATCGATGATGGCTTGCAGGATCGAGCTGGGCGAAATCTTGCCCACCACAAGGTCGCTGTCTTCGTAGAACGACCCCACCAAATTCACCGTCAGCCCAGCAGCGGCGAAGTTGGCTTGCATGGCCAGTGTCACGTCGGGGGTGTAGGGGGTCAGCAAAGCGGGGCGTTGCACGCCAAGTTCGGCCAAGGCGGCCTTGGCGGCGCTGAGCGGGTTACTGGTCGGGATGCCCGGGTGCGCCGCGTTCATGATTTCCGCCACGCGTTGTTCGCCGATGATGGTCGAACCGGATGTGCAACCATAGCCGATGGCGTTCAGGCCCATGTAGGCCGGGATCAGACCCGCCGCGATGGGCAGTTCCTGTTCCATTTTTGCCAGACTTTCGGGCGTCACAACCACGTCGTTGGCGAGCCGCGCGTGATAGAGCGCCACACCGTCCAAGGCGGTCAGCGCGCGGGCTTCGTCTTCCATGGTTTGATCGGATTCCAGAACCAGCAAGCCAATGCGCGCACGCGCGCCGGCGCCGTCGTCGCTGGTGTAGCCCAATTTGCGGATGGTTGGGTCAGCGGGGCGTGTTTGGGGTGCGGAGCCGTCGGGCATGATCTTCTCCTTGTGGGTTCGATGTCTTACTTTCTGCCACAACTCACTGGCGCGCAACGCCTTCATTCGCGACGTCCTGTGCTTGGCAGGCGGTAGCAAGGTGGCTAACGTGGGACAAAAGCCGCTGGAAACAGGCGGCGGTTTCAGGAAGCAGGCACCTCTATTCATGGACATCAAGCGCAGCGCCCTGACCTCAAGCCACTGGGGGGCCGGAATCGTTGAAACCGATGGGTCGCGCATCACCGCCGTGCACCCCTATCCAGCAGACCCCGCACCCAATCGCATCAACGAGAATATTCCGGGCGCGCTGTATAGCGACAGCCGCATCCGGCGGCCAGCGGTTCGGGCCTCCTGGCTGGAACATGGCCCGCTAGCGAAGGCTGGAACACGCGGGCGGGATCCCTTTGTCAACGTCAGTTGGGATCAGGCCTTGGACCTGATTGCCGGAGAGGTTCAGCGCATCCGCGAGAACCACGGCAACGCATCGATCTTCGCCGGTTCCTACGGCTGGTCGAGCGCTGGCCGCGTCCACCATGCGCAATCCCTGCTCAAGCGTTTTTTGAACACCCAGGGCGGTTTTGTCCGGTCGGAGGGTAACTATAGCTATAACGCCGCGTTGGTGCTCATGCCCTACATCAGCGGTTCGTACCGTTTGAGCATCATCGATTCAACGCGCTGGTCGGTGGTTGAGCGACACAGTGAGCTGGTCGTCGCGTTTGGCGGTTTGGCCGAACGCAACACGGCTGTCTGTGACGGCGGGGTAACATTCCATCGCATCCCCGATGCCGTTCAAGCCTGTGCCGATGCGGGGGTGAGGTTCATCAACGTCAGCCCCCTGCGGACTGACATGAGCGCCCGGGTGCAGTCCCAGTGGCTCGCGCCCAAACCGGGTTCTGACACGGCGCTGATGATGGGCTTGGCTTATGTGCTGCTGGAGGAGGGGTTGCACGACCCCGCCTTTCTAGCGCGCTATACGGTCGGGTTTGAGCAGGTCGCAGCATCCTTGCGCGGGCACGGGCCAGATCGGATCGCCAAAACACCAGATTGGGCGGCGGCGCAGAGTGGGATTCCCGCGGGCCAGATCATCGCGCTGGCCCGTGAAATGGCCAGCAAGCGCACGATGATCACCGTCGCCGCAGGCTTGCAGCGCGCCGATTTTGGCGAGCAACCGCTGTGGATGTGCGTGACACTCGCCGCCATGTTGGGGCAGATCGGACTGCCCGGCGGCGGGTATGTGATCGGGGCAGCGGTTAACGGCAATATCGGTACAAAAGAACGCCTGTTCGGCACCGGCACCATGCGACAGTTGCACAATCCGGTATCCACGTTCCTGCCCGTCGCTATGATCTCCGAAATGCTGCTGCATCCGGGCGAAGACTATACTTACGACGGCGCGAAAATGCAGTTTCCGGATGCGCGCATGGTCTGGTGGGCAGGGGGCAACCCCTTTCACCACCACCAAGATTTGGCGCGTCTGCATACGGCTTTTCAGACACCAGAAACGGTGATCGTCAACGAGATCAGTTGGACCGCTGCGGCCCGTCACGCCGACATTGTTCTGCCTGTTGCCGCTGCGCAAGAGCGCGTGGATTTTGGCGCCGGTAAGTCGGATGACACGCTGGTTCCCATGCCAGCGCACGCCTCGCCGCCCTTTGAAGCGCGGCTTGAATATGACATTTACGCGGACTTGGCCGAGCGGCTGGGCAACCGGGATGCCTTCACCGAAGGGCGAACGGCGGAGCAGTGGGCCGAGGCGCTGTGGGAGGTCACGCGCGGGTTTTCCAAGCGCGCTGGCGTGGATTTGCCGGACTTTGAGACCTTTATGACCGGGGACGCCATTGCCGTTCCTGACCCGAGCCCCGAACAAGTCTACCTTGCTGACTTCCGCGCTGACCCAGACGCGAACCCATTGCCGACGCCAAGCGGTCGTTTGGAGCTGTTCTCAGAGACGATCGCGGGGTATGGGCTGCCCGACTGCCCGGGGCAAGCAACGTGGCTGCCCCCCCGTGATGATCCCGCAGAACAAGGGCCGCTGTTCTTGATTTCCGGTCAGCCCAAAACGCGTCTGCACAGCCAACTGGACGATGGCGCCTATAGCCGATCCTACAAAATCAAGGACCGTGAGCCGGTGCTGATCCATCCGCGCGATGCGGCGGCGCGCGGGATTGCGGACGGGGACGTGGTCGAGCTGCACAACGCGCGCGGGCGCTGTCTTGCAGGGGCGGTCATTACTGAGGATGTGCGACCGGGTTGCCTGTTCCTGTGGACGGGTGCTTGGTACGATCCAGACTTCAGTCAGTCCCCGCCGCTGGACCGGCATGGAAACCCCAACAGCCTGACCCACGATCGCCGGACATCCAGCTTGTCCCAGTCGCCTGCCTCGCATTCTGTGCGTCTTGACGTGCGCAAGTGGGACGGGGCTTTGCCCGCGGTCGAGGCGTTTTCGCCACCGCCGTTTAAGCGCTGATCAGTCGGTTTTCTTGGGCGGAAACGCGATGGGGCCACCGTGCTGTTCCCACGTGCTGAACCCTTCTTTCAGGTGCGCGGCGTCAAAGCCCATGTCCTGTAACGTCGCCACGCTCAGCGCGGAACGCCAGCCCGATGCGCAGTGGAAGACGTAGCGCTTGCCCGCTTGGGCAAAAACGTCCTTGTGGTAGGGGCTGTCGGGATCGATCCAGAACTCCAACATCCCACGCGGCGCATGGATGCTGCCGGGGATGAAACCCACCCGCTGACGCTCCCGCACGTCACGGATATCAACGATCACCGTATCCGGGTCATCAAGGCGCGCAATCAAGTCAGGGGTCTCGATCTCCTCGATCCGGGCGCGGGCTTGGCTCACCATTTCAGCGGCGGATATTTTAAGCTTTGACACGGGTGAACTCCTGCAAAATTAGCGCAACTCGATTAAGTGCTCGTCGCGTAAATTGACACCTCACAGTCGGTAGAGCAACATCCGGCCTTCATTCGAATTCAAGGAACAGATCATGTCTTCAAAACCCATTGCTTTGGTAACTGGTGGCGCGCAAGGGATTGGCGCTGCGTGCGGTAAGGCGCTCGCGGCGGATGGCTATCACGTGGTTCTTGCCGACGTGCAAGACAGCGTGATGGAACAGGCTGCGGCGCTGGGCGGTACGGGCATGATTTGCGATATGTCAGACGCTGACGCCATCCTTGCCATGTTCGACAAGATCGAAGCCGACCTTGGCCCCGTGAGCGCGTTGGTGAACAACGCTGGTGTCGCGATGCCGGGCGATTTCATGAGCTACGACCTCGCAGCCTTTGACCGCGTGATCAGCATCAACCTGCGTGGCGTGTTTGTGGCGCTGCAGCGGGCGGCGAAAACCATGGTGGATCGCGGGATCGAAGGGGCAATCGTGAACATGTCTTCGATTAATGCCGTGGTCGCCATTCCGACCATCCCGGCTTACTGCGCGTCTAAGGGCGGTGTGAACCAAATCACCAAATCTGCCGCGCTCGCCTTGGCGGAAAGCAACATTCGCGTGAATGCTGTTGGACCGGGTTCGATTGATACGGAGATGATGGCCGGCGTGAACGCGGACCCGACCGCCATGGCGCGCGTGATGAGCCGTACGCCGCTCAAGCGCGTGGGTACGGTCGAGGAAATCGCCGACGTGGTGGCTTTCCTGTGTTCGCCCAAGTCCAGCTACGTGACCGGCGAGACCATCTATGTCGATGGTGGTCGCATTGGGATGAACTACACCTGTTAGTCTAGCGGGGGTCGAAAACGACAGGGCGCTCGCGCTTGAAGATGCGGTCTTCAGGCTCGGTGCCCAAGACTTCGCGCGCGTGACGATGGCCGGAGTACACCGCGCCCTGAATGGGCCCGGGCGCTTCGGCGTCACCGATCAGGCGATGGTTGATACCCGCTTGGGTCAGCGCCATCGACAGCGCCAAGTTTGGCGCGCGCAGTCCCACGCAAACAAGCGTCGCTGCCGGGATTTC
>CAJQLX010000034.1 GCA_905479265.1 uncultured Alphaproteobacteria bacterium
CCAGAAGGCGAAGCGCCCATGGTTGAGCCGATGAGCGCGGCGTTGGCTGCGCTGCCTTGCGTGTTCATTGTTGAGGTCGGCAGCATTGGCTGCGCGCCCGTCAAATCCATTGGTGCCGGCGCGGTGGTCGCGCCCAGAGTTGTGGTCGCGGCAGCGGCTGAGGCTTCGACTTCTTTTTCCGAAGAATTGAAGTTCAGGAAATCAAGGGCTTCACAGCCACTCAATGTGGCCGCGATAGCACTGGATGCCATTAGTATGGCGATACGCTTTGCTACGATCATGGCTCAAATCCACTCACCACGCTCAACCAGCCAAGAAATGGCGGCCAAACAGATAAAAATTCTCCGACCCGCTTTGAAAATTTGTCAGCGGCGTCTGTCTTGGTCGTGATAATGTCCAGAACGGTTTTAAAACGCAAGTGTTAATTTAACAAAAAGTTATAACATATTGTTTTAGAACGTTTTTTTATCTATTTTTGAAGATTCATAGAATCTCATTCTGCGGGCGCTTTCCGATTTTGGACGTGTTTTTTAGCGCTGAACACGGCGCGAGGAAGCACGTTGGTCGCACACTGCGCTTGAAGTTGTCACATGAGAGGCGTAAATGCCCCTTGCATTGGACAAAATGAGTTTTTGGTAACTGGCGCAGCAACACAGGGGGACAGCTGTATGGATTTACCAATATTATCACCAGACTACCGGCCATCTGACGATGAGACCTACATGAGCCCAACCCAGCTTGCCTACTTTCGGCAGAAACTGGCGCAGTGGAAAGCTGAGTTGCTGAACGAGAGCGAAGACACGCTCGCCGCTCTGCAAGAGCAGTCACTTTCAACACCCGAAGCCGTTGAGCGCGCTTCGATGGAATCGGACCACGCGCTTGAACTCCGCGCCCGCGACCGCGCGCGAAAGCTGATTAACAAAATCGACAAGGCCATCGCGCGTATTGATGCGAACGAATACGGCTACTGCGAAGAATCCGGCGAGCCCATTGGATTGCGTCGGCTTGAGGCGCGGCCCATTGCGACCATGTCAGTCGAGGCGCAAGAGCGGCACGAACGCGCGGAAAAACTCCATAGAGACGAGCGTCGCATGACCTGATCCCGTGTGTGGGCCATGAATTATTCTTGTTGGAAAAGGGAGCCATTCGCTCCCTTTTTTCGTTTCTGCCCAATGTTTCTTTTTGTTCACTCTTGTTCTTTTCTTGTTCTTGTGTCACACAAGAGAACAAACCTGGTCCAAACGCATAATTATTGCATTTTTCGGGCCCTTTCCGCATAGGGAGTACAGCCAATGGCTTCGAACAAACTCCAACTCGTGAGTGACACGTCCTTGAAAACTAGCGATAAAGATAAAGCCCTCGATGCAGCGATCTCCCAGATCGAACGCTCCTTCGGCAAGGGTTCCATTATGAAATTGGGTTCTCGGGAGAAGGTGGATATTGAAACCATCTCCACCGGATCCCTGTCTCTCGACATTGCCTTGGGCATTGGCGGGTTTCCCCGTGGCCGCGTGATTGAGATTTACGGCCCAGAGTCCTCGGGTAAAACGACCCTATCCCTGCACTGTATCGCTGAAGCCCAGAAGATTGGTGGCGTTTGTGCCTTTGTTGACGCAGAGCATGCTCTAGACCCAGTTTATGCCCGCAAGTTGGGCGTCGATGTCGACAACCTGCTAATTTCTCAGCCCGATACAGGTGAGCAATCGCTCGAGATCACCGACACGCTGGTACGTTCGGGCGCTGTTGATGTTTTGGTCATCGACTCCGTCGCTGCTTTGGTTCCCCGCGCCGAGCTGGAAGGCGACATGGGCGATAGCCAGCCGGGTCTGCAAGCGCGCCTGATGAGTCAGGCCCTGCGCAAACTCACCGGTTCGATCTCAAAATCCAACACAATGGTGATTTTTATCAACCAGTTGCGGATGAAGATTGGCGTGATGTTTGGCTCACCGGAAACCACCACGGGCGGTAATGCGCTCAAGTTCTATGCTTCACAGCGATTGGACATTCGTCGAATCGGCGCGGTCAAGGACCGGGATGAAGTGGTTGGTAACCAAACCCGCATCAAAGTCGTGAAAAACAAACTCGCTCCGCCTTTCCGCCAAATCGAAGTCGACATCATGTACGGCGAAGGCATTTCCAAAACCGGTGAACTGCTGGATTTGGGTGTCGCCGGAAGCGTCATTGAGAAGTCGGGCTCTTGGTTCTCCTATGGTGATCAGCGCATTGGCCAAGGCCGGGAAAACGCCAAAACCTTCCTCAAGGAAAACGTTGAAATAGCCCAAGAGATCAAAAACAAAGTCCTCGCCAATCACGGCCTCATCGCTGACGCGATGCTCGATGGCCCCGGCGATCAGGATGGCTCTGACAGCTAAGCCGTAAAGCTCTGCACGGGCCTAAAAACCCTTGAAAGGTGCGCTCAGTGCATGAGCGCACCGCCTTTGCTGCCGTGGACTTCAGGCCCTCGCCTGCGTAATGCTGCACCTCCTGTTTCCTGTGTGGATCGACCCGCACGCCAGAAGACTGAGGGAGCCTGAAATGGCATCAGCAAACGAGATCCGCTCGACCTTCCTGAATTACTTCAAGGACAATGGTCACGAGATCGTAGACAGCTCACCGCTGGTCCCCCGCAATGACCCAACATTGATGTTCACAAACGCTGGCATGGTCCAGTTTAAGAACGTCTTCCTCGGGCAGGAGCAGCGCCCTTACAACCGTGCCGTGACCTCGCAAAAGTGTGTCCGGGCCGGGGGCAAGCACAACGATCTGGAAAACGTCGGGTACACGGCGCGCCACCACACATTCTTCGAAATGCTGGGTAACTTCTCCTTCGGCGATTATTTCAAAGAAAACGCCATTGAGTACGCGTGGAACCTGATCACCAAAGAATACGGCCTGCCGCAGGAAAAGCTGCTCGTCACCGTCTATCACACCGACGACGAAGCCGTTGAGCTCTGGAAGAAAATTGCTGGCTTGGGTGATGATCGCATCATCCGCATCCCGACCTCAGACAACTTTTGGTCCATGGGTGACACCGGCCCGTGCGGTCCCTGTTCCGAAATCTTCTTTGACCATGGCGACCACATCTGGGGTGGACCTCCGGGTTCGCCGGAAGAGGATGGCGACCGGTTTATTGAAATCTGGAACCTTGTCTTCATGCAGTTCGACAAGCCAGAAAAAGACTCGGAAATGATCCCGCTGCCGCGCCCATCGATCGATACCGGCATGGGCCTTGAGCGCGTTTCGGCCATTTTGCAGGGCAAGCACGACAACTACGACGTGGACCTGCTGCGGAAGCTGATCGAAGCCTCGGCCCACGCCTCCAACGACGACCCGGACGGCGACAACAACGTCTCCCACCGCGTGATCGCCGACCACCTGCGTTCAGCCGCCTTCCTCGTTGCCGATGGTGTCCAGCCATCCAACGAAGGTCGGGGCTACGTGCTGCGCCGGATCATGCGCCGCGGCATGCGCCACGCCCACAAAATCGGCAACAAAGACCCGCTGATGCACCGGTTGGTGCCAACATTGGTTGACGCCATGGGTGAGCACTTTACCGAGCTGAAACGCGCTGAAGCGTCGATTACAGAAATCCTGCGCTTGGAAGAAACGCGCTTCAAAGAAACGCTGGATCGCGGCCTGAAGCTGCTGGGTGAAGAAACCGACCGCCTGGGCGACAGTCAAGCGCTGCCCGGCGACGTTGCCTTCCGCCTGTATGACACCTTTGGCTTCCCGCTGGATCTGACCGCTGACATCCTGCGCGGCCAAGGTCGCGAAGTGGATCAGGCCGGTTACGATGCAGCGTTGGAAGTTCAGCGCACCGCCGCGCGGGCGTCCTGGAAAGGCTCCGGCGATGCCTCGACCGACAAACTCTGGTTCGGCATTCGTGACGGTGTTCCCGCGTCTGAGTTCTTAGGCTACGACACCCTCAATGCAGAAGGCGTCGTCCTCGCACTGGCCAACGCCGAAGCCCAAGTTGAGTCGATCAAAGCCGGCGAAACGGGCTTTGTGATTGCCAACCAAACACCGTTTTACGCAGAAAGCGGCGGCCAGCAGGGCGACCGTGGGACGATCACCAGCGAAGGCGGCGCTCGCGCACGGGTGCTGGACACGCAAAAGCGGGTCAGCGACATGTGGGTGCATGAAATCGAGGTCGAGGAAGGCACGCTGGCTGTCGGTGACGCCGTTGCCTTCGCCGTGGACGATAGCCGCCGTGCGGCGCTGCAAGGCCACCACTCCGCAACGCACTTGCTGCACGAAGCCCTGCGCCAACGCCTTGGTGCGCACGTGGCGCAAAAGGGCTCCATGGTCGCCTCTGACCGGCTGCGGTTCGACTTCTCGCACAACGCTCAAGTCGGGGCGGATGAGCTGGCAGACGTGGAAATCGCGGTAAACGAGGAAATTCTGGCCAACACCCCGGTGCAGACCAAAGTCATGTCACCCGAGGAAGCCATCGAAGCGGGCGCAACGGCACTGTTTGGTGAAAAGTACGGCGACGAAGTCCGTGTGGTCACCATGGGAACAACCAACGCCGCATCGAACGAGATTTACTCGATGGAACTGTGCGGCGGCACGCACGTTGCCAACACCGGCGACATTGGGCTGATGCGGATTGTCCGCGAAGAAGGCCCGTCCTCGGGTGTACGGCGGATCGAGGCTGTCACCGGTCTGGCGGCTTTGGAGTACGTCCGCACACGCGACGCTCAGCTTGAAGCCGCAGCGGCTGTGCTCAAAACCGCGCCAGCAACCCTTGCCGAGCGGGTTGAGGCGCTGAGCCTTGAACGCCGCCAACTGGAAAAAGAGCTGGCCGACGTGCGCAAGAAACTGGCTGCCGCAGGTACGGGTGGCAGCGGGGCTGTTGGCCCCGAAGACATCGCCGGCACACCCGTTATCGCGCGGATCATCGAAGACGTGCCCGCCAAAGACCTCAAAGGCCTAGCAGACGAGTTCATGGGCCAAATGGGTTCTGGCGTCGTTGCCCTTATTGGAACCGATGGTGGCAAGGCGTCGATCGTTGCTGCTGTGGGCGCAGACCATAAGGACAGCTTTGACGCCGTGGCTCTGGTCCGCGCAGCATCCGCTGCGGTGGGCGGCAAGGGCGGCGGTGGCCGACCGGATATGGCGCAGGCCGGGGGTCCGGACATCGACAAAGCCGAGGACGGCCTAAACGCCATGCGCGACCTTATCGCGGGCGGGAGCTAAGCGCTTGACGGTTCTCAGTGACACCCAACGAGACGCGGTTTTTGCCGCCATTATCGACGCCGCTGAGACCGCTGTCCTGCCACGCTTTCAAAATCTGGCTGACCATGAGATCGGCAGCAAGACCAGTCCCAGCGACCTCGTCACCATCGCGGATCGCGAAGCTGAGGCCCTGCTGACTGAATCGCTGACGAAGATCCTTCCCGGCTCGGTTGTGGTGGGCGAAGAATCGGTTTCTGCCGATCCTGACGTCCTTCGCGCCATTGACGGCGATGCGCCGGTTTGGATTGTTGACCCCGTGGATGGCACCCGCAATTTCGCAAATGGCCAAACGCCGTTCTGCGTCATGGTTGCCCTCGCCGTTGGCGGCATCACCATCGGCGCATGGATTTGGCGTCCCATCGATAGTGAAATGGTTGTCGCTTTTCGGGACGAAGGCGCGCGTCTGTACGAATGCAATTCAAACAACAGCCGCGCCCTCAAGGTCGATCGACCGCTGGCCGTGAACGAGATGAACGGGTTCATCTCCTTTAAATATTTGTCTGAAGAATACCGAGCTCTCGCGCGGAAAAATGCAAAGCGCATGCGCAGAATTCAGGCGATTGGCTGCGCCGGTGAAGAATACTTGCGCATCGCGGAGGGGCGCGACCACTTTGCCGTGTTTGGCAGCCTGCACCCTTGGGATCACGCGCCGGGTTGTTTGATTGTCGAAGAAGCGGGGGGCTTGGCGGTCATCGGTGGCGAAGCCTATCGCCCGACGAACCGTGTTGGACCGCTTTGGATTGCCGCGTCAGGACATGTTTTCGACACCGCAAGGCAGCGATTGTTCGAATCCTAAAACTCAAAACTGAGAACGGTCGAATCGGCCTTGTGCACGACGACGCGAGCACCCAGCAGCAGCCCACCGCGCAGTGACCACTTTTCCACGGGCTCCAGCGGCGAACCGGCGGTGCCATTCCAGTAGGCGACGTCATTGGTTATCGCAAAAGCACGGAAGTTTCTGAGCCGTGCATGCAAGTCCCTCACCGCCTCTCGATTGTTCAGGGGGGCGATGAGCAACTCATCACGAGCGGGAATCGCCACCAGACTGGCCGTACTGAGCCGAGCGGCGAGCCACGTGGTGAAGGCAGGATCAAGCACCAGCGACGGCTCGTAAAACCCATCAAGCGCGACGTGACAAAACCGCTTTGGCGCTTCGGCGTCACAGTGCACCGCTGGCGTCTCTTGGCTCAGCCATTGCGCATTGGCCAGAGCGCGCGCCATGATGGCGGAAAAATCGGTGTAGCCCAAGGATGGGTCGTCGGCGCGTTGCACCAAATGGACGGTTGGCGCGTCATCGCGCACTGAAAACGCAACAGCCTCAGGAAAGCCGGGCACGGGGAACAACGCTGCGTCCGGCAGGCGCTCGGCATCGCTGGCGCGCGCAACGTCGGCCAAACCCCGCACCAGCGGGCGCAGCCGCGTGCGTTGGGGAAAGACGCGGTCGGGGTCGCCTTGGATCAACATCGTGTTGGCGAAGCGGAGGATTTCAGCCTTTGGGTCCACTTCTGCGCCCTTTAACCGGCGCAACAGGGATTCAAGGTTGATGTCGATGACCTCGCCCGACACATCGAACAGGCACGTGAGAAGCAGCGGATTATCGGGTTCGGGCGCGCATTGCTCGACCAGGGCAGACCCTTCGAGAACATCTTGAACCAAAGGGCGCAACATTCGGCCATCGTCAAACAACGGCGCAGCAGAGGGTTGCGCCCCTGCTTGAAACCCCAGGACGCTGAGCCCAAACAGCCCAGCGCCGAAAAGCGTTCTAGATCTCATCCGAGAGCATGAAAACGCGCTGCATGCGATCGGGATTTGCGACAGTGCCCGACCCCGGCGCACCGCGCTTGATTTGATCGACCGCGTCCATGCCAACCAAGACCTCGCCCACAATCGTGTACTGTCCATCCAAGAACGAACCTGCATCGAACATGATGAAGAACTGCGAATTGGCGGACGCCGGGTCTTGCGAACGCGCCATTCCAACGGTGCCTCGGTTGAAGCTCGCGACAGTCGGGTCAGAGAATTCGGGGCCCAAGTCCGGCTTATCCGAACCACCCCGACCGGTGCCGGTGGGATCACCGGTTTGAGCCATGAAGCCATCGATCACACGGTGAAACACCACACCGTCGTAGAACCCTTCGCGGGTCAGCTCGGTCAAGCGCACGGCGTGGTTTGGTGCGAGATCATCCCGCAAGGAAAGGGCGACGTACCCGTACTTGGTATCGATCACCATCGTCTTCTCAGCATCACCGCCTGCGCTTGCGACCTGATCGGCGATTTGCGCCACGGACGGCTTTGCGATGCTTTCAAAACCCGACAGCATGGCCACCGCCAGCGAGCCGGCCATGGTCTCAGGGTACAAAATAACCGCAGCCTGCAGCGCAATCGGCTCGCCAAGCTCTAGCGCTCGGGCCAACACAGCCTCGCCCCCCGCCGCTTGGAACACCGCGTCGCAGGCGACGTTGCCATAGGCTGCAACGCCCAATTCGCCGTAGGTTGCCGTGCCGAAGTTCAGCGTGACCAAGGCGTTCACGTCACCACCGGCTGCATCCAAGGCCGCTTTCAGCGCTGAATTGACTTCCAACCCTTCAGGCACGGGGGAAATCGTGGCGGACTTCGTTTGATAGCCGACGGTTTGCAAAGTCTCCGTCACGCGCTGAGAACAGGACTCATCGACGCCAGCCCCCAGAACAACCATGGCTGTTTGGGCTGAAGCGGGAAGTGCCAGCACGAGAGAAGCGGCGCTCGCCGCAAGAAGTCGCAGAAACATGTAAACGTCTTTCCAGTCTTTCGGGGTCATGAAGAGACCGCACTTTATGCGGATTTTAAACCTATACCCAATAAAGAAGCCGCGAGAATCGAAAAGATTCGCGCGGCTTCAAAAAATTTTACGCAAGGGCCGTCAGGATTTAGCCGTCAGCGGCGATCTTGACGGAGACCATTGTATCCGGCTCACCGGAGAACGACGTGCCGTTTTGGCCCGCGCCTTTGGTGATGTTGTCAACGAACTCCATGCCGGACCGGACTTGACCGAAGACGGTGTATTGGCCGTTCAGGAAGGAGCCCTCAGCGAACATGATGAAGAACTGCGAGTTTGCAGAGTTCGGAGCGGAAGACCGCGCCATGCCCAGCGTACCGCGCTCAAAAGGAACCGAGGAGAACTCAGCGGGCAGATCCGGCAGGTTGGAGCCACCGGTGCCATTGCCCAACGGGTCGCCCGTCTGTGCCATGAAGCCATCGATGACGCGGTGGAACTTGATGCCGTTGTAGAAGCCCTGGCGGGTCAATTCTTTGATGCGTGCGACGTGGAGCGGCGCGACGTCAGGCAGCAGCTCGATGACAACGGTGCCGTCCTTGAGCTGAATTTCGAGTGTGTTTTCGGGATCCAAAGCGGAAGCCTCCGTGGTTGTTGCCAAACCTGATCCAGCCAGGAAGGCGTTGTTATCGTCAGAAAGAAAAGATGTATCGCTCGTGGAGATATCAGCCGTTGTATCAGCGCTATCGCTGCCGGAATCGTCTCCCATGCCCGAAATCAGGCCGCAACCCGACACCAGAACAAAAACGCCCAGCGCCATCGCAACGAGAATGGTGAGTAGAAATCTCATGATGTCTGGTCCTTCCTCAGGCCTGTGTCTCAGTGGGTGGGCTTAGAGGCCCATGACCTGCTTAAGCTCTTCGTCGAGCTTATCGAGGAACTGGTTGGTGGTCAGCCAGCCCTGATCGGGGGACACCAGCAGCGCGAGGTCTTTGGTCATGAAGCCCTTCTCAACCGTGCTCACACACACGGACTCAAGCGCTTCAGCAAACTTCACGACCTCTGGTGTCTGGTCGAACTGGCCACGGTAATACAGGCCACGGGTCCACGCGTAGATGGACGCAATCGGGTTGGTGGACGTTTCTTTGCCCTGCTCGTGCAAGCGGTAGTGGCGTGTAACCGTACCGTGCGCCGCTTCGGCCTCAACGGTGTTGCCGTCTGGCGTCATCAGGACGGAGGTCATCAGACCCAGCGAGCCAAAGCCCTGTGCGACCGTATCGGACTGCACGTCGCCGTCGTAGTTCTTACAGGCCCAAACGAAGCCACCAGACCACTTGAGCGCAGAAGCAACCATGTCGTCGATCAGACGGTGTTCGTAGGTGATACCGGCTTCTTTGAACTTGTCCGCAAATTCCGTTTCGAAAACATGCTGGAACAGGTCTTTGAACCGGCCATCATACTTCTTCATGATGGTGTTTTTGGTGGACAAGTACACTGGCCAGCCGAGGTTCAAACCGTAGTTCATACACGCCCGAGCGAACCCGATGATGGACTCATCGATGTTGTACATGCCCATGGCAATGCCGGCTTCTTCGAAGTCGTACACGGGGTACTCAACCGCTTCACCGCCATCCGCAGGCTCAAAAACCATCTTGAGATGACCGGCGCCGGGCACCAGAAAATCAGTCGCGCGGTATTGGTCACCAAAGGCGTGGCGGCCGATGACAATGGGCTGGGTCCAGCCCGGTACCAAGCGCGGCACGTTATCCATGATGATCGGCTGCCGGAAAACGGTGCCGCCCAGAATGTTCCGGATGGTCCCGTTCGGGGAGCGGTACATTTTCTTCAGGCCAAATTCCTCAACCCGCGCTTCATCCGGCGTGATGGTCGCGCACTTTACGCCCACGCCATGCTCTTTGATCGCGTTCGCAGCGTCGATGGTGATTTGGTCGTCGGTCTCGTCACGCTTTTCCATGCCCAGGTCGTAGTAGTGCAGATCAACGTCGACGTAGGGCAGAATCAGCCGCTCTTTGATAAACGACCAAATGATGCGGGTCATTTCATCGCCATCGAGTTCAACGACAGGGTTTTTTACGGAAATTTTGGACATGCTGTGCCACTCCTAAAAAGCTCGGAAACGGTTCCGACGTCGGCGCCTGTTTTTGCTTCAATTTGGGGGAAGCAAAGGGCGGCCGCTGGTTCTCACTATTATGGCGATTGGCTAGCATGGCAGCGAAACAGCGACCAGACCCGCTAGATGACACTCAGGGTCGCACGCGACCCATACGCTGTCGCCTTTAAAGCATTGGAATCAAGCGGTGAGCTGGCTTTCAAACGCAGCTGGCAATTCGTCCGCGTGCTTGATCGAGACGTAAAGGTTCTTCAATCGAGAGTGCAAAAAGCCCTCTGTCTCCAAATGATCGATCAAGGTCATCATGGGCTGCCAAAAACCCTTGTCCGTATCAAAGAAGATAATGGGCTTGTTGTGCCGACCCAGTTGCTTCCACGTGATGACCTCAAAGATCTCTTCCATCGTGCCGAAACCACCGGGCATCGCGACAATCGCTTGGGCCAAATCGAACATCATCCGCTTGCGCGTGTGCATGTCGGGGACCAAGCGCAAATCTGTCACGTCTCGGTGGCCGACTTCGACCTGGTCGAGAAACTCAGGGATGACGCCAATAACGTGCGCGTCTTTTTCCAGCGCGCCGTCCGCCATGGCGCCCATCATGCCCGTGCGACCACCGCCATAGACGACGTCTAAGCCCGCCTCACCAAGCACTTCGCCCAAACGCTTTGCCGCGTCGACGTAGCCATCCCACTGGCCTTCGGACGCACCGCCATAGACACAGACGCGCTGGATTCGTTCTGCCGCAGGCAAGTCTGCCTGCAGCTTTTTAAAGGCTTCGTTAATGATCATCGCTGGATCCTATTCCTTAGGACGCAACAACACCGTCAACGGCGCCCTGTGCCCGTGCTTTGGCCGCTTGGTTTTCAAGCTTCCGACGGCTCGAAGGTCTACCCGCAACTTTGCGGACTTCCAAGCGCGATTGAATCATCAGCATGGATGGCGTGAAGAAAAGCGATACGACCGTTGAGAACGCCAGTCCAAAGGCAATGGCTTGGCTCATGCCCTTCCACCACTGCGAGGAGGAGGAAAGCTGGCTCACCACACCCGGTTTGTCGTTCAACTGAGCGATGAAATCGCCCACCAGCGGCAAACCCGTCAGCGGTGTCAGGTCAACACCCGTCACAACGAAGTTCTGGAAGTCCACACCGATCCCCACCGCAAGCGGCAGCAGGCCCAGAATGGTCGTGATGGTCGTGATCAAAATGGGCCGCAAGCGCTGTGCGCCTGTTAGCATGATCAGGCGCTTATATTCTTCAATGCTGCGCGGTTTGTTGTCCCGCTCCAGCGTGGCAAAGGTGTCCACCAAAACGATGTTGTTGTTCACCACAACCCCGGCCAAGGATACGACACCGATAAACGTGAACACGCCAAAACCCGAGTTGGTGAGGATCAAACCGAACATCACGCCGGGCAAGGACATTGCCACGGCAGTCAGAATCAGCATGGCGCGATAGAAGCTATTGAACTGGGTAATCAGAATGGCAAACATGCCCACCAGAGCCATGGCAAACGCGCCACCAAGGAAGCTAAAGGCTTCCTGCTGGTCCTGATTGTCGCCGACGAATTCCCAAGCCACGTCCGGATCAATATCCGCCGCCGCCAATGCTGCTGTCAGCTCTTCAACAACCGCTGACGCCGCCGCTTTTGTCTCACCGGGCGCAGGTTCCGCAATGTTAGCAGACATGGTGTAGGCCCGGCGCTCATCGATCCGGGTGATCAGGCTGGTCCGCTCGTCGATTTTGAAATCAACGAGGTTCTCGATTGGCACGGTGCCGCCTGCGGTATTGATGCGGATTTCGTTGAGTTGCTCAATCGACCGGAATTCGGGGGGGAACCGGAACACAATGTCGGTCTCGTCATTCGAGCCATCGAGCCGGATGCTATCGACCGCGTAACCGTCGTTGGTCATCTGGATATACTGAGAGATCTGGAACGCCGTCACGCCCAGCCGCTGCGCGTCTGCTTCCTTGAGATCCAGGGAAATCTTGGTACCCGGCAACGGCAGACCGTCTTCGATATCCACGAGGTTTTCATTCGCATCCATGATTTCACGGATCCGGAACAGCTCTCGCAGCAGCAAATCACCGTCTTCGGCACGCAGGCGCAATTGAACAGCCTTACCCGATGGCGGACCGCCGGCGACGGCGAGAATCTCGACCTGCACACCAGCGAAGTGGTCGGTGCGATCGCGGATTTCCTGCAAGACATCGGCGATCGGACGCTGGCGGTTGAAGTAGTCAACGAAGGTCAGTTGTACGGAGCCAATCGTGTCTTCTGATTCAGGGATCGCCGAATTGGTGGCGCCGCCGCTCTGGGACGTGGCAGAAATCGCTGAGAATTCACCGTTTTGACGGGCAAGATCATAGATGACGTCTTCGACTTCGCGGACCAGCCCGTCCTTTTCATTGATCGACAGGTTGCCGCGCGCCTTGATGTAGACGTTGGCACTATCGGGCTCTGTTGCTGGGAAAAACTCGGTCGGAATGTTCCGCGAAGCGTAGAACACGAACGAGAAAACCAGCACCAGCAGGCCCAGAACAGCAACCATGATCGGCGCTTTCAACAGCTGGCCAATCACCGCGACATAGACCCCAGCCAAACCCTTGGCGTTGCGCGGGTCAGAGGCTTCTTCGATGGTTCGGGTCTGTTTGGGATCGCCAATCACCATAAACACCAGCGGGCGGATGACGAAGTACGTCACCATCACCGCGAGTATCGCCAACAGCATCGCGATCGGCATGGCCATCGGACCCACTTCGAGACCCAAGCCGCCCAACATAGCGCCGATGGTGCCGTTTGAGCCCATGATGATGACGTTGATGCCCGTGACCACCGCCAGAAACATGATGATGGTTGAGAAGAAAGGCCGGAAGTTTGCGCCCATGGTTGGGACAAAAAACAGCGCCATCAGCAAGGAGCCGGACAACGTCACCAGCAGCGTGATCGGCAGGTACTTCATGAACTGGCCCGTAAAGCCCGGGAAGAACAGCAGCGGAGCAAAAACGATCAGCGTGGTCGCCGTTGAAGCGATAATCGGCCATGACATGCGCTTTGCCGCGTCGCCGTAAGCCTGCTTCATCGTCGCGCCTTCGGACAGCCTTCGATCGGCGTATTCGGTGACCACCACGGCGCCGTCAACCAGCATCCCTGAGGCAAGGATCAGCGAAAACAGCACTACGATATTCGCGCTCAAGCCCATCATGTTCAGGGCAATGAAGCCAATCATGTAGGAGCCGGGGATGGAGATTGCCACGAGCAGCGCCGAGCGCAGGCCCAAGATGGCAACCACAACAATCATCACCAACAAAACAGCAAAAGCCACGTTGTTGATGAGGTCACCCAGCAACGTCGCAACGAAAATCGAGTCGTCGTAAGAGTTGGTCGCGACGATTAAGTCCTGAAGGGATTCCATCAGCTCGCGCCTCCGTCATTTTTGGGTTCAGCGGTGATTTCTGTATTGGTCGTCGCCGCCTCGATCACAGCTTTGATGCGCGCTGTTACATCGAGCGTGTTCGTGCCTGTCCGTTTTGAAACGGAAATCGATACCGATGGCTGGCCGTTGACCCGCGCGTAGTTCGCGGCGTCCTTAAACGTGTCGCGGATCTCAGCGATGTCGGCGAAGCGAATAATAGAGTTGCCGTCCACCATAATCGGCAGATTTTCAATCGATCGGATGCCCTGCAGCTGTCCGGGGAGTTCGATGTCAAACGCGCCAGAGGATGCTTCGGTCGTTCCTGTGACAACCAACTGATTGGCGTTGGTGATGGCGGAAGCAACCTGATTGATGTCTAGATTATAGCTCTCGAACGTCGTCGGCTGCATGATGACTTCAATCACCCGCTCCCGATCACCGGCTAAGCCCACTTCGAGCACGCCCGGCAAAACTTCGATGTCGGCTTTGAGGTCTTTGGCGAAATCAACCAGCGTCTTTTCCGGCACTGGACCCGTCAGGCCGTACACCAGAATGGGCTGTTCCGAGAGGTTGATGGGCGTGACGACCGGTTCTTCTGCGTCTTGAGGCAGTTTTGGCTTTGCGCGATCAACGGCAAGGCGAATGTCGTCTTCGGCCTTTTCATCGTCAAAACCCGCTTCGAATTCGAGGACAATGTTGGCGTAGCCTTGGGACGCGGTCGAGGTCATGGTTTTCAGACCATCGACCCCGGCAAGCTCGCCTTCGAGCGGCTTGATCAGCCTGTCCTCGGCATCCTCCGGCGAAATGCCGTTTTGGTAAACCGATACATAGATCGATGGAAACGTGACATTCGGGAAGGCTTCTTTGGGCAAAATGAACCAGCTGTAAACGCCCGCACCAAACAGCGCGATTAACAGCGTGAGCACTGTACGGTTATACCGCAGCATAGCCTCGATGACGGCGTTCATCATGGTCTTATCTCTTCTCTTCGAGCTCTATCTGGTTGACTGCAGCGCTAGTTGCCTGCGGCCTCATTAGCGGTCATTTGCTCGACTTCAGCGGCGTCAACGGGATTGACGCTTTGGCCGGCATTAACCGAAGCCTGTCCAACGGTAATCAGCACCACGTCACCGTCGAGTCCATCGACCCACGAGCCGGCGGAATCAGCAGAAACGATTGTGACGGCATTGAATGTGACTTTGTTGTCCTCGGTCACGGAGAAAAGCCCCTGGCGACCATCTGGCGCACGCTGGAGCAACCCGGTCGGTACGTAATGCAAACCCGGTGTTGGCTTGTTCACGAACAGAGACGCCGACACGCCCTCAAACAAACGGTAATCAGGGTTTGGTGCTTCGGCCTCGATTTCGAACGTTCGTGTGGATGGATCCGCGAACGGTGAAATGTAGGAAACAGTGGCATCGACCTGCTGACCGGTGGCCAGTTCAACGCGCGCAGTCTGGCCAAGTTCAAACTCAGCCACACGACGCTCGCCTGCGTCCGCAGAAACCACCATGGGGTCCAGCGACGTGACGGCGATCACTGGATCACCAGAGCCGACATATCCGCCAATCTGGGCAATACGGTTTTCGACAATACCGCCCAGCGTGGATCTGACTTCCAAATCCGACAATTGCTCGCGTGCCTGCTCGACACCTGCCACAGCAGCCTCGAAAGCTGATTGAACCGCGACGAGCGAATTGCGCGCAGCGAACCCTTCGTTCACTAGTTTCTGCGTGGCTTCGAGGTCGACTTGCGCAGCCTCCAAAGCCGCCTCAGCCTGCCGCAAACCATCATCGCGTGCGGCGGCTGTGATCACAGCAATCACGTCACCCGCTTTGACAACGTCGCCTTTATCCACGCGAACCTCAGCCAAAGTGCCACCGGACTGGGCAACAATCGTTTCTCGACGATTGGCTTGGGTTTGACCGGCGAGTTGGATCACACGGACCAGCGTGTCTTCTTTGAAGACGCGGGTGCGGACATCCAACACCTCTTCCTCGGTCAATAACTCAGCTGGAGGGTTATTTTCTACCGGCTCGGATCCGCTCATGATGTTGATAACCATTCCCAGAGCGACCGCTGTGAAAATGATGAGCGCGATTAATATACCGCGAATAGCCATGGGTGACTCTCTCGTCCCAGAATTCGATTTTTTGGCGCACCGTACTCAAAGTCGGACAGTACTAGGCTGTATATGGGTCCAGAAGGCCCGTAATTGAAGCACCTGTTTTCGCAAACCTGACACCGTTCTAACACGATCACACAAAGTAGTTTTCGATCGGGAAAAGATTTTGTATATTAGTAAAAGCTTAAAAGTGAGCACCGTTTGAAGGCAACTGTTTACATTCCATGTCCGCGTCATCTGAATCAGATTCCAGTCCAGCCCCCCGCCAAATGGCGGATGAAATGGGGTATGACGACCACTCAGCGTTAGAGGCGCTGCCCAACAGCAGCCCCGCCGCCGTGCCTTTGGATGTGGAGGAAGCGGCCCTGTTTTTACGCGCGCTTTCAAACGAAAACCGCCTTGCTCTGCTGACGCTATTGCAGACGGGCGAGCAAACGGTAACGTCATTGGCCGATACCCTGAACATGCGCCAGCCCGCTGTTTCACAGCAACTGGGCCGACTGCGTGAAGCGCGCTTGGTGGACTTCAGGCGCGAGGGCAAGACTGTTTATTACCGCCTTGCCTCAGACCGCATCCGGGACTTCCTGCCGGTCATCCAGCAACACTTCACCCTCTAGCACCCCCAGACCAAAGCCCAAATCGAGCTTGCTCAACCCGTCAGCGCGGGTTTAGGACTGACGCAAACGAAAAAAGAGAGTTTTTCAATGGCGTGGGTCTTGGTGGTTGTATTCTTGCTAGCAGAGGGCGTGACAGAAACCGTGCACGTTCCAATGCAGACCGAAGCCTTGTGCCGGGCGGCTGAAACCGAGGTCAAACGCGTGGACGCGCTGCAACGCGGATTGGACCGAACGGTGCAAAGCGCCATCCAAAACCCACAATATCCCGTGATGACCATTTGCTTGCAAACCCGAGGCACCGTCAGCCCGGACCAATAGTGGCTATCAACCCCGCGTTAGTGCGAATAGTCGGTTATGCATTTGCCACATCCATTCCATTGAAAAGCCATCAACGTCGCGCATAAGATCAGAAAACGACGCTTTGAAGAACAATGGGGTGGAGCCGTGGGATTGACGGTAGAGCGATGGCTCTTACGGATAGGACAGCTCGGCGCTGCGCTGTCGCTGACGGTATTTCTGGCCAGTTGTGCGGCCATCAAGCCTGAGCATTGTCCCTATGCGGACTGGAATGCAACGGGCGAGCTGCATGCGTCTAAAGGCTTTCAAAGCCGCCTGCCAAGCCTTTATGACACGTGCTTGCCCGTCGGGGTTTTACCCGATGGTGATGCCTATATCGCCGGATACCAGCGGGGATTGCTCGGGTTCTGTACGATTGAAAACGGCTGGGTTTGGGGTGGCAACCGCACCGTAAACCCCGGTATCTGCCCGCCTGCGCTGTCGCCGGGTTATGACCGAGCCTTTAAGACCCGCGCAGCGCTCGAACGCTTAGCCGTCGAAGAAGCCAACCTTGTGGCCCAGCGCGATGCCCTCGAAGACCAGCTTTTCAACAGCGGGGTGCGGGACATGAAACTGCTGTATGAGCTGCGATCTGTTCGGAATGAGCTGGACAAACTTGACCTAGAGCGGCACCGGACGCGCAGCGGCTTTGCGAGTTGGCTCCGTCAGATGGGCTTGGAGGCACCGCTGGACCTGTATAGTTACTGAAGCACTGAATACGAACGCATCAGGTGCAGCATGGACTTTCCCAATTCCTGGGCGACCCCAAAGGTCAGCCACACCGAACAAGACTGGTGGGTCAGCGCATTCTACGGATTTGCCGAGGTTAAAGACCCCGCCGCGGTCAAAGACCACATGGATGCGCTGCTGGACGGCCAGCGCGTTTACGGCAGCATCTTGGTTGCCAGCGAAGGCGCAAACGGCACGATCTGTGCGCCCACGCAGGCTTTGCTCGCAAACGCACTCGACACACTGGCCCAGCGCATTGGGCTGGCCGACGGCTTTGACCCCACATGGTCTCGTGTCGATCGGCCCATCTTCCGCAAGCTCAAGGTCCAGCTGAAAAAAGAGATCGTGACCATCAAGGATCCGTCCGCAACGCCGCTGGGCGGAAGCGGGGGCGAGCATCTGGATGCTCAAGCGTGGAACGCGCTGATCCAAGACCCTGACACCATCGTCATCGACACGCGCAACTCGTTTGAAACCAAAGTGGGCACCTTTCCCGGTGCGATCGATCCCGGCAATGTCTCGTTCAGCGAGTTTCCCGCGTTTGTGCGCGATCAGCTCAAGGGGAACGAGGACAAGAAGATTGCCATGTTCTGCACCGGCGGCATCCGCTGTGAAAAGGCGACTGTCTTCATGAAGAACGAAGGCTTCGACAACGTTTTCCAGCTCAAGGGCGGTATCCTTCGCTATTTCCAGCAAACCGATGAAGACACCAACCTGTGGGACGGCGACTGCTACGTGTTCGATGACCGCGTTGCGCTGAACAAAAACATGGAGCCGGGGGGACACATCTCCTGCCCGGTTTGCCGGATGCCGGTCGGACCAGATCAATTCGACGATCCAAAATTCCAAGCGGGATGGTCCTGCCCCAGCTGTGCTGATGATCACAGCTTTGACCGCACCCGAGAATCGTCCAAAGAACGCCTGAAGCAAATTTTGCTGGCGGCCAAAAAGGGCAAGCGCCACTTGGGACCGGAAGAGTAAGTCGGCTCTTTACCTGATCACCTCCCCTGTGCCAGAGTTCGGGCAAGTTCAGCGGAATCAGCCGCTTAGACCAAAAGTACGGGGGCGCACGCATGTCCGATGCGCAGTCTGCCCCCTTAGACAAAGACGCGTCGAGCAGACGAAACCGTCGCCGACGTGGTGCTAAGGGGAAACCTCGGGCGCCTGCTCACGCAGGTCCGCGTCCGGGCAAAAGCAAGGGCGATGCCGCTGTGGCATCGGCGCCCCGGGGCAAAACCCGGAATGACGGCGGGAGCGGTCCAGTGTTCGCCGCCATCGATCTAGGCACGAACAATTGCCGCCTGCTGATCGCGCGACCAAACGCCAAAGCCAAAACTCAACCCTTTAACGTCGTGGATGCCTTTTCTCGCATCGTCCGTCTGGGCGAAGGGCTGGGGCAGACCGGCATGCTGTCTGATGACGCCATGGATCGCACAGTCGCGGCGCTGAATATCTGTGCTGGGAAAATACGTAAGCAGCGGGCCACACGGGTCGATGCCGTCGCCACTGAAGCGTGCCGACAAGCCACCAACTATCCCGCATTTGTCGAGCGGGTGGAGCGCGATACGGGCCTAAAATTGCGCCTGATTTCAGGACAGGAAGAAGCCGCCATTGGTTTGGCAGGGTGCGCGTCCCTGTTGAATGACGCCACCCCCCGCGCGCTGGTTTTCGACATTGGCGGGGGATCGACCGAGGTTTCATGGATCGACACCACCGCCGACCGCCCTCGCGTTTTGGCCAGCCGCTCGGTTCCCTTGGGCGTTGTGACTTTGTCCGAGAAATATGGCGATGGGCTGGAGCTGGCCGAGGAACATTTTGACGCCATCGTGCGCAACACGCGCCGGGCGTTCAAGCAATTTTCCAAGCGGCACGGCATCGTTGACGCCATCGAACGGGGGGACGTGCAGATGGTCGGCACCAGCGGAACCATCACCACCGTCGCCGGTCTTCACCTGAATTTACCCAGCTACGACCGGTCCAAAGTCGATGGCATGCAAATGACAGTCAAAGAAGCCCAAGCAGTCATCGGCGACCTCCGCTCCCGCGATAGCGACAGCCGCGCGATGCTCGGATGCATCGGGCGCGGGCGGTCTGATCTGGTGCTGCCGGGGTGTGCTGTGCTTGAAGGTCTGACAACACTATGGTCTGTCCCAACCCTGTCCGTCGCTGATCGGGGATTGCGCGAAGGCATGTTGCTCCGGATGATGCAGGGCAAGATGCCGGGCAAGCGCAGACGTCCTCGCCGCCGATCCCGGACCAAAGACAACGGCGCTTCCGCCGAACAACCAACTGCGCAGGCTTCAAAAGACTGATGGTCGAATACAAACCAAAACGTACAGGCAGTTCCGGCCGCATCGGGGGTGCGCCCGGTCAAAACCGCGACCTCGCCGTGCGGGTTAAATCCGCCAGAGGCCGGAAGAATTCCTCGACGCGGTGGCTGCAACGCCAACTCAACGATCCCTATGTCGCCGCTGCGAAGCGGGACGGGTATCGGGGCCGGGCTGCGTACAAATTGCTGGAGATGAACGACAAGCTGAAGTTCCTCGCCAAAGGCAAGCGCGTGGTTGACCTTGGTTGTGCGCCGGGTGGCTGGCTGCAAGTCGCCGTCCAGCACTGCGGGGAAGGCAAAGTTGTGGGCATTGATTTACTGCAAACCGAGCCCGTTGCCGGCGCGGAAATCATCGTTGGAGATGTGCGCGAAAACGAAGATATGGACCGGGTGCGCGCACTCATGCACGGCCAGAAAGCTGACATCGTGCTCAGCGACATGGCGGCGTCTTCCACCGGGCACAAAGCAACTGACCACTTGCGCATCATCGCACTGATCGAAATCTCGCTCGACTTCGCCCATGAAGTGCTGGCCGAAGGGGGCTGGTTTATCGTCAAGATCCTGCAAGGCGGTGCGCAGGGTAATTTGCAGCAAACGCTGGGGCAGTGTTTCGACAAAGTGCGCGTGATCAAACCCCCGGCAAGCCGCAGCGACAGCTCAGAAGCCTATATCGCGGCCAGCGGTTACCGCCCCGGCGCCGTTCAACGTGCTGATTCGCCCGAGGAGTCATAAGCTCCGCTCAACCCACAGTGCGCGGACTTGCGGGTTTTCCAACCGGCACCTTTCCCATACTCTAACAAAGAAAAGGGCAAGGACCTTTTCCCCATGCGCATTCGCGACGCTTTGACTTTTGACGACGTTCTCTTGCAGCCCCAGCGCTCGGACGTTGTTCCGCTCGATACCCAAACCCATACCCGCATTTCTCGGACGCTGTCGGTCGGGATCCCGCTGATGTCTGCGGCGATGGATACGGTGACCGAAGCGCCTATGGCCATCACCATGGCGCAAGCCGGCGGGATCGGGGTGATTCACAAGAACCTCAGCATCGAAGAACAGGCTTTGGCGGTTCTCGCGGTGAAGAAATATGAATCCGGCATGGTCGTGAACCCCGTCACCATCCGCCCCAGCGCAACGCTCGCCGACGCGCTCATGCTGATGGAACGCCATAAGATCAGCGGCATTCCCGTGGTTGAACCGGGCTCGGATCGGCTGGTGGGTATTTTGACCAACCGCGATGTGCGCTTTGCCAAGGATCAGCGTCAAACCGTTGCCGAGCTGATGACGCACGAAAGCCTCATCACCGTGACCGAAGGCTGTAGCCGGGACGAAGCCGAACGGCTGCTGCACCAACACCGGATTGAAAAGCTGCTGGTTGTTGATGGTGAGTTCCGCTGTGTCGGCCTCATCACCGTCAAAGATATCGAAAAAGCCCAAAACCACCCCAACGCAACCAAGGACGACCAAGGGCGCTTGCGCGTTGCTGCGGCGACGGGCGTGGGGCCAGATGGCCTCAAACGAGCCGAAGCGCTGCTCGACGCCGGGGTGGATGCCATCATCGTTGATACCGCCCACGGGCACAGCGAAGGCGTCCTCAACCAAGTCAGCGCCGTCAAGCGCCTGTCCAACGCCGCCGACGTCATTGGCGGTAACGTTGCGACAGCAGACGGCACCAAAGCCCTGATCGACGCGGGCGCAGATGGCGTGAAGGTCGGTATCGGCCCGGGCACGATTTGCACCACACGCATCGTCGCGGGCGTCGGCGTGCCCCAGCTCACCGCCGTGGCCGATGCGGTTGCAGCCGCTGCAGACCAAGACGTGCCGATCATCGCCGACGGCGGGATCAAGACCAGCGGCGACATTGCAAAAGCCATCGCGGCTGGCGCGGCGGCCTGCATGGTCGGCTCGCTGCTCGCGGGAACAGACGAAGCGCCGGGGGAAGTCTTCCTCTATCAAGGTCGCTCCTACAAATCCTATCGCGGCATGGGCTCCATTGGCGCAATGGCGCGTGGCTCCGCAGATCGGTATTTTCAGGCTGAAGTCAGCTCCGAACTGAAACTTGTTCCTGAAGGCATCGAAGGCCGCGTTCCCTACAAAGGCCCAGCCAATTCCATCCTGCATCAGCTGGTCGGCGGCTTGCGCGCGGCGATGGGATACACCGGCAACGCCGATATTGAGTCGATGCAGAAGAACTGCTCCTTCCTGCGCATCACGTCAGCGGGCCTGCGCGAATCGCACGTCCACGACGTTTCCATCACCAAAGACGCGCCCAACTACGCCCGCTCCAACTAACCAAGAGGCTTCGCCCTGTGTCGAACCGTATTCTGATCGTCGATTTTGGCTCTCAGGTGACTCAGCTCATTGCGCGCCGGGTCCGTGAAGCGGGGTTTTACTCCGAGATCATCCCCTACAACGCCGAACCCAGCCGGTTCGAGGACTTTGGCGCCAAAGCAGTGATCTTGAGCGGTGGTCCCGCGTCCGTCCTCGACGACGAAGCCCCGCGCATCCCTGCTTCTGTTGCCGCCAGCACCCTGCCCATGCTGGGCATTTGCTACGGCCAGCAGGCGCTGATGCACGAAACCGGCGGAACGGTGTCCAAAGGCACAACCCAAGAATTTGGCCGCTCAGACGTCACTGTTGCCGAAGATTGCGCCTTGTTCGACGGCTTGTGGGACACCGGGTCAAGCCACCCGGTTTGGATGTCCCACGGCGATAAAGTCACGGCTTTGGCTGAAGGTTGGCGCGTGGTTGCGGCCTCCGAAGGCGCGCCTTTTGCCGTGATCGAGAACCCTGCCGCCCGTCGCTACGCCGTACAATTCCACCCCGAAGTGCACCACACGCCCGACGGCGCGGGCCTGATCCGGAACTTCCTGACCAAAGTCGCAGGACTAGAGCCAGATTGGTCCATGGCGTCTTTCCGCGCCGAAGCCATCGCCAAGATCCGCGCGCAGGTTGGTGACAAGAAGGTGATTTGCGGCCTGTCTGGTGGGGTCGATTCCTCGGTTGCTGCCGTGCTGATCCACGAAGCCATCGGCGACCGCTTGACCTGTATTTTCGTCGATCATGGCATGCTGCGAAAGAACGAGGCAGCAGACGTGGTTTCGCTGTTCCGCGATACGTACAACATCCCCTTGGTCCATGTGGACGCCAGCGATACCTTCCTGGGCGACTTGGCCGGGGTCTCCGATCCGGAAACCAAGCGCAAGACCATCGGCGGCCTGTTCATCGACGTGTTTGAGGCCGAGGCCAAGAAAATCGATGGTGCTGCTTTTCTCGCGCAAGGCACGCTCTACCCCGACGTCATCGAAAGCGTTTCCGTGACCGGTGGACCTTCCGTGACCATCAAATCCCATCACAACGTGGGCGGCCTGCCTGAGCGCATGGACCTGGAGCTGGTGGAACCCTTCCGGCTGCTGTTCAAGGACGAAGTGCGGGCTTTGGGGTACGAGATGGGCATGCCGCACAGCTTGGTTGGCCGCCATCCCTTCCCCGGACCGGGTTTGGCCATCCGCATTCCCGGCGATATCACGCGGGAAAAGGCAGACATCCTGCGCGAGGCCGATGCGATCTACATCGAAGAAATCCGGAAAGCCGGCTTGTACGACGAAATTTGGCAAGCCTTCGCCGTCCTGCTGCCGGTAAAAACCGTCGGCGTGATGGGCGATGGGCGCACGTACGAGAGCGTTTGTGGTTTGCGGGCTGTTACGTCTGTCGATGGCATGACGGCGGACGTCTACCCCTTTGACCCCGCGTTCCTTGGCCGCGTGGCGACCCGGATTGTAAACGAAGTGCGTGGCATCAACCGCGTGGTCTACGACATCACCACCAAACCACCCGGCACGATTGAGTGGGAGTAAGTCCACTTACAATATATTGTTTATTTACAGTCACTTAGGTTTTACAAAGTAGTTACATAGTTTATTGACATCATTAGACTTTTTCCTCATTCTTCAAAGAGAGTTACAAACTTTTTGGACCTACGAAGATTCGTAAAAAAGCATCATCTTTTGCGACCCAAGAGCATTCCATTCTTGGAGACAAAGCAAAGATACTGAGAACCAAACAGTCTGGTGATGTTTGGCAGTTCAGAATGTGGATTGAGGGTGAACAGAAATATGTTCGCAAGAGTCTGCGAACCCGAGATTTGGAAACTGCTCTAAACAAAGCAGAAGACGAAGTTTTCCGAATCTACAGTGATGTAAAGTCAGGCAGAAAACTGTTTGGGATTACCCTCCAAGAGTTAGTAGATGCCTATGTAACTTGGAGGGAAAAAGATGTTCAAACAGGTGATATCTCTGTTGGCAGACTGGTAACAATCAGGTCGCAGTTGAAGCACTTTTTGAACTTCAAAGACCCTGCCCTAAAAGTCGCAGAGTTAGATGCAAACAGTTTCTATGACTATGGTAGTTGGAGAAAACAAACTGTTCCGGGCACCAGAGATGTAACCATTCAGAATGAGCATTCCACTTTCAATCACATGGTGGATTTTGGTTACAGAGAAGGTCTTTGCCATTTTCCGAAACTGACTTTCCGCAAAATAAAGATAGACGCAAAACAAGAGAGAAAACGCAGAGATGTTTTATCACTGAGTGAGTATGACCAACTCGTTTATTTTATGCGGAGTTATGCCTCCAAAAAGCACAGCAAAGATGAAAGAGAGTTAGAAGAAAGACTGCTCATCAGGGATTTCATCCTTATTGCTTCAAACACCTGTTGTCGTGTTGGTGAGTTATGGGAACTGCGTTGGAGTGATGTTGAAAGCATCAGAACAACCACAGACGAACTTGGTAGAGATGTTGAACTTGTTACTCTGAATATCCGGGCAGAAACATCAAAGGTTGGTCGGTCACGCACGGTGGTTTCAAGGGGTGGGGAATACTTCAAAAGATTGCGTGATAGAAACGAAAATGCCTTAGATGATGACTTCTTGTT
>CAJQLX010000035.1 GCA_905479265.1 uncultured Alphaproteobacteria bacterium
TTACGGCCGCTTACAAGTCCTACTTACAAGTATGATTTATAAGCCGAGAGATAAAATTGGGCCCAAAGGTTGCTGAGATTAGCGGCGTGCTAAAATTGACACGCATCACACGCCGCCCCCGGGTAAATCGGAGGAAGAAGATCAATTATGGCGTACTTCTCGCCAAATCGTTGACTCCAACTCGCTTCGTGCAGACCCAAACGGGCAGAATCGATCACAACGGGTTCGCCAGATGGCGAAACCATCGGACTGAGGACAAAGACGTCTACATAAGACTTTTGGAGCGAGCCAGAATGAGACGACAACTAAGGTTGGCTTCGTCCCCGTTGCCCGAGCTGATGTGGCGGAGGAGGTCACTATATAAAACGTCACTCCGGCTGGGCTGTTCTTCAAACTCTTGTGTCAGCCGTATCATCTCGTATGTCAGCGCTTTAAATTGCCGGAACATGCTCGATTGAGGGGCTTCTAGTATTTGCACCCAAATTGTGAATTCTGCCTGCAGACGCTGTTCAGGGGCAGCATCGTGGCTCTGAAGCACGCTGACGGCCATATCGGACAAGTCATTCATTTGTGCGGGCAGGCGATTCAGGGCCGCATCGACAGACTGAGGCAACATGATCGAGAGCAATTGCACAAGCTCGCGGAAGATCAGATTGACCTGTCCGTCGCCTTTCTTGTGCCAGCTGACGATATCGGCATCGAGTAAATTCCAATCATCCAGCGGATTAACGACTGTGCCGTAGCGTCTCGCTGTTTTGAGAACGCCTTTGGCCGTTAGAACTTTCACCGCCTCCCGGATAACGGTGCGAGATACACCGACTCGTTCGCCCAGCTGGTTCTCCATGGGCAAAGTCGCGCCAATGGGAAAATGGCCAGAGGCCACGGCTCGACCCAGCCAATCGATGACGTCACTAACGGCGCCGGTGGCAATTGCAGATTCGGGACGATTTAACAGTCTTAGCGTCGGGTTCTCGCCGCGCCGTAAGTGCTTATACGCGTCAAGGGGTGGGGCTGCGGTGGGCATAGATTTATCAATTAACCATCATGATGAAATAGGAGATAAGAAATCTCCTCCATGAAATGATAAATCATATTTGTTTTCAACAAAAAAGATAAAGGCCAAAAAAAATGTCCGACCCGTGAGGGCCGAACAAGTGAATCATATGGAAAAGCAAACTAGAAATCAGAAACCTGATCAAAGCGTTGCAAAACTTATCGCCATGGCCACCCATTTAACGATCTGCGCCCTGTTGTGCGTTACACGGCCTGCAGATCTAAGGTCACCCCTAACAATACATCATACTTAAAGCGGACTGCATTATGCTGCAAGGCAATTTGCAGCGGATCCTTAGAAATCAGCGCAAAAACATAATGACGTAAGCAGAGTCTGGCCGAATACCGGTCTGGATCCTACTTTCGTAGGCTGTCGCGCCCATCCCGGTTTTGCGGTCCTAAGCGCGTAGGCCATTCTCCAACGGATTCTGATGCAAATTGGAGAAAAACATAAGCATTTTGCATTCGAAACTTGCGAGCCACAAAGGCGTAATGCATTATCTCAAGGCGCTAAGCGTGATTGAATTGTACATGCGAATTTATCATCTCAACCAGAGGCCGACCCATGACTTTACTCCAGGACGTTTCGCCTTCATCCCGAGTTTTGGACAGCGGTGCGGATTGCTTTGCTCAGCAACCAGAAGATCTAGCACAGCGGATGCAAAGCCTTGTTGAGCGGAAGCGACTGAAGCTCGTAGTGCTCGATGGTGCCGTGGGAATCATGGCACAGGCGGTAAATGGGCCATGCCTCTATCTGGCGGGAAACGCCGCCAGCGAAAACAAAACACGCAGCAACACGTGGCAGCTGCGTGCTTTTATCGACGCCCTAGAAGCCTCAGAAGCGTGTGGGCTGGATTAGGCCGGAATGCTGCTGCTGCTCAAATCGTAGGATTTGATCGCTTTGTTCAGCTCTTCTGAAAACGCTGGGTATAGCGTTGAGAGATCGCCCCACAGCTGATTGTTTGTCGTAAAGGCCGACGGATCATCTGCGCTGACCAATGACTTCAGCGCCTCGATGTTCGGTTCCCGGTACGGCACGTTCATTGTCCCGTTCAGGCTTTTGCGCGTGAAGTGATACCAGCTCGCAATCGATTTCAAGCTGTAGTGCGGGATATAACCCTGTTCCAGGCAGCCGCGAATCGTCGGACGGATGAATTGCGGGAACTTGGCATAACCATCGGACACAATGCGCTCAACGCTGTCTGCAATATGTTCATTGCAAAAGCGGTTCGACACGGTTTGCACGTAGGTTGCGACGTCAAAGGGCAGGGATGCGGGCAAGGCGCGCATGACCTCTTCTTTTTCAAACCGTTGAAAGTGGTTAGCCGCTTCGGGATGGGCCATCACTTCGTCAAAACGCTCAAAACCACCAAGCGCGCCGATGTAAGCCAATGCTGTATGACCGCCGTTCAACACACGGATTTTGGTTTCCTCGTATGGGTCCACGTCTGGCGTGTACGTCACGTCCTCTGGCCGAAGGTCGGGAAAATCAGTGGCGAAGTTATCTTCGATGACCCACTGAATAAAATCTTCCGCGTGAATGGTCGGGCCGAGCTTATGGCTTTCACCATAGAGCGCCTGTGCCTCAGCGTGATGCGTCGGCGAAGGCTGCGGCGTGATGCGGTCCACCATGGATGAGGGAAAGGTTACATTCTGTTCCACCCAAGACACCAAATCGGTATCTCCGAGAGCCTCAAGATATGCCAGCAGGTTGCGAGAGAGCATCTTGCCATTTCGGCGGATGTTATCGCAATTCAACAGCGTAATCGGCTGATCCAACAGTGCCGCGCGCTGTCTGAGCCCTTGGGTCAGGAAAGCATAGACGGTTTGGCCGGTTTTTCCGTCGATCTCGGCACGAATCATGGGGTCGGAAAGATCCAACAAACCCTTGCCGTCGAGGTTATATCCGGCTTCGGTCACGGTCATGGTCACCGCTTTGACATTGGGTTGCGCCATGGCCCGCTCGGTCGCGTCGCGGTCAGCGCTCCAATCCATAAATCCAGCATGACAGCGGATGAGCCGATCATCGATTTCACCAGCGTTGTTCAAGCGCCGCAGGATGTAGCCGTCCTGTTGCGCGGCTTGGGCAAACGCTGCTTGGTCTGCGGCGCGCAAGTTAATGGGGGTGATGCCCCACCGGGTATCGCCAGTTCGCTCGATATGGCGGTCAAAATACTCTGCCTGATGCGCGCGGTGGAAAGCCCCAAAGCCCAGGTGAAGAACGCCTGTTTCAAGCGTCAGTGTATCGTTTGTCGATTTATGAAATTTGCGTGACATTAGAAATTGAGACTTTCGATACTTTTGGGCTCTAGTGATACGGCTCGATTGGCGGATAAACCGCTTCGTGTTTGCTCGCGGAACTGGGTGGGCGTCAGTCCTTTCAATTTCATAAACTGGCGATTGAAGTTCGCCAGATTCTGAAACCCAACATTAAAGCAAATGTTGGAAACCTGATCCTCCGTCTCGACCAACATGCGACAGGCCTCGCCCACGCGAACGCGGTTGACGAACTCCGTGAAGCGGTGACCGGTGATGTTTTTGAAGTGCCGGGTGAAACTGGTTTCTGACAGACCAACGATGTCAGCCACGCGAGACACGGAAAGCTCGTCTTCAAAGTGGGCCACAATGAAATCCACAGCTTCGCCAATCTGGGATTGACGCTTGCCACCGCTGACGGTGCCAGCCTTGCCGACAGACAAAACCTCAAGACGCGCCGAGGCCTCTATCTCTTCCATGAACTCAAGAAAGGCGAGGACACGGCGAATTTGGCTGGAGGCGCGAATGTTCTTGAAGTGCTGCACCGCGCGGCTTGTCGGAAAGTTGTTAAACTTCAAACCAGCCCGTGACAGTTCCAGCATGCCAGTCAGCCCGCGGAACTCAGGAAAAGCGCGGATCAGGCCTTGCATGTTTTCGTCGCTAAACTGCACCAGCATATCGCGGGTTTCAACGATGGGATGATTGTAGCTGTCCGTGACCCAGTTGTGGGGCAGGTGCGGCCCGGTGAGGAAGAGGTCGCCGGCCTGGAAATCACCGATGTAATCGCCCACAAAGGCGCGACCCTTGGTTTCCAGAATCAAGTGCAGCTCATATTCCGCATGCGCGTGCCAGCGACACAGGTCGGTTGGCCAACCGTGTTCGAGATAGCGAATGCTCTCTTCGGACCGATCAACGTACTCAATCTCTGGACTGATGATGGACATTTTCGAGCCTCCCTAGCGCAGCACGTTGCCGCCATCGACCCCAATGGTCTGTGCGGTCAAGTACGCTGAAAGGTCAGAGGCGAGGAAGCACACCACGCGCGCCACGTCGATCGGGTCACCCATTCGTCCCAGTGGGACAGCTTCGCCAACCATCCGCTTCTTTTCTCCCAGTTCCAAGCCTTCGGCACGGGCGAAAAGGGCGTCAACTTGCTTCCACATGGGCGTATCGACCACGCCCGGGCTGATCGCGTTTACGCGGATGCCGTGGTCGGCCAGGGCAAGTGCGGCGGATTGGGTGTAGCTGATGACCGCTGCTTTGGTTGCGCAATAGTGGGCCACCAAGGCTTCGCCCCGGTGTCCGGCTTGACTGGAGAAATTGATGATCGAGCCGCGTTTTTCCGCGGCCACCATGGACTTTGCCGCCGCTTGCATGAGCGCGTAAAACCCGCGGACGTTAATGGAGAACAGGCGGTCGTATTGATCCAAGCCGGCATCCAAGACCGACCCGAGATCGAACAGCGCGGCGTTGTTGACCAGAATGTCTGGATTTGCTGCCGTGATCCAAGCAGCGCACGCGTTGAGCTGGGCATCATCGCTGAGATCAGCGGCGTGGTAGGAAGCGAGGACACCGTCACCCAGATTGGTCGTTGTCGCCAAATCAGTCCCATGCACCTCAGCCCCCAAGGCGCGCAAATGCTGCGCCGTGCTTTGCCCAATGCCGCCGTTGCAGCCGGTGACGACTGCAACTTTGCCGGACAAATCAAGGTCTTGAAGGGGGGAGGGCGACGACATGGCGTTATTTCACCGCGCCAAAGGTCAGGCCCTGAACCAACTGGCGCTGTGTGAGCCAGCCAAAGACAACAATAGGTGCAACCGCGAGCGTTGAAGCGGCGCTGACCTTGGCCCAAAACAGGCCTTCAGGCGCCGTGTAACCGGCGATAAAGGTGGTGAGCGGTGCGGCCTTGGTCGTGGTGAGGAGAACAGACCAAAACGCTTCATTCCATGCCAACACAATCGACAGCAAACCCGTAGACGCCAACCCGCCCCACGCCAAAGGCAGGACAATCCGACGGAGCTCGTCCCACGTCGTTGCACCGTCAATCCGGCCAGCTTCCAGGATCTCACGCGGGATTTCTTTAAAGAAGTTGTACAAGATCAGCATGATGATCGGCAGGTTCATCAGGGCGTAGATGATGATGAGCAGCAGATGCGTATCCAGCAGCTTCAGCGTCTGAGCGATCAAGTAAATCGGCATCAAAACGCCCACTGCGGGAAGCATCTTGGTCGATAGCATCCAAAGCAAAATGCCCTTTGTGCCCGGTCCACCGGCAAAAGCCATCGCGTAGGCAGAAGGGATTGCAATCGTCATGGCCAGCAGCGTGGAGCCAACACTGACAATCAAGGAGTTTGTGAGGAACTTGAAGTAGCCTTCGCGCTCAAACACGGTTTGGTAGGAGCCAAATGTTGGTTCAAACACAGCGGTTTTGAGCCAACCCAGCCAGCCGGGTAAATTGGACCCTTGGATCGCCTCCACAGCAAACCCCGGCAGCGGGACGGCGCTCGGGGGCAGGGATACGGCTCCGCCTTCGGTTTTGAACGACGTCATGAACATCCAGATGATTGGGAAAAAGACCAGGAAGGCCACAATCCAACAGAACGTTACCGCGATAAACTCGAGGATTTTCTTTCGTGCCAGGTAAGTCATGCTCGCCCCCTATTCAGCCAAGTTGTCGCCGACGAAGCGGACGAGGAAGATTGAAACCAGATTGGCGAGAATGATGGCGAGTACGCCGCCAGCCGCTGCGAGGCCGTAGTTAAACCCTTCCAACGCCTTTTTGTAGATCTCATACGTCAGCGTCGCCGAGGCTGAACCCGGTCCGCCTTTGGTGGAAATGAGGATCTCTGCAAAAACGCCCAGATGGAAGATCATCTGGATCAGGATGACGACAGCGATTGCGCGCGCCAAATGAGGCAGCGTCAGCAACAAGAAAATCTGAATGAAGTTGGCACCATCCAAGCGGGCAGCTTCATGCTGTTCCCGGTCTTCGCTTTGGAGCGATGTCATGAAGATCAGAATCGCGAACGGTGTCCACTGCCAAGCAACCATCGTGATGATGCCTTGCAGGGGGTAGAGCTCAAGCCATGGCACGGGCTCCGCGCCGAACATTGTCCAGATCACGTTGATCAGGCCGTAAATCGGGTCGAACATCATGTTCTTCCAGATGATCGCGTTCACCGCTGGCATGATGAAGAACGGAGAAATCAGCATTACGCGAACGATACCCCGACCAGCAAACTCGCGGTTCACCAAGACGGAGATGGCCAAGCCAAAGACAACGGTGATGAACAACACGGAGCCAACGAGCAGCAGCGTATTGCCGATGACCGTGACAAAGCTGGTGGCGAAGGGGGTCGCGATGGCGAGATCAGTCAGCCATTGGACGTTAAGGAAGTCGAGGAACTCAAGCTCCCAGACCCAGCCTTTACCCTTTCGGGCGAAAATGAAGTTTTGGTAGTTTTTAAACCCGGCCCAGCTTTGGATATGCGGGCGCAGCAGGTGGTACTTCCGGAACGAAAAGTACAGCGTCATTGAGAGTGGAACCAACATCCAAACCAAAAGAACGGCGATGCTCGGCAACTGCAAAAGTCTAGAAAGAGTGCGTGACATTGCGTTTCCTCCCAATGGGACTGGGCTTCTATCGACCCTTAGTCCAGAAATAACAATGGGAGCGTCACCAAAACAATGCCGCTCCCAGTGAAGGCTTGTTGGTGTGACATCAGAGAGGCCACACCGCCAAAGTAGCTAAAGAGCTCGCTTAGTTGCCCATGATTGCTTCTGCAGCAGCCTGAGCTTCAGCAAGAGCATCTTCGATGGACATGGAACCAGCCAGAGCAGCAGACATCAGCTGACCAACTTCAGAGCCGATTTCCTGGAACTCAGGAATAGCAGCAAACTGAACGCCGGTGTAAGGCTTCACGTCGGTTGCGCCAGGAGCAGCAGACAGGATCGCGGACAGTTCAGCGTCAGCGAAGGCAGCAGCAGCCTGGAAGTTAGCGTTGTCGTAGGTGGACTGACGCGTACCTGTTGGTACTGCACCCCAGCCGTTAGCATCAGCAACGAGCTCGATGTAGGACTTAGAAGTAGCCCACTCGATGAAGCCCTTAGCAGCGTCAGCTTTCTGGGTACCAGCTGGAACAGCCAGAGCCCAAGCCCAGAGCCAGTTTGCACCAACAGGGTTGGTTGCGTTTGGAGACTGAGCGTAACCAACCTTACCAGTTACCTTCGAACCGTCGCCTTCGAGGAAGGAAGCAGCGATGGTTGCATCGATCCACATGCCACACTTGCCTTCACGGAAGAGAGCCAGGATTTCGTTGAAGGAGTTACCGGAGGAGCCTGGAGGGCCGTAGGAGGTCAGCAGGTCAACGTAGAAGTTGATTGCTGCGTGCCACTCAGGGGTATCCAGAGATGGGTTGCCGTCAGCGTCGAACCAAGCGCCACCGAAGGAGTTAACGACGGTCGTAATGAACGCCATGTTGTCACCCCAACCTGGCTTACCGCGCAAACATACGCCGTATACGCCGTCACCGGTGATTGCTTCAGCAACCTTAGCAACGTTGCCCCAGGAATCCATGTCACGGATGGACATGCCAGCAGCTTCAACGAGGTCCTTACGGTACATAACCATAGAGGATTCGCCGTAGAATGGTGCAGCGTACAGGTTGCCGCCCTCAGACAGGCCGCCGCGCATTGCTGGCAGAATGTCTTCTACGTCGTAGTCAGCGCCGAAGTCGAGTGCTTCGAGCCAGCCCAAAGAACCCCAGATTGGAGCTTCGTACATACCAATGGTCATAACGTCGAAAGCACCGCCCTTAGTAGCGATGTCAGTCGTAACGCGCTGACGCAGTACGCCTTCTTCCAGCGTTACCCAGTTCAGGGTGTTGCCGGTTTCAGCTTCGTAAGCAGAAGAAAGCTTCTGCATTTCGATCATGTGACCGTTGTTAACGGTCGCGATGGTCAGTTCTTCTGCCTGTGCAGCAGAAAAGCTCACCAGTGCGCTAGCCACGAGGGCAGCGGCGGTCATCTTTTTCATGATAATCCTCCCAAGGAAAAAAGGAGCCGCTCCCACGGCTCGGATGCACTCTAGGCGAGACACGTTCGCTCCAGCCAATACCATCACGTCAATCGTTAGTACATTTCTGCAGCAAGTCGCCGTAATTTCCACATTTAGTCGTAGAAAAGTACAAATCCTGCAAAGAACGCTCTTGTACTAGAGCGCGTTGTTCCGGTGAGATGTAAAATCTGCCCGGGAAACTTTTGTTTTTGACGGGGAAAATGGGGGGGTGTCCTTATCGCGGGAGGAGCACGATTCCCTTTGATTTAGCTTTAAGACAAACACCGTCTCTGCTCAAAACCCCTAGAGGCGATTGAATTACCGGTCGGGGAAGGGGGGCTTACTGCTTTGCAATGGTTGGGCGAGCAAGCGCCCCCTTGTCGGTTTTACGCCGCGCTTAACGGCGGAAGCAACTTGGGAAATTTTGGCCCTGACACACCACGATCAATCTTTCGCGCGCTTTTGCAAAGCCCAGGTCCGTCGCTGCTCGGTATAGTTTTGCGGCTTCTTCCGCATTGGCTTCTGCACCCTGGCCCGTTTCATAGATCTGACCCATGTTGTACATGGCGATGGGGTTTTTGGCGCGAATGGCTGCAACGAAGAATTCAATCGCAGCACCAGGATTGGCTTCAATGCCGACCCCCATAAGCAGGCGCTCGCCGGTGACATTCATCGCCACGGGATTGCCGAGCTTCGCAGCAATTTCGTAGTAACCCAGTGATTGCGCAAAGTCTTGCTCGACACCCTGACCTGAATCGTAAACAGCTGCCAAATCCATGATCGCCGGCACGTGACCCTTTTCTGCGGCCGCCGTCATCAGTGCGAGGCCAGCTTCGGCGTCGACGGTGATGCCATATTGGCCGGTCAGCGTCGCTACACCCATATGCAAAAGAGCCGGTGGAAAGTCTTTCTTGGCGGAGGCTTTGATGCGTTTCATGCCCAATTCGACATCCGCTTCAACCGCCTTGCCTTCGAGCAGCCTGAGTCCCAAGATATATAAGGCTTCTGGCGATCCGGCTTTCGCGGCGGCTTGATACCGGTTTATAGCTGCCATAGGCTTGCCCAGCTGATCCAAGACTTTCGCGTGCGGTAACAGGGCGATATCCATGCCTTGTGCTGCTGCTTTGCGATAAAGCACCGCCGCTTGAGCCTTGTTCGTTGCAATACCTTCGCCATTGTCCAGCATGACGGCTAAGTTGTATTGCGCAACCATGTTGCCCTGTTTCGCGGCCGCTGCAAACCACTTTGCTGCTGCGATATCGTTCTCTTCCGTGCCGCGGCCCAAGTCGTACAGCGCGCCGAGGTTGGTCTGTGCCTCTTCGACGCCTTGCTCGGCAGCTTTGGTGTACCACTCAAGAGCCAGAACGGGGTTTTCCTCTGTTCCTTCGCCACGATCATACAGTCGGCCAAGGCGATATTGCGCTTCCGCGTTGCCCTTCTCCGCTGACTTCGTCCAAAGCTGCAGGGCTTTTTCATAGTCCTCTTTATCGTAGGCGTCATAGCCCTTCTGGAGCGCGCTTTTAAACAAGCCAAACTGAGCCTCGGCTGAGCGGGTTGTCAGCGACAACGCAAAAACAAGTGCAGTGGCGACCTGAAGCAGCTTCATCGTCTCTATCCTTCGTGGTTTGGCGCTATATGAGCCTGAAATGTGGCAAAGACGTAGAAAAAAAATCCAAATCTTTTAGCTTTTGGCGCATGTCTGGTGACGAGCCTGAAATCCTAACCCTTCGAACGGGGCGCTGAACGACGCACCCACATATTCAATCCTTCGACCAAAGCGGCAAAGGCCATAGCACCGTAAATATAACCCTTTGGAACGTGGCGACCAAAGCCTTCGGCGATCAGGACCATGCCAATCATCAACAAGAAGGCCAGCGCGAGCATGACAACCGTTGGGTTTTCATTCACGAACCGGGTCACTGGACCGGCGGCTAGAAACATCACGGCAACAGCGATGACGACGGCGGCGACCATGACGGGGATGTGCTCCGTCATTCCGACCGCGGTTAGAATTGAGTCGACGCTGAACACAACATCCAGCAGGACAATCTGCACAATTACCGCCGCAAACGCGGACGTCGCCCCCTTGCTAAAGACCGTATCGGCGGGTTGGGGCTGAACTTTGTGTTGGATCTCGGTTGTTGCCTTCCAAACCAGAAACGCACCGCCGCCGATCAAAATCAGATCGCGCCACGAAAACGCGGTATCGAATGCCGGCTCACCATGGGCGCCCGTGCCGCCACTCCAGCCCAGGTCAAAAACGGGCTCCGTCAGACCAACAATCCACGCGATGCCGGAGAGTAACACCAGCCGAAGGACCAGCGCCAAGCCAATGCCGATCCGGCGCGCCGTACCTTGCTGGGCCTCCGGTAGCTTTGCCGACGCAATCGAAATGAACAGCAGGTTATCAATGCCCAGCACAATTTCCATTGTGACGAGCGCGAAAAAAGCCATCCAGACTTCTGGAGCCGTTAAGAGTTCCATCATGGATTTAGGGTGTCCTGCCTTGTTGCTATGAACCCACCCCAAAGCGTCGGGGCAGCGCATTCGTTTGGTTCAGCGGACGGGCAGTATTTTCGTCGGTGAAGGCCGTGTCAATCAATCCAACTCAAATGAGACGGATCGTCTATCGCATGGACTGAAGGCGGCCAGAAACGCTGTGTTTTTCGCGCGGCGGTATCAAGCGATGGCGCGGCTGGCTGGTATTGAGCTGGCTCAGAATCGCTTTTGCCAAAACGGTGCTGTGATCTTTATACGAAACCCCCGCACTGCTTGCGACTTGATACCCGTTAAGCATCGCGTGAAAGCCAATCAGCTGCTGAAGCTGGGCTTCGAGCATATTGACGTCCGCGGCCGCAGCCGTTGGGCCCAGGGTATCTTGCGCCAATCGGCGGCAGAAATTTTGGCTCAATATCGCAGGAGAGCTGGCCGAAATGTCGGCTGTTAAAGCAGCGCGCATCAACTCTTTGATAAAGTTTAGGTGCGTGTGAACATAAGCGTTTTGCAAGTCGATGATTGCGGTTAGCCGATCCGCCAAAGTCGCGTGCTTATCCCACGTTGACTCCAGCCCACTGTAGAAGGGCTTAGCGTAGTCTCGCGCCGCCATACCCGAAAAGCAGTTTCGCTGCGCGACTTCAAGATCTGGATAGAACCGAAACAGAGTGGCAGGGGAACACGGGGTTTCGCTGCAAACCGTCGCCTTTGTCAGTTTTTTACCTGACAAAATTATCTCCAAAGTCGCTCGAAGGATGGCTTCATCTGTTCTTTGTCGGCGAGAAAGTGACACGTAAAAACCCCCAATACGGAATCTGGAACTCACAGGGCAGGGACGACCTGACCAACGCGCACAATACAGTATGAGTTATGGATAAAACTTACAGGGTATTATTTATAAAAAATAGGCTAATTTACTAAAGTCCCAAAAATTACGAAAAATCCCTCAATTGATCTCAGAAAACAGGAATATTTTGCGTCGATTTGATTGGTCGTAGTGATTCGACAGCAGGCCAAGCGTCTGCCCAACTAAATATTTACGATTCGCGTTTCCGGACTGCAAAATAACAACAATGCACTTCAAATTCGATATTTATACGCAAAGCTTGTGTGAAAATCAATTTCACCCAAGGTCATGGCGCACTTGGATTATCAACAATGATAGCCAGAAGAATTGTAGACAAAATTCCTTGGCGTTGGTGCGTAATGCAATAATCTAGCGGCCGGTTCGGAATGCATTACTCTTTCAAACCGATTTGCTTAGGAAAACTCAAGGCCTGCACCGTCCAACGGCGCAGGCCTCTTTTTTTTGAAGCGTGACAGGGACACCCGCGGACACAGCACAGGCGCGCTTAGATCGAGCGGAAGTCGGTGCGTGGGCCAGCGGCTGGGCCTAAATAGCGATCGAGCAGGACATCAATGCCGATCCGAATGGTCTCATTCGCATCAACGTCGAAAACCACGGCGCGGTCTTGATGGATCAGGAAGCCGTCATACAGGAGGTAACCCGATAGCAGGGCGGAAAGCTGCTTGAAGTCTTGCATCGTTAACCGGTTCCGCACGGGTTCCATCGCGCCATAGATCATTTGTTGAACGGCCGGCAGCAGCCATTCGGGTCGCTCACCGGCTTTACGGTAGTGTTGCGTCATCAGCCCGCGCAGGAAAGCACCATTGGTTTCGAGCAGCTGCGGCAGAAGCTCCGCCATGCGCTGGATCCGCACGCGAACGTCCGCATTGTCTGCGATGATCTGCTGCACTGCGGTCACAAAACTCGCACCGCGCTCGGCCCCGAGTTCACTCAAGAAAGCATCACGTTCGATTTCTTCAGGCGAATTGTAATAGCGGTAGATGGTTGGTTTCGACACGCCGGACTGATCGGCAATAGCCTGCACAGTCATAGGCCGACCGGCTTCCACAAGCTCCAGTGCTGCTCGTAAAATATCTTTTCGGGTCCGAGACCGCCGGTTCGAGGTGACTCTGTCATGCGGAGTTACGCTGATCAATTCTTGGTACATTTTGCAGTATCGCACGCCTTACGGCGATTGCCCCCTTCCTATTGAATTGCTTTGGATGCCGGCGCGAAGACTGGAACCAAATAATCGCCGTGCCAAAGAAGGGTCAGATCAAGTGGAAAGGGCATCAAGTGAGTTTTTGCGATTCAAGTGAGATTTTTTCTAAGAAAATCAAAATGATGAAAATGAACCAATACTTTGAAAAATGACGGTCTAAATGACGTTCAATTGGATTTTTCTCGTAAATTTTAGAGTTTTGGAGATCAAAATGAGCAATATGTATTGGACAGTCATCTCAGAACGAACTCCGATTCGCGATGCAAGGCATTCGAATTGATACAGTCACATTGATCAATTCGTCGGTGGTTCAGCCCTCTTATTTGCGCAAAAAGCCGGGCGCCAAAATGCAAACAACCCCGCGAGTGTCGCGCTCGCGGGGTTGTTTACTGAAGGGAGGAGGTTCTTCTGAGAGAGATATGAAAACAACGGGAGAAGAGACCGTTGATAATGATCGTCAATTAACTCAGCCGATTGTCACTGAAAAGACGGCGAAACGAGAAGCAGCTTTGCTCGTTCCGCAAAGATAGATGCTTCATTACGTCTTTTTTCGCACTGACATGCGTTTTACGAATGGCTTAAGGGGAGTCGCAGGAGTCGTTTTAACCAATCTTTACGGCTCGATTAATTTTCATCGCCATTTGGTCAGCTTTGCGTTCAATGTTTCTTTGAACCATATTTTGCACTCTGGGGGATGACGATGTTTTTTGATCCAAACGGGAAAGCCGAAGGTTTGGCTCACAACCCGATGAAGGCCTTGGTCGCCCCCCGTCCCATTGGTTGGATTTCCAGTGTCAGCCCAACGGGCACAGCAAACCTGGCGCCTTACAGCTTCTTCAATCTGATTGCCGATCGGCCATTCATGATGATGTTCGCGACATCGGGTCATAAAGACAGCTTCTTTAACGTGGTCGCAACGGGGGAGTTTGTTTGGAATCTCGTCAGTCACGATCTTTTGGAGGCGATGAACCGCAGCGCGGCGAATGTTGATGCCAATGTCGACGAATTTGAGTTGGCCGGCGTCACCAAAGCGCCAAGCGAAACGGTCAATGTTCCGCGTGTGGCGGAGGCTAAGGCCGCTTTGGAGTGTAAAGTTGACCAGTTCATTCCTTTGAAATCAGACACCGAAGGCCGGCATAACACGATGGTGATTGCGACGGTCACACGGGCTTTTATCCAAGATGATTTGATCCGCAATGGCCGCTTCGACAACCAGAGCGCGCGAGCGGTGTCGAGGCTGGGATATATGGACTACGCCGTGATCGACACGGTATTTGAGCTCGATCGCCCTGACTGACGGGGGTATCAAGAGGCGCTTTCCGCCGTTTGCTTTAAAGCCCTGTACCCCTTCAGTTTTTTCTTGATGTTCACTTTTGTTCTCACTATAGATGTTATGAGAACAAATAGAGATCATCTTGTGGGGCTTTATGAAACAGCTAGAAACTGTCGGCTTGGCCGAAGGTTACAATGCGGCGAATCATTCCAATTCAAGACCACTGAATTCGGCCCGCAAGATTGCCGTGGAAACCCATCGGGATGGCCGGTATCGCCACCGCGCCAATCAATCGCAAACCGAAGCTGCCCGAGCCAAAGGCTATCGGAAAGGGCGCGGCGCAGCTGACGGACCTGCGGGGCGGTTTGAAGTCACTGAACATGTGGCTTTTGATGATGGATGGGAAAGTGGACAGGCGAGGCTCGAAGACTTGATCCAGCGCCCAACGACGGTATCGGAAGATCGAGCCAAGTCGGTGCTGACGTTTAATGAGTCCCCGGATCTGGGTTTTGATCGCTCGGTCAACCCTTATCGGGGGTGCGAACATGGTTGCACATATTGCTATGCCCGCCCAAGCCACGCCTTTATGGGGTTATCGGCGGGTTTGGACTTTGAGACCAAGCTTTTCGCTAAATATGACGTTGCTCGGTTGCTGGAAGATGCGCTGCGGAAACCGGGTTATCAGGTCGCCCCCATTGCACTGGGCACGAATACAGACCCTTATCAGCCAATCGAACGAGAGCTCAAACTGACCAGCTCGATTCTCGCCGTGCTGGATGACTGCAATCACCCCGTAACGATCGTCACCAAATCAGCCGGAATTTTGCGCGATTTGGACCGTTTGAGCCGTATGGCTCGACGCGGCTTGGTGAGCGTGGGGCTGTCGGTCACGACGTTGGATGCGGCGTTGTCCAGGCTGATGGAACCGCGCTGTTCCTCGCCAGCACGCCGGATCGATACCATCCGCCACTTGGCTGACGCCGGGATTCCGGTGCGGGTCATGGCTTCGCCCATGATTCCGGGACTGAACGATTGTGAGCTCGAGGCCATCCTCGAGGCCGCACGGAAAGCAGGCGCTAGGGCTGCTTCGATGATCCCGCTACGACTGCCGCTGGAGGTTAAAGACGTTTTTCGGGATTGGCTGGAAGCAAACTTCCCGGATCGGGCGAAAAAGGTGATGTCGCAGGTCACGTCCATGCACGGGGGAAAAGTGTATCGCGCCAACTTTGGTGAGCGGATGCGGGGCAGTGGGCCACTGGCGCACATTCTGCGGCACCGCTTCCAGGTCGCGTGCGGACGCAATGGCCTTTCGGAGCATTTGCGGCCCTTGGTGCGGGACGCGTTTTGCCCGCCCGAGCGCGCAGGGGACCAGTTATCGCTGCTCTGAGTGCCACCACGCGGACGCATTGCCGGCTTTCTGGGAGGAAAAGCGGGCAATGCTGTCTGTGGTCACCCATCGTTCTTGGGTGACGATCGGCGTGCCGGTGGGGTGATGAGAGACCATCCCACCGGCGCGGATCCCTTCAGCACGGCCAAAAGCCTGCGATCGACAAAAAAGGAGAGTGCTATGTTTGTTGCGTTCGAGCCCCAGACAACCAACCGCCGCCGCCCGTTGCGCGGAAATGAGCCATTTCAAACGGGGACCGAGATGCTGGACCGGGTGGTTGCGGCAAGTCGCATGATTTGGCGGCGCAAGTGCAACGCCATCATCCGATCGCGGATCCTGCGCCATCAGCGGCAGATCCAATCAGCGGATCCACACGGCTCGGCAACAAAACTGCATGCCCTGTACGTTCACAAACCCATGTGATGAGGGTCGGTGCGCGACCTGGAGGCGTCTGTGTTCTAGGCCAGAGGATCCTTGATCACGCGCATGGACTGCGTGCCCAATCCCGGGCTGGAAAGCTCGATCGTATCGCCGGGAACGAGATATTGCGGCGGCTTCAACCCCATGCCGACACCCGGCGGGGTGCCGGTGCAGACGAGGTCACCGGCCTCAAGCGTTTGATACTGAGAGAGGTGTTCAATGATGCTTGGAATGTCGAAAATCATCGTTGCCGTCGTCCCAGATTGGCGAAGGTCGCCGTTGACGGAGGCTTGCAACGGGTGGTTTTGCGGCGTTGAAATCTCATCGGTCGTCACCAGATAGGGCCCGGTCGGGCCAAAGGTGTCGAAGGACTTGCCCTTGCTCCAAAGACCGCCGCGATCCATCTGAAACGTCCGTTCTGAGATATCGTTCACCAGCGTATAGCCCGCAATATGGTCCCATGCGGCCTCGCGCCGGATGTACCGCCCACCGGTGCCAATCACAAAGGCAAACTCGACCTCGTAATCAAGGCGATCTGAGCCGCGGGGGTGGAGAATATCGTCGTTCGGCCCGCTGATGCAGGACGATGCTTTGTAGAAAACAATCGGCTGCTCTGGAATGGGAAGGCCAGCTTCTTCGGCGTGGTCGGCATAGTTCAATCCGATACCGATAAATTTACCGGGCCGAGGAATGGGAGCGCCGAGGCGCACGTTGCTGGGGACCAGCGGCAGCGACGCGGGATCAAGAGCAGAAAGCCGGGCCAAGCCCGCAGGCGAGAGAGCCTGTGCATCGAAGTCTGCGATGTGTTCTGACAAGTCGCGAATGGCGCCGTTTTGGTCCAACAAACCGGGCTTCTCCGCGCCAATATTTCCGTGTCGCAGCAACTTCATAGGTGCCGTACTCCCCCAATAGGTTTTCTATCTGTCTGATTTGGAGCATGACAGTTTCGGGTATGGGTGTCACCACTGATGCTGACTGCTTGCAGATGAGTGCAAGCTTCAATATGAATAAATCGCGTCAATTTTTTTCTAGTTCGTAGGGCTTGAGTTGAATAATTCTGATTTGAAGATCGGCACACGTGGTTCTGTATTGGCCCTGGCGCAAACGGATTGGGCTTTGGGCGAGATGCGGCGGCTCGCGCCCGCGCGGAACATTGAGCGGGTGATCATCGAGACGCAAGGCGATCGTGACCAGACCTCCTCGCTGGCCAGTTTTGGCGGTGTGGGGGTTTTTGTCGCTGAGTTGCAGTCCGCGATTTTGGATGGTCGCGTTGATGCGGCGGTGCATTCCTACAAAGACATGGCCAGCCGTCCAACGGATGGGCTGAAGCAGTATTTCCCGCCGCGTGAAGACGTCTGTGATGTCCTCGTGGGCTGTCCTTTGGACGAGCTGAGAGAGGGCGCAGTGGTTGGCACAGGCAGCCCGCGCCGCGTCGCCCAGCTCAAGCGGCGACGTCCGGACTTGGACATTCGACCCCTGCGCGGCAACATCACAACGCGCCTGTCCAAGCAGATGGACGGCACCTTTGATGCGGTGGTGTTGGCAAAGGCAGGGCTTCGGCGCGCGCGCATGTTTGACCCCCTGCGGGATTTTGATTTGGACCCGATGGATTTCACGCCAGCGACGGGGCAGGGCCAGTTGGCGCTGGAATGTCGGGAAAGCGATGAGTTGCCCATGGAAGAGGGTGTTTTGACCAGCGCTCTGGATCGTCGATTGGCGGCTGTGGAGCGGTTTTTTGCGCTAGAGCTGGGCTTTGGCTGTCACACGCCTGCTGCGGTCTGGGCGCGGGTTGAAGGACGGCGTATTGCCGCTGTGATCGACGTGCTCAGCCATGATGGGCAGGAAAGTCTGAAGATCGAGGTTCCGGTCTCCTTGTCTCACAAAGACGGTGACTTGCAGGCGGCCTTGGCTCAAGTGGAAGAACGCGGCATTCGGGCGTTCTTGCGCGACGTCACCTAAGCGCTGCGCTGAGGGCTCTAGATCGCAAAATTGGCTTTAACGGTGACCAAATACTCGGCCAATCGTTGCCGAGCGCGCCAGAATTCAGCAGATAAGCCGAATACCAACATTTTCTGCCGCCCCCGATAGAAGCTCTGCTCAAGGGTGAAGCCGAGGTCTTCGGCGAGAGCTTGGCTGGCTTTGTTGTCGTCGCTAAGAACCGCAACGATGCGCGCCAATCCGCCATCTTCGCGAAGGGCGAAATCTGTAATCTCCATCACCGCTTCACGCGCATAGCCTTGGCCTCGCGCAGCGGGTAGAAAGCTATAGCGGATGGCCAGCCCCAACCCATCTGGGCGCAGCATGATCCCCGCTTCGCCGATAAAGCGATCATCTTCGCGCGTGAATACCCCGAACATGCCTATGCCTTGGGTGGTCCAAAAGGCGTCAAAGGTCTTGAGCGTTTCGAGCGCGGCGCGATGATCCTGCACCCCTTCGAGCATGCGCTCCATCGCAGCGGCATCGCTGCGCAAGGGCATGACGGTCTCAATATCCGTCGGACCGAGTGCGCGCAGGTATAGGCGAGGCGTGTTGAGCACGGGGCGTGAAGTCTTCATCAGATGTGCTTAGCGGCTCTGCGCCGAATTGCCAAACCCCGCTGTGATTTCCACCCTTGCAGAAACGCGTTTCCCATCGCTGTCGAGCACGGCGAGATCGAAGAAGCCGGGGCTGTTGGGCATCCATGTCATTTGACGGCCAATGGCTTGTGAGCGGGGTGTGCCGTCAACGAACAGGCGAAACGGGCGCTGCCCGCCACTGAGTTTCAAAGCCACGCCCCCGCCTTCCCGAAGCGGCATGACAGAGCCATCGGTGGGAAAGGTCAAACGGAAGGGATCGGCTTCATCCGCTTGCAAGCCGGCGTGGTTTTGCAGCGCCAGCGGGGTGTCATCTAAGATATGTTTCAGGCCACCAGCAGGCAGAGTGAGCGGACGGGTGTCGTCCAGCTCCTCAAAGGCATGGAACAGCAGGGGTGCGGCGTCTACCAATCCGACAAGGGTTTCTGTTGGTTGGTTGTCGGGGCGCCCAAGCCAAGCGGCGATGACATATTTCCCATCATAGCCCACGGCCCAAGCATCCCGGTTTCTCGCCGACGTACCCGTTTTAAAAGCCAAGCGAGGGGCGTTGCTTTGTTGAAAGGCATAGGGCCGTTCGATATCGCTCAAGATCGCGGTGATGTGCCCGGCTGTTTGGTGACGGATGAAGCGTTTGGGGCTGGTCTTGGCGCAGGCCGCGGGGGTCTCGCAGAGGGGTCGGATGCGGCCATCTGTGGCAAAGGCGGTGTACACCTGAACCAAGTCTTCCATCGTCAGGCTGACCCCGCCAAGCATCAGCGAGAGCCCAATGCTGCCCGGTTCCCCAATATTGGCTGGCGCGACGCCGACCCGGGTCAGGGCTTCTAGCGCGCGTTCTGCGCCGTATTCGTTGAGGATCGCAATGGCGGGAGGGTTAAGGGACTGTTGCAGGGCGGCGTAGGCTTGCACGCGGCCTTGGCGGGTGTCGTGAAAGTTCTCTGGTTGGTAGCCGGCAAAGTTGCGCCGGTCGTCAGGCAGCCACGTCCCCGGATGCGCTTTTCCGGCATCAAAAGCCAAGGCGTATAGAGCCGGTTTGAGGGCCGAGCCGGGGGAGCGCAGGGCTTGTGTCAGGTCCAGCTTTGCTCCCGCCCTTGGCGCGAAATACCCCGATGAACCAACCCGCGCCTTCACCGCCCCGGTTTCTGCGTCGAGCACCAGCAAAGCGCCATTGATGTTTTCGTCGTAGGGGCTGACATAGCGATCCATGAGCCATTCCAGCCGACGCTGCGTTGGTCCATGCAAGGTTGTTTGGATTTGTGCCGTGGGTGTGTTGGACCAGTAGGCTTCCGCCAATGTTGGCGCGTAAAAGGGCATGTCCAGCCGCGCATTCGGCACGGGTTCGCGCTTGCCGCGTGTCGCCTGTACCTCCGTGATAACGCCCCGGCGCACCAGAACGTCGAGCACGCGATTGCGCGCCGCCTCCGCGCGGTGTGAAAACCGGTCGGGGCGTCGGCGCACGGGGCTTTGTGGGAGCGCAACCATCAGCGCGCTTTCAGCCCACGTCAAATCAGCTGGCTTTTTGCCGAAGTACCGCCAAGCCGCTGCACCAGCGCCTTCGATATTGCCGCCAAAGGGCGCTGTGGTCAGATAGAAGTTGAGGATTTCATCCTTGGTAAATCGGCGTTCCAACTGCCACGCGCGCAAGATCTCCATGACCTTGGCCCCGATCGTGCGGTTCGGGCGCGGTTCGAGCAAGCGCGCGGTCTGCATGGTCAGTGTGGATCCGCCAGAGACCAAGCGCCGGGCCTGCAAGGACGTGACAACGGCGCGCGCCATCCCTCGGTAATCCACGCCGTCGTGCCGATAGAACCGCTGGTCCTCAAACGCCAAAAGCGCTTGGACATAATGGCTGTCAACATCGGCAAGTTCCGTGGATAGCCGCCAATATCCGGCGGGAGAAATACCGGCGCGGAGCAACCGACCATCGACATCCGTCATGGTCGGGCTGAGGTCATAGGCACGCGTCATGGGGGGCGGGAACAGTCTGTCTGCCAGAACAAACCCGCCCAACATCACCACCGCGATCCATAGCGGCATCCAATCCAGAAAGCGGCGCAACCGGTTCAAATCCAGGGCCTTCCCGCTAGCGCAACTGTGTCGAGGCGGATCGCGCTCGGGTTTCTGGAACGTACATGGCTTCGACGTAAGCGCCCGGTTGGGTGACGTGGCCTGCTTGAGTGCGGCGCATCACGTAGTGCAGGGCAAAGTGCTCCTTTTGCCCTTCAAAACCAAAAATGACCCGGTCAGCTCGGGCTTCGGCGTACTCAGTCCCGGTTTGCTGGAACGCCTTTTGGCCGTCTAACAAGCAAATTCCAGCAACAAGGGTCTGTTGACCGGTCTGGCAATTACCGACGGAACCGCCGGCGATAAGAACCGTGGCGGGCAGGCTTGTTTGTTCGACCTCGAAACCCGCTGGCAGCAGGTCCGCGAGGACGTAATCAAGCATCGTATCTTCAAAAACGGTCCCAACCAGACTGACCAAGACGCGCTGGCCCGGTGCCGGGTTTTCGACAGGCTGCAGCGTTTCGAGATCGTGCATCAGGCGCTGGAGGGTCACGCCCTTGCTGGTCACTGACGTTGGGCTGCTTGGCGTGCCGGCTTGCCACAGAGAGACCAGCACCGGTGATGACCCGGTGTTCAGGACGCCTTTGGCCCCATCAAAGTCTGCCTGCTCAAGGCTTTGCTGTGCGGTCATGGTGCCCTCCAAACCGCCTAGGCCTGCGAAGGCAACGTCGCCCTGTCCCAAGTGCTGAGCCAAGCGCAGCGCCCATGCTTCTTCTTGCGTGGTTAGCCAGTTATCTTGAAGCGCCAGCGCCACGAGGGGCAGATGGACGGTGAGATAGGTTTCCACAGCAGGGTGATCGAGCAAGCCGCCCTCGGCCAACAAAGCCAGCGCCGCGAGTTGATCGCGCAGAGACGTGCCGTAGTCTTCGAGGACATTGGACGCATCGGACGTCGCCGGCGCGTTCAGCGCATCCAGCAGGGCATCACGGTCAGACTTATCGCCCACCGCCTCTGCAGCAACAGCCAGCGCTGCTTTCGCCATAACGTGGCCCTCTAGCTCCAGCAGTTGATCGAACAGCAGTCGCTGTGCAGCGATGTTCGCTTCACCGGCTCGGGCCAGCACAGCGAGGCTGTAGGCTTCGGCCCGTGGTGTGATGCTGATGGCGTAGTAGGGGTCCGCCACACGCGCCAAATTGCGCTTCAAGTTTTGAATAAACGTGCCGCGAACGGTTGTGGCGGCTTCGTATCCCCGATCGGCAGCGAGGCCCAGCAGGTCGCTGGCATAGGCGTGCAGGAACATGTCACCGCTTGACCCGTTGGGCCACAAGCTGATGAGGCCTGAGTATCCTTGGCGGTTTTGCAGCGTGACAAAGGCGTCGTTCAACTCTCGATTCCGGCGCTCGTCGGACATCTTGATGCTTTGCCCCAGCAACAGGCCCGTGGCGCGGGACGTTGTCTGTTCCGAGCACCGGTAGGGGTAGTTGGCCAGACTTTGGGCCAGGAAATTGGCGTTGATTTGGTTCAGCGGGGTCACACTCATTTCAATAGTTGGGTCGTGCAGATCAGCCAGCAGGCTCGGGTCGAGGGTCAGCGACTCACCAGCTTCGACAATAAAGGCATCGCGGATGATATCGCGGGGCGCAATGGCCCGAACTTCGATCGGGAATGACCGCGATAGGGTCTCATCCTCCAGCATCACAGTGACTTCAACGCTTGTTGCGCCGAGCGCCCCTTCTGCTTTGATCCGCAGGGGAATGGTTTGCTGGCCCTTTGCATCCAGCGTCAGCGACATGCTCTCGACGCCTTGGGCGAGGGTAAGACCGCTTTCCGGGTTAAGGTGAACAGTGGCTGAAAGTTCGCGGTCCTGCGTGTTGCTCAGCAACAATTTCACGTCCACCTCGTCACCGGGCGCGAGAAAGCGGGGCAGAAACAGGTCAGCGACCACGGGATCACGGATTACCAGCATGTCACTCGCCGCGCCCATGCGCCCTTGGTCGGTCCACGCCATCGTCATCAGGCGTCCGCGGCCCACAAAATCCGGCAGATCAAATGTCAGCGCCGCAGACCCCTGCGGCGACAGGGGAACAATGGTTGAAGAAAGTGCCAGCGTTTCCTTGATCCGCGTGGTCAGTCCCTGCGCGAGGGAGAATTCGGCCAGATCCGCAGACGTCGCCCGCATGGCCATCGCAAAGGCGCCGTCATAGCCCTGCTGCAAAGGGGCAGCGCTCAGACCCGCAGAGGCAATCAACGACGCGAACGTATCGCGCAGATCGGCAGGCAGGGCGTAAGGCGCGAGGAAGTGCGCGGCGGGGTTAGGGGACTGGTAGTTGGTCATCTGCAAAACGCCGTCGTCAACGATCCAAGCCAGCACAAAGCCCGTCTCATCATCCTGTAATCCGCCAACGGAGACGGGGACTGTCAGCGTTTCGCGAGGGCGGATCTCGGCTTCGGTCCGGGTTGCGACATCGAGCAGTACAGGGCTTTGATCAAACCCAACAAAATGCGCGCCGACGGCTCGGCTTGGCAGTTGATCGACACTAATCGCGCCCGTGCTGTAGACGACGGGCAGAATCCACAGCCCTTCAACGTCGTTCCAATCGCTCGGAATGGTCAGGGAAAGGGTGTTAACCCCCGATTCAAACGCGCCCAGATCGATGACACTGGTTTTGGAGCCAACCAGATACGCCAGTCCTGAACCGGCGTGAGGGCTGTCGATCACCAAATCAATCACGTCGCCGGGGCGGGGATCCGCGCTGCTGACCGTCACGCCAAGGCGGCTGGGTGCGCGGTCAACTTGGGGGCGTGCGCGCCATCCCGCGTCAAAGCGCAGTGACGTTGCGCTGCGGCCGTCATCACTGACAAATTCGACCCGGTAAGCACCCCAATCCACGTTCAACGCTAGGATTGTTTCGCCATCCAAAGACAGCATGCCTTCTGACACAGGCAAGTCGATGTAACTGCTTTCGTAGTTCCAGCGTCCTCCGTCGAAGTACCAGTTGTAGTCATAGATCTCGCGGTAGAGGATCCAAGTCGCGTCCCCCGACGTGATCTCGCCCCCGCTGGTCAGCGCGGCGGCTGCGAAGCGGACGGTGCTGTTTTCCGCAACCGGGTATTCGATGTCGAACTCAGGCTTGAGGCCGATCAAAATTTGATCGCTGTCGATCGCAGCACGCGTGGCGATGCGCTCTTCCCGTCCGGCAGCATCGGTGACGACAGCATTAATGGTGACCATGCTCAGCGCTGTTTGGTCGGGCAGGGCAAAGGCTGGGATATCAAAGGAAGCCCGACCCTCTGCGTCCGTATCGAGCGTGAGGTTAAAGGGGCGGGTGAGGACGAATTCTTCTTGGCTCAGACCGACATCATAACCCCCCAGTTTCGCTTCACGAGACAGCATACCGGTGAGTGTGACCTGCAAGTCTTTGGCGGGGGCGCCGTAAAGATAATCGACGCGAACATCGACGGTATCGCTTCCATCAAATTTGAGGGCGCTCACAGGATCAATTTTGATTTCAACAGATGGCGGTACGAAATCCGCGACCCGCAACGAGACGGACTTGAGCACGGGCATGCCTCGTCCTAGCGTCAGGTCCAACGACCAACGCCCTTGTCTGGCGCCAAAGGGCAGCGTCACTTCGGTTTCGAAGCCCAAGCCTTGGGCTAAGCTGATGTCGTAGCTTTCAATAACATCGCCATTGGGGTCAATCACCCGCGCCAAGAGTGTTTTGGGCGTGAGAACGTCCGCAGCCGGGTCGGTTTGGCGCAGCAGCCCCACAACCCGTGCCACTTCGCCTTCGCGGTAAGTCCCACGATCGGCCTGGGCCCAAAGCTCCAGCGCGTCGGATTCCAGCGTGCTCAACCCAACGTCGGTCGCGATTTCAATCGGCGCACGGCCAAGCGCGAGGAAAGCATCGCCCAATGTCGGGTGGCTGGCATAGAGGTACAGCGGCTCATCCGCGTTCTTCCCGCGCAATTGTGCAGCGTTGAAAAATCCGGCGGTTGCCGCTTCGGTGGAGAAGGGCTCAAGCGTCCTGTTGCCTCGGGTGACCAGCTGCACGGCGACATCATCAATCACCGGTGTGCCCGTGCGCGTGTCGATGGCGTTGATGAACAGACCTTGGGGCGTGTCCACGGTGGTCAGGGCCAGGTCGCTGACCATGATCCACTTAATCGCATCGGCGGCGTCACTGCCCGGTTTGTGCACCGTCAGCAGGTACAATCCCCGCTGCGCTGGACCGTCTAGCATCTGCGAAATCGAAATCCCGTCCCGGCGGCGTTGGTGCTTGAGTGCATTAATCGACAGGGTGCCTTCGAACACAGGGCTGACTTTGTCGTGGAAAGTCCCTGAGCGCTCATTGACATATTCGTATGCGTTCCGCGCCCCGGCGATGCTGTAGGTGTCGCGGGCCAGAACGCCGCGATTGAGCACTTGAGTGATATTCCGCTCATCCAAGTGGTAAAACCCAACGTCGAGTTCTTCGATATTCACCGTTTCAATCGGCACCAATTGCGCGCCCGAGGCGGGCAGCACATAGCCTTGATCAGGCAGTCGCATTTCCGCCTTCCGTCCGGGTGTGGCTTGCGAAAAGCGCGTGGTTTCACGCAGCCGGTCCCCGTCTGTGCTCAGCAGGCCGGCTTGAACGGTCATGGTGTATGTTTGTTCAAACTCGGCTCCAACGACGCACAGTTGGTAACCGTTCTTGAGCACCACAAAGCGTTGAACCGGTGGCGTGGGTGTGACGCTCACAAGGTCACGATAATCCACGCGATGCGAGGCTTGAACAGGGCGAGAGAACTGCAGACACAGGCGGGTATAATCGCCCTCCTGCTCGGCGGTAGAGGCGAAGGGGCCAAAGACGCCCACTTGTCGACTCAGCTGCCAAATTCGGTCGCGCGCTGCGTTCGAATATCCCCGTTTTGTCCGACCTGAGAGTTGATCCAGAATGGCTGAGGCGAGGGCTTTATCATCCTCCTCAACCAATTCACTCCGCGCTTCCAAAGCCAACGCAGTCGCATGGTCATCCCGGCTAGCATTCATCGCTGCTGCGGCGGCGAGCAGGGTCGCAACGCCGCGATCATTTTCTTGCAACGATAGCGCCAACAGCAGGCGATAGTTCTGTGTCTGCATCGCCCATTCAGACTCAGAGCGCGGCGGATTGAAGAAAAGGCCATAGGCATCGCTGGAAATGGCACGCGAGGCACCTGCCAACTCCGTGAAAGCATAGCGCCCGGCGGTTTCTTCGCGCGCCGTTTGCACGTCCTTGCCGGGAAGCAGTTGCTGCGCGTGCAGCGGCAGGGCAAATGCAGATGAGATCAGAATGGCAACCAGAGTGGATATTACGCGCGAAAAAGAAAACACGATGCAGGCTCCTCGACGATGGGGGATCGGGCAATGCTGAAAAGAGAAATCCTCCTAAGCATAGCAAGGAATAGGGCGCAATGACGGCAAAAGACTGCAACTTTGCTTTGGTTTCCTTGTAAACTTCGGCATTAAATCGCTCTGCGCCGTGCACGAAAGGGTGTCATATCCCCGTGAAAATGGGGTCACACGTTGCGCGGTACAGATCAAACGCTTAGTGTCCGCTCCAAAGTGCTTGGAGGAGCATTCAACGTTAACCGGGCGGGAGGAGAATTCGCCATGTCCAACACGATTCCTGCGGATATTAATCCGAAGGGCTATACCCATATCCTAGACATGCTCGAAGATGCTGTCGCCACATACGGCAACAAGCCGGCGTATACGTCCATTACCCAGACGTTCACCTATCGCCAGTTTGCCACCATGGTTGACGACTTTTCCAGTTACTTGGCGAGCCTTCCGGGGATGGAGCCAGGTGATCGTGTGATGGTGCAAATGCCGAACCTGATGATGTCGCCGGTCACGTTCCTTGCGATCTGGAAAGCTGGCTTTGTGCCGGTGCCTGCGAACCCGCTCTACACGGCGCGGGAAATTCGCGTGGTGCTCGAAGACAGTGGCGCAAAGGCAGTGGTGGCGTATCGAAGCGCGACCTTTAACGACGAGACGCTGAAAGACACCAGCGTGCAGCATCGCATTGCCGTGGGCCGGACAGATTGTCATCCAACGCCGAAAAAATGGCTGATCGACTTCGTCTTGAGCCGCTCTGGTGCGCCTGCTTTGGGTGATCTGCCGACCGGCGCCGTTGAGTTCCGTGATGCGATGAAGCAAGGCCGTTCACTGCCGACGCCAAACCATGAGCGGGCCTCTGACCAGCTCGCGCTTTTGCAGTACACCGGCGGCACGACGGGTGCGCCAAAAGGGGTGATGCTGACACAGGCCAATATCATTTCCAACGCCCTCCAGAACCTCGCCCTGACGCCGGGCGCGTTTGCCTATGGCGGGGAGACGATGGTTGGCTGTCTGCCGATGTATCACATCATGCCGCTGTACGCGCACATCCTGCTGCCTTTTGCCATCGGTGCGCATACCTTGTTGATCGCGGATCCGCGCAACAACAAAACCTTTGTCACAGCATTGAAATCCACGCCTTTCACGATTTTTGTGGGCATCCATACGCTGTTTAACAATTTGCTGGGCGATGAAGACTTCCAGAATTTGGACTTTTCGACCCTCAAGTTCTCGACCTCTGGCGGGATGGCGCTGCCAAAGGCGACCGCAGAGCGTTGGCAGGAAGTGACCGGTTCTCCGATCACGGAGGGCTATGGCCTTTCCGAAACCTCTCCGGTCTTGACGGCAAACCCAATCACCGCGATCCAGCTGGGGACTGTCGGGGTCAAGTTGGCGCATACCGAAATCCGCATCGTGAAAGACGACGGCACGGAAGCGGGCATCGAAGAGCCCGGTGAGCTTCAGGCGCGGGGACCGCAGGTCATGCGCGGTTACTGGAACCGTCCTGACGCGACCGCTGAGGTGATGACCGAAGATGGTTTCTTCAAAACGGGCGATGTGGCGGTTATTCAGGATGACGGATATTACCGTATTGTGGACCGGATTAAGGATCTGATCCTCGTTTCCGGCTTTAACGTCTACCCCAACGAAATCGAAGACGTGATCTCCGGCATGGATGGCGTCCTTGAGGTTGGCGTTGTGGGCGTAAAGAGCGATGACGGCAATGAAACGGTCAAAGCCTGTGTGGTTCTCGAACCCGACGCGTCCGTGAGCGAAGAGGCGATTAAGGCCTACGCCAAAGAAAACCTCGCTGGCTACAAATGCCCACGCATTGTGGAGTTCATTGAAGAACTGCCCAAGTCTGCCGTCGGCAAGATTTTGCGCCGCGAGTTGCGCTAAAATTCAGCGATGCGGGGCATTGCCCCGGCGTTGACGTGTTTGGAAGGAGTGGAAAGCGGCGAAATGCAGGCTTTCCGCTCCTTTTTCATGACAGCGTTAGAGGCGCGACTGTTTCTTTGTTGTTTTTGCCGATTTTCGCAAAAATTGGTTGGTCGAAGCCTCACTTGGCTTTCTTATGAGTCTAGCGCGCTAGTTTAGTGCCTAGCTTTTCCTAAAACAGCGGCAGGTTTGCGTGACATATGAGTGTTAGTGTTTCCCTTTCTGAGTTTCGGCTTGAACTGCGCCGACAGGGTTTGAATGCGTTTCTGGTCCCGATGGACGATGCCCACATGGGGGAGTATTCGCCCCGTTCCGAACGCCGCATTACCGCCCTCAGCGGTTTTAAGGGGTCGGCTGGTTTTATCGTTGTAACGCTCGACAGCGCGATGATTTGGACGGACAGCCGATACTTGATCGCCATCAAAGCCGAAGTGGATGAGAGCCAATGGACCATCCGCAACAGCACCACCCAAGCGCCGATGACATGCGTCGCAGACTATCTGAAATCTGGCGACATCGTCGGCTATGATGCCGCCATGCAGACGGTGAGCAGCGTGGAGCACTGGTCCAAAGCCTTGGCTACCGTTCAAGCGCAGCTAAAGCCGGTCGAGATGAACCCTGTTGACGCCATTTGGACGGACCAGCCAACGCCCCCGGCAACCGCGGCTGTCCCCCATAGCCGGGACTTCACGGGCAAAAACAGCGCGGAAAAGCGCGAGGCTTTGGCCGCTGAATTGGTCAAAAACGACCTCAAGGCTCAGGTGCTGAACCAGTCAGAGTCGGTTGCTTGGCTGCTCAATGTCCGCGGTGACGATATCGAAGGATTGCCCGTCGCGCGGTCCTTTGCGACGTTGCACGATACGGGCGCTGTTGATTGGTACATCGCGCCAGATCGCGTGTCTGAAGCCATGCACCAGACGTTGGACAATCAGGTTGCGATTTTTCACCCCGATGAGATGCCGGCACGCTTAGGCCTTATCAGCGGTGCAGTTGGACTGGATTTCAAAACCTGCAACGCGGCGATTGCCAATGCACTCAAGGCGGGGGGCGCGGTCGTCAAGAACAACACCGACCCCGTAGTTTTGCCCCGCGCCATCAAAAACGAGACCGAGCAGCAGGGCGCGCGCGATGCCCAGCGCCGCGATGCGCGCGCCGTCATTCGTTTTGGCCGCTGGTTGAGCGAGCACGCTGACATCACGACAGAAAGCGAACTGTCCGCCATCGATAAAATCCTCGCCCTGCGCGAAGACAACGTCGATGCCGTACCGATGAATGGTGCGAGTTTTGGCACCATCGCAGGCTTTCGCGGCAATGCCGCAATGGGGCACTATTCTGCTGATGCAGCGAGCAACGCAGCGCTTGCGCCGGGCGGCATGTTGTTAGTGGACAGCGGCGGTCAATATTACAACGGTACGACGGACATCACGCGTGTTTGGGCGGTTGGTGGCAAGTCGACACCGCGGCAACGCCGTGATTATACATTGACGCTCCAAGGGCATTTGGCGCTTGAACGTGCGGTGTTTCCAAAGGGGACGCACGGTTGCCATTTGGACGTGCTGGCCCGCCAGTTCATGTGGGCCGAAGGCATCGACTTCCAACATGGGACCGGCCATGGCATTGGGTCTTATCTGGGTGTGCACGAAGGCCCGCAGCGGATCAGCAAGAACCAGGATGCGGCGGCTCTGGTTGCCGGAATGATCGTCACAAACGAGCCGGGCATCTATCGCGAAGGCGAGAGTGGGGTTCGGATCGAAAATGTTGAGTTGGTCATCGAACGCGAAGACGGCTTCCTTGCCTTTGAGACGTTGACGCTGGTTCCCTATGATCGCGCCTTGATTGAAGTCTCAATGCTTTCAAATATTGAAATTGAGCAGGTAGACGCCTACCACGCTCGTGTGCTGGCCGAAGTTGGGCCAGACCTCGACGGCGGCGATCTCGCCTATCTGGAACAAGTAACGAGCCCCCTTGCATGACCCGTACACGACTGGAACAGCTTCGCGACTACACCTACCGAAAAGTTCCGGTGGTTTTGGGTGAATGTCAGACCGATTTGCCGCCTTTGAACTTGTCCGTAGGTGAGCCAAAGTTTGGCGCCTATGAAACCGTTGCCGAAGCCTTGGCTGCGACAAATCCGGCAGACTGGGGGAAATATCCGCCGGTGAACGCGGGACCAGCGCTGAGGCAGGCGATGGCCGACTGGTTGCGGTCTCGCTATGATCTGCCGGACGGCATGCTGGATACCGAAGCACACGTGCATCCGGTTTTTGGCACCAAAGAGGGGCTGTTTTCAGCGATTTTGACCTCTGTTTTGCGCAAAGAAGACCGGTTGGAGCGCGCTGGGCGGGGGCACCTGCGCCCTATCGTCGTGCTGCCCAATCCGCTCTATCACGTCTATGTTGGCGCCGCGCTGACGTCAGGCGCGGAGGTGGTTTACGCCCCTTGCACCGCCGCGACAGACTTCGCACCGGACCTGTCTGTGGTGCCCGAAGACGATTGGGAGCGGGTGGCGTTGGTGATTGCAACCAATCCCGGCAATCCGACCGGAACGCTGCTTTCCGCCACCTTTATGAAGGCAGCGATCGAGAAGGCGCGGACGCACGATTTCACCTATCTCTCCGATGAGTGCTACAGCGAGCTGTATTTCGAGACAACGCCGCTGGGTGCGATGGATGTTTGCCGAGATATGGGCGGTTCGCTCGATAATGTCTGGGTCGTAAACTCGCTTTCGAAGCGTTCTGGGCTGCCCGGGCTGCGGTCTGGGTTTATCGCGGGTGATGCGGACCGGCTTGAAGATCTTTATTACATGCGCGCCTATGGTGGTGCGCAGACGCCTGTGGCGTTGCAGGAAGCGGCCATTCAGCTTTGGCGTGATGAAACGCACGTGGAAAAATTCCGTGCGAAATACGCTGCAATCAACGCTATGGCTTGCAATATTTTTGGTGAATTGCCGGGTTTCCGAGCGCCAGAAGCGGGGTTTGTGCTGTGGCAGCCGGTTTCCAGCGGCAATGGTGATCACGTGGCACGACGGCTGTGGCAGGAACAGGCGGTTCGGACACTGCCGGGCTCAATCTTATCGCGCCCCATGCCGGATGGCTCTTTGCCGGGGCAGGGGTTTGTTCGCTTTGCCTTGATTTACGCAGAAGATGTCACGCGGGAAGCGCTCTTGCGGTCCGTGGATATCCTTGCGAACGATAACCGGCATGGGGCGGTCTAAAAGTTACCCCAAGAAATCATCACCGCGCCTTGTAAAGGCCGTGGATTCACCCGTGTTACCCGCGTTAACAATCACCCCATAACTGCGCATTATGCGCCAAAATGGGGAGATCGAAAGATGCGATCGTGTCTTATGATGATGCTAGCGGCGATGATTGTTGGTTTGGTGGGGTGCAGTAAGCCCGATCGAATGCAACAGCATGGCCGTCAATCCGCAGACAAGCAGGTGGACCGCCTAGACCACCGGACGTGGTCCCTTGCGGGCTTTGGTGGCTTAGCCGAGGGCACGGATCCACCTATTCTGGCATTTTTTCGCGACGAGTATATTTTCTTCAAACGCAAGTCGGGTGAGGTTGAGAAGTTGGAGTTCTTTACCAATTTCCAAGGCTCGGAGATTTGCTTGAAGGAAGTCGGCGATTGCTATGCCTTTATGCCCATCAATCTGCTGCAAAAGGTTCTGGCCGCAAACACAAGCGTCGCGACCAGCTCGGACACTGCGACAAACACACTATCCCGACAGCGATCGGTCGCGATGGGGCCGGCGTGGCCGTGCGCCGAGGGCAGTCCAAACCTTGCGGATTGTCCCGAGCGTGCCTCACTGACCAAAATCCAGCGCAGTGTGGCGCAGTTCATTGATCGGGACAGCGCAGAGGTTTCGCACATCCTCGTGGCTGGCGATTTTGATGATCCTGATCGGCCACCAAAGTTCCTGATTTTTGGACGTGGGTTTGAAGGGGATGCGTTTGAACTCCGCAAAGCCAGCCGAAGAGCGGGAAATGCTGAGTTCTTGGGGGGCTCGTGGGAGGCTGCGTTGGATGAGGGGCCAGCGGTGCTGGGATTGGCCAGTGCAGCCGTGACACTGTGGGCGGCGGTTGATCGTCTAACCCGCTAAGCCCGCGAGGGCCGGATCAGCCTTGCCAGCCGGTCCGGCGGGTATAAACGGTTAACACTTCTTTGGACCAGCCACCCTTGGTTGGTCCGCCGTGCGCTTCGACGCAGTCGCAAAGAAGGTCTTCCAGACGGACGATCTCGGCGATGAGCGCCTCGCTTTCCTTCTGGTAATTGGGGTCAATCGGGCTGTTCTGCTGGCGAAAAGCCACCAGTCCGTTTTCCAATGTTGTAATCTGCTCGACCAGCCGAGGAAGTTGTTCCACCGGATAAAGCATATGTTCTTCCCCTTACTACCTATATTCCGCAGGGCATTACATGAGGCTCAGCGCAACCAAACCGCGTTGGCCCGCAGATGAGTCCGATGACAGGTAGTGCAACCACGTTGCACCTGTTCCTTTTGCTCTAAATGAGGCAGGAAAAAAATGCCCACCCCACTGATTTTTAGCAATTAGTCGCGAATTCTTGTCAAAATGACTCAAGCGGGCATCAAGCGTTTCTATCGATAGCGAATCACAGTCGTAAAGCACCTTGAATTCAGAAGGATGCTCTGCCTTCGAAATGAACTCACCGCCCACAATCAGCATGCGATAGCCTGATTCGTGCAGGACACCCAGGCCTTGCAACATCTGCTGGTACAGGGCGCGTCGCCGAGCAGACCAAACGAATGTTTCCTCAAACACCGCCAGCTCGCAATGATGAACGCCGCCGGGCAGCATACCATTGGTCAAAAAAGCAGGCAGCATCGGAAACCCCGCTGGTTATACAAATCGATGAGCAACACAGTATTTGACCGCATCAAGATCGCTCCACGGCCTGTAAATCGAGATGCCAACGCCCAAGGTCAAGAGCAAAACGAGCATTGCGCGAGCGTCAGACTGTTTTAGTTGCTTCGTTGTTCGGCAATTTGATTGTCAGAGGGGAGCGGAACATCCTTTGGCCGGTAGTCTGGTAAGGGCGGCAAGGCGACTTCGATGGGGCCGGAACAATCAACGTTGTCGCAAACCTGCAGACCGCTGAGGCCACGCCATAGCTTCGCGAGCGTGGGCATGGATTTGGGCAGTTTTGACGGCGTTTCACTGCTCAGGTAACCAACGATCATCTCCTTGCCTTTGAACCGAGCGCTCAGCGACAGGAGGGCTGAGTCGGGTTCGGCCAAAGACACCAATCGCAGGCCCAAATCGTCAGGGGCGCGTTTGATGAAGTCTAGCAGCATTTGGTCAAGCCGTTCTTGCGCGCGAAGCTCCTGACACAGTTTGCCGGTGTCTGTGATTTCCGTGGGATCAACCGTGAGGCCGATGGCAATCAGATCCCCCGCGGCTGTACCGGGACTGGGCAGGGGCGCAAAAGACCAGTTGGGGGCGCCGCCCTCGACCGTGAGGAGGCCGTCCAACACGAATTCACACTTGTCTGCGGCCGACATGGCCGCCCATGCATCATCGTGTAAACAAATGTAAGACCAGCGCCACTGAGAGCGCTCAGCGCATGAAGCCTTCGCCACCGTAAATCCGCGTTGATCGAGGTATCGCAAGGTAAACCGCATGCCGGTCACAACATCCCGCGCCGAAAGCAGGCGGTCGCCCGTAACGGCATCCTTATCGCCCGGCCAGAGGTCATATCCAATCCGCAAGCCCGTCTCGGCCTCCATCTCTTTGAGAAAAGACGCTGACGGGTTTTCACCGCCGGGAACATTCAACGCAATCGGGGCGTTGCACCGATAGGCGAGATTATGCTGGCTATGCTCTCGCGTCGCACAGCCCAGTTCGCTGATCTCCGGCTGGCCTGTGTAACCCGCAACAACAAGGGTAGGGGTTGCCAAGGGAGCGCGGTCCAGAATGGCAAATTCGTCCGGCAAGACGTAGCGCTGCTTCAAGGGTGGGTGAGGGCGGATGCTTGGTAGGATATCGATGCTCAAATCACGAAAGGGAGCATCGGTTTTCGCCGACGCCAAATCCGCCGACGCCTTCTGCCGCTCAGCGACCAAGAGGTCGAGGCTGCGAATCCCAAACAGGTGATGGAATTCCGTTTCCGAGACCGGTTCGAGGATGGCGGCATTGGTCTGCGCTTTACCCTGTGCCGCAATAAGAACGAACAGAGCTGCCAGACTTATGAGAATCAGCCGCCAGAGTGGCGGTTTCCATGCAGTGGACTGGTGCATAGGGTCGAAAATCCGATCAAGCCTCTGAAAACAGACTGTAATTGGGGATAAGTCGCCAATTCAAAGGTGGTGTAGGGTTGGTGTTAGAGCTTAGTCTTCAATAAACTATGCGCGTTATATGCCATGAACTTAACGTATTATGCGTTCTTTTCTGACGGACAAAACACATTTTTGCCGGACGTGATTGTCAAAACAACCACCAGCCTTCGCAATATGAAATCAAAGCGTTATCGAATTGCAAAGCAATGCTTTGTTTTTGTGGCCGAAGAAAAAGTAAACTGGGAGACGATATGCAGCGGGTTCTGACGCGAGGATTGGCGTTTTTGATCGGGGTGACCGGGGCCGTCACGCTGACCTTTTCGGGGACAGCGCAGGCAGATTTGGCCGTTTCTGCGCGCTGTGCGGACATCCCACTCAGCGGGCAATATGACCGTGCTGCTGCTGCTGCTGCGCTCCCCACGTTCGTTGGGGCTGATCAGATTTGTGTGCTGCAGGCGCTTTTAGCGACGATTGGATCCTTGCCGGGTTCTCGGGTCGTTGACGGGCGCTATGATCGTCAAACACGCAATGCGCTCAAGACGTTTCAGCTGTCAAAAGCCTTGCCGGGCAATGGCTTGGTCACGCCGGATACCCTGACCGCGCTTGCCGATAGCGCGTTGGAAGAGATTTACGCCAATGAAGATCCCATCGAGGCAGCTGCTGCAACCGTCGCTGAGGTGGCGAGCGCCCTTGAGACACCGGGAGAGACAGAGCTCGATGCGACTTCAAATACAGCCGTTGAGCCCACAATTTCCGAAAGACTTGCCGCGCTGAAACTTACTGCGCCGACGGCAGCGCCCGTATTGAACCTGGCACCCGCAGGACGCACGATCGAGCTTCCTGCGCTAACGTCCATCACTGAGTTGGCGACGACACCCCAAGCCGACGCAACACCGAGCCCAGACCCTGCAGCCGCGCCTGCAGCCGCGCCGGTGCTGTCGTCGGTCAGTGATGGGGAAGGGGGCACGATTTCTCGGGCAACCTCAACCGTGGTTGTGACCGCGGAAGACGCCGAAAGCGCTGGGACGATGATCGAAGAAGAGCCCGCGCTGATCACCACGACGACAACGACGACGACATCCACCACGACCACGGCCATTGTTTCAAATGACGATGCCGGTCTGGAGACAGCGCGGGAGGCCGAGCCACGCTCGACAAGCTCGGGCTTTAAGTTGGACCCGCTGGCTAACTCAACCGTCACAGACTTTGTCGAGCCAAGCATTTGTCATGCGCCGGGATCGGTTCAAGACCGCGATCTCATCCGCAATCTATCGCGGCTGCCACAGGCAACGTGCCTGAGAACCTTCGTCGGCGCAGGAAACCTGCCTTATCGCGCTTACAGCTTGGAAGTTCTGGCTGATGGGCCGACGTTGGTCGTTCTCCATGATGGCGAAGATGCCACGTTTGATGCGGCGATCACTGCGTTGAACGAATTTGGCGGTCGCCTGGTTGTGCTTCAATCGGCTGAGAACACGCGAACGACTGTTTTGGGCGCTAACCCGGAAATCATGATTGTGTCGCCGTCTTCTAATTCTGGCTGCCAGTGGTCCGATGACGAGCGACCGTTGGCTTTTGCGCTCCACGATTACGTGGTTGCCGGATCAAAGCCCATACTGCTTTTGCGGCGCAACGAGACGCGTCAGTCGGTTCTCGATCGGTTCAGCGATGGCACGGTTCGGTTTGAACTGAGCGCGATGGGGCCGGTGCGGGAGCTGTTCGACCCTCTGGTTGAGCCCTTGGCGTCCCAAGCTTTCGCCGAACTGATGGTCACCTCAAGCAGCCGTCGCTCTCCACAAACGCGGGCGATCATCCGGTCGGGCATCGAGGTTGGCTTGCCGGTCGCACTTACGTTGGTGGATGCGCTGGGCATGCGGGATCAGTGCGCGATTGAAGCGCTTTCGCTGCAAACTGATTTGCCGGTCCTACGCGTTCTGTTAGGGCGCGCTCAGGGGGAGCCGGCAACACGCATCATTTCCACGGCCATTCGTGCCGTTGGATTGCGGGAAAATGCTCAAATCGCTGAAGCGCGTGCATCGAATCCGGCCCGTGCTTTGGGGGCTGAGGGCGAAATCCCGGCTTCGGTCCTAGCGCTTGCCGCCGGTGGCCTGGATTTGCAGCTGGAAACGGATGTGACAGACGATGCAGACCTCGCTGAGCTACGGACAATTGCCAGCGCGCTTGCGCCGGGTTTGCCGCCACTGCCACTGGGACGTCCGCCTGAATATGAAGATTCGCTCTTCGCCGACACCGTAATTTCCACCGACGAGGCGACTATCAATCGTGTCTCCGCCGGTATTGCTGTAGGAACGGGTATCGACGCCCTAGCTCCGGTCGCCATTGGCGGTGACGATGGGTTTGTTGTTACCGCCGAGGTGGTTGGGAACAGCGACAACTTCATCGTTGAGGAATCGGTTGGACCCGTCTTGGCCCTGCCGCCACGCCCCATCTTGAGACCCTTTGCCGACATTGCTTATCGGTTGGTTCCGGATGGAACGGATCCCGTTCTGGCGATGGAGGGTGAGCAGTATTACGTGGGTACCGGCGTCAACAGCGGCACGACTATAACGACCGGTACGGTCTACACGATCGACGGCCAAGTCTATGACCCGAATGCGCAACCGCGTGTCATCTCCTCGCGCACGATCCAGACGACGGTTCCAACGAACCCTTACGCGGTCCCGTCATCTCAAACGGATTACAACGCCAACACGTCAACGATCTATACGCAGCAGCAGCCCCAGTCCGGGAACGCCTCGGGCGTGTCTGGACCGCTTTATGGCTCGGGACAAAACACTTTGGCCGTGCCGCAGCCGCCGAGCAATGAAACGATTATCATCAACAATTCGATTTATTGAGGCGCGCTAAACAATGAGCTTGGCAGGCAAAACGATCATCATTACCGGCGCAAGCAAGGGCATTGGTGAGAGAGCCTGCCGGGTCTTTGCACAGGCTGGCGCATCGGTCGTGGGCGTGGCGCGCGGTCGCGAAGAGCTGGAAAACCTGCAGGAATCCATTGTCGCAGACGGGCTGGACTTCACGTATTCTGTTATCGATTTGGTGGCGCCCGACGCGCCGGAGCACCTTGCCGCCTTAATGAAGCGGCGGGTGCCTGATGTCTTCATCAACAACGCAGGCGCGACGCGTCCAGCTGCGTTTCAAGACGTCACCGTCGAAGATTTCGACGCTATTATGCGGCTGAATCTGAAGGCGGGATTTTTCGCGTCTCAGGCAGCGGTAAAGGCCATGATTGCCGGCCCAAAAAGCGATCAAACGCGCAGTGTCATCCACATGAGCAGCATGTTAGGCCGTGTCGCCCTGCCGGGCCGGGCGGTTTACGCAGCGACCAAGCACGCGCTCGAGGGCTTAACCAAGGCCATGGCGCTTGATCTCGCGCCAGAGCGGATACGGGTAAACTCCATTTGCCCCACGTATATCGAGACGCCGCTGACCCGGCCTTTGATGGAAAATCAGGCTTTTAGAGCCTTTGTCTCTGAAAGAATGCCTCTTTCAACACCCGAGCAGCCCATTGGTCACGTTGGTGATCTCGACGGTGCCCTGCTTTACCTTTCCGATTCGTCATTATCAGACCTCGTTACCGGAACGAACATCGTCGTAGATGGAGGTTGGGGCGCACAATAGTGTGAAAACCCTTAACCTAGTGGCATTTTGTACACACCTACGTTCGATTCGCCCTCACTTTTCCCCAAGTCTTGTTTTAGCCACGGTTAAATAGCTTGAGTGCCCTCACTAGCTAGTGCTACCGACCTAATTTAGGTGGGCATTACGCGATCCCTAGTGGGCGCTACTCTCGTATGCCTCGCAACAATTTTATTTTCGCCAAGATTTGAAGTGCATATGCATTAATAACTTGGTCAGATTGAATGTCGTTGGCGCGCGCCGCGACGCGCAAAACGACTTCCGACCGGCCCATTGCCGGAAGGGCCATGATAAACGGAGATGACGAATATGATGTTCGACAGTCAGCATGATGCAGGTACCGCTAGCCGCGCGACCTCTTTTGAACCGATGACGCGTTCTGCTGCTGCTGCAAGGAAGAGCTTGCGTGGACGCGCAGGTGCTCTTTTGACCACCACCGCTTTGGTAACCGCTGCTTCTGCAATGGTTGCTTTGGAAGCAGGCGCACAGGTCGGTGTTCCGACCGGATTTGCGCCAGCGCCAGCTGACGTTGTTTCATACGTCCAGCTGTCAAACGGTTCGGTACTTGTCCAGCTTGCAAACCAGCAGTCGTTGCTTGTCACCTCCAACAACTTCTTCATTGATGGTTCTGGCGTCCTCTACCTCAGCCCCACAGTCTCCTCCGGTATTTCCGGCGGCGATGTCAGCTCGGGTGCGATGATTGGCGGAGCGCCTGCTCCCATGGCGCTACCTGCGCCATCGATGGGCACAACCAATGTCGGTGCAACCTCGTCGGGTGTGATTTTTGACGATTCCAGCGCCGCTTCATCTTCTGGCGGGATCCTGGGCATGATTACCGGCGGACCGGGCCTGTTTGGTCTTGGTACGCTGGGTACGGTCGCGGCTGTTGGCCTTGGCGCTGGTGCGCTGGTCCTCGTTGCGAACGCTGTGCGTTCCCGTTTGGGCGATGGTGATGACGACGATGGCGGCGATACGAACAGCGCAGCGCGCCTGGACGTGATCGACAATGACATCGTCAAAGGCGAGACCTCCTCGCTGACCTATGCGATTACCGATCAAGACGGCATTGACGAGAGCGACCTGATCGCAGCCGTCGAAGCAGCCGTTGGCGGCGCAGCGACAATCGCCTCTGTATTCGATACCGGTGCGACGGTCACAACGGAGCGTTCCGGCTCTGGCTTGATGGACGGTACAGAAGACAGCTACCGTTCGATTAACGTCACAATCGAAGGCCTTATTGCTGACGGTTTGAACACGGGCGAATTCGACGGCCCCGCAATGACGTTTACCGACGCTGCTGGCAATGAAGAGACCGTGAACCTTTCGCTCAACATCTCAGAGTCCGACGATGGCTCTGGCGGTGGGCAGACGGGCGCGCTTGAGCTGAACGAGACTGATGGTGCGACGTTCTCCATCACGCAGGGCGGCTCCAAGCTGTTCCGCGCAACGGATCCAGAAGGCGACACGATTTCCTACGAGATTTCCAACAACCCATCCGGCATCGGCATCGACAGCAACACAGGTTTGGTTGTTGTGAGCGCTTCGGTTGCTGTTGGCTCGTACTCGATCACCGTTAAGGCGAGCTCGACCAACGCTGACGGCACGGTCGAAAACGACACAGAAACCTACAACATCAACGTCACCGCAGGTTCCGGCGGCGCGGGCAGTGGGGGCGGGAATAGCGTCAACGCTGACTTTGACTCCGAAGGCGCTGGTTTCTCCACGCTAACCGGTGTTCGCGTTACCAATTCCGATCTGACCACGAACGACGATGACGAATTCGAAGTTCCAGAGGCAGCGCACCTTGCGAACTCGTTCGTCATGGACGGCTTGGGCGGTGATGATACGGTTTACTTCTCCGAAGCGAACGCGACGTACCACCTTGATCCAACGTGGGTAAACGGCTTCGAAGACGTTTCCGGCTTTGAAACGCTGGTCCTGATGGAAGACGTCGATCTTGAGCTGAACGGCGGCGTTCTGGACAGCACGGGTTCTGGTGACATCGAGCACCTGCGCGGCGAAGGCAACAACGACGTTACATTGGTAAACGCCAATGCTGATCTCGGCCTGGACGTGACAGTGACGAACATCGCCACCATCGACATGAACAACCGCGATTTGACGATTGATATCGCTGATCTGACGGGCATCGACAAGGTCATGGGCGACACGCAGTCCACCTTGGTCTTCACCGGTCAGTTCACGTACGACTTTGCAACCGGCGATCTGGCAACAGAAGCGGTCACGCGCATTGGTCTGGACGGCGGTAACTACAACTACAGCCTGACACTTGATGGCGTAGCGGACGAAGACGTGCGCGAGATTGTTGCTTACGGTTCGCTTGAAATCGAAGGCGACGTGATGATCGACACGCGCGAAAATCCAAAGATCACCTTGATCGACATGGCCGGTGACAGCTTCACCACGCCGGGTCTGGACGGTGACTCGAACATTTTCGCAACCTACGACGACATGCTGCGCATTCGTGGTGGTGACAACGACGATGACGTGGATCTGATCCTCGACAGCGACATCGAAGACGGTGAGTTCAAGTTCGATGGTGGGGGAGACGAAGAAGATTCCCTGAACGTCAACCTGAACGGCGACGAAATTGATACCAGAGGCTATGGCCGTGATATCGATCACGTTGAATACATCGACATCGACGCACCGGGCGGCGACGGTGAAGCGCACTTGCAGTTCAACGGCTCTGGCGATGACAAAAGCACGCTGCGCGCTGTTGACCTGTCGGATCTGTCCGAAGACGGTTCGATCTACTTGCGCGGTGACTTGTCCGAGAACATTCCGGGCTTCTCCATCGCCATCGACGAAACCGATGCATTCTCACCGTTTACGGCAGCCGCCGCGACGGGCGTTTCGGGCATTCGACTGATTGATGGTTACGTCAGTGACGACGATCTGGAAGTTCAGATGACGCCGGGCGACGACGTTGTTGATCTGGTTGTTGGTGAATCTGAGTACACGGTGACCGTTGGTGCGGGTACGCTCGCAACCGGTACGCTGACGATGCTGCAAGTCATGTCATCCAGTGCACCGCTAACCGGTGCAACGTCGGTGAGTGTTCAGACAACAACGAACTACGCCGAAGCGGCCAAGGACGTTGACGTCTATCTTGGTGGTGGCGATGACACCGTGAATCTGATCCTGGGTTCCGCGCAAGTTGAAGACGTAACGCTTCACATCGCACGGGCAAACCATGACGACCACGACACCGTCAGCATTGATGAGCTCGAAGATCTGGGCGCACTGGCGAACGCTAACTTGGCGGCCACCACGGTGAACGTTGCCACGGTCAATGACTTTGGCCGTGCCACCGGCATGCGCTTGGATTTCGAAGATGACGTGACAACCGTTCTCACCGATGCCGGTGCTGTTGACGCCAATGGCGTGAACATCGGCAACTCAGAGCAGGGCGCGGTGATTGTCTTCGGCATGAACGCCGGCGCTGTCCAGCGTGGCTTTATCTACGATTACGACGGGAACGGTGAACTTTCTGACGGTGACACACTTGTCGACCTGACGGACTCGTTGCTTCCAGCTGGCGTTATCAACTTCGCCGGTTCGGCCATGACCTCCGCACAAATCATCAGCGCGGACTCTGGCTCAATCGGTCTGATTACCGACGGCTTGGACTACGTTCAGTTTAACCTCTCCGAAGGCGATTTGGTTGCTTGAACCGGGTTTTAATGATCGTCGTTAAATAAGAATGGGTTAGAGGGCCGCCGCAGCTGTCCTCTAACCGCTACTCCAAAGGGAGGAATAAAAATGTCGTTAGGTACCAAAGTTTCGCTGTTTGGCGGATCATCCATCACAACGCTTTCATCATCTGGCGCCGGTAGCGGCGGTGGTTATGGTGGAACACTGTTGGGAGGGTCTGGCGGATCTTCACTCTTCGGTGGCTATGGTTACGGCCAAGGGTTTGGTACGTCGGGTCTCTTCGGTTACGGCAGCAGCTCGTCTTCTGGTGCTGGTGGTCTTGGAACCACGACACCGACAGCACCACAGGTCGGTCCGCAGGGCGTGGATATTGCCAAGCAAGTGGCAGAAGATTCGGTTGCCGGCTATGGGTTCCTCGCAAGCGACTTTACCGTCTCGGACGCCTCTGCCGTGGACAGTATGCAGGTCACTTCGTTGCCTGCGAACGGCACGCTTGAGCTTTCTTCCGTCGCAGTCGCACTGAACCAGATCATCGATTCCGATGATTTTGGGAACCTCGCTTACATTCCTGATGCTGACTTTGACGGCGTTGAAACCTTTACCATTGCCATGAGCACAGATGGCACGGACTACGACAGCACACCGTCCAACGTGCAAATCACGGTTTTGGCCAGTGACGACGACGCGCCAAGCGTTGCGGCTGTTCCAACGGTCGCCGTTGCCGAAGGTGAGACAGCGAGCAATCTCGGTTCGCTGATTGTTGCCAGCTACACCGACCCCGACACGAACGACACCTTGGATCAGGTTCTGATCAACGCTGTACCAACCATGGGTACGCTCAGCTACACCTCGGGCGCGGGCGGCGTTATCACTCTGGCGGGCGCCGCGACCATTTCGGCGGCCGAAGCAGCGACGCTTGTTTTCACCGCTGATGCTGACAACGGTGCGGGCGAAAGCGCAGCGACCACGGATACCTTTACGTTTGATCTCGTTGATAGCAGCGGATTAACCTCTGCGACGGCGGGTACGGTTAACATCCAGATCAACGATGGCAACGACGCGCCAGTCATGGCGGCGACCGACAGTTATTCGGTCAACGAAAACGTCACGGCGATTGATGCGGTCGTCAATCCGGCAACCGACAATGAAACCCCTGATACCTTGGTCTACAGCATCACAGGCACGGATGCGGCGCTGTTCAACGTCGATGCTGCGAATGGCGATTTGTCGTTCAAGGCTGCGCCCGATTACGAGGACGCAAAAGATTCGAACAAAGATAACATCTACCGGCTGAACCTTGTTGCCACGGACGATGGCGGTGAGACAGCAAAGCAGGCTGTAGACGTTGAGGTTAACGATGAATCGTCAAACTTAGCGATCTCAGCGGCTACGGTGTCAGTCGACGAAGGAACCACCTTCGCCCTCACGGTTGGGGCAGCGACCAACAACGATCCAATCGGTGATGTGACTTACAGCATCGCGGGCGGCGCTGATTCGGCGCTGTTTACCATTGACGATGAAACGGGCGTTCTGAGTTTCATCTCCGCGCCAGACTTCGAAGATGATCTTTCCGCTGGTTCGACGAATTCCTACGTCGTTGACATTGCTGCATCCATTGATGATGGCGATGACGGTGCTGTTTCCACCGACACGCAAACCATGACAGTGGACATCACTGACCTCGACGACGAGAAGCCGAGCTTCATCACTGCAGCATCTGGCGCTGACGCGCTCTCAGCAAATAACGTGAGCACCGCCGAAGGGGCTTTGAGTTTTGAAGTTGAAGAGCTCGCGAATGCGGTCTCGGCCATCGAAATTCTGGATATCAACTTCGGTGATGGTGAGGACGGCGCTACATCGGATACGGGCATTTCCTATTCAATGAGCTCATCGGCTGGCACCAGCAATCTCACGATAACAGCGGCTTCGGGTAAGATTTCGCTCGGCGCGGGACTTGATCTCGACTTCGAAACCCGGTCGTCGATCACGTTGACTGTGACCGCGGAAGACGCTTCTGGCGCAACGGCGAAAACCACTGTTGATGTGACTGTAACCGATGTTGACGAAGACCCCGAGTACACCGCTCCGTCCAACATATTGAGCGTGGATTCTGATCAAGACTATGACATTGGGGATGACATCAGCGACGCTTTTGAAGACCCTGAGTCCACGGAGATGACGTTCG
>CAJQLX010000036.1 GCA_905479265.1 uncultured Alphaproteobacteria bacterium
GCCCGAAACCGATGCTTGCGTCAGGCCGCTGAGGGCGATTTTTGGGGTTAGCGTAACCGACGTGTGTGGGGCATGCCGAACCAACGGGAAAGCCCCGCCCAATTGCGCGCCGAACCAGGGACTGAAGGCTCCTGTCGCATGATTGCCCATAAAGCCGGCCTCGAGCCGGGGCGTAAGCTCTAACCCGCCTTGTGTGATGGCGCGGGCATCCCAAGCAGCGCTTGTTTCCACCACCCGATCATCATCGAGCAACAGCCCTTGGCCCGATAATCGCACCCGACTGCCGTTGGTTGGTGGGGGTAGGCGCAGATCGAAGGCCACACGCGGCACCCAGTTCTCATGCCAATCCAGCGCAGCGCCGGTCGCGTCCGGTGCGAGGATGACATCTTGATTCAGGTCGAGTGCCGCAAAGGAATGGCCTTTGTTCGCCTGCAGCGAAAACTGATTGCTGTGATCGTCGAGCGCGGTTTGATCCAACAGTTGCAGCGCACCCCGTTCCGTCTCACCCGCCCAATCCACGTTCAGGCTCACGTCATAGCGGGGGGAGAGCTGCTGAGAGGCTTCGACCATCAGTCCGCCGCGCGCTTGGGAGTCCAGTGTGCCGTTGATTATGGCTTGGGTTGTGGCGGTGTTGATGCGCTGTTCGAGGTCAAAGCGGGCCAAGCCACTGCCATAGATCACGGGCGTTGCCGTTAAGTCAGCCGAAGGGCCTTGGGTGAGGTACAACGGCACCCCGCCCCAAGCGCCTAAGCCCGCTTCGTATCCAAAGGTCGGGCCAAGGAAGCCTGAGCGTCGCTTGACCGATGGCGCCGGTATGGTGATGCGGGGAAAGCCAATAACGGGAACATCAAACAGCTCCAATCGCACCCCGCGCAGCTCAAGCGTCCCTGCTGGCTGGTTCAGCACCGCACGACGCGCCAGCAAGCGCCACGGCAGTCGGTCCCGCCCAATATACTCATCAATGTCACAGGGCGCGTCACAGGCCGTGTACGCGACGTAGTCCAAGCTCACGGACTGACCATCCGTGCTGGCCTTCTTGGCGGCAATGATGGCTTCGTCATTCAGGCGCGTGGCCACACCCGAAAGTAACAGCGTTGAAGCGGATTGTTCCAGCAGCAGCGCGTCGCTGTGAAGAATTTTGCCATCGCCAAGGTCTAAAGCGACGCGTCCGATCGCTTCGGCGCGGGCTGTGGAGGGGGTGAGCGTCAGCTTGTCCGCGATCAGCGTGCGCTGCCCGTCATCAAGGATCACGTTGCCGCGCAGGACCAGCGTATCCCCGTCTTCTGAACGGCTGAGGGTATCGGCCTCAAAGACCAAGTTGCCAAAATCCAAGGTGGGCGGCGGCGTTTGTGCTGTGGCTTGCTGTAGTGGGGCGTGTAATGTGGCCAGCGCTATGCATATCGCTACCACTCCTGACTGAAACAGCGGAGGGGCGAACCAACCCTTGCAATGTCTGGTCCGGCCTAGAGGCACGCAGCTGATGTTCCTGAACCGTTAAAATCGATTCAGCCGGGTCTCGAAATGCTTAAACCCGGCAGATATTCTTTAACTTGCGAGATGCATGCCAAGAACCACCTGAATCAACGGGCGATTTCAAGTTGGATTAACTTTTGGTTTGGAAAGCTTGAGCGGTTGCGGATCAACGGAGATCGCAAGGCGTCAGGCGCCGGGCAGGGCGCCTGGATTTTGGTGGGGCGCCTTTAAAAGACGCTCCCGTCATCGCCATACCCAAAGCGGCTCATCATGTCCGCGTGGTCTTTGGCCAGTTTTGCCGTCTGCTTGGCACTCAGCACGCCCTTGAACCCGCCGATTTTGCCAGAGCGGAAAAAGCCCTGCTCGTTCTTGTCAGACGCTTCAAGGAAGCCCTTCTTCTTTTCAACTTCCTTGAGACGATCAAAGTCGGTCGAGGACAGAGCCCGATCAATCTTGTCGTTCTCCACACCCATGCCCATAAAGTTAATGATGTTGGCAAAGGTCTGGTAAGGGCGAAGAATCATGTCTTCGTACCGCACGGTCATCCGCTCAAAACCCGTCGCGCCCAACCAGCTGCTGACGTGGGTCGACCACGTGTGCATGGGTTGCTTGATTTGGGTGTCGGATCCAATGGCAAAAGATGGGTTACCCATGGCAGCCACAGCCTCGTCAAACGACAAGCCCATGTGCTTGGCAAAGGACGTACAGACATCAAACGGGTGACGAATGATATACAGCGCGCGCCGGGTTACAGCCGATGGGATCATCGCGGCGTTGTGCCAGTTGGCATTCAGGACGTGGGTTTTTATGATCACGTCCTTATCGCCGCTTTCTGCAAGTTTAGACAGATAGGGCAGGCGCAGGGATGCAACCACGTCGTCATCGAGTTCTTTCGATTGCAGCTTGAGCAATTTGTCGAAAACGGGTCGCTGCGCATCGTTGAACGTGCCCTTCAACGCGTCATTCGGATCAAGTTTATCCGTGTTCGCGAGGTAGGCTGCGAGAAACAAACGTACCCATGTGTTGCCAGACTTGGGGTAGCTGGCAATCCAAACAATTTTATGTCCCTTGGCCATTAGAAGATTTCAACGTCCGTATCATCGATGCCACTTACGTTGATGACGCCAACGGTTGTGCCGTCAGAAACGTAAATGATATCTGCGTTTTCATCGACATAGACACCAGCGGCAGCACCGTCAGCCTGAACGCCAGTCGCCACAGTGATCGAGTTAACGCCGTCGATCTGAATAACAATGTCATCGTTATCCGTATCGAAGCCCATCACAGTGTCTTGGCCGCCAGAGACAAAATCATCCATGGATGTGAAGTAAATCTTCGCATCAACGTTGCCGCCTGTATCAAGCTCAATCGTGTCGTTGCCGCCGCCGCCGTAGATCCGGACGCTGTTGCTATTGCCTGTACCTACTTCGATGGTGTCATCGCCATCGCCGAGTTCGTAAATAGCGTTGTCGGCAATCTCAGACAGGTAAAGCATGTCGTCGCCGTCGCCGGTTGAGAATGCCATCACTGTCGCCATGTCGATGTCAGTCGACGCCGAACCAACCAAAATCGCATCATCTGCGGCCGAAGCGTCAAACGTGGTCAGTTCAGAGCTGGTGTCAGTAAAGCCGGCCCCTGCCAGCTCAACCGAGCCTTCTGTCCCATCGAGTGTGATCGATGTGAACCGGTTCACATCTGCGCCGTCGTCCAAAAGCGTAAGGACCGAGGCGGTGTTGCTGACGAAGCTGATATTTGCTTCCGTCAACACGGAGGTTCCCGTTCCGACGTTCTTGAGCGTCAAATCGCCGCTCGCGGTCAGGGTCACTTCGTCATCGGTGGAGGCGCCAAAGGTGATTTCCGCACCATCGGTCGCTTCGATGTCGAAGTGGTCTTCCATGTTGTTCAGCGTGACTTCTGAACCGGGCACTTCAATTTCGATGGAGCTGAGGTCATCGCCATCGAACAAGGCCAAGTTAACGGACGAGGCTGCGCCGCTGATTTCCAACGTTTCAATGTTGTCATAGGAGCCGGTTGTGATGTTCTTGGACGCCTCAAGGGTATCCGAGCCTTCACCACCGTCAATCGTGGCGCCCGAAGCAATCACCGTGTCGAGCTCAATTTTGTCGCCACCGCTGCCGGTATCGAGCGTCGCGGTTGTGCCAAAGGCGTCGATTTCGACCGTGTCGTTACCACTGTTTGTACTAAACGTCGCCGCTGCTGCGCTGTCTTTAATGTGCAGCATGTCGCCCGCTGAGCCGGTATCAACATCGGTCAGCGTGGTACTATCAACGGTAACGTTGATCGCGCCTGTCGCGGATGAGCCGTCAATTTGCGTCACGTCGGCAAGCTCGGTATCGCCGAATTCGTTGCTGATCGTCAGTGCGCCGCCACCGGTAACGGTGAGAACGGTCATTGCGGTCGCAACCAGATCGAAGGCGTTGTCCGTGCTGTCCGCGACGTCGATGGTCAACGTGTTGGTGGTCGTCGTCGCAATCTCGACTTGGGCGTTCACGTCGCTGACATTCAAAGTCAGCGTTGAACCGCCTGTGATCTTGGCATTGTCTGAGCCGGTCAGGGCAACGGTGTTGCCGCTGTTCACGTCCTCAATCGTCACCATTGCAGTTCCAGCGTCGGAGACCGCTACGGTGTCCACGGTGTCAATATCGGTGATGGTGATCGACATGGAATTTGCATCAACAACGACGGATTCAACATCGTCACCCGCGGAAGCCAAGCTGAGCGTAGTGCTCGATGACGCGAGGTGCACATGCAAGTTTTCGACGTTGTTCAGGTCTTCTGGTGTGACGTCTGATGTCATGTCTTCGAGGACAACGGTGTCGTTCCCGCCAGACAGATCCAGCGAGTTGAACTCTTCGGCGTCTTCTGCGGCGCGGAAGGTGATTGTATCGTCTCCGGACGTGCCGGTGATGTCATCGTTTTCACGACCCGCAGCAATGGTGGCCGACGCCCCTGCGCTGCCGCTATCGACTGTCGTTGTGCCACCGTCCGTGCCGCCAGAAATCACAATTCCGTTGCTCGTACCAGAGCTCGTGGAGCTCGAACTGGTGTTGCTCGTGGTGGCGGTGTTGTCGGTGGTTGAGGTGCCGTTGAGTGCAGCCTGGACAGCAGGGTCGCTGAGGAAGGCTTGCTGGCTGATGCTGTAATTGCTGGACGTGTTGGCGTTGGTGGACGTGGTCCCCGTGCTGGAACCTCCGCCAAGACCACCCATGGCCATGACCGCTGCGCCAGCGGCAACCACGCCGCCGCCAATCAACGCCCAAGAGGGCAGGCCAAACATGCCGCCGCTTGATGCGATTGGGGCTGGTGCCGCTGCGACTTCTGCAACGGGCACGGCTTGCGTGACCGGAATGGGCGCCGCGTTGCCGTACATGTTCTGCGCACCAAAGCCGCCCTGCATGCCATAGGCAGGCTGGTTGTAAGAGGTTTGGCCGAAGGTCGTCGCCGCGCCGCCGCCAAAGGACGACTGAGCTTGCGCCATTTGCGCACCAGCGGAGTATGCTGGAACATACTGCGTCGCTTGCGGATTCATATTCGGCGTCATTGGTGGGTTGTAAGCAACGTTGGCGTTGCTCGGCTGCATTTGATAGCCGCCCACGATCGAAGGCTGCGTGGCGTACTGACCGGCCGTGTAAACCTGCGGCTGGTAGGTCGCCATCGCCGTTGGCGCGCCGAACGAGGCTTGCGCTAACTGCTGACCTTGCAGCGCAAAGGGCGCGCTGGATGAATAAGCCGCTGCCTGGCTCGTCATCATGGACTGCGAGGTTTGTACGGCTGAAACAGGCGCACCACCGGTGTAAGCGCCGAGCAGAATATCGGTTGATACCTGCAATTGATTGGTCATGGGGTTCAACTGGTACTGACCGGGCGCCGCGACGAACTGAACGCCGTCTGCGAGGATGACCCGAATGTTACCAGCGCCAGCATCCGTAACAACGTTGATCGAGCTCGATACATCGGTGAAACCACCTGAGCCTGAAAAGTTGTACTGCTGTGCCATGGCTTCGGCGGCAAACAAGCCAAAGACACCTGCCAATACAGATGAGCCAAGCAAAGCCGCACGGCTGCCCATGCGGCTTTTCAGCGGGCGGTGCGCCCGAACAGCGGCATAGCCTGGTGTAATTGTAGCAATCTCGAAAGCGCTTTGGCTTACGGCTGCCGACGTATTGAACGCACAAGCGGTGGTGGTCATTACCACTCTCCCAACCCCATAAATTTATTCTTCAAAATCGCTACGCTAGCGATGGAACAGCCCCGACGGTTTAACCCGACTGCCTTTTCCGACACCTACGCGGCAAAATAGCGAAGGAACTGCGCTCTTTATAAGGCGGGGTCTGATTGCTCTTCACCCAACACTACAAGAATGCTTTAGACCTCTTCACCCTCTATATAGGCGAGTAGACCCAATTCCCGCTAATTCAAATCAGGGTATGGATAAGCTTCAGAACCTTGAAGGGCAAAAGATTCGGGATAAACCGGTGGATAACACTGTGTAACGTGGTGCTAGAGCCATATTATGGCGAACTTTGAGGGCTCAAATTTGAGTTTATGCGCTTAGCAAAACGAATCGGAAAATTCTTATGCGCCGCAAGCGCTGCCTTGCAAAAATGTAAAAGTGAGCGATCGGCGGTTGATTTCCAGCTGGTTCTCCGTAAGACAGACAGGTCTCGTAATCGGCTGGCCCCTTGGCGGAATTGGTAGACGCTGCGGACTTAAAATCCGTTTTCCTTTGGAAGTGCCGGTTCGAGTCCGGCAGGGGCTACCACCTTAACTCCTTTTCATTCGCGACAAGGTCGTTTCGCCGGATCCAAGGGTGATACGACGCCCGGAATGTGACGCCCATCGTTGCGGCTGTCCGAGATCCCGCCCGCTGCGCCCAAAAAACATCCCATATCGAACTGATAATAAGTATAATTTTAGCGTTATACGCCACAGAGTTGGGGCGTCCCTGAAATTATCCACAGCAATTTGACGGTCCTAGCAAAATTATCATCTGTAGTGGCGTAACCCTTGCAGCATTCCCCACGCGCTACGAACAAAAATAAGAAGAGCGCCTTTCTTGAGGAACAAAAAGTTAGGACGGTTTGCGTGCCCTGTTATTTGGTTGCCCATGACGCTCCAGTGGTCGAAGCAGAAGCTGGAATTGACGATAAGAAGCTGATTGAGACGCTTTCTGACCTTGGCGGTCGTCGGATCCAGCGCTCTGTCTGGTTGATCCGCGTGAAAGAGCGAGACGCCAAGCGCGTGATCTCTGGACTCCGCCCCTACGTCGAAAGTGACTTGCTGTGGGTGTCTGAGGTGAACTCAAACTACGGGTACAACCGCGCACTGACGGGTACCAATTCTTGGCTGCTTGAGAACGGCGTCTGACGCCGATTGCAATTCGCACAGATTTTTTGCGAATTGCAAAAAGGGGAGCCGGCGCTGCGCGGTGTGTTGCGCGCAGGCTGTCGCAACCTGCAAACACCACCGCTCAGAAGATCCCGACATCCAGTCCTTCGGCCATTGCCTGCCCGGTCTCCCGCGCTGCGACGATGAAGTCATCGTCCCACGCCCCGTGCAGCACCATCAGCTCACTGACGGGCCGCCACCCCAAGCCCGAATATATCCCGCTCAAGGCGCGCTTGGTTGCTGTTCCGTCTAAGCCAGCCCGAATGAGCGTCGCAACCGACAGGCCCGAACGCTGGTCCAGCAAGTCGTTATAGCAGCGGTCAAAGAAGTCTTTGGTCAGGCCGGCCATGTATCCGATATTCTCAGTTGTCAGCAGAATAAGACCATCGCAGCGCAATACGTCCTTCGTCGCAGCCTCCAAAGGCGAACGAACAGTCAGCTCAACACCAGCCGTCTGCGCCACCCCTTCGGCCACAGCATCCCGCAGCGCTCGCGTGTTAACGGACGGAGCGTGCGCAATGAACAGAAGATGTTTGGTCACAGTCAGCTCCCGTGTTGCAGGTCAGGGCACAGCGCAGGCTGGGCAAAGACAAATATCGCGCTACGTCGACGTTAAATGATCGTCGCAAAGGAATCGAGATGAGAGTCGTGGGTGGAATCGTCGTTGTAATTGTTGTGCTGTTGGTCGGTCTATGGGTGACCGCGCGGGTTCTGGTCGCGGGCTTGCCAACTGAGCCTCTGGGCACCTTCGCTGATGTTAAAGGCGAGCGCATGCATTTTGTCGATCAGGGACAGGGGTCTCCGATCCTGATGATCCACGGCGCAAGCGGTAATTTGGGTGATATGGAGCTGCGCCTCGCGCCTGCGTTGCGGGCGGCGGGGCATCGCGTGATCACCATCGACCGGCCCGGTCTTGGCCTGTCTTCCCGACGTGACCCGGGTTTGCAGGAAATCACCGCTCAGGCTGATTTGGTTGTCGCGTTGATGGACCAGTTGGGCGTGGAAGCACCGACGGTGGTGGGGCACTCTCTGGGTGGTGCTGTTTCGCTGGCGATGGCTGTTCATCATCCCGAGCGCGTTGGCGCTTTGGTTGATTTATCGGGTGTTTCCCATGCTTGGGATGGTTCGGTGTGGTGGCCCTATGCGGTCGCTGGAATGCCGGTGGTGGGCTGGTACTTCTGTAACGCCCTGATGCCGGTGGTTGGCTTGGCGCTCTATGAGGCCTCGGTTGACAGCACGTTTACGCCAGAGCCCGCGATTGCCGACTATTCTGCTCTGACACAGACAAAAATGGTGATGCGGCCCCAGACGTTCTGCAACAATGCTGCTGATGTGCGCGCGCTGAATGATGGCGTCGCCGGACTGAACGCCGGCTATGCGGATCTGACAGAGCCCTTCGATGTTGTGTTTGGAACCGAGGACTATGTCAGCCCGGATTTGCACGCCGTTGGGCTGGACCGCGACGCGCCGGGTGCGCGGATCACGCTGATCGAAGGCGCGGGGCATATGATCCATCACACGCAGTTTGACACCGTGCGTGACATCATTCTCGCCGCCGCTGCAACCAACAGCAGCGATTAACGCAAAGCTTAAAGGGTCACCGCTCGGTGGCCCTTTTCCGTTTGGTCAGGCGCCCTTGAACACGGGACTCTAGCCGCGCATGCGAGCGCCGTCCGGATCCACCAGCGGCGTTGTGATGATCGTGGCCGTCCGCCGATCACCCAGGATTTCGATGGCAAAGGTTCGCCCGTCCACCGCCATCTCCGTTGGGACAAACCCCAAGGCAACCGATTGTTCGCTATAGTGCGCATAGCCCCCTGAAGTCACAAAGCCCACCACGGCCTCACCGTCGAAGATCGGCTCGTCCGCCACCACGTCAGCATCATTCGCGTCAACGGCAAAGGCGCAGAGCGTCCGCGCGGGCCCAGCCGATTTTTCCGCCGCCGCTGCAGCCTTGCCAATAAAGGCCGCAGGTTTGTTATAACTGACAAAGCGATCCATGCCGGTCTCAGCGGGCATGTAATCTGGCCGAAACTCGCGCATCCAAGAGCCAAAGAACTTCTCAAGCCGCAAGCTCATCATCGCCCGCATCCCAAACGGACGCATCCCGTGCGCCGCGCCGGCTTCGGCCAAGACCTGATACAGCCCGTATTGCTCATCGGCGTTCACGTAGATTTCGTAACCAAGATCGCCCGTGTAGCTCACCCGCTGCACCAGCGCTTGATAGGGGCCAACGTCAATGGTTCGCGCATCCATAAAGCGGAAGGCTGCCGCCGAGACATCTGCGCGCGTGACCGCCGCAAGGACATCGCGCGCCCGTGGTCCCGCAATCTGAAACCCAATCCGGCGCGTGGACACATTTTCGATGCGCACGTCATAGCCCGCCAGGTGCTGTTCAAACCACCGCGTATGATACGCTTGGCTGCCGAATGATGCTGTCAGTTGGAAGGCGTCTTCCGCCAAGGCCGTGACAGTGAAATCCCCGATTAATTTCCCCGAAGGGGACAGCATGGGGGTCAGCGAAAGGCGGCCAACCTTGGGAATGCGTCCCGCCATGATCCAGTCCAGCCACGCGCGGGCATCCGTGCCTGTGACGCGGTATTTACTGAAGTTGTGGATCTCGTTGATCCCCACCGCTTCCCGCACCGCGCGGCATTCCTGCGCCGTTGCCGCCCAAGCGTTCGAACGGCGGAAGGATGGGGTTTCTTCCAGCGGCTCTCCGGGCAGGGCGAAGTAGTTTACCGCTTCCATGCCATAAGCCGCCCCAAAAACAGCCCGCTGGTCTTTCCAGATCTGATAGGCCGGGGTGGTTTGGAAGGGCCGCATCACCGGCAGCTCTTCGTTCGGATAAGAGACGGAGAACCGGCGCTGGTAGTTCTCGCGCACCTTTTCGCGGGTATAGGCCGGTGTGATCCAGTTCCCAAACCGCGCCACGTCCATGGCAAAGATATCGCGGCTGGGCTCACCCTCTACCATCCATTCGGCCAGACTCAAGCCAACCCCGCCGCCCTGCGAGAACCCGGCCATCACCGCGACCGCAGACCAGTAGTTCCGCAGACCCGGCACAGGGCCGACCAAAGGGTTTCCGTCTGGGGCAAAGGTAAAGGGACCATTAATGACGGTCTTCACACCCGCTCGCTCCAGAATGGGAAACCGCCGATAGGCAAACTCAACCGAGTCCGAAATCCGCTCCAGCTGGTTGTCGAGCAGCTCGTGGCCAAAGGTCCACGGGGTGCCATCCACCGCCCAGGGGTCACAGCGCTGCTCATAGAACCCAATGCAGAGCCCTTGCCGCTCTTGCCGCAGATAGCTTTCGCCCTCGGGATCCATCACATGCGGCAATTCTTCGTCGCGCTCGTAAACCTCCGCAATGTCTTCAGTGATCAGGTATTGGTGCTCCATGGGGTGAAGCGGCAAGTAAACCCCCGCCATCGCCCCGACTTCGCGCGCCCACAATCCGGCGGCGTTTACGATATGCTCGGCATGGACTGTACCGCGCTCGGTCACGACATCCCACGTGCCGTCGGGCCGTGGGTTGGTCTCCAGCACGGGGCAACGCAGCTCGATCTCAGCACCCGCCATCCGTGCTGCTTTGGCATAGGCGTGTGTGGTGCCCGAGGGGTCAAGGTGTCCATCAAGGGGGTCATAGAGCCCACCGAGAACACCATCGACATTGGTGATGGGGGAGAGCTTCTTGATCTCTTCTGGGCCAATAATCTGTGTGTCGAGCCCCATGTAGCGGTGCTTGGCCCGCTCAGCGATCAGGTAATCCAGACGATCTTGCGTCCCCGCCAGTGTCACGCCGCCAACATGGTGCAAGCCACAGCTCATGCCCGTAATCTCTTCCAACTCGCGATAGAGCCGAATGGTGTAGCCCTGCAGCGCCGCCATGTTGGTGTCTGCATTCAGCGTGTGAAACCCACCCGCGGCGTGCCACGTCGAACCGGATGTAAGCTCGGATCGCTCGATGAGCATGATGTCCGTCCAGCCCATTTTCGTGAGGTGATAAAGGACGGAGCAGCCAACAACGCCGCCGCCAATAACGACGACTTTCGCAGAGGTTTTCATAAAGTGCGCTTTCCCGATTTCAGCCAAGCAAGAGAGCTTTCATTGAAGCCAAAATCCAGCGCCGCGCACAACCCGAAGCGACCATGAATCGCCGGGTTTAAGCTAAAAAAACCCCGGCGCGACGGATCGGCCGGGGTTTTCCAATGGATCGGCCCGTTGGGGCCGGCCCGTCGCTTACTGCGGGATGGTCGCGTCGATGCCCTGGATGTACCAGTTCATGCCCAGCAGAGTGCCGTCGGTCAGGTGGTCTTCACCCGCCGCACAGTCCTCAGCCAAAGCGCCATCTTGCTTGTAGATGGGACACTCGAAGGAATGACGGTCACCCGCAGCCAAAGCGGCTTCGATCGCCTTGGCTTCAGCCATCACGTCATCGGGCATGTTGCCGTAGTTGCCGAGGTGGACCATGCCAATCTCGCCGCCCATGCCGTCTTTCGTGAAGCCCCACCAGCTGTCCTGCTGGTTCCAGGTGCCAGCGGCAACCTGCTTCGCACGATCAACGTAGTAGCTGTCCCAGTCATCCACGGTGGAGACGAGGTGAGCCGTTGGGCCAAAGCGGGACATGTCGGACGCCTGACCAAAGGCCTTCGCGCCGGCGGCTTCTGCGATTTGCATCGGTGCCGGGGAGTCCGTGTGGGCTGCGATAACGTCAGCACCGTTGTCGATCAGCGCCTGCGCCGCCGCAGCTTCTTTTGCTGGGTCGAACCAGGTGAAGACCCAAACGATCTCAACTTCAATGTCCGGGTTGTGCTTCTTGGCTTCAAGCATGAACGCGTTGATGCCGCGAATAACTTCCGGGATTGGGAAGGATGCGATGTAACCGATCTTGTTGGTCTCGGTCACGTTTGCAGCGATGTAGCCCTGAACAACGCGGCCTTCGTAGAAACGGCCACTGTAGGTGGACACGTTTGGATGCGCTTTGATGTAGCCAGTGGCGTGCTCGAACTTGATGTCCGGGTAGTTGCCAGCAACTTCGTTGGTTGCATCCATAAAGCCAAAGGACGTGGTGAAGATCAGGTCGTGGCCGGTTTCAGCCAACTGCGTGATGGCTTCAACAGCTTCTGGACCTTCTGGAACGTTCTCCAGCGCGGTGGTCGAGAAGCCATCCATGGCTTCTACAGCCGCACGGCCAATGTCGTGACGGTAGGTCCAGCCCAAATCACCGGGAGGGCCCACGTAGATAAAGCCGACTTTGGTTTCGGCTTGCGCAGGGGTTGCGACGGCAGCACCGAAAGTCAGTGCGGACGCCAAGAGGGTTTTAATGGCACGGTTCATTGAGGTTCTCCTCTACTTTTCTCAACGTGCAGGAAAGAAGCCTGATTGGCCTCTCTCAAGATCTTGGTTCAAAAGTTTGCCCCAGACTGGCTGGAGCGTTGCGCCGGATCATCACCGGGTTGCGAGAGATCATGACGAGCACGACTACCGGCACAATGTAGGGCAGCGCTGTCAAGAAATAGGATAGTTCGAGGGACATGTTGGAGAAGATTGCCTTCAAACGAGGCTCCAAAGCAAGCACGATGCCGAACAAATAGGCACCAAGCAGCACGCGTCCGGGACGCCATGTGGAGAAAAGAATCAACGCCAGCGCGAGCCACCCTTTGCCAACCGTTATTCCTTCGGTCCATTTGGGGGCAATTTGCGCAATCACGATAAACGCGCCGGCGAGACCGGCCATGGCGCCGCCAAACATGATTGTCAGCATGCGCACAAGGATCACGGGATAGCCTAAAGCGTAGGCAGAATGGTGGTTTTCCCCGACCGCTCGCACGACCAAACCGGCACGGGTTCGGTTCAAGAAGAACCAAACAGCGGCGAGCATCACAAAGGAAAACGGCACCAAGAGATTTTGGCTGAACAGCAAGGGGCCAACAACCGGGACATCGCCCCAGCTTTCTGGGAACAAGGGCGGCACGCTGGCGACAATGGCCGAGGTATAGTCCACGCCAAAGAAGTTTCCGCCCAAGGAGTTCGAGAGCCCCGCGCCCAGTACCGTCAAGCCAAGGCCAGCGGCGATATGGTTTGCTCGAAAATACTGCGTCAGAAAGCCAAACAGCGCCGCAGCCATAGCGCCCACGATGGCCGCAACCAGCAGCGAGCCGATGTATTGGAATTGGTTGACTGAGTTCTCTGATGCAAAACAGTTTTCACCGATCAACATGGTGCAGGTGGAGCTTTGCAGCTGGTAAAGCCCAATGAAACCCGCCAGTCCGCCAATGAGCATCATGCCCTCAACGCCGAGATTGATGACGCCTGATTTTTCGACCACCAATTCGCCAATTGCCGCAAGCAGCAAGGGGGTGGCCAGCAACATGGAAGCAGCGAGGATTTGGATGACGAGATCGCTCATACCGCGCCCTCCGTGCTGAGATCGGCTTTGCCAAATACAATCCGATACTGACTGAGGAAGGCAGTGCCCAACACCGCGAACAGCGCGGTTACTTGCACCAAGTCGGCAACGGCGTCATCGACCTGACTTGCCGATTGCACGTATGTCGCGCCAACGTTGACGTAGGAAATCAGTAAGGCCGCAGCGACAATCCCGATGGGGTGAAGCCGACCTAAGAAGGCGATGACAATCGCGGTAAAGCCCAAGCCGTTCAGGTAGTTTTCTGACTGGATCAGCTTGCCCGTTTCCGCAGAAAGGAAAATCGCCCCTGCCAAGCCTGCTGTCGCGCCGGACAGGGCAAAGGACATCCACACCGTCATTTGAGGCGAAAAGCCTGCGAATTTTTGGGCGCGCGGCGTGTTTTGCGCCACCCGAAGGCTGTAGCCAAAGGTGGTGAACAGCACGACAAAAGCCAACACCAGAATGGCGCCAGCACTGATGATGACGCCCCAGTGAAAGTCGGTCCGCTCGATGATCGATGCGATGCGCAGGCTTTCGTGGATCGGGTCGCTTTCCGCTTGTCCGGCTTTGGGATCGCCTTTCCATGGGCCGGTGGTCACGTAGTTCAGGACGTTGGCGGCCACGTAAACCAGCATGAGCGAGGTCAGCAGCTCGTTGGTATTGGCCCAAACCCGCAACGCCGCCGGGATCAGCGCCCATGCAATACCGCCCAGAATGCCAAACAGCAGCATGACAGGCAAAAACCACGTGGTGTCCGGCATACCGAACAGCAAGTACGCAGCAAAAGCGGCGATGGAGCCAAAGGCGAACTGCCCCTCGGCACCAATGTTCCAGACGTTAGCGCGAAAACCGATACTCAGCCCCACCGCCATAATCGCGAGGTAGGATGATTTCTGCAGCACAAATCCCCATTGAACCGAAGCCGTGCGCGCCTGCCACGGGAACGTGAGCAGTGTCCACGTGTCGGACAACGGTTGCTCCGACATCGCGACCATGACCAAAAAGCCCACAACGACGGTGATGCTAAAGGCCAGCAAAAGCGGAAAGGCCGTGGCCCAAAAGCCGAATTGAGTGCGCGGGACAATACGGATCATGCGGCTTGCTCCTGCACGTCACCGGTCATGGCAACGCCCAATGTCTCGGCGGTCCATTCATGGGTTGGTTTGGCCTCTGATAGATGGCCGTGGTTCAGCACGCAAAGCCGGTCCGCCAAGTCAAACAACTCGTCCAGGTCTTGGCTGATCACCAACAGTGCCGAACCACTCTCGGCCAGCGCCTTGAGCTGGTCTCGAATATTGGTCGCTGAGCCCATGTCCACGCCCCACGTTGGCTGGTTGACCACCAGCACCTCGGGTTGCTTGATCAACTCGCGCCCCACGATAAACTTCTGCAAGTTTCCGCCCGACAAAGAAGCCGCTCGACCGGTGACGCCCGCGTGCCGAACGTCATAGCCATCGCAGATTTCAGTCGCGTGCTCCCGGGTCAGAGTCCAGTTGATCAGGCCTCTGCGTTGAAAACCGTCAGTGCCGAGGTTGGAAAGCAGCGTGTTGTCGATCAGGCTGAAATCCGGGACAGCAGCGTGTCCCAAACGCTCTTCGGGCACAAAAGCACCACCAAGGGCTCGACGTTGCGAGGGACCAGACCGTCCCGCTTCAACACCATTGAGCCAAATCGCGTTCGCTTGCGGGGCCAAGTCTTCGCCAGAAAGGTAAGCATAGAGCGCTTCTTGCCCGTTTCCCGCGACACCCGCGACACCCATGATTTCGCCTCGGCGCACCGCAAGGGCAGGCACGCGAACATCTTTGGTCCGCAGGTCTTTGACCTCCAGCGCAACATCGCCGAGGTTTTGCTGTCCTTTGGCGGTTGGAACCGGGCGAGTGCCGATCATCATTTCCGCGATTTCTTCCGCTGACTTCTCCGCCGGAACACACGTCGCGACAACCTTGCCGCCCCGCAAGATCGTGGCGCGCTCACACAGCGCTCGAACTTCATTCAGCTTGTGCGAGATAAACACCAAGCCCCGACCTTCATCGCGCAGCAAGCGCAAAGTCGCGAACAGGGCGTCGGCCTCTTGCGGGGTCAGAACCGATGTCGGCTCATCCAAAATCAGCAGCTCAGGTTCGCCCAGCAAAGCGCGTACAATCTCAATCCGCTGCTTTTCGCCAGCCGAAAGCGTAAAGACAAGCGCGTCAGGGTCCAGCGGCAGGCCGTACTTTTCAGACATCTCAATAATGCGCGTCCGCCGGGTATCATCAAGCTGACCACCAAGCCCAAGGGCAATGTTTTCGCCCACGGACATGCCATCAAACAGGGCAAAGTGCTGGTGGACCATCCCAATACCAAGCGCCTTAGACCCTTGGGGTGAGGAGATCGTGGTCTCGTCACCCTTCCATACAATCTGTCCCGAATCTGGCTTGGTTAAACCGGAAAGCACCTTCATCAAGGTTGACTTCCCCGCACCGTTTTCCCCGAGCAAGGCATGGATCTCTCCACGCTCAACGGCAAAATCAACGGCGTCGTTGGCTAATACGCCGGGATAAGCCTTGGTTATCCGCTCCAGCGAAAGAAGACTTGTCATTCCCTGTTCCCACGCCCCTGCACGCTTTATTATTCTGCTTCGGCTATAGCCCAGCACTGCCTAATTCGCGACCCTTTGTCCTGTGGATGACTCGAACTGCTGAAGAATTCATCACACTTGCGGGGAAATCAGACAAATTTTCATGGCGTCATAGGGGGCTTAGGCGTTAGAGGGGCAGGGTAAGGAAAAAACATGAACCCTCGTCTTATTGGTTACGCTTTCGCTATTTTGGGTGTGCTGATTATCTCGCCTGACTCCGCTTTGATCCGAAAGGTCGCCATGAACCCATGGGGTCTCTTGTTTTGGCGTGGCGTGGGGATTTTTGGCGTTGCCGCCGTGCTGTCCCTGATCTGGTATCGCGGCGGGTTGGTTCAGTATTTCCGGCAAACCGGAAAGCTGGGTTTGGCCATCACGGTCTTTTTCTTTATCTCCACCTGCAGTTTCGTTTACTCAGCGCTGACGATCAATCCGATCATCCTGTTGATTGTCGTTGCTTTGGGGCCTGTTTCTGGTGCCCTGTTCTCCATTGTTTTGCTGCGAGAGCCGCCCCGCACGGCGGTTTGGATTGCGATCGGGCTGTCTTTTGTCGGCATGGGATTGGTCGTCTGGGGCGAAATGGAAGCCAATGACGGTTTTGCGCGCTTGGCGGCGGGTCAGGGGCTTTTGCTGCCGCCGTGGCCGTCCATGCTCGCGCTGTTCTTTGTGCCGACGTTGCTGGGGCTTTGCTTTACGCTGACCCGGCGCATTGAGCAGCCCAACATTTGGCCAAGCAATGCTCTGGCGGGGTTGCTGGCGATCGTCATCATGCCGTTCTTTGCGCCAACGCTCCAAATTCCAGCGGGCGTATTTTGGGAGTTTTTCTTCCTGATCGTCGGTGTTTCCGGCTTCAGCTTCATTTTCGTCACGCTCGCGCCGCGCTGGATCAGCTCGGCGGAAACCTCCCTTGTCTTCCTGCTGGAAACGCTTCTCGGCTCGATCTGGATTTGGCTGCTCATCGGACAGCAGCCGGAGCTACACGAAATCGCGGGCGGCGCCGTGGTTGGATTGGCGGTCGTGGTGGTGGTTATGTCGGCTGTGCGCGCTAAGGACGAACCTAAAAACGCGCCGCCTTCGCCCCCCGCAGCTGAACAGCGTAGTTAAACGCCGTGCGCAGGCTGGCGGGATCAGCAATACCCTGACCCGCAATATCAAAGGCGGTGCCGTGGTCTGGCGAGGTGCGGACAAAGGGCAGGCCGAGCGTGATGTTCACGCCATCGGCCAAGCCCATGTATTTTACCGGGATAAGGCCTTGATCGTGATACTGCGCAACAACCACGTCGAACGCGCCTTGCCGGGCTGACATGAAGACCGTATCGCCGGGCCAAGGGCCGCTGGCGTCGATGCCCTCGGCCTTGGCGTCTTCGATTGCGGGCGCGATTTCGTCCGCGTCCTCATCCCCAAACAAGCGCCCTTCGCCCGCATGGGGGTTCAGACCAGCAACCGCGACCCGTGGCGCGCTGTACCCCAAGGCCACCGCCCCGTGGTGCGCCAGCCGGATCGCGCGGAGGACGTTTTCGCGGGTAATGAGGTCTACGGCCTTGCGCAGGGGAACATGGATGGTCGTCAGAACCGTTCGGATGTCCGCATTGGCGAGCATCATCGCGACATCGGCTTTGGCGTAGTGCGCCAGCATTTCCGTATGCCCGGGAAAGGGGACATTTGCCGCTGCAAAGGCTTCTTTGTTGATGGGGGCAGTGACGATCCCAGCAAGATCGCCGCTGATGGAATGATCAATGCCGGCTTTGATCGCCGCAAAAGCCGCTTCGCCAGCCCGTTGTGATACCTGCCCAAGGGGCACCGCGGATGCCGCTGGGCCAGCGCTAAAAACCGGAATGGTGTTTATCGGAACCGGCACGCTGGGGTGATCCACGGTTTGCAGCAGCAGTTTCAAACCGAGGCGCTTTGCGGCTGCTTCCAAGACCTTGGGGTCACCCAAAACCAACGGGTATTCCGGTAAATCTGGCTGCGCCAACATTTTCGCGCAGATTTCCGGTCCAATCCCGGCGGGGTCGCCGAGGGTGAGGCCCAGAGGCTTTGGTTGGTCACCCATCCCCGCTAGTACACCAGGCGGTAGGTTACGGTGCGACCCCCACGGTCGAGGATAAAGGACCAGCGACGAGAGCGGGCTTCTCCAAGCGTGACTTCGAGGTCTGCGACCGTCTCGATGATTTCACGGTTTGCAGATCGAATAACGTCACCCGCTCGGAAACCTTGGCGCGCGGCGATGGAACCGCTGGGGACTTCAGAGATCACCACACCGGTCCATTTGCCGGGCAAGTCCAGTTCTTGTGAGACGGCAGGGGAGAGGTTGATCACGCTGGCGCCTTGCAGGGGGTGGCGTCCGGTCAGTTGAGTTTCTTCGCGTGCAGGCACTTCTGGCGGCGCTGTCAGGTTCAGGACGATGTCGATGATATCGCCTTCGCGGTAGACTTGAGCGATCATCGTGTCGCCCACCAAACTGCTCGCAATGGCGTAGCGCATTTCGGCAGTGCTGAGGATTTCTGCGCTGTCGAGACTGAGGATGACATCCCCGGTCTGAATGCCGGCGTCGAACGCAGGGGAAGGGTCGTAAACGTCATTGACGAGGAAGCCGCCGTTGCCGTCGAGTTTGAGGATATTCGCCATTTGCCGGGTTACATCTTCGCCCGTGATGCCCAGCCAAGGACGGACCACTTTCCCGCCGCCATTTTCCAAGGCGCGCAGGGTGTTGGCGACAAAGTTGGCGGGAATGGCAAAACCGATGCCTGCGGACGATCCGCTTTGCGAATAAATGGCTGTGTTAATGCCGATGAGATTGCCGTTCATATCGACCAGCGCACCCCCCGAGTTACCGGGGTTAATTGAGGCGTCGGTCTGGATAAAGCTGCCCACTTCGGTGATGCCCACGTCTGTCCGAGCCAAAGCGGAGACAATGCCCATGGTGGTGGTTTGCCCGACACCAAACGGGTTACCAATCGCCAGCACCAAATCGCCGATTTCAACGCCGTCTGAGTCGCCGAGGTTCAGAATGGGCAGATCGTCGCCTTCGGGATCGATTTGCAGGAGCGCTAGGTCTGACGCGCTGTCGGTGAACAGCACTTCGGCCACAAACTCACGCTTGTCCGAAAGCACAACTTCCACTTCGGTGCCTTCGCTGATGACGTGATAGTTGGTCACAACCAAGCCGTCTGTCGACACGATCACACCCGACCCAAGCGCGGTCTGAACTTTTTCCGTTTGCCGGGAAAAGGGGGAACCGAACAGGTCATCGCCAAAGCCGCCCAAAGGCGACCGCGAAACCTCGGCGCGGGTGAAGATGTTCACAACCGCAGGCGCGGATTGTTTGACCAGTGGTGCGAATGAGAGTTGGATTTGCACAGCCGAAGCAGGAACAGCGCGCTCAGCATTTTGAGCCTGAACTGAACCCGTGAACGAAAGGCCCAACCCAAGGACCAAGCAGATACCGACGATGAAGCGTTTCAAGTTTGTCTCCCTGAAGGTCGCGACGGGGCGGCAAAGGTCGAAAGCGCCCCCGCGCGTTTCCTTGCATACATCCAAAATAATTTGGACTGCGTTCGCACTTTGGGAAGGTTGAATTAAGGCAACGTGCACAGAGCTGTGAATGAATCGGTGAAATCGGCCAATATTTGGCTGATTGCGGCTTTCCTACCCCACCAATCGAGCAATTTATGTCTCAAGAGTGCCAACAGACTTATCCTCAGATGGAGCCATCGAATGCCATTTCTTCAAAACATCCCTCAACTCATTGTCCTGATTCTCTCGCTCGTGATGCTGGGAATCGTGGGTTACGGCTTCGGAGCTGGGAATCTGGACGCCTTTCTCACAGCTTTGCGCGAGCCGTGGAATCAAGTGACGCTGGCCGACCTCTATATTTCATTCTGGTTGATGAGTGTGGTCATGTTCGTGTTGTCGCGGAACAAGTGGGCGTCGCTGCCTTGGATCATTGCGATCAATATCATCGGAAGCCCGGTTTTTGGCCTTTGGCTCTTGCTTAATCTGCCCCGACTGCGCAAACGGATGGGATGACCGACAGCCTTTTCAGCCAATCCACCAACGACCAGCGCCCGCTTGCCGACCGCTTGCGTCCTGCGACGCTGGACGACGTTGTTGGGCAGCAGCAGTTGCTGGCACCCGACGCACCTTTGCGCCGGATGGTGGAGCGGGATCGGCTGGTCTCCTCGATTCTGTGGGGGCCGCCGGGCTGCGGGAAAACGACGCTGGCGCGCCTCATGGCACAAATCGGGGATTTTGAGTTTGAATCCATCTCCGCCATTTTTGCCGGTGTTGCCGACCTGAAAAAGCTGTTTGAGGCCGCGCGCGCCCGGCGCAGGGATGGACGAGCGACATTGCTGTTTGTGGACGAGATCCACCGCTTCAATAAATCCCAACAAGACAGCTTTTTGCCTGTGGTCGAAGACGGGACCATCGTCCTGTTGGGTGCCACGACCGAGAATCCATCGTTCGAGTTGAATGCCGCTTTGCTGTCGCGCTGTCAGGTGCTGGTGTTGGAACGATTGGACGCCGGTGATCTGGAAGAGCTGTTGCAACGCGCCGAACGGGTGGAAGGGCGAGAGTTGCCGTTGGATGCGGGCGCACGGGAAACCATTTGCGCCTTGGCGGATGGCGATGGGCGTTATTTGCTCAATCTCGCCGAGCAGGTTTGGGCTTCAGCCGGAACCGAGCCTCTGACCACGGATCGCTTGCTGAAAATCGTGCAGCGCCGCCGTCCCGTCTACGACAAAGGGCAAGACAGCCACTACAACCTGATTTCCGCGCTGCATAAATCTTTGCGGGGCTCGGATGCCGATGCGGCCTTATATTGGTTTGAGCGCATGCTGGCAGGCGGTGAAGACCCAAACTACATCGCCCGGCGCTTGACCCGGTTTGCGGTTGAAGACATCGGACTGGCCGACCCAAACGCAATGACCCACGCCCTAAACGCGTGGCAAGTTTATGAGCGGTTAGGCAGTCCTGAGGGTGATTTGGCATTGGCGAATTCTGTGCTGTATCTGGCGACAGCCCCCAAGTCGAACGCGGTATATACCGCGCACAAGGCGGGTCTATCCACCGCCCAAAAAACCGGATCTTTGCCCCCGCCCAAAAACATCCTGAATGCACCCACTTCGCTGATGAAGGACATCGGCTATGGCGCAAACTATCAGTACGACCATGACGCCGAAGACGGCTTTTCAGGGCAGAATTTCTTTCCCGACGGCATGAATCGGGAGCAGTTCTACAAACCTTTAGAGCGCGGTTTCGAGCGCGACATTCACAAACGCTTGGAATACTGGGCGCGGCTGCGGGCGCGGCGTCAGGCGGGCGATCAAGACAGTGGGGGCGAGTCGTCGTGATTTGGCTTTCTGTTGCGCTGGGCGGTGCTGTAGGCGCTTGCCTTCGCTATGCTCTGTTCCTTTCGATCGGAACCGTTGGCGGTATTCCCCTGGGCACATTCATCGCAAATGCTTTGGGCGCGACGGCGATGGGCCTGCTGGCGGCTTTGTTCCGAAACGCAGACGCATGGGGCAGTCCCGTGCGGTTGTTCTTGCTGGTTGGCGTTCTGGGGGCTTTAACGACGTTTTCCACGTTCGCGCTCGAAGCGATTGATGCGCTTCGTGCCGGCAAAACGCTGATCGCCCTGAGTTATATGGTTGGTACCGTCGTTATCACCGTGGCCGGGTGTTGGATTGGCTATTGGGCAGGACAGAACCTTGGCCGTTGAAATTGAGATTACCGCAGACCACGCAGGACAACGTCTTGACCGGCTGGTGAAGGCCATGGCACCGCACGTTGGCTTTGGCGCGCAGCAAAAGTGGTTCCGCACGGGGCAAGTCCGGCTGAACGGCAAGCGGGTTAAAGGCGCTGAGCGGGTTGACGTGGGCGATTTGCTTCGCCTGCCACCACAAGCGCAGCGGCAAGACGGCAACAACGGCGAGGGCGGGTCCAGCAACGGACAGCGCGAGGCCGCAGCCCCTGATCCTGGTTTGGTCCAGCAGTTACAAGACTGCACGATTTTGGACGAAGGTCAGATTTTGGCCTTCGATAAGCCCTCTGGCTTGGCCGTGCAGGGCGGCAGTAAAACCACCCGTCATGTTGACGGCGCGCTGCCAGCGTTCACCAACGACATCGGCGAGGTTCCCCGTCTGGTTCATCGCCTCGACCGCGATACATCTGGCGTGCTGCTGGTCGGGCGAGGGCGTGAGACGGCAGCGTTTCTAACCAAAGCCTTTGCCTCCCGCGATGCCCGTAAGACCTACGTCGCGCTGGTCACGGATTGGCCAGAGGGCGAAGACGCGGGCGTCATTTCTGCGCCGTTGATCAAGGCCCGGCAGGGCGGTGAAGAGCGGGTGATGGTCGATTTTGACCACGAAGACGCCCAAAGCGCCGAAACCCTGTTCCGGGTCGAAAGGCGGGCGGCCAATGGCTTGGTCCTGCTGTCCATGGAGCCGCGCACAGGCCGAACGCACCAACTGCGCGTGCACGCCGCGCACTTTGGCGGCACCATTGTGGGTGACGGCAAATATGGTCGTCGCTTGCCCGCGGGATGGTCCGCGCCAAAGCGGTTGTATTTGCACGCAGCAAGCCTGGAGCTGCCCCATCCAGACGGCTCAATCATCCGCTTGAGCGCACCTCTGCCATCCGCCTTTGAAGACGCCCTGAACGCTTGACCGACTCAGGTTTGGCGTGACACCACCGAAGAATGCAGAACCAACCCGATCACCGTTTTACGCTTCTCGCGTTCGATATGGATGGCACGCTGATTGACAGTCTGGCGGCCATTGTTGAGGCGTCGGTCGAAGCCTTCGCCGGAACGCCTTTTGAGACCCCAACCGCAGACCAAGTGCGGGAGGTTGTGGGCTTGCACCTCGAATTGTGCGTTGAGCATTGGGCGCCCCAAGCCTCCCCGGACCAAGTGCGAGACCTCGCGGAGCGATACCGCATGGCGTTTCGCGGTCAGCGTGCGCGGGGGGAGCAGAACGTGACGTTCTATAGCGGCGTTTCCGAGACGCTCGACCTGCTGCGTCATGACGAGACGTTTATGGCGGTGGTGACGGGCAAGGATCGTCGGGGCTTGGATGCGACGTTGCAAATGCAAGGGTTTGGCCATCACTTCCATTCCTTGCAAACACCCGATACGAACCCCGGCAAACCTGCGCCCGATATGGTGTGGAGCGCAAACCGTGAGACCGCGACTGAGGCGCGCGATACGGTGGTCATCGGGGACACGAGCTTTGACATGGAAATGGCCCGAAACGCGGGCGCTTTTGCCGTTGGCGTGACCTATGGCAACCACAGCGAAGAGCGCCTGCGCCAAGCCGGTGCGCATCTGTTAATCGATTCTTTTGCGGAACTACCCGCCGCATTAAAAGCACTCAGCCACGAGGATTTTCGCCCATGAAAATTGGCGGTAGCGGGGACGCACCCAAGATTCGCAAGTTCTACCAAAAAGCGACGATCGCTCAGGTTTCCGGTCAGAGCCTTTGGGAAGTCCATTTGGATAGCAACGTGCTGAAGACAACAGCAAAGCGCGATCTGAATTTGCCGACCCGCAGCTTGGCGCAGGCTGTGGCCTATGAGTGGAACGTGCAGGAAGAGCACGTCATCCCCTCGACAATGCCAGTGACCCAGCTTGTCTTCACCGGGATCGATAACTTTGGCGACGAGATCGACATCATTCGCGATGAAACGGCGAAATACGGTGAAACGGACTTGCTGTGTTATCGTGTCAGCGAACCCATGGCCTTGGGCGCTTTGCAAGATGAAGGGTGGCAGCCGTTGTTGGACTGGGCAGCCAAGCAGCTCGACGCGCCTTTGACCGTGACGCGCGGAATCATGGCGGTTGACCAGCCAGCGCAGTCTTTGTTTGCTTTGCGCCGACCTTTGGACCGGCTAGACATTCTGCATATTACCGCACTGCGCACGCTGGTTGGGGCGACGGGCAGTTTGGTTTTAGCGTTGGCGGTTTACTTTGGGCGCTTGTCGCCGGATGAGGCCGTTGAATTGGCAACCCTTGAAGAGCGGTTTCAGCTCGAAACGTGGGGGCCAGATGAAGACCTTGAGGGCTCGTTGGAAGGTAAGCGCGAAGACGCGCGTTCCGCGGGCACCATTCTCGCCGCACTCAGTCGGCGGGATTAATAGTGATAGATTAGAGGGAGAAAGGCGTTGGCCAACCACGTAGCCGAACTCGCACGCCGTCGTGAACGCGCCCGCTTAGGCGGCGGACAAGCGCGGATCGATCATCAGCACAAGCGCGGAAAACTGACGGCGCGCGAGCGCCTCGAAGTGCTGCTGGACCCCGGCTCATTCGAAGAGTTGGACATGTTCGTTGAACACCGCGCAACAGACTTTGGGATGGAAAACAACCGGATTCCCGGTGATGGCGTTGTCACCGGACACGGCACCATCGATGGTCGCCGTACCTTTGTTTACAGTCAGGACTTCACCGTTTTTGGCGGATCCCTTTCCGAAGCGCATGCCGAGAAAATCTGTAAGGTCATGCAGCAAGCGATGAAGGTCGGTGCGCCCGTGATCGGCTTGGCCGATAGTGGTGGCGCCCGGATTCAGGAGGGCGTTGCAAGCCTGGGCGGTTATGCCGACGTGTTTCAGCAAAACGTCCTTGCCAGCGGCGTGATTCCACAGATTTCCATGATCATGGGGCCATGCGCTGGCGGTGCGGTGTACTCGCCAGCGATCACGGATTTTATCTTCATGGTCCGCGACACGTCTTATATGTTTGTAACGGGTCCAGACGTTGTGAAGACCGTCACGCATGAGGACATTAGCCAAGAAGAACTAGGCGGGGCATCGACGCATACGGCCATCAGTGGTGTGGCCGACGTCGCGTTTGATAACGACATTGACGCCCTGCTTAACCTGCGTCGGTTCTTTGGCTTTCTGCCGCTGAGCAATCGCGATAAAGCCCCGATCAAGCCAACGCTGGACGACCCGCGCCGGGATGTTCATGCGCTTGACCGTTTGGTGCCAGAAGACCCGACAAAGCCTTACGACATGAAAGAGGTGATTGACCGCATCGTTGATGATCGCGAGTTCTTTGAAATCCAGCCGGACTACGCCCCCAACATCATTGTTGGGATGGCGCGGATGGATGGGTCGTCGGTGGGGATTGTCGCCAATCAGCCGATGGAACAAGCCGGTTGCTTGGATATAGAAGCCAGCCGCAAGGCCGCTCGGTTTATCCGGTTTTGCGATGCGTTCAACATCCCGGTTATCACGCTTGTGGACGTTCCGGGCTTCCTGCCCGGCAAGGATCAGGAACACGGCGGCATCATCAAGCATGGCGCCAAACTGCTCTATGCTTACGCCGAATGCACGGTGCCCAAGGTCACGGTCATCACGCGCAAAGCCTATGGCGGCGCCTATGACGTGATGGCGTCCAAGCACCTGCGCGGTGACGCCAACTATGCGTGGCCCACCTCGGAAATTGCCGTGATGGGCGCAAAGGGGGCCGTGGAGATCATCTTCCGCAAGGAAGCCGGCGACCCAGAACAGCTGCAGCGTCGAACGGATGAATATCAAGAAGCCTTCGCCAATCCGTTTGTTGCCGCAAAGCGGGGCTATATTGACGACGTGATCATGCCGCACGGAACGCGGCGTCGCATCATTCAATCGCTTGAAATGTTGAAGTCGAAGCAGTTGGAAAACCCGTGGCGCAAGCACGGCAATATCCCTCTGTAATTGACTGAAGACACTTTGCTTTTCGAATTTGATGGATCTCGCTATAACGACATAAATCCAGATATGGCCAAAGGGTAAGAAATGCTTCGACTGGGGATATTCATCTCGGCTTTGATCGGCGTGTTTCTCGTCGCGCTGAGTCTGATGCCGCGTTTTCTGAGCCCCAGTGTTTATCGCACGCAAGCGTTGATCGGGCTGACCCGCGCGTTGGGTCAGCCGGTTGAGGCAGGCGATGGTGCCGCCATTGTGCTGCTGCCTCGCCCCAAGCTGCAGCTCACCGACATTCGCGTGCGGGGCGATGGCGCCAGCACTGACGATATTCTGCTCTCTGCCGATACCGCGACGTTTGACCTGTCTGGTCAGGCGCTGGCGCGGGGTAAGTTCATGGTCGAGGCTGTGGCGTTGGAACGCCCGGTGATGAGTCTGTCGCGGTCCGAAGATCACTCTGTGACCTTTGGGGCGTCACCGCTGTTTACTGGTCTTACGGGGACATCGGACGAAACCTCAACGCTCAACCGTTTGACGCTCAAGGGCGGAGAGGTGCACTACTACGACCAACCGTTTGGTCAGAAATTCCGTTTCGATATCAATGAGATGGCGATCGAGCGGGTGAGCGGCTACGCCTTTGAAGCAACGGGCTCGATCGCGTTGGAAGACCAGCCCTATGGCGTGGCGATTTCCTTTGTTCCCAATGCCAATCCCGGCGGAGAGCGAAACTTCAACATCGACGTCATCCGCGCCGATCGCTCGGTGGTTAACCTGCGCGGCGCGATTGATGAGAAGTTTGCGGACAATCTCATCATCCGTGAAGACCTCGACTGGAAATTGACGGCTGAGAATTTCCAACATCCGCTGTTTGACCGGCTGGCCATTGCCGACGGGCAGGGCGTGGACATCGAAGCGCGCCTGCTCAGTGACCGGGAGGGCTATGACCTGCGCGGACTGACGCTCACCCGAGACAACGGCGAGCAGATGCGCGGGAATGCACGGTTTGTGCCGGGGGGCGACGTGCCGACGGTTGGGCTTAACCTGACAGGGCGCGGTTTTACGCTAAGCGATTCTGCGGCGCAGTTGCCGCTGCAGGACTGGACGGCATTGCTGCCCGGTGCTGTGGCTGATTTGGGTGGCGTGCGCGTTGATTTTGACATCGCAGCACAAGATTTCCGCTTGCCCAATGGTGAGACTGTTGAGCGGTTAAAGGCACAAGGAACCTTGGCGACAAGCGGCCTTTCGCTGTCCTCACTCAAGGGCAAAACGGAGTCTGGTGTTTCACTCGATTTGGCGGCGTTGCAGGTTGCCGGCCCGGATGATTTGCAGTTTGAAGGGCGGCTAATCGCTGAAGATGCGACGCGCTTGGCCGGTGACGGCGATTTGGCTGAGCTGATCGGCTCGCTGGGTCGGCTGGATTTCAGCGGCGGCGTTGAAATGGTCGATGGTGGTTTGGTTGTCTCTGAAGGGGTCGTGACGACGGCGCAGGGCGCATTCAACGTAAGCGGCATGCCCTTCGCGCTCGATGCAGCGACGGGCTTTGGTCAGGCCGGGATCGAGCTGGTGACAGACAATCTGGATTTAAACGCGTGGACGCGCTTGGACACCAATGCAGAAGCCGAAACCGATTTGGCGGCGCAAGGCCGAGCCATCGTGCAGCGCATGCGGGTTCTGGGCACTGACAGCCTGTCGCTTGTCGCGGAACAGGCTAATCTGGGTGGCCGTATTCTGGATGACGTTGATGCCCGGTTCTCCACCCGTCCGGGGGGCGAGACCGACATCGTGGCGAGCTTTACCGAAGACGACGGAACGCGCTTTGATGCCACCGGCACGCTGGCCGACGATGGACAGACGCTGGACTATGGTCAAGTTGGCGTGGTGCTGAACCGTGAGCCGCGCGCCGCAGAAAGAGCGATTGCCCGTTTCGCGCCCGCGGCCATGGATAATCCTTTGGTTGCCGACATTTTGGATCGTCTGACGATCGACGCCCTGTCCTTCACCCGAACGGACCCGTCGCGCCCGTGGGAAATGGCATTGCGCAGCGGTGAAACGGTGCTTTCCGGCAGTGAAGTGGACCCCAACGGCAACCGCTTCTGGACCTTTAGCGCCGCCGGTGCCAGCGACTTGTTTCAGGCGTTGGACATTCCTTTCTCGCCCGATGACGAGGCCGGGGACGTGCAATTATCTGGCCGGGAGTCCGAGGGCCAGTTGTTTGGCGTTGGCCGACTGTTGGGCGCTGAAATCAAGCTGCAGGAGGTCAACGACGCAACCGAAGATGAGCTTGCCGCTGGCCGCGCTTTCCAACTTCGGATCAAGCACGCGGACGCGCAAAGCTTTTTGACCAGTCTCGGCTTTGACCTTGCCCTGCCATCGAACGGACCAATCGATATTACGTTGAGCGTTTCACGGGTCGATCAAAACTACGGGTACCGTGTGGATGCCGCGCTGGGCGATATGATCATCCAAGGCGATGGATTTTACGGTTTCGAGAGCAAAACGCTCGCCTTTGATGGCAAGGTCAATCAGATCGAAGTGCTGCCTTTGCTCAATGCGCTGTTTATTGCCGATGCCGAAGACAGCGTTCTTTCGCCCGCACTCGCGTCCCTGTCTGGGCAGGTGAATTTGAGCGTTGATCAGTTGGGACCGCTGAAAGACGCCACAGTCGCCATCAACTTTACGCCGGGCCGCTATACGATCGAGCGTCTCGACGGCATGTTTGCCTCGGGCTTGTTGGCCGGCGGGGCGCTGTCGGTGGCGGGAGATGTGCTCGCTGGCGCGGATATTTTCGCTGATTTGAGCGTTGCTGTGGTTGACGCTGCGCCGCGGTTTGGGGTCGCAACGGATACCGGTTTGGCGTTCGACACCCTGTCGTTCCGGTCCAACAGCTTTCAAGCACGCACGCAATCCATGAGCGGGTTTCTTGAGGCCGTCGATGCATCCTTTGATGTCGAGGGCACGGCCACGATGGATTTGGCGCTGACCGCGATTAACGCTGCGTCTGATCTCGAAGAAGGGCTTTGGAAAGACTTTCTTTCTAAAGGAGAAGGCATCAGCGCCTATGAAGATTTGCGGTCCCTGTTCTTCGACGGGGATGCAGCGCTCGAAGGCGTGGTGATCTTGAGCCAAGGCGTGTTGCAAACCAATACACTGTCGCTAGAGGGGCGGCGCGGGACGTTGCTGGCCAAGGGCGCGACGGAGCTTCAGAGCTTGGAGGCCCGCGGCTTCCTGCCGGATACACCCTTGCGGGTCGAACTGTATCGGGCCGAAGACAGCCAATTGGTCGAGCAAGTCTTGCTGCTTAACGGGTCTCTGGTCGCGCCGGATGCGTTGTCGATTGAGCGCTAATCCGCGCAAAGAGCACCTGTCGAATCGCGCTGGGTAGCCCGTTTTCCCCGCGCACCCGATCAATCGCAGCAACCACCCCGGCCAGCGAGGCATTCTGCTCCCTTGCCAGCGCTTGCAACCCGTCCCAAAACACAGGCTCCAGCGAGATCGAGGTCGAGTGACCGGCGATGGTCACGGAGCGCTTGATGGGGCGTTGGTTCAGTCGCAGCGAAAACAACCAGGTATTGAAGTCTTCCATGTTCATGTTCCGAGCCGTTGACGATGCAAGAGTTTGATACGCTCATTGCCGTAGATTGGTCCGCCGCGTCGGTCCCGGTCAAGGGCGACAACTCCATCTGGATCAGTCGCCGCGCAAAAGGCCAGCAGCACGTGCTGCTAAACGTCCCCACGCGCTTGGAAGCGGAAGCTTATTTGGCCCAGCAAATCACCGAAAGCCAAGTGCGGGGCACGCGCTTGCTGATGGGATTTGATTTTCCCTTTGGCTATCCCGACGGCTTTGTTGCGGCGCTGGGGCAGGGTGTTTCACAGCCGCATTGGCGGACAATTTGGGAAACCTTTACCGCCTTGATCGAGGATGATGCGCGCAATCGCAACAACCGCTTTGCCGTCGCGGCAGCGCTGAACCAGCGGATGGGGTTTGCCGAAGGGCCGTTTTGGGGCTGTCCGGCAAAGCAGGCTGGACCGTTCTTGTCACCGTTTCGACCCAAGCAGCATTTCCTTGCCGAAAAGCGCCTGTGTGAGGTGCCGGTGCCAAAATCCCAGCCGGGCTGGAAACTGGCTTACGTGGGGTCTGTTGGCTCTCAGGGGCTGATGGGCATTCCTGTCTTGGAGCGGTTAAGAGCGGCGCACGGTGTCCACGTTTGGCCCTTTGACCCCTTGCCCGCAAGCGGCGCGGTGCAAGTCTTTACCGAGCTTTATCTGAGCCTTTGGCCCGTCGGCCAATACGGTGGACCGTGCAAGGACGCGGATCAAGTGCAGGCGATGACGGACCGCTGGATCAGCGATCAATCGGCGGTTCTGCGCTGGATGACCGCGCGCTATCCTGACGTGGTATATGCCGAAGAAGGTTGGGTTTTGGGCGTGGAACCGACGACTTAGTAAATTGGGAACGCCGCGCACAGCTCGGCCACCGCGGGCGCTGCGGTTGGCACAGCGGCGTCGGCTTGGCCGGCGGCTTCTGCATCGATCAAATCGGCGATCAGGCCGCCCAAGATCGTCATTTCCGCAGCACCAAACCCGCGCGTTGTCACGGCTCCCGTACCAAGGCGCAAGCCAACCCATTCCGGTGGGCGCGGGCTGTCGTTCGGGATGGCGTTCTTGTTGGCCGTGATGTTTGCACGCTCTAAAACGCTTTCAGCCTGCTTCCCAACGATGCCCTTTGAGCTCACATCGAGCAAAACGAGGTGGGTGTCTGTGCCGCCTGAAACAAGGCGAATGCCGCGCTGGGTCAGGGTTGTGGCCAAGGTTCTGGCGTTGCTTTGCACAGCGGCGGCGTAAGCCTTGAAGTCAGGCCGCAGCGCTTCGCCAAGGCAAATCGCTTTCGCTGCGATCACCTGCGTGTGAATTGAGCCCTGAACACCGGGAAAAACGGACGACTGCAGACGTTTGGACCAGTCTTCGTTGTCGGTCAGGATCAAGCCACCACGCGGCCCGCGCAGCGTCTTTGTCGTGGTACATGTGACGATATCCGCATAGGGCAGGGGCGAGGGGTGAACCCCGCCGGCGACCAATCCTGCGATGTGCGCCATATCAACATGGAACCATGCGCCAACCTCTTTGGCGATCCACGCCATGCGCTCGAAATCCAATGTGCGTGGATAGGCCGATCCTCCGGCAATCAGCATCTTAGGCCGAACCGAACGGGCGGATTGTTCCAGCGCGTCGTAGTCGATGACTTCGGTTTCCGGGTTCACGCCGTAGTGCGCTGCCTCGAACCAGCGCCCTGACAGGTTGGCGCGCAGCCCGTGGCTCAAATGGCCACCAGCAGCAAGATCGAGCGACAGAATACGCTCACCGGGTTTGAGGAGCATGTAGAAAACGGCAAGGTTGGCTTGGCTGCCCGAGTGCGGCTGTACGTTGGCATAGGCGCAGCCAAACAGCTCGCGCGCGCGATCAATCGCGGCTTGCTCGACCACGTCCACAAAGCGACCGCCGCCATGGAACCGGTTGCCGGGGTAGCCCTCAAGCGTCTTGTTTGTCATCTCGTGGCCAAGCGCATCTAAGACAGCACGGCTCACAATGTTTTCCGAGGCAATCAGCTCGATCTGGTTGCGTTGACGCTTGCGCTCGTCGTCCAAGGCGCGCGCAATGAGAGGATCGACCTGTGATGCCGATGACGCAAAGTGTTGGGGGGTCATGGTATCCGGCTATTTTCTTCTGAAAGCATCGAGCGTTACGACGTTGTCACCGCCCTTATCATCCGTCTCTTCCACCGCTTCCTCTTCGAACGCTTCAACGGTCGCGGGCGCTTCTTCGTCTTCCGCGTCTTCGTCCGTGTCTTCGAGCGACGGCAGTTGCAGCGCAAAGCCCTCGTCTTGGCAAACCAAGCCTTCGATGGCGTCGAAAGGGATGCTGAGGTTCTCGTACCCGTCGCCGAAAGACAGCGTCACGTCGAAACCTGCGTCACCCAGCACGAGGTTTTCGCTGTAACCGCCGAAAACCAGGTGGATGGTGTCGGGGTAATCTTCTTTGAGGTATGCCGGGAAAACCGCGCCCGGGTACCCTGTCTTTACGACAAGCAGAATGTCTGGCGCTTTTGGGCCGCCATCGGCATAGCGACTGAGTACGTCCTTCAGAAAATCGCGACTACGCTGAGCGAAGAGAGACTTGATGACGGACTGACTCATGCAAACGGGCTTTCTCGGTGATGGGGTCTGTACCTAACAAGCAAAGACCAGCCCTCTGCGCAAGCACGGATTATGAATTGTTCGGCGGGAAGAATGGTTGCCTGACTTTTTGGCGTGCTGCTGGCTTGGTTAGAACGACAGTGTGGAGCCAAACCGCAGGTTGATTTCCTCGCCCACGCCTTCAATGCGTGCAAAGATTTCTCCGCCGGCGACGTCGCTCGCCACGCCGAACGCCAGCGTTCCCATTTGATCGTATTCGGCAGACAGCGTTCCAATGGTCAGGTCCAACTCGCCCTTTGTTATCCAATAAAGGGGTTGATCGTCCAAGGCGTCTTCCAGCCGTCCAATCTGCCCTTCGGCTGAGAACTGCGGACCTGCGATTTCACCCTCCAGCCACCAAGAATTCTCGCTGTCCAGTCCCATGGAAATCTGGCTCGCGGGCAGGGGAGCGATTGCCGCTTCCAATTGCCAAGCGTCAAGAACACCCGCGATATCGGCGTCAAACAAGATGTCCGCGCCGACTGAAACGCCGCCAAGGTCGATTTTCGCGCCGGCGATGGTGTTGAAGGCACGGGTGTCCAGCCGCGGCACGGCGGCAGCGGCGGCGCTAACGCCCATGACGGACAATTCGCCTGAGAACATCACGCCGTTTTCTGCGGAAAGAGACACAATGTCCGCCCATGGGCCATTGCCGCTTATGATACCTGCGTGGTCTTCCGTGCTGATGGTCAGGGAGCCGAAGCCGCCTTCGATGAAGACAGACGCGGCGGTGTAGCTCAGCAGTTTGCTGATGGGTTGCATGTAGGCATCGGATTCGTATTCAAACGGGCTTTGCTCAAGGCATACCGCGCCTCTTACAAGTTTCTCCGAACTGGCGATCGTGAGCACTTCAGCAAAGGGTGCAACGAAGACTTTGGCGTTGTTGACCTTTAACCCGGCTAGCTCGCTGGGGCCGGGACTGAACAGCACGGTGGCCGACTGGCTGGCCGTGCTTTGCCAAACCGCTGTGGGCAGATCTGAGGTCTTGAAGGAGTCCGGCTTTATCGTGACGGACTGGAACCGTGTTTCAAACACCGCAGCAACCGAGGCTTCTCCCGCACCGTCGGCGTTCAGAGAAATCCGCGCGCCAAAAGCTCCCGGCCCATGAACCACGCTGGGTTTAGGGACGACTGCCGTGGTTGTGATGGGATTCGCTGCCCAGATTTTCCGTTGAGCCAGAAATTGCCCGGCAGGGGCGTATTTGCCGGTCGTGCCAGCCGCGTCCACGACAAAGATTTCGTTGTCTCGTCGCAGGCCATTTCCGACAGCGGTTCGAAAATTAACGGCGACAGTGGGCGTTGGCGTGTTTTCAAAGGTCGCCTCACGGCCATTCATGCCATCGGCCAGCCTGCCAGCAAGCATGCAGATATTTTCGGCCATCAGCGGAGGGAACGGTAAATCCATCGCAGAGCGTGTTCCACCCAGAGACAGCCAATCAGAGTTGATCTTCACGGCAACCACGTCGCTTTCCGCCAGCGCCATGCCGCCTAGCGCGGGAAAGACGCGGGCCTGTATGTCGGTTGGGCCGTCGACCGTTTTGCGGATCAATCGCCGTTCCTCGACACCAAAGGGATCGACGTCGTCAAACAAACTGAGTTCAAGCTCATCGAGCGCATTCAGCGTTACTTTGCCGCCAAAAATCAAACCAGAATTGGTACTTTTCTCAATGTCCAGATTGATGCTGGCAAAGGTTGCGTAGTCGAACGCTTCGCCGTCCTTGGACAAGCCAACCACGGCGCTAAACCCAAGATCACCCCCAAGCGTGATGGTGGTTTCGGCCCCCGCGGATGCGCCATAGGCCATCAGCACGCTGGTTGCTGTTAATACCAACCGTCTTTTTGGTGTGCACAAACGATGGTTCACCAACCAAGTCCCCTACCGCAACTTTGCTTTTTGACTGAAAATCAGAATAGGCAAAGTGCCGCAGCGGTGGGGTGCGGGGGTAGCATTTCTTGTGGGTAGCTAAGACAAAACTTACCCTCGCCGAAACCTTTGTATGAATAAGAAAACAATCTATTACAAATTCAATATTATGCGGCATTTTTGGGTGCATTTACGGGTCGAGACACTCTGTTGAGGCATCGAAAAACCAGCAAAAACGCTGGAAATCGCATTTTAAAAAGTCGATTCCCTGCTTCGTGCGGCATTATTTCAGTGTGTTGGTAAGAATTGGGCGTTCTGTTGCTAGGTGCCCAAGACCCCACCTACACATGCTAATGCGCAGGGATTTAGTTTCACGAACTCAGCTGCTTACGCAGCAAGAGCAACTCGTGGAGCAACATAGTTGTTTGCAACTGTGTTTATATGACCCGGTTACGCCGGAATCATCACGGGCAAAACAAACAGCTTTCAATGCACGTCGATCCTATTTCGCCCCCAGCAAACAGCTAACTCGTCCAGAATTAGCTCTTTGGTGGAGGCGCCGGGTACCGCCCCCGGGTCCGCAACATCTATTACCTGCTTGGTTTATCGCCATAGAGCGAGGCTCACCGCTTAATATAAGCGTTTTCACACGCTATGCAATTGGCTACTGATACTGCGCTATGAGTGAATAGGCGTTTTCATCACCCTGAGAATTGGTTACGGCTTCGGCATTATGAGTGACAAAACAGATCAAGCCCGCTCCGTCGACCTCGAGATCGAAGAACTTCGCGCTTTTACCCGTCCGACCTCACGGGTGACATCAAGCGCGCTTGAGGATCGTCTGTACAAAATCTTTCCAGTGCTCGATCACGGCTTTGTCCGTGTCGTCGATTACATGGGTGACGATACGTCCATCGTGCAGGCTGCGCGGGTGTCGTACGGCAAAGGTACGAAGTCCGTGCGTAATGATGAAGGGCTCATCCGCTACTTGATGCGCCATCGTCATTCGACGCCCTTTGAGATGTGTGAAATCAAGTTCCACATCAAGCTGCCGATTTTCGTAGCGCGCCAGTGGATACGCCACCGCACAGCAAACGTGAACGAATATTCAGCCCGGTATTCAATGCTGGACCGCGAGTTCTACATTCCCTCGCCCGAGCATCTCGCTGCGCAAAGCGAGGTGAACAATCAGGGCCGCGGCGATGTTCTGCGCGATGAAGAAGCAAACGACGTTCTTGAGATGCTCAAAGCCGATGCGGTGCGCTCCTATGATCGCTACGAGACGCTTTTGAATGAGCGGCAGGATGGCCGGATCATTAATGATGACAAGCAGGGTTTGGCGCGCGAGTTGGCGCGGATGACTTTGCCTTTGTCAGCCTATACGCAGTGGTACTGGAAAGTTGACCTGCACAACCTGATCCACTTCCTGAGCTTGCGGATGGACCCGCACGCGCAGTACGAGATTCGCGTCTTTGCGGACGTTATGTACGACATGGTTCGCGACTGGGTGCCGTTGACGGCCAAAGCGTTTGAGGATTACCGGCTGAATAGCTTTTCGCTGTCTGGTCCCATGGTTTCAGCCGTGCGCCGGATGGTGGGCGGAGAGAAAGTCACCGTCGAAAACTGTGGCATGTCGGCGCGGGAATGGCGTGAGTTGCAGGCGGCTTTGGGGCTTAGCGACTAACGCATGGTCGACCCGACCCATCCCAACCCCTACCGCACGCGCGCCTTCGGTCCGGCGGATCATGGTCTGATGATTCCTGCTGGGCACGTGGTCCTGTGGATCGGTATTCTGCTGCTGCTCGCGCCTATTGCGCTGCTGATGCAGAGCATTGTTCTCTCGCTTTGGTCACCGACGCTCGCAAGCCACGGAACGATTGTCACCGAAGTTTTGATGAGCGCGGCCTTGATCGCCGGCATGTTCCTTGTGGGGCTCAGTCGGCATTATAATTGGGAGCGGTTTGGCTTTTGGATGCCGGTTCGGACAGACTATCTGTTCGTCGGCGGCATCTTGGCGATTTCGATCTTCATCCAGCCTTTGTTCATGTTTGGCTTCGACGCAGAGGGCGCAACGGACCTGCGCGATACCTTTTTCACAGCCTACCACCCGCAGGGCGTTTTGCTGTTTGAGCTGTTGGTTTTTGCTGCACTGGTGATCCTTGCGCCGCTGTTAGAAGAGATGGTGTTCCGCGGATTATTCTTCGGCTGGGCGCGGCAGAGGCTGGGCTTTTTCGAAGCGGCATTGTTCAGCTCACTGATCTTCGCAGCCTTTCATGCGCACTACGTAGACGCGCTGGGGCTGCATTGGGGTTTCCGAGCGCTGGCGATGATCTTCACCCTTGGTTTTTTGTCAGCTTTGCTGTTTGAGCGAACCGGTTCGTTGATCGCGCCCACGCTTTTGCATGGCTTGTTCAATCTCCAAGCGGCGATTCCTTTGCTGTTGGACATTCCGCCAGCTTGAATTAACTCCCCGAGACCCCAAGTTTCGGGTTAGCGATGTGTCCTCACGTGGATGCACGAACATTAGCGATGATTTAGGGAAATCTTCATGTCAGATTTGGGCGGCGATAACTCCAGCCTGCACCAGAATTCCAACGGCTCCGGCCCTTGGGGTGGCGGTGGTAACCGTGGCAATGGCGGCGGCCAAGGTCCGTGGGGCGGATCCAACAATAATGACGGCGGCAACCGAGGTAGCTCGGGCGGCGGTCAAGGTCCTTGGGGCGGCGGCTCTAACAACAGTGGTGGTGACAGCAACAATGGCGGTGCCAATGTTGAGGACATCTTCAACCGAGCGCGCCGCAATCTTGGCGGCGGTGGTGGTGGAAGCGGTGGCGGAAGCCGGCGCTCGTCACCCGGCGGATTGCCGCGCAACCTGCCGCTCCCGCTTATCATTCTTGGCGTGATTGGGGCGTTTGCTGTCATTTGGTGGAACGCAGGCGGTGTCCGTCTGGTTTCGCCTTCGCAGCAGCTGGTCGTGACGTTCTTGGGCCAGTACCAGACGACCAAGGGCGAAGGTCTGCAAATTCAGCCCTTAGCGCCACTGCAACGGGGTTACGTGATCAACGTGCTGCAACAGCGTGAAACGCCGGTCGGCGCAAATGGGGAGCGTGTTGACGTTTCTGCCATTATTGAGCGTCGGAACCAGCGTCTCGCGCAAGCCAACCCTCGCGCCAGCTCCACGACGGAAACGCTGACCGAGGAAGATTTTGTTGAGCCAAACGTGGTCCTTCAAGAGCTGCAAAATGAAACGCGCGGTCGTTTGAACCAAAACCTGATGCTGACCAACGAAGGCAAAATTGCCGATGTTGACGTCAATGTCTTCTGGAACGTGAAAAACGCCCGAGACTTCCTGTTTAACGTCAAAGACCCGTCGGAGACCTTGGGTGGCTTGAACTCAGTTGATCCGACAGAAACCATCAAGCTCGCCGCTGAAGCGGCTTTGCGTTCGGCTGTCGCAACGCGCGACCTCGATGAGGTGGTTGACCGTACCGGCTTGGCGATTGATATCGAAACCCAACTGCAAGCGCTGTTGGATGAATACGGTGCTGGCATCAACATCGTGCGTGTTGACGTTCCATACGCGCAGCCACCGCTGGCCGTTCTGCCGTCTTACAACGCGGTGAAAAACGCTGAAAAGACCAAGAACGAGATCATCAACAAGGCACAGGCTGAAGCAACCCGCGTGACCAACGAAGCCCAAGGTACGGTTGATAAGGTTCTGCAGGAAGCGACAGCGTTCAAGAACGAGACCGTCGCAGCCGCACGCGGCCAGGCAGAGCGGTTCAACCAAGTCCTGTCCGCTTACGAAGAAGCGCCTGCGGTGACAGTCCAGCGACTGTACCTCGACACAATGCAAGACGTTCTGACCAACGCCGACATGACGATCATCGACGAAGCTTTGGGTGGGGATGCCTTACCGCTTCTTCCCCTCAGTCCTTTGAACCAGTAATCGAAAACGGAGACCTGAAATCATGAATAGAATTCTTATCCCCGTCGCGATTGTTGTCGTGTTCGTCCTGTGGGCCTTTTCTGCTGTGGTCATCGTGCGCGAAGACCAGCAGGCTGTTGTTCGTTCCTTTAACGCAATTCAGCGTGCAGAAACCGACGCTGGCTTGAGCTTAAAGCTGCCTGCGCCACTGGGTTCGGTGGACTTCATCGAAAAGCGGGTATTGGCAACCGATCCGGAAATCGAGCAGTTCATCCTGTCCGACGATACGCGTTTGGATGTTGATTACTACGTGCGCTACCGGATTACGGATCCGATCACCTACGTGCGGAACACCAACGATTTGCTGAGCGTGCAGCAGGTTGAGCAAGCGTCGAAAGACAGCTTGTCCGAGGCCCTGCGTTCGGTGAATCTATCAACCGTTCTGTCCGATCAGCGTGACCAGTTGCTGCTGGAAGTGCGCTCAAGCATTTCCGAAAAAATGGGTCAGCTGGGTATCGACGTTGTTGATATTCGTATTGGCCGCGCTGACTTCGTGGCGGAGAACTTGCCCTTTGCCTTTAACGAAATGTCAGCGAATTTGCTCGATACCTACAAGTCTGAGCTGTCAAACGGTTCGGCAGAAGGTGAAAGACTGCGCGCAACGGCCAACCAGGAAGCACGTACGCGTGTCGCTGAAGCCAATGCCACAGCCGCGATCATGCGCGGTGAAGCGGAAGCAGAGGCAGCGCGGCTGCTGAACGCTGCCCACGGTCGCGACGTGGAGTTCTACACGTTCTGGCGTTCGATGCAGTCCTACCGTGAGGCGATCGCAACCGACCAGAAGTCACTGATCCTGACCACGGATAATGACTTCTTGAAGTCGCTGCAGAGCCCAAGCTTGCTTCAGTAAAGCAATTGCGAAAGACGATCCCCCACAAACGCAGGGGGATCGTCTTTTTTATTCCCGTATCGGGATAAGAGGCTTGCCTCACCGATCGATGCCGCCACATTCACAAAAGTGATGCTTGAAATCACTGGTCCTCACCCTTGTGTGAAGTCCGGGATTTCAACGCCCATCGGTCTAGGTTCCAACACAATTACCCCCAATCTCTGACGTGCAACAGGGTGGCGTATCGATGTGAACCCGCCCGCCGAGCACACAAACAAAATATAGAGTTTTCAGGAGTGAAACGTATGAAACACTTCGGCTTAATGAGCCTGAACAGCGTGCGCGCTGGCGTTGGCCTTGTGGCGCTGTCTTTTATGACAATGGCCCCTCATGCCGTTGCAAAGCCTGCACCAGACAGCTTTGCCGATATTGTTGAAGAGCTGCTACCGACTGTGGTGAACGTCTCTACGTCTGCTGCTGCGAGCCGCAATCCATTGGATGCGGAAGAATTCGAGCAGTTCCGCGAGTTCATGGAACGCTTTGGCCGTCCCGCACCGCTGCCGGAATCAAATGGCCGCCGTGCGCAGTCGCTGGGCTCTGGCTTCATCATCGATGAAAGCGGCATTATCGTTACCAACAACCACGTGGTTGAGGGCGCCGAAACGATCACCATCACCTTGCACGACGACACCCAGTTTGAGGGGACGTTGCTGGGCACAGACGAAAGCACGGACCTTGCCGTCGTAAAGATTGAGCCCGGCGATCTGAAATTGGTCGCAACCGAATGGTCAGACAGCGACGCGGCGCGTGTTGGCGATTGGATCGTTGCGATTGGTAACCCCTTTGGTTTGGGTTCAACCGTCACCGCCGGTATCATTTCAGCCAAGGCACGCGATATCCGCTCTGGGCCTTACGACAGCTTCATTCAAACCGATGCGTCGATCAACCGAGGCAACTCGGGTGGTCCATCCTTTGACATTGAAGGCCGCGTTGTCGGCGTGAATACGGCGATTTTCTCACCCTCTGGCGGGTCCGTCGGTATTGGCTTTGCGATCCCATCGAACATCGCAGCGAATATCGTGGATCAGCTGGCAACGCGCGGCGAAGTCCGCCGGGGCTTCCTGGGGACGCGCATCATGCCGGTTGGCATCGACGAGGCTGAAGTTCTGGGCATGGACGACCCACGCGGCGCGCTGGTGCGCTCGCTGATCGAAACTGGCCCTGCGAAAGAGGCTGGCATCGAGCCCGGTGACGTCATCATTCGCTTTGACGGTAAAGATGTCAAAACCGCTCGGGATCTGCCGCTCATGGTTGCGCAGACGCCCGTTGGCAAAATGGTGCGTGTGGTTGTCTGGCGCGACGGGGAAGAAGTAACGGTGTCACTGTCCCTTGGTTTGCTGGACGAAGACGACGTTGCCGCGGCTGCGCCGGTGGCTGAGGAACCGGTTGAGGACGACACAGTCGCGGGCGAAGCGGATTTGCGCGCCTATGGACTGGCCGTAACGCCGTTGTCGACCGAGGAGCTCGAAGAGCTGAACCTGCCGGGTTATGAGACGGGCGTGATGGTCACTGAGCTGACCGAAGATAGCCCATTCGTGGATCAGGGGCTTACCGCCGGTGATGTCATTCTGGAGATTGATAACGCTGACGTCGGGTCTGCTGCGAACGTGGCTGCTGCCATTCGTGCCGCAGACGAGGACGGTGCGGGCATTATGGCTGCGGTTATCGTGCGCGACGGTCAACGCATTTGGCTGATCTTGCGCACGCGCTAATCTCGGCGTCAAAGCTGAACAAGAGGGCCGCCCCACCAGCGGCCCTTTTTTTGTGGCCAAGCGGGAAAAGGGCGTTCATGTCTAGGGCCATGACAGCGAAAATTTCTGCGATTTACGGACCGACCGCGTCGGGTAAAACCGCGCTGGCCATCGAGCTGGCGCGTTCGACGGGGGCGGTGATCGTGAATGCGGACTCCATGCAGATTTATCGTGATTTACGGATCATCACCGCCCGACCCTCGGTCGAGGAAGAAGCCGCGGCGGAGCACCGGCTTTATGGCGTGCTGACAGGGGACGACCCTTGCTCTGTTGCGCGCTGGGTGGCGCTGGTCAAAGCAGAAATCGAACGGTTGAGCCCAAGGCCCATCATTCTGGTTGGGGGGACAGGTTTGTATATCAACGCCTTGTACAATGGGCTGTCGAACATCCCCGAACCCGATCAGGCGGTCCGGCACACGGCGGCCGAGCGGCTGGCGCATCTGGGGCTGGCCGCGTTTCGCGAAGAAGTGCTGGCGCTGGATCCGCAAACGCCCAACACCATTATTGATCCACAACGGCTGCAGCGGATTTGGGCGGTCAGTACGGCGACAGGGAAGCCGCTGAGCCAGTGGCAAGGCGACAAGCGGGGCGGCATTGGCCCTTTTCCCATTTTTGATCTCGCGCCAGACCGCGCTGATTTGCATGATCGGATCAATCGGCGCTTTGATGTGATGCTGGAGCTTGGCGCCTTGGCGGAGGTCGAAGATTTTCTGACCCTGAATTATGCCAAAACAAGCCCGATTTCGCGGGCGGTTGGGCTTCCTGAGTTGGTTTCCGTGCTTCAGAATGAGACAGATCTTGAAACCGCTCGTGAAAAAGCGTGCGCATCGAGCCGACAATATGCGAAGCGTCAACTGACATGGGGACGAAATCAACTCCCTTACGCAACAAAATTTCGTAACTACCCCCTAAATTTGGAAGAAGTGCAAACAATCAAGGCTGATATCTTGTCGGTTATTGGCTGAGGCTGTTGACGCCTAAATTTGTCTCTGCTTACCCTATGCCTGAAAACGCGGGATTCTTTTCCGGTTCCGACAAACTTTTTGAGACATCAGGTTTTAATCATGAGCGATTCCAAGACTGGCGCAGAAACCCTCATCAACGCCTTGGTCGAGCAGGGCGTAGAGGTTATTTTCGGCTATCCCGGTGGTGCTGTTCTTCCCATTTATGATGCGCTGTTCCAGCAAAACTCAATCCGCCACATCCTTGTGCGGCATGAGCAGGCTGCCGTTCATGCGGCTGAGGGCTATGCGCGGTCCACGGGGAAAGTTGGTTGCGTGCTGGTCACGTCCGGCCCCGGTGCAACCAATGCGGTGACGGGCCTCACGGATGCGCTGATGGACTCCATCCCGGTCGTTTGCCTGACGGGTCAAGTTCCAACGCACCTGATCGGTCAAGATGCTTTCCAGGAGGCCGATACGACCGGTATCACGCGTGCCTGTACCAAGCACAACTACTTGGTCAAGGATGCCGACCACGTTTCCGCCGTCGTTCACGAAGCGTTTCTGGTGGCGAGTACAGGGCGTCCCGGCCCCGTGGTCATCGACCTGCCAAAAGACGTTCTGATGAACAAGACGGATGTCTACAAGCGCAAGGCCGATGTCCGCCGCAGCTCTTACCGTCCTGTGGTTAAAGGCGAGTTATCGCAGATCGAAAAGGCGATTGAAGCGCTTTCAAACGCGAAGCGGCCAATCATCTATGCCGGTGGCGGTGTGGTCAACGCGGGCCCGAATGCCTCTCAGTTGCTGGTCGAGTTCACGCGCATGACCGGTGTGCCGATTACCAACACGCTCATGGGCCTTGGCGTCTATCCGGCTTCGGATAAGCAGTTCGTCGGCATGCTGGGCATGCACGGAACGTACGAAGCGAACCTTGCCATGTACAACTGTGACGTGATGCTGAACATCGGCGCGCGTTTTGATGACCGGATCACGGGCAAGATCGACGAGTTCTCACCCAATTCCACCAAGATCCACGTTGATATTGATCCCTCGTCAATCAACAAGAACATCATGGTCGATATTCCGATCATCGGTGATGCGGGGCACGTCCTCGAAGACATGATCCGTCTGTGGCGGTCCAAGGCGCTGAACATTGATAGTGGCGCGCTGAGCGATTGGTGGGGCCAGATTGAAACGTGGCGCTCGGTTGATTGCCTTGGTTTCGAACAGAAAAAAGGCGACGCCGAAATTCGCCCTCAGCACGCGCTGAAGCGCTTGCATGAGATGACGGCGCATCGCGATGATGTTTTGATCTCAACCGAGGTTGGCCAGCACCAGATGTGGGCGGCGCAATACCTTGGCTTTGAAAAGCCAAACCGTTGGATGACCTCGGGCGGTTTGGGCACCATGGGCTATGGTTTCCCGGCGGCCATCGGTATGCAGGTTGGCAATCCTGACGCTTGCTGCATCGACGTGGCGGGTGAAGCATCCATCCTGATGAATATTCAGGAGCTGTCCACGGCGGTTCAATACCGCTTGCCCGTCAAGATCATGATCATCAACAACCAGTGGATGGGTATGGTGCGCCAGTGGCAGGAATTGCTGCACGGCGGTCGCTATGCTGAATCGTACACGGAAAGCCTGCCTGACTTCGTGAAGTTGGCGGAGAGCTTTGGCGCCAAAGGCATCCGAGCGACCAAGGAAAGCGAACTCGATGGCGCGCTGCAGGAAATGCTGGAAAGCGATGTCATGACCATTTTCGACTGTTGCGTGACCAAGGACGAAAACTGCTTCCCTATGATTCCATCCGGCAAGCCGCATTACGACATGCTGCTGCCCGGTTCGAGTCAGGAAAAGGTCGCTGCCGCTATTCAGGGCGAGGGTTTGGCGCTGGTCTAAGACTGGCCGCCGAAACCTTTGTCCTTCAACCCCTCAAGTTCCGGACCCCATATTATGTCTGAAACCCGTACTTTCGCCGTTCTCGTTGATAACGAACCCGGCGTTCTTGCCCGTGTAATCGGGCTGTTTTCTGGCCGTGGTTATAACATTGAGTCGCTGACCGTGACCGAAGTGGACGACGACGCCAACCTCTCGCGCATCACCATCGTGACCGGTGGCACAACGCAAGTGCTGATCCAGATCCGCAATCTGCTGGAACGCTTGGTGCCCGTTCACCGGGTGGAAGACCTCACCGCCGTTGCGTTGGCAAACGAGCTGGAACCGCCCGTTCAGCGTGAATTGGCGCTGGTCAAAGTGGTCGGCGCAGGTGACAAGCGCGTCGAGGCGCTGCGCATTGCCGATATTTTCAAAGCAGAAGTGGTCGATACAGGACTCGGGCACTTTGTCTTTGAGGTGAAGGGCCGCAAGGAACAAATCGACCGTTTTATCGAGTTGATGGTCCCCTTGGGCCTGACTGAAATATGCCGTTCGGGCGTGATTGCCGTGTCTCGCGGCGATAAAGCTCTCTAACCCCCGCGTTTGGACGCATTAAGCGACCGAATGCAAGCCCCGCAGTTACGGGTCTGGACGGACCCGGCTGTGAAGGGTAATCCGCACTTCAATACGAACTTTAATGACGATTCCTCGGGAGGAAACACCCATGGCGATGCGCGTTTACTACGACAGCGATTGCGACATTAACCTGATCAAGGACAAGAACGTCCTGATCGTTGGCTACGGCTCACAGGGCCACGCTCACGCAAACAATCTGAAAGATTCCGGTTGTAAGCATGTAAAAGTTGGCCTGCGCCCCGGTTCTGCTTCGGCGTCCAAGGCTGAGGCTGCTGGTCTCGAAGTGACCGATCCTGCTTCTGGCGCAGCTTGGGCTGACGTGACGATGGTTCTGGTTCCGGATGAGCTGCAGGCTGATCTGTGGGTCGACTCGCTGCGTGATAACATGAAGCAGGGGTCTGCACTGGCGTTCGCGCACGGTCTGAACATCCACTTCCAGCTGATCGAAGCACGCCCGGACCTCGACATCATCATGATCGCGCCAAAGGGCCCGGGTCACTTGGTTCGCGCTGAGTACCTCAAGGGCGCTGGCGTACCGACCTTGATCGCAATCGAACAGGACGCATCTGGCAACGCCAAGGACATCGCCCTGTCCTACGCGTCTTCCAACGGTGGTGGCCGCGCAGGTATCATCGAGACGACCTTTAAAGAAGAGTGTGAAACCGATCTGTTCGGTGAGCAGGCTGTTCTTTGTGGCGGTATCTCGCACCTGATCATGGCTGGCTTTGAAACGCTGGTCGAAGCAGGCTACGCGCCGGAGATGGCGTACTTTGAGTGCTTGCACGAGACCAAGCTGATCGTTGATCTGCTGTATGAAGGTGGCATGGCGAACATGCGCTTCTCCGTTTCCAACACGGCTGAGTACGGTGACTACATGACCGGCCCGCGTATGGTGACTGAAGAAACCAAAGCTGAAATGAAGCGCGTTCTGGAAGACATCCAGACCGGTCGTTTCGCACGCGATTTCGTGCTTGAGAACAAGGCTGGCCAGCCGCACCTCAAGACCAAGCGTAAGCTGCAGCAGACCCACCAGATTGAAGAAGTCGGTTCTAAGCTGCGCGCGATGATGCCTTGGCTGTCCGAAAACAAGCTCGTGGACAAGGCGACCTCTTCAGGTCAGTAAGCCTCGACGCAGAAGCATAAAAAAAGGGCGATCCACCGTGGGTCGCCTTTTTTCTTATGCGGAGATGGGATTGCCAATCGTCAAAACTCATGTTTTGATAAAACCCATGAGTTTTAGCGCGGCCCTTACTGTCCTGCTTCTACCCAGCCCCTGACGTCTCAGCCGGGCTGCAACTCGGCATGCGATCAGGGGCTTGAAACACCTTCCTCCAAAATGCGAAAACACGGCGCAAGACGCGCAGCCCGGTGACCATCATGATTTTGGTCAGGGCGCGATAGGATGCCGAGATCAGGACTGAAATTCATGAGCATGCAGAAAACTGACGACAACCGGGTCAAAATTTTTGACACCACACTCCGGGATGGCGAGCAGTCACCCGGCTTTTCCATGAACCACGACGAAAAGCTGCGGATGGCGGGAATGCTGGAGGAGCTGGGCGTTGATATCATCGAAGCGGGCTTCCCGATCGCGTCACAGGGTGACTTTGAATCCGTGCGAGCGATTGCGAAACAAGCGTCAAAAGACGTGGTGATCGCCGGCCTCTGCCGCGCTTCGACCAAGGATATTGACCGGGCATGGGAAGCGCTGCAGTACGCGCCAAACGCCCGCATTCACACCTTCATCTCCACCTCTCCGGTGCATATGAAATACAAACTGCGGATGGAGCCCGAAGCGGTTTTGGAGGCGATCCACAATTCCGTATCCCACGCTGCGACCATGACCAGCGATGTTGAATGGTCACCCGAAGACGGGACACGGACCGAGCCGGATTTCCTCGTCAAATCGATCACGACCGCGGTAAAGGCCGGCGCAACGACCATCAACGTACCGGACACCGTTGGCTATTTGGTTGCCGATGAATATGCCGAGTTGATCACCATGTTGCTCAACGCCGTACCGGGCTTGGACAAATGCACGATCTCCACGCACTGCCATAACGACCTTGGGGTCGCTGTTGCGAACTCGTTGGGCGGTGTTGCTTCGGGTGCGCGGCAGATTGAGTGTACCATCAACGGCATCGGTGAGCGTGCAGGTAATGCGTCGCTGGAAGAGGTTGCAATGGCCTTGCAAGTGCGCAGTGACCGCCTGCCGTACTGGACCAATATCGACAGCACCAAACTGCTGCGGGCCTCGCAGATGTTGCAGTCGATTACCGGATTCTCGGTCCAGCCGAACAAAGCCATCGTCGGCGCGAACGCCTTTGCGCATGAATCGGGTATCCATCAGGACGGCATGCTGAAGAATGCCCAAACCTATGAAATCATGACGCCGGAGAGCGTGGGTTGGACCAAAACCAATTTGGTGCTGGGCAAGCACTCTGGCCGCGCAGCTTTCCGTGACAAGCTTGTGCAGCTGGGCTTCGAAGACATTGGTGAGAATGCCTTCCAAGATGCGTTTGTGCGCTTCAAGGATCTCGCCGATCACAAAAAAGAAGTGGCCGACGAGGACATTGTCGCCTTGGTTGACGACAGCGCCAGTGATCAAGAGGCCTCCTTTGTGCTCGACGATCTGAAAATCCACTCCATTGTGCACGGCGTGGCGCGGGTGGATGTGACGGTCAGTGTCGAAGGGACGGCGCAGACGGTGACGACTGAGGGCAACGGTGCGGTTGATGCGATCTTTAAGGGCATCAAGGATGCGACAGGCTTAGACGATCAGAAGCTGGATTTGTACCAAGTACACGCCGTAACGGGCGGCACGGATGCACAGGCAAAGGTAACAGTGCGCTTGAGCCAAGATGGTCGCACGGTGTCAGGGACGGGCGCGGACTACGATACCCTGTTCGCGTCCGCGCGGGCTTACATTCACGCCCTGAACAAGCTGCAGGTTTCTGAGAAGCGGGTTCATGCCCATCGGGGCGGGGACGGTGACGGGGCTTAGGGCCGCACAGCGAACGCCCGAGACGAGACGAGATGGCAAAGGGCTCCTGCGCAGGCAGTGAGCCCTTTTTTTCGGCTGGCGCAGGTTAATTCGCCTGGTCCTTTGATTGCGCAAAAAGTGCGCTAATTCACCCTTCAGCGGTGTCTTGCAATTCAGCGTCTCGCTCACTGATAAGGTTAAATCTCATTTTGAGTTTTTACTCCGCTCAATAAGGTTCTAAGAACCCACGAAACATTAGAAATCAGATTCGGAGCGCACGCCATGCCATCCATCATTGTAGTAGACCGCGACGGCAGCGAACAGACCATCGAAGCAAAGGCTGGTCACAAGGTCATGGAAGTCATCCGTGATGCCGGTATGAACATCGAAGCGGCCTGTGGCGGCTGCTGCGCCTGTGCCACGTGTCACGTTTACGTGGATGGCGAATGGTTCGGAAAGCTGGTTGCGGCGGACGAGGAAGAAACCGACATGCTGGATCTGGCCATGGACGTAAAGGACAACAGCCGGCTTTCTTGCCAGTTGGAAATGTCTGACGCGTTGGATGGCCTGCGCGTCGAACTCGCGCCAGCGTAAATTACCCTATTGATGATCTGTTGCTTGCTAAGGAGCCAACATGAGCCAGAACTGGTGGGATAGTGCGGTTATCTACCAAATTTATCCCCGCTCTTTTCGCGACAGTAACGGTGATGGAATCGGCGATCTTCAGGGAATTACGGAAAAGCTAGAGACCGTCGCGGATTTGGGCGTCGATTGCGTCTGGCTCTCGCCGTTTTTTAAATCGCCCTTTAAAGACTTTGGGTACGACGTTTCGGACTATCGCGCTGTCGATCCCGTTTTTGGAACCGACAGGGATTTTGATGTCCTGTTGAACAAGGCCCATGGCCTCGGGCTGAAGGTGATCCTCGATCAAGTTCTCTGTCATTGTTCAGAAGAACACCGTTGGTTCGAGGAATCACGGCAGGATCGAACAAACCCCAAGGCAGACTGGTACGTTTGGCAAAATCCAAAGCCTGACGGCACCGAGCCGAACAACTGGCTTTCGTTTTTTGGTGGTCGTGCGTGGACATGGGACGCACGGCGTCGGCAGTACTACTTTCACAACTTCCTCACGTCCCAGCCCAACCTGAATCACCGTAACCCCGAGGTGCGGGCGGCGGTTTTGGCGGACTGCAAATATTGGTTGGACAAGGGCGTGGATGGGTTCCGGCTGGACGCCATTCATACGATGGCCTTTGACCCAGATTTCCTCGACAACGATCCGCGCGCGGATATCGAAAACGGCGGCGATGACTCACGGGTTTCTCAGCCCTTTGGCATGCAAGACATCCAATCCCGCCAGATCGATCAGCCTTGGGGTAAGCAGTTTCTCGCAGAGCTTCGGGCGCTGGCAGACAGCTACGATGAACCGCGCTTTTTGATGGGCGAGTTGGGCGGCGATAACGGCGCTGAAATGATCAACCGCTACACCCAGCCCGGCTTGCTCCATGCCTGCTACAACTTTGATTTGCTGGCGTGGGATGGACAGACCGCCGAGGAGCTTGAAGGCGTTTTGCGGCGTGTTACGGACAAGCTAGAGGGCCATCAGATAACCTTTGCGACCTCCAATCACGATGTTCCGCGCATCGCATCCCGGCAGGTGAAACGTTTGGGGCTCGCGCCCGAGGACACAGACCGGGTCGCCATGATGATGGTTGAGCTGGAATTGGCGCTGCATGGTTCCGTGTGCCTGTACATGGGCGAAGAATTGGGGTTGGAAGACGCCGACCGCTTGGCCTTGGAGGATCTGCAGGATCCGTGGGGCATTGAGTTTTGGCCGACCTTTATGGGGCGCGATACCTGCCGCACACCGATCCCTTGGGAAGCCGCTGCCAAGCACGCTGGCTTCACCACCGCCGATAAGCCCTGGTTGCCCGTGGATGAAAGACACTTACCGCGCAGCATGGATCAGCAATTGGCGGACCCGAACAGCTTTCGCGCGCAGGTCAAATCGGTGATTGCGCGCCGCAAATCGGGTGAGATCCTGACCGGTGGAACCTTGGACGTTCTTGATAGCCCCGAGAACATGCTGGTGTTGCAGCGGGCATCCGGAAACAAGAATCAGCGCGTAATGTTCAACTTCGGCACGAAAGATGCATTGTTTGAGGGAGAGAAGGTCGAAGCTTTGTCTTCGGTCTTCGGTCAACCAATGCCTGGTTAAAGCCCGTCCCGCGGTGGCTCAGGCAAAGCGGAGAGATGCATTCTATGAGGCAGTCGCGTTCTTCTTTGTCTGAGGGATTTATCAAGACGGGTGCGGACCAAAAAATCAGCCCCGATGTTTGGGAAGATCTGCGGGTTCTTTTGGCCTTCGCCCGTGCGGGGACCATTGCCAAGTGCGCAGAATTGCTTGGCGTCACCCAGCCCACGGTGATCCGAAAACTGGCCGCGCTCGAAGCCGAAATGGACCGCCGCCTGCTGGTACGCAGCACGCGTGGCTCTTCGTTGACCCAAGAGGGCGAAAAGCTGGTGGCATTGGCGGATCAAATCGATCGGCAGGTTGCCACGGCTTTAAACGCGACGTCGATCGATCATGCGGAGGTCGTGGGCAACGTTCGCGTATCGTGCACCGACGGTTTGCTCAGCTATTGGCTCGCGCCACGGGTAGAGGAATTCAAGACCGAATATCCATCTGTTTCCCTTGAGCTGTATTCAACCAACGAACCGCCCCAGTTGGAGCGTCGCGAAGTTGACGTGGTGTGCTCGTTTCTGGACTTTCAGAGCGCCAATATTTTGTCTCGTCGCGTTGGTTTCGTGCACTTGGTTCCCTTCGTGTCGAAGTCGTTTGTGCAGCAGTATGGCATGCCGCCCGAAGGGAAGGATTGGAGCGAATACCCGATTGTGGACCACGTCGCCTATCGCGACATGGTGGCTGGATTTGCGGATTGGATGAAGCTGACGGCGAATTCGCAGATGAAATACGTGAGCAACAACTCCACCACCTATTATCATCTGGTTCGGTCGGGATTGGGCATTGGCTTTCTGGGGAATTATGCCGCGCTGGATCCCGAGTTGCTGCCGATACCCGGCCACCCCGCACACACCATGACCCCCCTGTATGTCGGTGCCTTGCGGGTATTACACGACGACCCGTCCGTCAGTGCGGTTGTTGATTGGGTGCACCAGACATTCGACCGTGCGGGTGACCCGTGGTTCCGTAAGGACTTGATCCAGCCTGATTCTATGGATCTTCAGAAGAGTGCAGAAACCCGGCAGAAACTGGAAAGTTTGCTCGTCGGGCAGGTGATGCCCCAAAAGCGCCCCGCTTGAGGGGTTGATTTATTCGTCGATTTTGGGCCTTCTGTCATGGCTTGGCGGAGCAAACCGCCACCAGACTAGAGGTTTGAACTATGACGACGCACCACGTGCGTTCGCTTGCAGCACCTGTGTGTGCGCCAGCGGATGTACTGAGCGGCGCAGCAAATGCGCCCGTGGCTAAGCCCACGACAAAACCCCAAGATCCGAATTTTTCTTCCGGTCCCTGCACCAAGTTTCCCGGCTGGTCTGTCGACAAGCTCGTGGACGCTGCCGTTGGGCGCTCGCACCGGGCCAAAGAGCCAAAAGCAAAGCTGAAAGCCGTCATCGACCGCTCGAAAGCCATGCTGGGCCTGCCAGACGACTGGATGCTTGGCATTGTTCCGGGTTCTGATACGGGCGCGGTAGAAATGGCCATGTGGTCCATGCTCGGCGCGCGGCCCGTGACGATTTTGGAATGGGAAAGCTTTTCCAAAGATTGGGCAACCGATGCGATCAAGCAGCTAAAACTCAGCGACGCGCAGGTGGTAAAAGCCGGGTACGGCGCGCTGCCTGACCTTGCTGCTGTTGACCCATCCCATGACATCGTTTTTCCGTTTAACGGGACCACGTCCGGCGTTCGCGTGCCGAACATGGACTGGGTTGCTGACGACCGCGAAGGCCTTGTGATTTGCGATGCGACGTCGGCGGCGTTCGCGATGGACATGGATTTTAGCAAGTTGGACGTGGTGACGTGGTCTTGGCAGAAAGTGCTTGGTTCTGAAGCCGCGCACGGCATGCTGGCCCTCTCTCCCCGCGCGGTTGCTCGCTTGGAAAGCTACGCCCCTGATCGCGCGCTGCCCAAGCTGTTCCGGATGACCAAAGCCGGCAAGATCAACGCGGGCATCTTTGAAGGCGCGACGATCAATACGCCTTCGATGCTGGCTGTCGAAGATGTGCTGGCGGCTTTGGATTGGGCGGACAGCATTGGCGGTGGATCGGCCCTGATCGCCCGCGCGGATGCCAACTTCGCAGCATTGGACGCGTGGGTTCAGAAAACCGATTGGATTGACTGGCTCGCCACTGATCCGGCCACGCGGTCGAGCACGTCCATGTGCCTGAAAATCACGGATCCGGCGTTCCAGCAATTGCCAGCAGACGAGCAAGCCGCCTTTTGCAAGGCCTTGGTCAAGCGGATCGAAACCGAAGACGCGGGCTATGACTTCAACGGCTATCGCGACGCACCCGCTGGTTTGCGCATCTGGGGCGGTTCAACCGTCGAGGCGAGCAACATCGAAGCGCTCATCCCGTGGTTGGAATGGGCTTTTGCAACACAATACACCGAAACTTTTGCATCTAAGGAAAACGCAGCATGAGCGCGAAACCCAAAATTCTGATTTCCGATTCCCTGTCTACACAGGCTGTTCAAACCTTTGAAGACATGGGGTGCGATGTCACTGTATCGGGCAAACTGACGCCTGAAGAGCTGTTGCACATCATCCCGGAGTACGACGGCTTGGCCGTGCGCTCGGCGACCAAAGTCACGCCCGAGTTGCTGGAAAAAGCAACCAAGCTGAAGGTTGTGGGCCGGGCTGGGATTGGGGTCGATAACATCGACGTCAACGCCTGTACCCGCAATGGTGTGGTTGTGATGAACACGCCGTTCGGCAATGCCATTACCACCGCTGAACATGCCATCGCGATGATGTTCGCACTCGCGCGGCATATCCCGCAAGCCAATGCGTCCACGCATCAAGGGCTTTGGGAGAAGTCAAAGTTCATGGGGACTGAGCTGACGGGCAAGACGCTTGGTTTGGTCGGCGCGGGGAACATTGGTTCGATCGTTGCATCCAAAGCCATTGGCATCGGCCTGAAAGTTATCGCCTTTGACCCCTTCCTTTCCGACGAGCGCGCCAAAGACTTGGGCGTGACCAAGGTTGAGTTGGATGATTTGCTGGCGAAAGCCGACATCATCACGCTGCACGTGCCAAAGACAGCGCAGACGGAAAACATGATCAACGCCGACGCTTTCAATAAAATGAAGAAAGGCGTGATGCTGGTCAATTGCGCGCGCGGTGGTTTGGTTGATGAAACGGCGCTGTTGGGGGCGTTGGAAAGCGGTCACGTGCGCGGCGCAGCGCTGGACGTTTTTGCCGTTGAGCCGGCGAAAGAAAACGCGCTCTTCGGTCACCCAAGCGTCATATGCACCCCGCACCTTGGGGCTTCGACCCAAGAAGCGCAGGAAAAGGTCGCTGTGCAGGTTGCTGAACAAATGGCCAATTACGTCGTTGATGGCGCGGTGCAAAACGCGCTCAATACGCCGTCACTGACCGCAGAAGACGCGCGCAAGCTGGGTCCATGGATCGATCTGGCCAAGCAGCTTGGATCGATGATTGGTCAGCTGACAGACGAGGAAATCGTCGACATGCAGATCGAATACTGCGGCGATGCTGCGGGCCTCAAGCACGAACCGATCACGAACGCAGCGCTCGCGGCCATGCTCGGCACCAAGTTTGCGTCTGTGAACCTGGTCAACGTGCGGGATATGGCGAACCAGCGCGGGATTAACATCAAGGAAACCCGCACCGACAGCGCCGGGGATTACCAAGCGGTCATCCGCATTTTGGTGACAACGCCAGCCTTTAGCCGCTCGATTGCTGGAACCATGATGGCGGGTCGTCCTCGGATTACCGAAATCAAAGGCATCCAGCTTGAAAGCACTTTGGGTCGTTATATGCTGTACATCACCAACAAGGACCAGCCGGGTCTGATTGGTGCCGTAGGATCCCGGATGGCGGAAAGCGGGATTAACATCGCAAACTTCCACCTTGGCCGCTTGGCCCAAGGCGGAGACGCCATTGCCTTTTTGGAAATCGACAGTGCGGTGAGTGATGAAGACCTGAATATCCTGCAGTCCTTGCCACAAATCGACCGCTGTACTTTCCTTGAATTTCCAGAAATGAGTGAAGCTTAAATATGCCAAAGTACCAACTTCTCGTCTCTGACATGGATTCCACCGTTGCCGCGGGGGAAACCATTGTAGATATGGCGGATGCGCTGGGGATAGGGCCAAAGATTGCCGAAATCACCGAGCGTTCCATGCGGGGGGAGTTGGACTTCCGGCAAGCGCTTGAAGAGCGGGTGATGATGCTGCGTGGGTTGGAACTTTCCACCATTCAGCACATCGCCAAAGAAGTCGGCTTGTCCGATGGTGCGCACGAATTGCTTCGGGCGTGCCGGACGGCGGGGCTGCGGACGGTGCTGGTCAGCGGCGGGTTCGATTTGATCGCTGATGTCGTTGGGGCGGGGCTCGGGTTCGACCGGGTCGTGTCCAACCGGCTGGAGCTGGAAGGCGAGGCTCTATCGGGCAAAGTGGTTGATCCGATTGTGACGGCTGAAACCAAGGAATCCGTGTTGCTGGCGGAGTGTCAGGGTCTGCGCATCGAGCCTGCGCGTGCCATCGCCTTGGGTGACGGGGCCAACGATATCGCGATGATCCGAGCCGCAGGGCTCGGCGTTGCTTATCGGGGAAAACCGATCACGCAAGAAGCGGCGGATTTGGCCATCGATCACCTCAGGGATTTGATCCCCTATCTTTCCCAAGAGGACGGATGATTAAAAAAGCGGGGCTTCGGTTCCGCTTTTTTGTTTTCCAGTGTGTCGCAAGGGCCGAGTTTGGCTTTGCGTCCGGGTCGGTTCGTGGTCATATCGGCGCGGGAGGATTTAGTGATGACACAACCTGCTTTGCTCGACGCGCTGCGGACTCGTTTTGGAGACCGTTTTTCGACGGCGGTGGCCATTTTGGAACGCCACGGAAAGGACGAAGCGCACCACGCCGGGGTGCCGCCGGATGGGGTTGTTTTCGTGCAAACGACCGAAGAGGTCGTGGAGGTCGTTAACCTGTGCGCGACCCATGACGCACCCATCATTCCCTTTGGCACCGGAACCTCGCTGGAAGGCCATATCAACGCGATCCGTGGCGGCATCTCAGTTGATTTGAGCATGATGACGGCTGTTCTCGAAGTGAACGAAGCGGATTTGGACTGTCGGGTACAAGCTGGCGTCACGCGCAAGGCGCTGAACGAAGATCTTCGAGCGACGGGGTTGATGTTCCCCATCGATCCCGGCGCCGATGCCTCCCTGGGCGGGATGACAGCGACGCGGGCGTCAGGCACCAACGCCGTGCGCTATGGAACCATGAAAGACAACGTGCTGGGCCTGACGGCGGTGCTGGCCAACGGTGAGGTTGTTCGCACCGGTGGACGCGCGCCCAAGTCGTCAGCGGGCTATGATCTCACCCGGCTGTTGGTGGGGTCCGAGGGGACATTGGCGATCATCACTGAAATCCAGCTCAAGCTCTACGGCCAACCTGAAGCCGTTTCGGCTGCGGTTTGCGCCTTTCCGGATATTGATGCGGCGGCAAACACGGCGATCATGGTGAAGCAGATGGGCATTCCGGTGGCTCGGATGGAGCTGGTGGACGGGGATTCCATTCGTGCGGTCAATCAGGCCGATGGTCTTGAGATGCAGGAAAAGCCCCACATCTTCTTCGAATTTCACGGCACCGATGATTGGGTCAAAGAGCAAGCCGAACTGACGCAAGCGATTGCGATAGACTTGGGCGGCGAGGACTTCAGTTGGTCCACCAAGCCCGAAGAGCGGACACGCCTGTGGAACGCCCGCCACAACATGTTCTATTCCGTCCAGCGGATGCGCCCCGGCGCGTCTGCGTGGCCAACGGATGTTTGCGTGCCGATTTCTCGGTTGGCGGAGTGCATCAACGCGACGGTTGCGGATCTGGAGCAAACGGATGTGCTTGCGCCGATTGTGGGGCACGTGGGTGACGGCAACTTTCACCTCGCCTTTCTGTTCGATAAGGACGATGAGCGCGAGCTAGAGCAGGTGAACTGGGTCAACTCGCGCATGATCGACCGTGCGCTTGAGATGGGCGGCACCTGCACGGGCGAGCACGGCGTTGGTCATGGGAAAATGAAGTATCTTGAGCGCGAACATGGCGCCGAAGCGGTGGCCATGATGGTGGCCATCAAGCGTGCTTTGGACCCGCAGAACATCATGAATCCGGGAAAAGTGCTGCCGATGAACTAACCCTCAGAGGCCGAGGTCCGCGCGGAAGTAGGACAGCAGCGCGGTTAGCGTGAAAAAGGCGATGCTGGTGGAAACCAAAATCGCCGCTGACGCTTCACTGGACCGCTTGCCGTAAGCTGTGGCCATGATAAACGCGTTCGTTGCTGTTGGCGTTGCTGCCAGAATAACGCAGGTGGCGAAAACGGCTGGTTCCAAATTGAACAAAAACGCCGCGAGAAGCGCCGTGACGACGGGGTGCACGACAAGCTTGAGCGTTCCCGTGGATGCCAGCAACGGTGCCGCTTCACGCATGTTGGAGATGGGACGCAAGGCCATCCCAACACCGATCGAAAACAGCGCCACGCCAAAGGCTGTCGCAGACAGCATTTCGAGCGCGGGGAAGACAAAATCGACCGAAGCGCTGAAATACGGCGGCCAGTAGGGGCGAACGGCGCTCAACGCGAAGCCGATGGCAAAGGGCCACAGGAACGGGTTGGTTGCGATGCTGCGCAGCGTTTTTCGTCCTGCGCGCAGGATTGACGCCACCGCGCTACCGCTGCCGTTTTCTGTGCGGTCCTTATCAATTTCATGCAGGGCAAAGCCGGCGATTGAAATGATAATGATGTCCGCCGCCAGCAGTGAAAAAGCGACAAAAATACCGGGGCCGCCCAGCAGCTCCAACGCTAAAGGAATCCCCATGTAACCGGAATTACCCCACGCGGATGTCGTCCCCAGAGCGGCAGTATCGCCAAGTGATAGCCGGAAGAGGCCGCCGTGGATGATCCACGAAAGCACGATGATGGTCGTGTTGGCGCCCATGAAGATCAGCAGAATCCGAACGTCAAAGCCGCTCAGAACGTCTTGTTCCAGCAGCTTGGACAGGAACATGGCGGGCAGGGCGAAATACAGCAGGTAGTTGTTAAAAACCTTCGCCGAATCGAGTTTGAAAAACCCAAGCCTGCCAGCCAGAAAACCCAGCATGATGACCATAAAGAAGGGGGCAATGATCCCAACCAACTCCAACAATCGCCTAATCCTTCATTCGATGAGACTAAAACGCTCTTTCAAGCACCATGACCGTCTGCTGAGACTTCGGCAATTGTCGCTCGGTCGTTTTCAGACATGCGAAAGTCGTACCCGTGCCAACCGGCATTCGACCAATCGCCTACACGGGAATTTAGCTATAGAAGTGCGCCATCCGTTTTTGATGCACCGGATTCAGGGAGACAACCATGTCCGATGATGATCTTGATTTGAACGCCCTCAACGATGACGAACTCGTCGAGCAGATGGGCGATGACCTGTACGATGGACTAAAAGAAGAAATCGAAGAGTCGACTCGAATCCTGCTGGACCGTGGTTGGACGCCGTACGACGTGCTGACCAAGTCTTTGGTGGCCGGTATGACCGTCGTTGGTGAAGATTTCCGTGATGGTATTTTGTACGTGCCAGAAGTTCTCATGGCGGCAAACGCGATGAAGGCCGGCATGACCATCCTGAAGCCGCTGTTGGCTGAAACCGGTGCGCCGCGGATTGGCTCGATGGTGATTGGGACCGTCAAGGGTGACATCCACGACATCGGCAAGAACCTTGTTTCCATGATGATGGAAGGTGCAGGTTTTGAAGTCGTAGACATCGGCATCAACAACCCGGTCGAAAACTACCTAGAAGCCATTGAAGAGCATAAGCCTGACATTCTGGGCATGTCCGCGCTGCTGACCACGACCATGCCTTACATGAAGGTTGTGATTGAAACGCTGGTCGAGAAGGGCATGCGCGACGACTACATCGTTTTGGTTGGCGGTGCGCCGCTGAACGAAGCCTTTGCCGAGAGCATCGGCGCGGACGGCTATTGCCGTGATGCTGCTGTTGCTGTGGAAACCGCCAAGGATTTTGTGGCACGCCGCCACAACATGATTGGTGCCCGAGCAAACGCCTAAACCCACGAACGCCCCCGCCCGCCGAACACGATCTGGCGGGCGAGCGGGCCGTGCAGAGCGCGACCAAGGTCGCCGTGCTGTTCCCAGTATTGAGGCCCGCGACGGGGCCGCTGGCTTTCAGCATCCTGAAAAACCCCTCATCATCATTTGCGGCGCTTTGGGCGCAGAGACCAAGGCCGTTTTGGCTGCGGCCGGCTTAGCCGACGCCTTTGAGATCACGGCGCTGCCCGCCATTTGGCACAACTTCCCCGACAGGATCCCCGCCGGGGTGGAAACCAAAGCCGTTCAAGCCCGCAAAGACCGCGCAGACCGCCCCATCTTTGTCGGCTATGCCGATTGCGGAACGGGGGGCATGTTGGATGAGGTTTGTGATCGCTTGCACCTGACGCGAATCGCGGGGCCCCATTGCTATTCATTTTTCGCCGGAGAGGCAGAATTCAATGCGATGGCCGAGGAAGAACTCGGCACCTTTTACCTGACCGATTTTCTGGCTCGGCATTTCCAAACGTTGATCTGGGAAGGCATGGGACTGGAGGGAAACCCTGACATGCTTGGAACCATGTTCGGCGGGTATAAACGCCTAGTCTACCTCGCCCAAACAGACGATAGCGCTTTGACCGACCTCGCAAGTGGCGCAGCGGCCAAACTGAAGTTGGATTTCGAGCGAGTCTTTACCGGTTATGGCGAACTTGGAGACTTTGTTGCAGCGGCGGCTTCCTGATCGGAGTGCTGTGCTGTCCTTGCAATCAGGCAAGGCGAGGTTTACATCATGAGGGTAAGGCTCGGACACTGGCGTCCGTGAGCTTAGGCTGGACTCTCGGGTTTCCGAGTGGCCCATTGACGGATTCTTGGCATGCTTTCACGCCTATTGGGGTTGCTTTCGGCAGATATGGCCATCGACCTCGGCACGGCTAACACACTTGTGTACGTTCGCGGTCAAGGCATCGTCTTGAACGAACCGTCCGTCGTGGCCCTGGGGCAATCGCGGGGCAAGCGCCGCGTGCTGGCGGTTGGTAACGAAGCCAAGCGCATGTTGGGTCGAACGCCCGGCTCTATTCAGGCTATTCGCCCCATGCGCGATGGCGTGATTGCGGACTTTGAAGTTGCCGAAGAGATGATCAAGTACTTCATCCGGCAGGTTCACAACCACCGCTCTTTTGCCTCACCCCAAGTTATTATCTGTGTGCCCTCTGGCTCCACCGCGGTTGAGCGGCGCGCGATTCAGGAATCGGCTGAAAACGCCGGCGCGCGCAAAGTGTTCCTGATCGAAGAACCCATGGCTGCCGCGATTGGCGCTGATCTGCCGGTGACGGAGCCGCAAGGGTCCATGGTCGTGGATATTGGCGGCGGGACAACGGAAGTTGCGGTGCTGTCGCTGGGCGGTATTGTTTATGCTTCTTCGACCCGTGTGGGCGGCGACAAGATGGATGAGGCCGTCATTGGCTACATCCGCCGGAACTCGAACCTGCTGATCGGTGAAACGACGGCGGAGCGGATCAAGAAAACCATCGGCGCAGCCTGTCACCCCGAAGACGGTGATGGTTCGATCATGGAAATCAAAGGCCGCGATTTGATGAATGGTGTGCCCAAGGAAATCATCGTTTCCGAGCGCAACATTGCTGAAGCTTTGCTGGAGCCTGTGTCGGCCATCGTCGAAGCAACCAAGCAGGCCTTGGAAAACACCGCACCTGAACTGGCGGCTGATATTGTGGACAAGGGCATTGTCCTGACCGGTGGCGGAGCGCTGTTGAACAACCTTGATTATGTCCTGCGGCACTCGACCGGTTTGCCCGTATCTGTGGCCCCCGATCCGCTGACCTGCGTGGTCATGGGCACCGGGCGCTGTTTGGAAGAAATGCGCACCCTGCGGTCTGTGCTTCACACCGCTTACTAAAGACCAGTTTTATTGACGATTCCGCCCGATTCGCTTACTAGAATCGGTTAGGGGTGCGGCTCGCCGTACTGTCTCCTTGATGCTGGGTTAAACACGACTCAAGCGCCTTGAGAACGGGTGCTTCGCGCTCACACTTTTGGGAACTGGTTACGCAACATGGCCCGTCGCCGCCGCAACATATCGGTCGCGGTCAGCCCGCTAATGGCGTGGTTGCAGCGCTTTGCTGTGTTCCTGCTGATTATCGTTGCGGTTGGCATGCTGGTTTGGAACCGCATGGACGCGCGATTTGGGTCTAATGCGCGGATGTTGGTGGCTGATGTCATGTCGCCGCTGCTGAACGTCTTCAGTCAATCCAGCGCGTCAGTGTCGCAAGTGACCGAACGCTTCCGCACCTATGAGGAACTGGCCGACGAGAACAATCGGCTCAAGGAAGAAATCCGCATTCTGAACGCCAAGGCGCAAACGCTTGACGAGCTGTTGGCGGAGAACGACCGACTGCGGATGATGTTACCAATCCGGTATAAAACGGCGGCGGCGGAGCAGTGGAATTGGACGCGTGCGCTGGAAACCGGGCGTGACATTGGTGAAACCAAGCGGATGATGGCCTTTGTCGTCGCCGACCATTCGCGCCGCTATTCCCGGTCTGTGCTGATTAATCTGGGGCGTAGCGAGTCAGTGCGCCAAGGCTTAGCGGTGGTGAACGATCAGGGCTTGGTTGGCCGTGTGCGTGAAGTGGGCGCGGCGGCCGCGCGCGTGTTGCTGATTACCGATCCGAATTCGCAAATTCCCGTCATCATCGAGCGGGCTGAACTCAACGCCTTTGTTCGGGGAACCCGAGATTCTGGGTTTGACCTGGAAACAGGGCTTCCCTTCGATTACTTGCGTGTGGAGCAGAACTTTATGCTGCCCCAAGATTTGGAAAAAATCCAAGTCGGCGACCGGGTGATTACCAGCGGCGCCGATGGGGTCTTTCCGCCGGGCTTGCTGATCGGTTTCATCTCAGAAATCACCCCTGCTGAGGCCCGTATTCGCCCAACGGTGGATTTTGACCAGCTGTCTAATGTGCTGGTGGTCGATTATCCGGGCGTTGATATCAATGCGGACCTGATTGCTGCCGGGGCGGTGGGGTTGCAGGGCTTGGGCGAGAACTAGGCCATGCAGACCATTTTGCTCGTTCTGGATATTCTATTGGGCGGGGTGTTGCGGCGCATTCGGATTGCTGTGCCGGTGCTGGTGTTTCTGATCTTTTTGGCCTTGGACGCCTCTGCGCTGGGACTTGGACGCGGCATCGCGTTTCTGCCGGATTTAGCCTTTGCCACCGTCCTGTTCTGGATGATCCGGCATCCGAGTATCATGCCCATTCCGCTGGTCTTCGTGATTGGCTTCTGGACTGATGCGATGAATGGCTCGCACATGGGCTTGTCGATCATTGCTTATCTGACCGTGTTCTACATGATTGGATCGTTTCGTGCGGATGTTGAAGGGTCCGGTTTCCTGTTCCATTGGGGTGCTGCGGTGACGGGAATTGCCGTCTATTTTGCGATCCAGTGGACGTTCTATTCCGCCTATGAATTGGAGGTGATCGCGCCGTTTCAGAACATGATCCGAGCCTGCGTGACGGCGCTTCTCTATCCGCTTGTCTATCTGTTCAACAACATGCTGCGCTCGTTCCTGTGGCGCGGGGCATTGCAGACGGAGGACCGATACTTTGACGGCGCGTGATGGGAAAAAGCGGGAGTCTGGCTTTACTCGCCGGTTGGTGCTCGCGGCGACCATACAGGGCGCGGCGCTGGCAGGGCTGGGTTATCGGCTGTATTCGCTGCAAGTGCCGCGGCAGGATGATTTCCTCGCCGACAGCTTCGACATTCGGACCGTCACCCGCTATGACGCGCCCACACGCGGGATCATTCTGGATCGATTTGGTCGCCAGCTTGCCGGGAACGAACAGAGCTATAACCTGATGTTCTACCCCGAGCGTAAGGCAAAGCGGATTGAGACCAACGATACAGCCATCGTGCGCCGAGCGGCCGCGCTGATCGAGGCCAGCCCATTCCTGACCGAGCGCATGATTGAACAGCTGGATATTGGTCAGGATGTTATCGCGGGCGAGGGGCGCTTGCTGTCTGAGATTACAGCGGAAGATTTCGACTTGATCGCAGAAGTCGGGCCGGGACGGTGGCCGGGTTTCGGGGCGATTGAGCGTTTCGGGCGCTATGGCCTGACCTATAAAGTTGTCTCCAGTCGCGCCAAGGACGAAGCGCGGGCCATTGAAGAGATTTTGAGCATCCTGCCGCTGTCCACTGAGCAGCAGCGCACGATCAATCGACGCATCGTTGAGGCGAAGCAGATAAACGCCGAAGGGGGCGTGCTGCTGGCTGAGGATCTCTCGTGGGGGCAGGTCGCTCGGCTCAAGGCGCGGGCGCTGGATTTACCGGGCGCGGAAATCGACGTGGCTGAAAAGCGATTTTACCACTATCCCGGCACAGCGGCCCACGCGCTGGGCTATGTCAGTCAGGTGCAGCCTCAGGATTTGCTGGGGGACAATGACCGCATGCTGCGCAGGCCGAATGCCAAGATTGGCCGCAAGGGCATCGAGCGCACCATGGAGAAGTCACTGCGCGGGCGTGCCGGGCGGCGGATCATGGAAATCAATGCCTTTGGGCAAGAACAGCGCGTGGTGTCACGCGTGCCGCCAATCCCGGGTCGAGTGATCCGATCGACCATCGATTTGGGTCTTCAGACGTACGCAGAACAAAGACTGGCGGAGCAGCCAATCTCCGAAAGTGAGATGATCCGTGCGGGCGCTGCGGTCGTGATGAAGGTCGATACGGGCGAAGTTTTGGCCATGGCGTCGCATCCGACCTTTGATCAATCCATTTTCACCAGCCGCATCACCAATTCGGTCTGGAATGAACTGATCAACGATGAGCATAAGCCGTTGGTGAACAAATGTTCAGCCGAGCACTATCCGCCGGGTTCGACCTATAAAATGGTGACCATGCTGGCGGCGATGGAGTTGGGGATCAGTCCGCGGGAACAAGTGACCTGTTCCGGCAAAACCGAAGTCGGGCCACAGACGTTCTATTGCTGGAAACGCGATGGCCATGGGCGGATGGATATGGAGGCTGCGCTCGTCGAATCCTGCGATACTTGGTACTATGAGATGAGCCAGCGGATTGGGCCGGAGAAGATGTCTGAAGTCGCCGGACGACTGGGCTTTGGTGATCGATTGATGATCGATGTTGCGGGCGAAACACGCGGTGTGGTCCCGAATGAAAACTGGAAGCGCAATTCCTTGGGCCAAAGCTGGTTTGATGGCGATACGGTGCAAGCCAGTATTGGGCAGGGTTACGTCCTGACCACGCCCTTACAGTTGGCCACCATGACCGCACGGATTGCCAACGGTGGGCGTGCGGTGCGTCCACACTTGATCGTCCCTGACTTGCTCTATCCCGCAGAAGATTTGGGCTTCAAAGCCGAGCATTTGGAGATTGTGCGCCGTGCGATGGATCGTGTGACCAACACCGACCAAGGCACGGCCTATCGCTATACGCAAGTTGAAGAGCCTTCGCTGCGGATCGCGGGAAAGACAGGAACAGCCCAGGTTGCGCGTTTGTCTGTCGGTGAGCGTTTGCGCATGCTCGAAGATGTTCGGTCGCTGGATTATGACCGGCGAAACCACGCGCTTTTTGTGGGCTATGGTCCCGTAAAAAACCCGCGCTACGCCTGTGCCGTGATTATTGAGCACGGTGATAGCGGTGGTCGATCGGCTGGGCCGGTGGTGCTGGATCTCTTGCAGGCGGCGATTGTTGGGAATTCTGGCGGTCAGCCAAACATGGTCAATGATCGCTATAACTTAGTGGGCCGCAATGATGAGGCATGACAGGTGACGTCAACGCTTGACCAAACTGACACGCGGCGCGTTCAGCTGTCTTTGCTGGATCGGGTTTCCAGTGTTCCTTGGCCACTGCTGATACTGGTGATCATCCTGTCGAGTATTGGGGTTGCGATGCAGTATTCTGCCGGCGGGTTGGCGTGGGAGCCCTTTGCCGGAACCCACGTGGTTCGACTGGCGCTGTTCTTTGCGCTCGCCGTTGTTGCGGGATTGGTGGATATTCGCGTTTGGTATCGCGTGGCCTACATCGCTTTTTTCGTCACCATGATCATGCTGATCGCCGTGCCGTTTATTGGTGATGAGTTCAACAACGCCAAGCGCTGGATCGACCTGCGAGTCATGACGCTGCAGCCCTCTGAGTTGGTGCAAATCGGGCTGATTATGACTTTGGCGCGGTACTTGAACAACGCCAGTTGGGAGGAGTTGGGCAACCCCTTTGACCTGGTCTTCCCCTTGGCACTGGCGGCGGTGCCGACTTATCTGATCATGGAACAGCCGGATTTGGGCACGTCGCTCAAGCTTCTGGCCTGTGTCGGTGTCATTCTGTTTCTGGCGGGGCTTCGGTGGTGGCTGGTGATGATTGGTGTCGGGGCGGTGATTGCGGTGAGTTATTGGTTCGTTGACCGATGCTTGACCAATGGCTTTGAGGCCGCAGGGTACCAATGTCGGCGCGTGCTCGTCCTGTTTGATGATGAGCTGGATCTGGCAGGCGCGGGCTATCACATCAATCAGGCCAAGATTGCCATTGGTTCCGGCGGTGTTGAAGGCCAGGGCTTTGGCCAAGGGCAGCACAACCAACTGGGTTTCACCCCAGAAAACAACACGGACTTTGTCTGGTCTCTGCTGGCTGAAGAATTCGGCTTTATCGGCTGCATGGTGGTGCTGTTCCTGTTCTCCTTGCTGCTGCTGTACGGGGTCGTGACGGCGCTTCGTGCGCGAAGCCAGTTCGGGCGACTCCTTGCGGCGACCCTGACCGCGAACCTGTTTTTTTACATCGTGATTAACGTCGGTATGAACATGGGCTTACTGCCCGTGGTTGGAATGCCCTTGCCTTTCCTGTCATATGGGGGTTCGGCCATGTTGGCGACGATGGGATCCGTTGCGTTGCTGACCTCAATCTGGATTCATGCGGACGTACCCGTTGGCGAAGAAGGAAGACAATCGCGATGAGTTTGAACAAAGACGACGTCAAAGCCGAAATGCTGAGCAAAGTCGGCACGGAAGTTACGGTGACGGATTGGGTGTTGGTGGACCAGCAGCGGATCCAAGACTTTGCCGATGCAACATTGGACCAGCAGTGGATCCACACGGACCCAGAAATGGCGGCCAAAGGGCCATTCGGTGGCCCCATCGCACACGGCCTGCTGACGCTCTCGCTGCTGCCATACTTCAGCTATCAGGCGGATTGGGTGCCTAAGCCCCAGCTGAGCGTGAACTATGGTTACAACAAAGTTCGCTTTACAGCGCCGCTCCCAGCAGGCTCGAAAGTGCGCTCGCGCCAGACTTTGGAAAGCGTGGAAGACCGCGCGGATGGGGGTCTCACCACCATCACGACTCACCGCATCGAACGCGAGGGCGATTTGCTGGAAAACGGTGGACGTCCGATCGTCGTGGCAGAGGCGGTCGGCCTGATCTACTACTAAGAATCAGGGCGCCTGACCAAACGGAAAGGGGCCTTGCGGCCCCTTACTCTTTTCGTTCGTTTCGTGCTGTCATCCGTCAGACGGACAGCCAGTCAGTCAGGCAGACAGTCGTTCGGCGGCTTTTAGGCCGCGCGCAAGATAAACGCCGGAATGTGCTGTTCGAAGCACTTTTGCGCCGCCTTGATGGTCTTGGCGTCAACGCCGCGCGCTTTGGCCTCTTCGATCACCGACTGCAAAACCGCTTCTTCCTGCTTCTTCTGCACCGTGCCGAGATCGTAGGATTTGATCTCTTTCTTGGTCAGATCAACGATCGCATCGACAAGCTTTTTATCGCGTGAGGTTGCGATCATAAAGGCCCGACCCTTCCGGCCAGCGCGACCGGTTCGGCCAATGCGGTGAACGTAGTCTTCGGCGTTAAACGGCACATCGAAGTTGAACACGTGGGTGATGTGGTCGATGTCGATTCCGCGTGCCGCGACGTCGGAACACACAAGGATGCTCAGGCTCTCGGTCCGGAACGACTCTAGCGTTTCCATACGTTTGGGCTGGCTGAGATCACCGTGCATGGGGGCTGCGGTGAAGCCTGCTTTGCGCAAGGTGTCGACGACCGCCGAAATATCACGCTTGCGGTTGCAGAACACGATGGATGACTTCGGCTTTTCAGCCTGAACAACAGCGCGGAGCGTGGCCTGCTTTTCTTTTTCATCACTGGAAACCACAAACGCTTCCACGGTGATTGCCGTGGATGAAGCGCGTGCCACTTCGATCTCTTTCGGATTGCGCAGAAACTTGTCTGCGAGCTTCCGAATGGGCGGGGCCATCGTTGCGGAGAACATCAGCGTCTGACGCTTTGCCGGCAAGCGGCCCACAATCGTCTCAATGTCAGGGATGAAGCCCATGTCCAGCATGCGGTCGGCTTCATCGATCACCAAAACCGACACGTCCATCGGCATCACCGATCCCCGCTCGACCAAGTCAAGAAGCCGGCCCGGTGTCGCGATCAGGACGTCGACCCCGCGCGTTAGGATGGCTTCCTGCTCTTTCATGGACTCACCGCCAATCAGCAGGGCCATGGAAAGCTGGTGGTTGGTGCCGTACATCTCGAAGTTCTCAGCGATCTGAGCGGCCAGCTCCCGCGTTGGTGACAAAATCAAAGACCGCGGCATGCGCGCACGCGCTTGGCCTTCGGCAAGAATGTCGATCATCGGGAGCGTAAAACCGGCTGTTTTACCCGTGCCGGTTTGAGCAACGCCAAGGACGTCGCGTCCCATCAAAACAGCCGGAATAGCGGCCTTTTGGATGGGGGTAGGGGTCTCGTACCCCATTGAGGCTACAGCCTGCTGCAGGCCTTCGGAGAGGCCCAAATCTGCAAATTCATTCATGAAGGGAGGGTTGCCAAAAAGGCCCTAAACCGTGATGGATCCGTCGTGGTAAATGAAATCTCGGTACGTGCGTCGCGGATCAAAAGGGACGCACCTACACCAGTCAAATAACTATACGATTTTCTGCCTAAATTCGCAAGGTAAGCCAGCATGAGCCAGACCGTCGCTTTTTTCCCCGGCCTTTTGTGTGACGAAGCGCTCTTTGCCGCGCAGGTGCGGGCCTGCGAAGCCGCCGGATACGAGACTTATGTTGCGGATTTCAGCGCGGCGCACCACGAATCCTTTGAAGCGATGGCCTTGGATATTCTGGCTGATCTGCCGGATCGATTTTCGCTGGTGGGCTTGTCGATGGGGGGCTACGCCGCGCTCAAGGTCATTGAGTTGGCGGGGAAGCGGGTGGAGCGGCTGGCGCTGCTCGATACCAGCGCCCGAGCGGACACGCCGGAGATCTCAGCGCGGCGTCGCGGCCTGCTGGAACTGTCGGCCAAGGGCGATTTTAAAGGTGTCACACCCCGACTGCTGCCGCTTTATATCCACCAAAGCCGCTTGCAGGATGCCGAGCTTACCCATGCCGTCACGGCCATGGCGGAAGGGCTGGGGCCGGATGTTTTTCGTCGGCAGCAAACAGCGATTTTGCATCGCGAGGACCAGCGGGACATGCTGGCCGGGTTTCAGCCGCCCGTTCTGGTGATCTGTGGGCGTCAGGATCAAGTAACGCCGCTATACTTGAGTGAAGAAATGGCCGAACTCGCACCGTCGGGGGAGTTGCTGGTGATCGAGGAATGCGGCCATCTCTCTACGATGGAGCGCCCGGAAGAGGTGACTCGGGCGCTGCTTCGTTGGCTTGCCGAATAAGAAAGCGGGGCTGGCCGGTCTGCGACCTGAACCAATCCCGCTTGCTTCTTGGGCGGCTTAGGACTTGCGTGCTTCGCGCATGGCCTGCATCGCCGCACGGATTTCATCGCGGGTCAGCGTGCCGTCTGCGTTGGCATCAAGGTCAGCGAAACCAGCGCTGATTTTGGCCTGTACGTCGTCCAACGTCATGCCAGCGGTCAGGCCGTCTTCACCAAGGAAGACGCGGGCGATGCGGTTGCCGTGCTTGCCTTTACCCTTGCCTTTGCCTTTACCCATGCCTTTGCGCTTGCCGTCGCGCTTACCTTTTTCGTCGCTCATGCCAGCATCAGCATCAGCATCAGCATCAGCATTAGCGCTATCTGCGTCAGCCATGGCCTCGCCGTCTGCGCTCTGGTCCATTTTGTCGGACTTGTCGCCGCGCTTGCCACGCTTTGGGGCTGCTTCCAGTTCAGCGGCGCTGAGGACACCGTCGTTGTCGGTATCAATGCGTGTGAACATGTGTTCGGCGGCGCTCATTGCGCGTTCTGCGGTCATGCCGCGGCCACCCTTGTGCGAGTCAGCCAAAGAAACGGTCGCTGCGGTGCCGGAGATCAGGAGTGTCGCGGTGGCGATCAGAAGAAGCTTGGTTTTCATCGTTGGTTCTTTCCAAAAAAGTGTGGGGCTCTTGGGGTGAGAAGCGAGCCTTGAGAGAAGCTAGAGGCGACGTTGTTGTCGCCTTCGTGAGTGCTTTACGCACACTCGTCCCTCAACATCCCCACACGTGGAAGATTTTTTTGAAAAAAACGTAAATGGTTGGCTTAGACGTCGATTTCCTCAACGACGTAGGCGGCATTTTCCTGAATGAACTCGAAGCGCTTTTCAGCCTTTTTGCCCATCAGGTCTTCCACCAGCTCCTTAATGGATTTTCCAGCGGCCAAGCCAGCGGCCGCATCGGCGAGCGTTACGCGCTCCATCTGCCGGGTGGCCGGGTCCATGGTTGTTTCGCGCAGTTGCTTGGGCATCATTTCGCCCAGACCTTTAAACCGGCTGATCTCAACATTGGCGTTGGGGCGGAATTCCTTTTCCATGATCTGATCTTTATGCCGGTCATCACGGGCGTAAAACGATTTGCCGCCGTGGCTGAGCCGGTACAAGGGCGGAACGGCCAGAAACAGCCGACCGGCTTCGATGATCTGCGGATAGGTTTTATAGAAGAACGTCATCAGCAGAGAGGCGATGTGAGCGCCGTCCACGTCTGCATCGGTCATGATCACCACACGCTCATAGCGCAGGTTTTCGACATCCGCCGACTTGCCGTCAAAGCCGAGGGCTTGCGCCAAGTCAGCCAGTTCCTGGTTGCCGCGCAGTTTATCCGCGCTGGCCGATGCCACGTTGAGGATTTTACCGCGCAGGGGCAGAATGGCCTGTGTTTCGCGGCGGCGGGCTTGCTTGGCGGAACCACCAGCGGAGTCACCCTCCACCAGAAACAGTTCGGTGCCTTCTGGCGAATTGCGGGAACAGTCGGTGAGCTTGCCGGGCAAGCGCAGGCGCTTGGTCACGGACTTTCGCGCTGTTTCCTTCTCAGCCTTTTTCCGCAGACGCTCTTCCATGCGCAAAATGATGCTGTCGAGCAGCGCTTTTGCTGCGGGACCGTTGCCGGCAAGCCAGTGTTCGAAGTGTTCCTTGAGCGTTTGGTCCACCAAGCGGGAAGCCTCGGGGCTGCCCAACCGCTCCTTGGTTTGGCCTTGGAACTGCGGTTCGGGGATAAAGCACGACAGGACCGCTCGCGCGCCGCCGAGAACGTCGTCAGCGGTGATCGACGCGGCTTTCTTGTTTCCTGCCATCTCCCCATAGGTGCGCAGGGCGCGGGTCAAGCCGGTGCGCAATCCGTTTTCGTGGGTGCCGCCTTGGGGGGTTGGGATGGTGTTACAGTAGGATGTGAGGGTGGCTTCCCCCGTTCCCTCGTCATCAGGCCAAGCCAAGGCCCATTCGACCTTGCCGCCGGATCCGTTGAGATCGGCCTTGCCGGCAAACAGCGAATCACCGATGAGCGCTTGCGGGCCCAATTGCTCCCGCAGGAAATCGCCAAGGCCGCCGGGGAAGTGGAACACAGCTTCGGTGGGCGTCTTGTCGCCGTCCTTGATCAGCTCCTCAGCGCAGGACCATCGTATTTCCACACCGCGTTCGAGGTAGGCCTTGGACCGCGCCATTTTGAACAGAGTGGCGGGTTTGAATGTGTGCTTGTTGTGGAAGATCTCTTCGTCCGGCTTGAACTGCACCGAGGTGCCGCGCCGGTTGGGTGCTGCGCCGACTTTGGTGAGCTTGGAGACGGCCAAGCCTCGTGAAAATGACTGCGTCCACAATGTTTTGTCGCGTGCGACTTCAACGATGAGTGATTCGGACAGAGCGTTGACGACCGAAATACCAACCCCGTGCAGACCGCCAGAGGTGGCGTAGTTCTTGCCGCTGAATTTACCACCCGAGTGCAGCGTGGTCATAATAACCTCCAACGCTGACTTGTCTTTGTACTTGGGGTGCGGATCGACCGGAATGCCGCGTCCGTTGTCCATGACCTTTACCGAGCCATCCGCCAGCATCTCAACCGATATCCGGGTCGCGTGCCCCGCGACGGCTTCATCGACCGAGTTGTCGAGAATTTCGGCCATGAGGTGATGGTAGGCGCGCTCGTCCGTGCCACCGATATACATGCCGGGGCGCTTGCGGACGGGTTCCAGACCTTCGAGGACTTCGATGTCCTTGGCGGTGTAGCCCGTTGCTTTCTTGGTCTGTTCATCGGAAACGGAGAAAAGGTCCGTATCTGCGGCCATAGGAGCACGATCCCTGTTCAAAATTGGGTGTTCAGTATCTGTTCGCCTTTATCCGCTTTATGCGGCGTCAAAGCAAGCGGTCTGAGCGCACTTGTTTGCAAGGAAAGGGGATTGTTGCCTGCAAGGGCAGCGCGGTCACGGCCCAACACGCCGCCACAAAAAAAGGGCCGCTCGGGAGGAGCGACCCTTTTTGAATTCTGACCAATCCAGTGGGGATTAGCAGGAGTAGTACATCTTGAACTCGACCGGGTGTGGTGCGAATTCGAATTCGATGACTTCTTCCATTTTCAGGTCGATGTAAGCATCGATCTGGTCTTTGGTGAACACGCCGCCTTCGAGCAAGAACTCGTAGTCGCCCTTCAAGGAATCCAGCGCTTCGCGCAGGGAACCACAAACGGTTGGAATGTCCTTCAGCTCTTCTTCGGACAACTCGTACAGATCTTCGTCGCGTGGTGCGCCCGGATCGATCTTGTTCTTGATGCCGTCGAGGCCAGCCATCAGCATCGCTGCGAAGCACAGGTACGGGTTCGCGGTTGGATCCGGGAAGCGGATTTCCATGCGCTTTGCCTTTGGCGAGGAGCCGAAAGGAATACGGCAAGACGCGGAACGGTTGCGGGCGGAGTATGCCAGCAGAACCGGTGCTTCGAAGCCTGGGACCAAACGCTTGTAGGAGTTGGTGGACGGGTTGGTAAACGCGTTCAACGCCTTAGCGTGCTTGAGGATACCACCGATGTACCACAGTGCTTCCTGTGACAGACCAGCGTACTTGTCGCCAGCGAACAAAGGCTTGCCGTCTTTCCAGATGGACTGGTGGCAGTGCATGCCAGTGCCGTTATCGCCCTGAACAGGCTTTGGCATGAAGGTCGCGGACTTGCCGTAGGATGCAGCAACGTTGTGAACGACGTACTTGTAAAGCTGCAGCTTGTCAGCAACGCGGGTCAGGTGGTCGAAGGTCATGCCCAATTCGTGCTGGGATGGCGCAACTTCGTGGTGGTGCTTGTCCATGTCCACACCCATGGCGAGCAGGGTGGAGGTCATTTCAGCGCGGATGTCGCCGGACTGATCGACGGGGTTCACGGGGAAGTAGCCGCCCTTGACGCCCGGACGGTGGCCCATGTTGCCGCCTTCCATCTCGTCGCCGGATGCATACGGACCTTCTTCGGAGTAGAATTCGAAGAACGAGCGGTTCATCTCAACGGAGAAGCGCACGTCGTCAAACATGAAGAATTCTGCTTCTGGACCAAAGAAAACGTCGGTGCCCAAGCCGGAATCTTTAACCAGCTGCTCAGCCTTCTTTGCGGTACCGCGTGGGTCACGCTCGTAAAGCTCACCGGTGATCGGATCCTTTACGTCACAGAAGATAATCAGCTGGGGCTGGGCGGTGAACGGATCCATCACAGCGGTTTCCATGTCTGGAACCAGCAGCATGTCGGACTCGTTAATAGCCTTCCAGCCAGCGATGGAAGAACCATCGAACATAATGCCTTCGTTGAAAGCATCTTCATCCATGGCGTGCGCGCACATCGCCAGATGCTGAAGCTTGCCGCGAGGATCGGTGAAGCGAACGTCAACATATTCTACGTCGTTTTCTTCGATCATCTTTTTGATGTCAGCATAAGTGGTCATGCCAAATCCTTTCGTAACTTACGGTCAATTCTGAAGTGTTCAGGAATAAAAAAGAGCGGGGCCTGAACGACCCCCGTGACACAGCGTCGGTTAAATCGCTGAGTCACCGCGTTCACCGGTCCGGATCCGGACAACATCAACGATGTCCGTAACCCAGATCTTGCCATCACCGATACGACCGGTTTTGGCACTGGATTCAATAGCGTCGAGCGCCGCGTCGAGTTGGCTGTCGGCGACGATCAGGTCGATTTTTACTTTGGGCAGGAAATCCACGACGTATTCAGCGCCGCGATACAACTCTGTATGGCCTTTTTGACGACCAAATCCCTTAGCTTCGGTAACGGTGATGCCCGCCACGCCAATGGCGTGCAGGGCTTCTTTAACGTCGTCGAGTTTGAAGGGTTTGATGACAGCTTCGATCTTTTTCATGACTTTACACGCCCCGAGACAACCTGGTTCAGAAGAAGCTGTGCAGCCCCTTCGTTCTAGCTCTTCGCTTTAGCGATGGTTGCCGCTGCGTGCAAAGACTTTGCTGTAAAAAAAGGCAGATGAGAAAGGCCTTTGAGCCAAACGCATGGATCACCCGCATATTGCTGCACAGCAAGAACACAACTGCCTAAAAAATAGGCGACGGTGTGTTTTTGCTGTGAAATCGAATCGTTTGCATTTGACCGTGTTTTCCGCATGGGTGCCAAAGCAAGGGACGCAAGCCGGGGTTATTGACCCTTAAAGCGCTTTGACGTACTCAGGCGTTCTTGACGGCGATTGTAGCTCAGTTGGTTAGAGCACCGGTTTGTGGTACCGGGGGTCGTGGGTTCGAACCCCATCAGTCGCCCCACTTTTCCGGGATGCATAGCCCCGTGACTGCTGAAAAGATTCCTCCCTTTGCCCTGACCGCAAAACGCCGCGACATGCTGGCGTTCATCACGCGCTATGAGCTGTTCAAGCTGATTGCTGACCGGCCTGGGGTTATCCTTGAGCTTGGCGTTCAGCACGGGCAGGGCGTGATGTCGTTTGCGCACATTGCTTCAAATCTAGAACCCAACCACGTCGCGCGCCGGATTTATGGCTTCGATACCTTTGAAGGCTTTCCGCAGGTTGACGAGGTGGATCAGGCCTTGGGCGCCAAGAACGTCAAACCCGGCAAGCTGCGCGGCGACCTCGACCGTCTGCGCGCATCGATCCAAGCGCACGACGCCGACCGTTTTCTTGGACACGTGCCGCGGGTCGAGTTGGTAGTGGGTGACGTGGAGCAAACATTGCCCCTGTTCATCGAGGCCAATCCACAGCTGATGATCGCATTGGTTTATGTTGACCTGTGCCTGTATCGCCCGACCAAAGCCGCGCTGGAGGCGCTGTGGCCGCTCATGCCTAAGGGATCGGTGTTGGCCTTCGACCAACTCGCTTTTCCCGAATTTCCCGGGGAGACCCGCGCGGCGCTGGAGGTGATTGGGGCGGATGCGCTGGATCTGCGTCGATTCACATTTGAATCACAGGTGTCCTATTTGGTGCGTTGACGGGGTGGCGCGCCGTTTTCTCTCCCGCTTCGCGGGATTCGAAAACGTCACGCGCAAGCAGGTCGGCGACCCTGTCGCCGGTCGGCTGCCGCCTCCGTTTTAGGAAAGCGCTGAGGCGCTGACCGACGGGCGTTTACACCCCTAAACCAGCGCGGAACGCAGGTAGCGGCTGGTGTGTCCGTCTTCGCTTTCGGCCACTGTCTCAGGTGTGCCTTGGGCAACAATGCGACCACCACCCGAGCCACCTTCAGGCCCAATATCGATGATCCAGTCAGCGGTTTTTATCACTTCGAGATTGTGCTCGATGATGATCACCGTATTGCCCTGATCGGTCAGCCGATGCAGCACTTCGAGCAGCTTGGACACGTCGTGAAAGTGCAGCCCCGTGGTGGGTTCATCGAGGATGTAGACCGTCTTGCCCGTGGACCGCTTTGACAGCTCTTTGGACAGCTTGACGCGCTGGGCTTCACCGCCGGAGAGCGTCGTCGCGGATTGCCCAACCCGGACGTAGGTCAGTCCCACCTCCGCCAGCATTTCCATTTTACCACGGATCGATGGCACCGCCTTGAAGAAGCCCACAGCCTCCTCCACGGTCATATCCAAGACATCTGCGATGGATTTATCCTTAAACCGCACCTCAAGCGTTTCCCGGTTGTAGCGCTTGCCCTTGCAGACGTCGCACTGCACGTACACATCGGGCAGGAAGTGCATCTCGATCTTGATCATGCCATCGCCCTGACAGGCTTCACAGCGCCCGCCCTTGACGTTGAACGAGAACCGGCCCGGCTTGTAGCCACGCGCTTGGGCTTCGGGCAGTCCGGCAAACCAATCGCGGATTGGGCCAAACGCGCCGGTGTAGGTGGCAGGGTTCGAGCGTGGCGTGCGGCCAATGGGGGACTGGTCGATAACGATGATCTTGTCGACCTGCTCCATGCCCTCGATCGTCGTGTGCGCACCCGGCGTATCGCGAGAACCGTGGAGATGCCGGGCCAGCGCTTTGTGCAGGGTTTCCAGCGTCAGTGTCGACTTGCCCGACCCCGACACGCCCGTAACGCAGGTCATGATGCCCATCGGAAAATCGACAGTCACGTTGTCGAGGTTGTTCGCGGTCGCGCCCTCAATCCGGATCTTTTTCCCGGTCTTCTTGCGCCGCTGTGTCGGCACTTCGATCCGCCGCTTGCCGGAAAGATATTGCCCGGTGACAGATTCTTTGGATTTCTGCACCTGCGCTGGCGTGCCTTCGGCCACAACGGTCCCGCCATGCACCCCGGCACCGGGGCCCATATCGACCAGATAGTCTGCGGCGCGAATGGCGTCTTCGTCGTGCTCGACCACCAACACCGTATTCCCCAAATCGCGCAACCGCGTCAGGGTTTCCAGCAAGCGGTCGTTGTCACGCTGGTGGAGCCCGATGGAGGGTTCGTCGAGAACGTACAGAACACCGGTCAAGCCGGAGCCAATCTGTGAGGCCAAGCGAATGCGCTGGCTCTCGCCCCCGGACAAGGTTGCCGATCCGCGCGATAGGGTCAGATACGACAGGCCGACGTTGTTCAGGAAGCCCAACCGCTCCTGAATCTCTTTCAAAATTCGCTCAGCAATGGCGCTCTGCTTGATCGACAGGCGCTCGGGCAACGCCTGGAACCACGCATTCGCTTCGCCAATCGACATCTCACTCACCCGGCCAATGTGCAGGTCATCGATCTTGACGACGAGCGCTTCTTCCTTGAGCCGGTAGCCGTCACAAGACTTACACGGGCGGCGGTTCTGGTATTTGCCCAGCTCCTCCCGAACCCAATCGCTGTCTGTCTCGCGGTATCGCCGATCCATGTTGTTGATGAGACCCTCAAACGGACGGGTGGTGCGATAAGCGCGCGTGCCGTCGTCGTAGATCATGGTGATGGCGTCCTTGCCGGAGCCATAGAGGATGGTGTCGCGGTTCTTGGGCTTGAGTTCATCGAAGGGCGTATCGAGGTCAAAGCCGTAATGCGCGCTGATCGCGTCCAGCGTTTGCATGTAATACTTCGATGACGAATTCGCCCACGGTGCCAGCGCACCTTCGCGCAGGCTCAACCCTTTGACCGGCACCACCAGATCCGGATCGAAGAACAACTGATGCCCCAACCCGTCACACGACGGGCACGCCCCAAAGGGGTTGTTGAAGGAAAACAGCCGCGGCTCGATCTCATCAATGGTGAAGCCGCTGACCGGACAGGCAAACTTCGCTGAGAAGGTCGTGCGTTCTTCGGATTTCGCGTCTTCAACGATCACCAGACCATCCGCCAGTTCCAGCGCTGTTTCAAAGCTGTCGGCCAACCGCTGTTCCATGCCGTCTTTCAGCACGACGCGATCAACCACGACTTCGATGGTGTGCTTGTATTTCTTGTCCAGCGCTGGGGCTTCTTCGATGAGGTACATGACGTCATCGATTTTGACGCGCTGAAAACCGCGTTTTTGCAGCTCAGCAAGCTCCTTGCGATACTCGCCTTTGCGCCCTCGAACGATGGGAGCCAGCAAATACAGGCGTGTTCCTTCACCCATCGCAACGGTCAGATCAACCATCTGAGACACCGTCTGGCTCTCAATCGGCAGGCCTGTCGCGGGGGAGTAGGGAATGCCAACACGGGCGTACAGCAGGCGCAGATAGTCGTAGATTTCCGTCACGGTGCCGACGGTAGACCGCGGGTTCTTGGACGTTGTTTTCTGCTCAATAGAAATTGCGGGAGACAGCCCTTCGATGCTGTCCACGTCCGGTTTTTCCATCAACTCCAAGAATTGGCGGGCATAGGCGGACAGGCTCTCGACATAGCGCCGTTGGCCCTCGGCGTAGATGGTGTCAAAGGCCAGAGAGGACTTGCCCGAACCCGACAGGCCCGTAATCACCACGAGCTGGTTTCGCGGTAAGTCGATGTTGACGCCACGCAGGTTGTGTTCCCGCGCCCCGCGAACGGAGATGTAAGGACTTTCGTGCGCGGCGAAGCCAGTTTTCTTTGAAGCCATGTCGGGGGGTCAGTTCCAGAATCCGTCGAATTGACCGAAGAGAATAGGCCGATTCCGGCCACATGCCAGAGGCCGCGGCACCATTTCTGGGGTTAACCTGGTTCACACTGAAACAGCGCATTGAATCGTGCCACGAATGTCACGAGCTCGGCGAGCGATGGGGCTGAAACCGAGCCGTTAAACCGGGTATCGGATCTTGAGCGCCCTGAGCACCATCTCCGGTACAAAGTCCGAAACATCGCCGCCCAATCCGGCAATTTCCTTAACCAGCGACGAGGCGATGAACTGCTGGCTCTCAGAGGCGGTAAGGAACACGGTTTCGACCTTGGGGTTCAGGTGCTTGTTCATGGTCGCAAGCTGAAACTCGTACTCAAAGTCCGAAACAGCACGCAGACCCCGAATGACCAAGGACGCGCCAACTTCATCGGCGAAATGCATCAGCAAAGAACCAAAGGATCGCACCTCGACCGTGCAGTTGCCAAAATCATTGGCCTCGACCAAATCCTGCAGCAATTGCACGCGTTCCGGCGGCGTAAAGGCGGGGTTCTTCCCCGGACTGTTTGCAACGGCAATGATCAGATGATCGACCACATGGGTCGCGCGTTGCATGATATCCAAATGACCATTGGTAACGGGGTCAAATGTGCCCGGGTAGAGTCCAACTCGCCTCATGGAGCTTATTCCTCGGTTTCGCCATCCACTGCGTTAGCGGCTTCATCATCGTCATCGTCCGAAGAGCCCGGATCGTCAAGTCGGGCCACAGACACGATTTGCTCGCCATCCGCCACGCGGAAGACGTAAACGCCTCGGGTCGAGCGCCCGGCGATGCGGATTTCATCAACCGATGTTCGAATAAGGGTGCCGCCGTTTGTGACCAGCATCAGCTGATCGCCGTCCTGTACCGGGAAGCTGGCGGCAACCGACGTGGTTGCTGTGCCAGACCGTCCCAAATCAATCGCGGCCACGCCCTGATTCCCGCGTCCCATGGTGCGGAATTCATAGGCGCTTGTGCGCTTGCCCAAGCCGTCTTCGGACAGGGTCAGGATGAACTGCTCCGCCGCCGCCAACTGGGTCAGGCGCTCTTGTGACAAGCCGCCACCGCCAACGTCTGTGCCGCTCGCGCCTTCTTCCTCTGCGCGCCGCATGGCGTTGGCGTGACGGACATAGGCGTCGCGCTCGTCTGCGGTCGCAGAAACGTGGTTCAGGATCGCCATCGAGATCACACGATCACCAGCAGGCAAATTCATGCCGCGTACGCCGGTCGAATCACGCCCCACAAACACACGAACATCCGTGACCGGGAAGCGAATGGCCTTACCGCCCTGCGCCGACAGAAGCACGTCTTGGTTTTCGTGACAGATGGCAACGTTGACCAAGCTATCGCCCTCGTCGAGCTTCATCGCGATTTTGCCGTTTGCCTTGACCGATACGAAGTCGCTCAAGCGGTTCCGGCGAATGCCGCCGCTGGCGGTCGAGAACATGACAAACTGATCATCCGCCTGCTCTTCATCTTCTGGCAGAGGCAGGAACGCGGTGATGGTCTCACCGGGTTCTAAGGGCAGAATGTTGACCATCGCCTTGCCGCGTGCTTGCGGCGTGCCTTCGGGCAGGCGCCAGACTTTCAGCTTGTAGACCATGCCGCGGGAGGAGAAGAACAGCACCGGCGTATGGGTGTTGCAGACCATGACGTTGGCGACGAAATCTTCGTCCCGCGTGGACATGCCCGAACGCCCCTTACCCCCGCGCCGTTGCGCGCGGTAGGTGTCCAGCGACACGCGCTTGACATAGCCGCCGTGGCTGACGGTGACGACCATATCTTCGCGTGGGATCAGGTCTTCGATGTCATAGTCGGCTTCGTAGTTTTCGATGGACGTTCGACGATCGTCTCCAAACTCTTCGGCAACCGCCAACAACTCACTGCGCACCAAGCCCATCCGCAAATCACGGTTGGATAGAATTTCGAGGTATTCTTTGATCTTCGCCGCGAGGTCTTCGAGCTCGGAGGCGATCTTGTCGCGCTCCAAACCGGTCAGGCGGGACAGCTGCAGGGCCAGAATGCCGCGCGCTTGCTCTTCGGACAGCTTGTACGTGCCATCGTCGGTCACACCGCGACCCGGCTCGTCGAGCAAATCGATCAGCGGGCGAATGTCTTCGGCCGGCCAAGCGCGTTCCATCAATTCCAGCCGCGCTGAGGTCGGGTCTGGGGAGTTGCGGATCAGCGCAATGACATCATCAATGTTCGCAACAGCAACGGCCAGACCCACCAAAATGTGCGCCCGGTCGCGGGCTTTGCCCAACTCGAACGCCATCCGGCGCGTGATGACTTCTTCACGGAAATCAACGAAAGCGCTGATGATCTGCTGAAGATTCAGCATCTCGGGTCGGCCACCGTTAATCGCCAAAATATTGCACCCGAAGGAGCTTTGCAGCGGCGTGTGTTTGAACAACTGGTTCAGGACCACTTCGGCCTGATGATCGCGCTTGACCTCGATCACCACCCGCATCCCATGACGATCGGATTCATCGTTGGCGCTGGCAACGCCCTCGACGATCTTGTCTTTGGCCAGCTGAACCACGCGCTCAACAAGGCGCGCTTTGTTCACCTGATAGGGCAGTTCCGTGACCACGATGGTTTCGCGGTCTTTGCGGTTTTCTTCGATATGCGTCTTGGCCCGCATGATCACCGAGCCGCGACCCGTGTGGTAGGCCGAGCGAATGCCGGAGCGCCCCAGGATCATTGCGCCGGTCGGAAAGTCCGGACCGGGGATGTGTTCCATCAACTCATCGATGGTGATCGTCGGATTGTCGATATAGGCCGCACACGCGCTGATGACTTCGCGCAGGTTGTGCGGTGGAATGTTGGTTGCCATGCCGACGGCGATACCACCAGCGCCGTTGACCAGCAGGTTCGGGTAAGGCGCAGGCAGGACTTGCGGCTCTTGCTTGCTCTCGTCGTAGTTGGGCTGGAAATCAACGGTGTTCTTGTCGATGTCTTCCAGCAGGCCAGAGCCCAGCTTGGACAACCGAGCTTCGGTATAACGATAGGCCGCTGGCGGATCGCCATCCATGGAGCCAAAGTTGCCTTGGCCGTCGATGAGCATGGCGCGCATAGAAAACGGCTGCGCCATACGAACCATCGCGTCGTAAATCGCGCCATCGCCGTGCGGGTGGTAGCCACCCATGACTTCACCGACCAAGTTCGCAGATTTGCGGTAGGCCCGGTTCCATTCGTACCCACCTGTTTTGGCGGTGTAGAGGATGCGGCGGTGTACGGGTTTCAGTCCATCCCGGACGTCGGGTAGAGCACGGGAAACGATGACCGACATGGCATAGTCCAAGTAGGACTTGCGCATTTCTGCAACGAGAGAAACCGGTGCGATATCATCGGGTAGCGCGCTCGCGCTCAGCCCGTTTTCGCCGTCATCACCGCCGTCGCCGGAGGCTTCTGCACTCTCTGGTGGGAGGTCGTCTTCGTTATCCGACACTATACACTCCGGGTCGTGGAAAGGCGCGTTTTACCGCCCCGTTTTGCTGCCGGACTGAAGCCAATAAAATCGGGGTCAGGCGGCCATGATTAGAACCGCCTAACACTAGGAAATTATGCGTCGTGAAGCAAGGGAAACCACCCCTGCATCCTGTGGAGTCATTTAGAACGGAATGTCGTCGTCGAAGTCGTTTCCGCCGCCGGATGAACCGCCGCCAAAACTGCTCGATCCGCTGCCAGAGCCGCCGCCAGAACCGCCCCCAGATCCGCCGCCAAACCCGCCACCGCCGGATCCACCGCCAAAGCCGCCGCCGGACGAACTGCCGCCGCCGCCGCCACCGCCGCCGCCGAAGTTACTGTCGCCACCGAAGTCGCCACCGCCGCCACCGCCGCCACCTTCGCCGCGACCGCCGATCATCTGCAACTCACCGCGGAACTGACTGAGCACGATCTCCGTGGTGTACTTGTCATTGCCTTCCTGATCCTGCCACTTGCGGGTTTGGAGCTGGCCTTCGATGTAGACTTGGCGACCGCGCTGCAAGTAGCGTTCAGCAACGTCGGCCAAACGCTCGTTAAAAATCACGACGCGATGCCATTCGGTCTTCTCGCGCTGTTCACCGCTTCCCCGATCACGCCAGCGTTCAGACGTGGCGATGGAAAGCTGCACGACTTTGCTGCCGTTGTTGGTGGTACGGACCTCTGGGTCGCGGCCAAGGTTGCCGACCAGAATGACTTTGTTGACGCTCATTTTTACCAAGCTTTCGTAAATCTGTTATACGCCGTTTCTAAGGACGTAACTGCACAAGAGCAATAACCGGGCTTGTGCATAACCTGCAAGAACAATATACGAACATTCGCATAAGGCAAAAGGAAGCGAAGCGATGGATATGACGGGGGTCAAAGGGGTGCTTTTTGACAAGGATGGAACCTTGTTGGACCTGCACGGTACGTGGGGCGTTGTTCTGAATGATTTGATCTGGCACTCCGCCGGCGAAGGTGAGCAGCGCGTGGCCGAAGATTTGGCGCGGATTGGTGGCTATAACCTCGCCACCCAGAAATTCACGCCCGACAGCCAGCTGGCGCAGGGTGATTGGGGGTCCATCTTTCAGGAATGGCAGGAACGGCTAGGGCCGGAGCAGGGCAAGCGCATGGTGACGTTTCTTGAAGACATGCGGACCGGCAAGCGTTCGCGGCAGTCTGTCGCGCTGGGTAACATTCGCCCAACCATGCAGGCGCTGGCTGAGGCGGGCTTTGTGATGGGCATTGCAACCAATGACTCCGAAGCCGCCGCGCGGCGTGACATGGACGGGTTAGACGTGACCGAGTTTTGCACGGTGATCTACGGCCACGACAGTCACGGCAGCAAACCGGGGCCGGAGATGATGACAGCCTTTTGCGCCAAAACGGGCCTGATGCCGGGGCAGGTGACGATGGTGGGCGATACCATGACGGACTTGAACTTCGCCCGAAACGCCGGTGCGCATTCCTGCATTGGGGTGATTGAAGACAGCTACGTCGACCCCCGCTTCCGCGCAGGTGTCGATGTGCGGATCGAGCATGTCCGCGAAATTCCGGCTTTGTTGGGTGTGTGAGGGGCGCGTCTAACCCCAGACTCCAAAGGTAAGCAACGCGCTCACCGTCGCACCAAGCACGGACAGCAGTCCAAGAATGACGGTGAACGTACGCACCAACCAACCGGCATAAAGGCGCCAAAGAACGGCGGCTGCGATCAAGCCTGAAAGGGCTTCGATCCAGCCAAACAAGCGCCCATGATGCGCGCTTTCCCAATACGAAACCGGGCTGGCAAAGACGAAATCTGAAAACGGCCAAAAATGGATGTGGCCGTCGGTTGCGTGGGTGAGGAAATCAAAGCCGACGTGCAGCAACGCCGTGATCGAGAATGCCAACAGGAAGCGCGGCCACCAGTGCTGGGTCTGACGCATGGCCAAGGCCGCAACGCCAGCAAGAAGCGCGTAGAGCGGTCCTGAGTTGGCGATCTGGTCGATATTCCACCACGGCACGCCATAATACGTGGTGCTCCAGATCTGCCCCATGTCCTGCCCCAGTACAAAGGACGAGATGAGCACCATCGGCACCATCATGAAATCCGGCGCAATCCCGCCAAGGATCGCTCCAGTAATCGCGGCACGCCGTCCGCTCTTGGCCGCAATCAGCAGGCCGATTGCGATGTGGCTTTGTGTCATCAACGGTTGGCGCGCCTAGCTGTCTTCGGCGTCCAGCAGGCTGACGCGGCTGCTTTCTGCGTTGATCCATGCTTGCAACGTGATGATCCATCGCTCGTGCAGTTCGTCGCTCGACAGGGCGGCCCGCCACGCATTTACGGCCAGCGATGTGTTGCCCCGTGCCTCTTCTAGTAGGCCTTGAACCACGCGAAGCTCCGGTGTCATGCCGTGCAGGTGGGTCATGTACATGGTGATGTCTTCGTCCAGCACGATGTTGATGTGGCCCAGCCCGGTAAAGCTGTCGAGGTAGAGCACCTGACGGATCTCTGCGACGATCTCCTCCAGCGTGAAGGCGGAACGCAGCAGCTCTCCGTTCTTGCGCTGTTCCGTCGCGAGGTATGACCCTGAGAGAATGGCGTTGTAAAAGTCAGTAACGTTCGATGTCTCGCGGTTAAAACCACAACTACGCGCCATGCGGCTCCACCCCATTTTGCGGGCGGATCGGCGGGAGTCGGCGAACTGTCCGCACAGCAGCAAGGTCCAGCTCGCGAACCGCACGCCGGTCGTTTCAGCTTCGGCTTTGGCGGTGTAACGCTCTTGCTCCATCAATCGATCACGGACGCCCTGCAGCAGCCCCTGACAGTGTGCGGCTTGTGCGGTCGGGGTTTCGAGGAACAGCAACTTGGTGATGTTGGAGGGCTGGGTCCGGTCATAATCACGCTGGAGCCGGCGTGCGAGGTCATCGCGGCCTGCGCGCATCGCGGCGGTAATCGGCCAGTCGAGGAAATCAGACCCAAAGGCGGTTTCAGCGAAACTCATATATTTCTCAATATCGCCGACCAGAAACTCAGCCTTGGGGTAATAATCAAACTCCAGCCGCTGGGGGGCCAGATCGCGGGGGACCAGGGCTTCACCGAACCACAGGTTCCCGAAATACTGGTCTTCGAGGCTGAAGTACCGTGTGATGAGGCGCACCAGCTCCTGAATGTCTGGACGGGCGAGAACAGCATCGGGAATGGCGTCGAGGGAGAATTTGCCCAGGTCTTCATTCATGTTCGAGAACGCCACAGATGCGCGGACAAGGTCGGCGATGCCAGACATCACGTCCGGGTCATCGGATGCCGTCCCCATCACGGCCAGCAGGTGGTTGGACAGGTCTTGCCGGTAAAACGTCCCGCACAGCCGCAGCTCTTCCTGTAAATCTCGCGCGGCGCGAATGCTGTCCCAATCATCGCTCCAATTGTCCGAGAGTTCGGCGGCACTGGTGAAGGTCAACATCATGTCAAGGAAGACACGGCGGTAGGGGTCTTGCGGGTCGAAGGCTTGGGATTGAGCCGCTGACGTCCAGCCAGCCACGGCGAGAGCAAGGCCGGTCAGCAGCGCTTTTATCGGTTTTTGCGCCATCAATCAGGCCTCCGCTTCAGACAGGTATTCGCGGATCAGGTAGTCCGCGATAATCGCAATGAGCAGCAGCAACACGAGGATCCATGTCAGATCCCAAACGCGGTCTTTGGTCCCGCTTTGATCCAGCTGCACCAACGAAGAGGGAACTTGCAGATTGCTCGGATCCAGCACCACACCACCGCTGGCCTTGGCAATCGCTTGCAGCGCCGCCAGATTGGCGCCCGTGTCCATCGCCAACGGTTCTGTGGCGAGATGCAGGTAGGCCGGATAAACCACGCCGGATTTGGTGAAACTGCGCCCGCGGCCTTGGCGGTCCGTGCCTTGGCCGCTGATGACCAGCTCGAACACCTCGGGCAAATCGCGAATGCTGCCTAAATTACCGGTCCACCGTGATTCAGCGCCGGTGAGATCAAACTGCACGATGAAGTCACCGCGCGCTGTGCTCTCGGTTTCAATGCCGTCCGTCGTGGGTTCCGCAACGGCGTGGAGCGCCGCCGAAAAACCCGTTGGGGCAAAGGGGTCGATGGATTGGTGGTCGAGGGTCAGCAAAACTTGATTCCGCCCGTCGCGGGTCAGCGACAGCTCGATCGCGTCCCGAGGGCTGGTTCTGGTCGCCCACGCAAAGGCGCGCGCCAGTGCGACTTGGAAAATCGCACTGTTGGTCAGCGAGCCGTCGGCACCCCCATCGCGCAGAGATGTCCCAAGCGCCGAAACCCGGCCCCCCACAGCGGCGCGTTCAATAAAGCCTTCAGCCGTGCTGGAGGGTTCGCGCTGCAAGACCCAGTCAGTCCACAGGGCCAAATCGAGCGGGCGACCCTGCTCGGGTTGATAGTCTTGCTGCCCCAGAATGAAGCGGGCTTCGTCGCGGGCGGAGAGGATCGAGTAGCCGTTTATCGCGCCCAGACCCATTTCTTGGGCGGGTAGGTCGTTCAGGAAGCGATGACGGCCATTGAACTGGGGCTCGTCGATCCGCTCATCCTTGTAGCTGGTCATCCGCCGCGCCAGCTGTCCGATCGGAATTTGGAACCGGTCGAGATAGGCGATACCGCCGCCCGCCTCAGCGACGCTGTATAGATTGTTGAAGCCTTCGGAGGCGATGCCGGCGCGCTGGCGCAAGCTGGCGTCGCGGCTGTTGAGCACCTCATAGATGTCGGGCAGGGACGTATCGCCGTAGGCCATGGCGATGCCGTTGATGATGAAGTCGTCTTCACTGTTCAACCGTGCCGCCAACGCGGGGGCTGTATCCCGTTGGAAGATGCCATCTTCATCGACTTTCCAAGACAAATAAGCGCCCGTATCCGGGTCGCCACCATCGGCGATAATCAGCACGCGGCGCTCTTCGGGCAGCTCAAATCCAGCCTCTTCAGCCATGACCAATGAGCGGCGGGATTCGAAGAGGGCATCATAAATGTCGATGCCTTCGGGCTGCAGACCCAGCAACCGGCGGCGCTCAAATTCATCTGCCAACTGGCCCAAGGCTTCCCGGATTTGGTTTTCGAGGTCTTCGACGCCTTGGAATGTATCCAAGGGCACCAGTTCATGGACTTCATCGGAAAAACCGAAAATGCGCACCAGTGAGCCTTCGGACAGCGGCGCAAAACTTTCAACGATGTAGCGCACAGCGCGGTCCAACGTCGCGTCTTCGTAGAACAAGGACGCGGAGACATCGAGGATACCGACGGCCAGCAGTTTTGGATCACCGGATGAGCCCTTTGGCTCAACATTCACCGGCAGCACCCGCGCAACTGGCGTTGCAGCATAGCCTTTGACCCCAAAGGTCTCGTCCCCGCCAGCAACGAACAATCCGCCGCCGCGCTGGACGAAGTCTTCGATCTCGCCCAGAATCGCTTGCTGGGTCATGCCGTCGCCAATTTCGCCGGGGGCAAAATCAGTCATCAGGATGAGGTCGTAATCGAACAAATCCAGCGGGTCCGTGGCGTCAACACCGGTCCGTCGTGGCAAGTCACTGGGGACCACGCGCTCAACATTCCAGTTGAGCTCTTCGATGATGGTCTCAATCAAGGAAATCGGCGCTGTTCCGCCATCAAGCCACAACACTTGAGGCGTGGCCATGGTCGGCACCATGCGCGACTGCACGGTGTCGGGTAAGCGAGGCTGCGCAAAACGGCTGTCGGGGACGGGCTCGGGGTCGTTGTCGAGCTTCACGGTCATCTGGACAAATGACCCTTTGCCTTCCTGATCCAAGATCAGCGGCGTGCAAGAAACGGTCTCGACCCGCTCGTCGATGATGATCGCAGCGGTTCCCGCCGGATCACCGTCCAAACACGTGAAGCGGAACAAGTCCTGCACTTTGTCGCCCTGCAGTGCGCCAAGGTAGGCGACGCGCTGGTCGGCTTGCGGGTTGATTGCGATATCAATCGGCGTGGCGACCAAGGGGTCTTCCAAGTCACCCTGACTGAGCAGCGAAAGCCCTTGATCGTCTCCAATGATAAAGCGGGGATCATTTGGGTTCGCGAGGCGGTGTTCAGGCTGACCCGACTGCGGAACCACCAGCACAGGGACACTTCCCCCGGCGAGCAGCTGCAGCACTTGGGTGATTTGCGCGTCGTCCGGTGCGCCTTGGCGGGTGGTGAGGCCGTCGGTCATCAGGATGATCGCTTGCGCCGGTGCGCCTGCGCCGGTTGCAAGGGTTTCGGCAACCACCGCTGACAAATCGGTTGAAGCGCCGCCGATGTCATTGAGCGCGCTGGATGCGCTGTTAAAGCCATTCACCGTGCGGGAGCCCTGAGCAAAGACGCGGCGATGCACGTCCGTCGGCACCCCCAAGCCCTTCACGATATCAGCGGTCAAACGCTCCGCTTCAGACAGGTAATCGCCGACCTCTGGTGCGTCGGCGTGAACCAAGCTTTCAGACAGGTCGAGCAGCACATCGACGCGGGCTTTGCTGGTGGCAGGAACGGTCTGCCGGTATTCGGTTATGCCCAGCCACAGCAGCGCAATCAGGCCGACACTGAGCCCGCGCAAGACCAGACTGGTGATAAGAACGGACAGCCGTTGGTTTCGCTCAACACCCGATACGCGATCGATGAGACGACGAATCAGCGGGGCGAGCCAAAACAGCAAGCCGGCGAAGATCAGGGCGATCAACAATAAACTCACGCGGCAACCTTCCGGCTTGGGCCTTTACGGAACCGACCAGCCAACACAATTAAGAACAGGGCTTCGAGCACGGCAATAGCCAGCAATCCAATCACCAGCGGACGGGTGAGACGGCGCAAACCATCACCCCGCGACAGCGCAGAAAAGTCCGGCAAGGCCGTGACAGGCGCACGGGTGAGCGCGGATTCTTCGGCGTTAAACAATGCCAGCGACAGCGGCACGGTTTGCGATAGACCTTCACCGCTCAGGAAATACAGCCCGGCCTGATCCAGCCGCCAGCGGGATACGCCCAAATCATCGGTTATCACTGGAGGAACTTCAGCCTCGTCGGTCCGGACCACAGCGTTCCGGATACCGTCCAGCGTGAGCGGATCGCCAGCGGCGAGATATTGGGGAATGCGCTGGCGTCGGTCGTCCATCCATTCGAGCGTGTTCATCATCATAAAGGTCAGGGTCAGACAGTCATCAGGGCCATAGATTTGCGCGTCGCGGCGGTCTTCGACCGTGTTGTCTGCTTCTGCATCTGAAGGGATGAAATTGGTGCAATAGGCATGCGGATCGAAGCCGAGAAACAGCATCTTTGCTGCGGGCAGCATCACGCCGTCCACCTCTGTATCGCGCCGTTCCGCGGCAAAGGCTGTGACGATCTCCACTCGGTCTTCTGCGATGACTGTCAGGGCGTCTTGCGGGTCTACGTCGCGCAGCAGCGGGACAACCCGTGACTTTTCGTCGGCAAAGGGCAAGGGGCGCAGGGACGGGCCGACCGTCACGCGGCCAATCATGGGTTTGAGCCCTGCCATCACCGGGTGGCGGTTTTCGGACGCTTGCCACGCAAACTGCCGCGCGCCGCTGCCGTTCTCAGACCGGCCAGCACCGGGGCGGGTTTCGATGACGATGGCGTTGGCGTTCAATTCTTCGAACAGCGGACCTTCGGGGCAGCGGTCAAAGATCACGGCGTCATATCCGCGATAATCCGCCTCGTCAGTGATGCCCGCGCTTTCCGACAGTCGAATGTTCGGATGAGGTAAGAAGCGGTCGAACAGGTATCCGTTGCCTTCGCAGCGGACGATATGCAGATCAAACTGCTGAACAACTTCGGGAACGACCCACAAGCCGTCATCCAGTGGTAAAGGATCGCCAGAACCAGACGTGAGGATCAGTTCCTTTGGTCCCGGGCCGAGTTGCACGGTTTGCTCCAAAACGCGATCCAGCGGAAAGGTTTCCCGCGCGCCCGCCGGCAAATCAAAGGGCCGACGCAGCGTCACGACCGCAGGCTTACCCCGAACACGCGCCGTCAGCGAAACATCGCGCAGCGGGTCTGTGCCAAAGTTGCGCAGGGACACTTCCTTTGGCGCATCAAACAGGTTCAAGCCGCCGCTCACGCCCTCAAAACCGACGTTAGAGGGCAGGTCATCACCCACGTCGATCCAGCTCAACCGTCGCGGCGCGTCGATATCCTCGCTGAGGGGACGATCAGTGACCAGCGTCAGTGCGCCAACACCGCGTGAGGCCGAAAGCGCAGCGAGGGCAGACAGGCGCTGGTCCATCGGCGCAGGCATCGACGTGGCGCTCAGTGCGTTCAATTGAGCCCGCGCTTCGAGGCGATCGGTCACAAACGGCACATCGTCACCCAGGTTGGTTAGGCTGACCAGCGCAACACTGGCACCAGCCGCCATCGCCTTGTCGATTTCCGCGTCCGCAGCAGCGACTGCGCGGTCAAACCGTGATTTTCCGTTGCCGGCCTCAGCGTTCATCGATGCCGACGTATCGACCACGATTAACCGCTTGGGCGCTGGCAAAAGCGCCGACAGGCCAAGCGCAATCAGCGCCAGAACGGCGAACATCAGCGCATAGAGCCAGCGATGCCATTTGTGCGTCATCGACAGGTTCTGGAACGTCGTGCGTCGCGGCAGATCGCGGAACAGCAGCAGCGATGAAACATCCAATCTTTGCCGCCGTGCCCGCAAGGACAAGAACGCCAAGGCAGGCGCGAGGATCAAAGGCAAAGCCCACAAAAAGGACAGACCAAAGGTAAAGCCGAAAATCGTCATGGATCAGACCACCTCGATTTCTGCGGGTTCACCGGCGTAGCCCTGACTGGCCATCGCTGCGAGAATGCGTTGTACGTCGCTGCGGTTGTGATCCCCCGCGGCACCAGCGTCAAAGGACGCGTGGCCGAGGTTCAGACTACGCGCTGCACCGGAAAGCGCCGCACCGTGCGCGGATCGAACCCGCGTGTAAGCCTTGGACGCTGCGCGGGTAAAGGCGAGGCGTTGCAGGATGCCACTTTCCATATCCACAATCTGACGCGCTTGGCTCAGATCCTGATCCTGCGCGCCGGAAACCTGACACAGAACCCCGCGAATGTTGGGGTGGCTGAGGAATTTTAGGCCACGCGCAACATTCTGCGCGGACAGCATCAGCCGCCGCCGGGCTTGCGCACGCACGCCGTTCAACAGCGCGCGCTCTGTCGTCGTGAGCGGCAGTTGCGGCAGGTCTTGGGGCGCTGCGTCGTTCATCCGGTCATCGTCTACGTCGAACAGCAAATCGGTCAGAACCACCACCAATGCCCCTTGATTCCGCCAATCCAGCGACGCTGCGCCAAGGGCGTCAAAGTTGGTTGGGCCGCTGGGTTCCAACCCGGCAAGGCGCTCGCGCATGGAGCCGAGCAACTGGCGCGCGTGCAGCACGTTGATGACCCGTTCGCTCACCACGCTGTCGCCAAAGGGCATGACGCGCACGGCGTACCCGCTGTTCAAGCCAATCAAGGCCAGCTGCAACGTCAGCTCGATGGTCGAGCGGAACTTGTCCTGCCATCCGCCCGTGGCCATAGACGCCGAAGTGTCCAACGCCAAAACCAAGCGCGGTTGATGCTCGTCTTGCACCAACCGGGTGTAAAGCCGCTTTGATCGGCCATAGAGCGACCAGTCCACGCGCCGCACGTCATCACCGGGCGTGTAGGTCCGGTGCTGTTTGAACTCCAAGCTATCGCCGTCCAACGTGTTCAGATGCGGCCCCATCGCTGCGCCCCGTGGCGGGATCCACTGCGGCGGTAAGGTCAAATCACCGACCGCTCGCAGAAATGCCGGGTCGAGATCATCCAGCCGCCGATGTGCGCCCACTGGCTCGGTCTGCAGGTCAGCAGAAAGGGTTGAGGGTTCTGCCAATGATCTAGTGACCCAAATGGCTCACAGCGTCCGCAATCAGGCGGTCGCTGTCCATGCCGTCAATGGCGGCGCGGTGGTTGAGGATGACGCGGTGCCGCAAAGCGGGGCCAGCAACGCGGGCAATGAGATCGGTGTTGATGTTCGGCAGGCCCGCGACCAACGCCCGAACTTTGGCTGCAAGGATCAGCGCCTGCGCCCCTCGGGGGGATGGCCCGTACATGACATACTCGTTCGCCGTGCTCAAACCGCTTGGGCGACCGCTAACCGGGTTCAGCGTCTGGCAAAGCGCGACCGCAAAGTTCAGCGCACTTTCCGGTGTTTCGACCAGCAAAGGCAAAGACTGCAAGTATTGCAATTCCTCAAAACTCAGCCCCTGAACGTGCTGCGCGGCGTCACTGCGCTCGCGCTGGATGCCGGTGGTGTGGGTGACGATACCGGCCAGCAAGTCATCATCCGGTGACGGGATAACCAGCTTATAGAAAAAGCGGTCCAACTGGGCTTCTGGCAGGGGATAGGTGCCTTCTTGCTCGATCGGGTTTTGCGTGGCGAGGACGTGGAACATGCCGCTGGCGTCTGTTCCCGTATCCGGTGCCGCAACGTCGGTGCCTTTGGTGTAGTCCTGACCCGGCTTGTAGGTCGTGCCGGCGACCGTCATTTGGCGCTCGGCCATGGCTTCGAGCAAGGCCGCTTGGGTCTTTGGGCTGGCACGGTTAATCTCATCGGCGAGCAGAATGTTGGCGAAGATCGGGCCAGACTGGAATTCCGGATACAGCCCGCCGCGCTCATCGGTGCGCAGGATGGTTGTCCCGGTGATGTCCGCTGGCATCAAATCTGGCGTGAACTGCACCCGTCCAAACTGCAGCCCCAACGCGGTGCCCAGAGAGCGCACCAGCGTGGTTTTGCCCAAGCCCGGACGCGACTCAAGCAAGACGTGGCCCTTGGCAAACAAGGCGGTCAGCAGCTCGCCCACGAAGTCTTCTTCGCCTTCGGGGGACAGTATGTCCTTGCGAACTTCTGCAGCGATGGCGTGGAAGCGCGACGCAAAGTGCTCGATGCTGGCAGCGTCCAAACGCTGAGTCGTTGCCGCAGCAATCGGCTCTGGCGCCGTTACCACGTCATCGGCAACAGCTGCGGGGGTCTCGTCGTTGATGGTCTCGGTGTTCATACTGTTTTGTCTTTGCTTCTTGGCATTAGCGCGGAAAAGGGTAAGGCGGGTTGCGTTTGGGATCAGTCCCAGCGGCCCCGGTATCGTTCAGGTACAGATTGGCGCGGACGCAATCCCGTGTCGTCCAGCAAATACGAGCCAGACCGACCCGCATTGGGCTCCAAACGGGTCGAGCGGTCGATGTTGAACTGTCGATCGGGCAAGCCGGTGTAGTAATCCAGCGGTTCCCCCGCATCATCCAAACCACCGACGCTTTGTTCATCCAGCAAGTCATCCAGCGCGCCATCCGGCACTTCGCTGTCCGAAACATCCAAGCCAGTTTCCCCTTCGCCTTCGCCGGTCATGGGCGCAGGGCGCTGCTGTTGCTGCTGGGGTTGCTGACTGGATTGCAAGAATGGGGGCGGTACATAGGTATCAGGGTCACACAAGGGCGGGGTGGGTTGATCGGGCGTTGGCAGGAACCGGTACCCGGTCACGACACCGCCCAGCAGCATCGCGCCCAAAGCAAACAGCAGGGGGCTGAGCGCGAAGGGGAAGACCCAGCCGGGGACGCCCCTGCGCGTCACGTCTTTCGCGCGTGCAACCAAAGCAGGGTTTCGATCGGCAAGCTCTGCGGTCGGGTGCGCACCAATGGCTGTGACAAAGGCTTCAAGACTGCCGCCGGTTTCCATGCCCGTGTCGATGCTTTCGGCCACTTCCACAGGTTTCTGCTGCCCTGTGCTGGCGAAGACGATCAGGGCGATCGAAGCCGCGAGGAAAGCAAAACCAGCGGCAATCGCGCCCAGTCGTGGGGCGTCTGTCCACTGATAAATGCTGTCATAGACCAGCGTGTCGTCACGCCACTTGAACACCTCAACCGATGCCCAATCCAACACCAGCAAACCCAAAGTTACCGCTGCCAGAACCGCCAGCATCAGCAATAAGGTCGCGATGAAATACAGCGATAAAACCCACACGCGGCGGGTTGTCTGGTTGGACAGAATGCGCGCCGTGCGCGGGTCGCGTTGACGCATTGGCGCAATCAGCGATGGCGCGATCATGCGGGAACCGATCAGCGAAACCACGGTCAGCAGGGTCAGCGCAGCAACCCCGATAAAGGGCCAAATTTGTCCCCAAGGCCGGACAAGCTCTGCGCGCGTCTTTTGCGCTTCGGCTTCAGTCAGCTCTCGCGCTTTGTCCCGAAAATCCTTGGCGTCATCGCGCCGACCCATCAGCGTCGCTGTCCGGCCAAGGATCACCAGCGAGCAAGATTGCGCCGTGCGATCTCCGCGCTGTTCCTGGATCAGTTGGATTTGGTCGAATGTATCATAAGCCCGGTCGTACTCGCGCACCGCCAGCCAAAACCGCCCGATAAGCTCCAGCACCTGCAAAAAACTGGCTGATTCGGCGAAGTCAGGCGAAAGCGCAGCCAGCTCGTTGACGTTGGCATCGATGGCGGTAAGGGCTTCCATCCCGCCGTTGCTCAAGTCCGCCAACTGCCGGAAGACGTCGATCAACAAGCGAAGCTCGGGGTTCCGATTGCCGATACTCAAATACGCCTCGATCAGCTGCGTCCCGACTTCCTCCTGCAGGACCACGGGCTGATAAGGTAGCAGCAGCGCGGCGGCGAAGACTTCCGTTTCCGTCATTTCAAGGAAGTTGTAGCCTGCGGGGTCGAGCACGATGCGGCCCAACTCTGCGGTCATGGCATCGAGGCCGGACGCAATCTCCACCAGTCTTTGTGCTTCGGGGTCGTTCTGGTCCCGCCGCTGGGCGAGTTCTGCCAATCGATTGGCTTCGGCAAAGTCGCTGGCCAACAACGCGACTTGGCCCTTGAGCACAAGAACCGGCGAGGGCGCGTTCCGGTCGCTGAAGTCGCGGAGCAGGTTTTCGACGGCGTCAATGTTCCCCTCCGACATGGCGAGTTCGGCGAGCGCATAGTCTGCAAGCTCGGTGAGGAACGGCAATTTGGTTGTCGGTTCGGGTTGTTCCGATGCATCCAGCATCAAATCGGTCAACGCTTCGCTGCGATCCGCGTACAGACTGCTGAGAACCAACCATCGATAAAGCCGGGGTTCTTCTGGCTGTTGCCGGGTGTAGGTCAGGAAGTGCTTGTAGGCGCGGGCGTACTGCTGGTTCGTCAGCATGGCCCGGCCCGTCTTCACCAGACCATTGATGCGGCGCTCTTGGTCGGAAAGACGATCTACCTGCGCGTTTGCGGTCGGGATAAAGGAAACAACTGAGACAAGCAGGACCAACGCGGCGATCAATCTGAAAGCCTGCTGGATCCAAAGCATCCGTGTTGGGGTGCGTCCCATGACCATGCTCGTTCCTGTCTCCCGTTCCGTTCCAGACGACCCTGCGCAGGTGCTTTATCCGGTGCACCCGCTTACTTAGGGTCTTATGGCCATTTTCCCAATGCCGTGAGGTCGCATTTCATCGCTTCGAAATCACAAACATGGCATTACAATCGCTCAGGTACTGATGAGCGGGCAGCGTGGCGAAAAACGGGCCAACTCGATCAAAATCTGCTGATGAAGGCTTTGTGATGATCCGTTTGCTCTATTTCGCATGGGTGCGCGCCCAAATTGGCCTTGATGAAGAGCGCCAAACGCCACCAAAATCACCGCTGACCGTGTCGGAGATGCTGGATTGGCTGCCAACACTCGGCAAAGGCCACGCGGCAGCATTGGAGCAGCGCGCACGGCTCAGGGTGGCGGTTAATCAGGAATTCGCAGAGCCCGACACCCTCATCCACGCCGGCGACGAGGTCGCCGTGTTCCCTCCCGTCACCGGCGGCTGAGGATCAGCCAGATCAGAAAATCGCGTCAGACGACCTGATTGTTCGAGAGACGGAGCCCGTGGACGCGCGCGATGGGCTTGACGCCCTCGGCGCCGACTCCGGCTGCTGCTGCTCAGTGCCGAAACTTGCATCGCTCCCCCCGCCAGATCCGCGTGTGCCTTGAACGACCGCATCTCGCGTGACGCCGGTATCGCCGATGACCCGGCCATCGCTGGCCACGCGGGTGACGTCGATCACGCCGGTGTCAGGGTCGATGGTGGAGAACTTCACGCCATTGGGGTAACGGAACGGCGTGATGGGTGTTCCCGCCAACGCCTCATTCATAAACGCGGCAAAGATCGGTGAGGCGGCCTTACCGCCACTTTCGGTGTCGCCAAGGGATCGCGGTGTGTCGAAGCCCACATAAACCCCGACAACAAGGTCCGGTGAGAAGCCGATGAACCAGGCATCTTTTGCGTCTTGTGTGGTGCCGGTTTTGCCGCCGACGGGCCGATCAACCACTTGACCCACGCGCCGCTGCGCCGTCCCGCGCTCCACCACGCCGCGCAACATCGAGACCACATGGTAGGCTGCCAGCTCGCTGGTCACTTGCTCTGCATGCTCGAACACCGCTGGCATCGTGGTCCGGTCCCAGTCTTCGGCGATGTTACAGTCAACACAGTTGCGCTTTTCGTGACGGAATAGCGTGCGGCCATAGCGATCCTGCACGCGGTCAATCAGGGTTGGTTCAACCTGTTTCCCGCCGTTCACCAGCATGCCGTAAGCGGTGGTTAGGTCCATCAGCGTTGTTTCTGCAGTTCCCAGTGAAATCGCCAGATAAGGGGGAAGCGCGTCATCAATGCCAAAGTCGCGTGCGATTTCGACAATTCGATCCATGCCCACTTCGTTCGCCAGCCGCACCGTCATCAGATTGCGCGACCACTCCAAACCGGCATAGAGCGGCTGTCGGCCCCAGAAGGTGCCGTCATAGTTTTGCGGACGCCAGTCTTCCTCGTCCTGTCCTCTGGCAGGGATAATCCAAGGGTTATCCAGCACGGTCGAATTCGGTGAAAAGCCTTGCTCCATGGCGGCAAGGTAAACAAACGGCTTGAAGGTCGATCCCGGCTGGCGCTCGGCTTGCGTGGCGCGGTTCAGTGCGCCGCGCGAAGGGTCGTAGGCGTAGCCGCCCACCAACGCCAAAATACGGCCTGTGTGCGGGTCGAGCGCGACCAGTGCGCCTTCGATCTCTGGGGTTTGCTCAAGATTGTAAGCACCCGCACCGCGTGGTGAGGTCAAGATGATGTCGCCAATCGCCATCACGTCCCGCGGCAAGGAAGGGGAGCGGCCAACGGTGTCGTCGTCGATCTTGATTTTGGCCCAACGGTACCCCTCAAACGGCACAAAACCGGTGGTGCCGTCTTCAAACCCGATCAGCGCCTCTCGATCCTGCATCTGCAACACCGCAGCCGGGCGGAAATCCAGAGTGTCGTAAGGCAGTTCCGCCGCTGCGAGTTCTGCTTCCCAATTGTTGATGTCAACAAAACCCAGTGGGCCGCGATAGCCGTGCCGACGGTCATAGTCCATCAGGCCATCACGCAGGACGCGCTGCGCCAATTCCTGCAGCTTGGGGTCCATTGTCGTGCGCACGGACAAGCCTTCGGTGCGAACAACCTCTGGGCCATAGGTTTTGGAAAGCTGGCGGTAGGCTTCGGTGCTGAAGTAGCCGGTTTCGTCGGTCGCAGCAGCGTTCGAGCGGACCTGCAGATCAAAGGCTGGCACGACGTCTCGCAGGGCATCGGCTTCTTCGGTGGTGATATAGCCGTTTTCGGCCATCTGATTCAGCACGTAAGAACGACGCTGCATGCCGCGCGCCAGCTCTTCTGGATCATTCGGTTCGTAGTTCGACGGCCCTTTAATCACCGACGCAAGGTAGGACGCCTCGGAGACCGTTAAATCAGCAACCGCTTTGTCGAAGTAAGCCAGTGACGCCTCAGCCAAGCCGTAAGCGCGCAAGCCAAAGAAAATCTCGTTGAGATACAGCTCAATGATATCGTCCTTGCTCAAATCCCGCTCAAGCCGCCAAGCGATGAACGCTTCACGTATTTTTCGCTCAACCGTGTACGTGTCGCCGGTGATGAAGTTCTTGGCGACCTGCTGCGTGATGGTCGAGCCACCGGCCAACCGCTGCCCCGATGTGGCGCGGCTGACATTGCGAACCATGGTTTTTGCCAGCGAGACAAAATCAACGCCGCCGTGGCTGTAGAAGTCTTTGTCTTCAGCCGAGATAAAGGCTTGGATAACGTGTTCGGGCACCTGTTCGATGGGGATAAACAAGCGCCGCTCTTCGGCAAACTCAGCCATCAGCGAGCCGTCTGCGGCGTGCAGGCGGGTGATGACCTTTGGCTCGTATTCCTTGACCACGTCATGATCAGGTAAGTCGTGGCCGTATCGGTAATACATGTAACCGCAACCGCCGGTGAGCAGTAAGAACGCCGCGACCATGCCCAACAGGAAGGTCATGAAGATCAAGCGGACGATGCGGTAGAAGAAGGAGACCATGGAGTCTTTGCCTTGTTAATCTGCCAGAGGGTGGCGTGCTGAATCCAGCGACGCCGCGTGATTTGACGCATTTGGGCGCTTTGATCCCAAACTGCCAGCGTCCCCCAACGCCATTTCGTAACTTTTTTACCGCGTATTGATCATGAAGCGAAGTCCCAGAGCGGGGGATAAGCCGATCAAATCGGTGTTATGCGGTCTCAGCCTAGATCGCGCGCGTGGCGAAATAACGGTCCACGGCCTGAACCATGCCGACGATTAATCCCCGCCGCGATGCCGGTGTACGCAGCATGTTCGCGTCGATTTGGTTGGTGACATAACCCATTTCCAGCAACAGCGAAGGCATGTCCGGGGCTTTCAAAACCGCAAAGCCCGCGAAGCGGTGCGCCTTTTCCTTTGTCACCCATGTTTTGGACAGTTCTTCGCTGATGATTTCAGCGGCCTGGGCCGAGGAATTCAGCGTTTCGCGCTGGGCGAGATCCAGCAGGATATTCAGCAAGACATCGGATTTATCCGTCGCGCCCACACCCGCAATGATGTCTGATTTATTCTCCCGTTGCGCCAAAGCCGCAGCTTCTTTGTCAGATGCCGCGTCGGACAACGTGTACACAGAAGCCCCCCGTGCGGACGCCTGTGAATGCGCGTCAGCGTGCATGGAGATAAATAAATCAGCATTGATCTTGCGCCCAATCTCGTAGCGGTCGCGCAGCTTGATATAGGTATCGTTGGACCGCGTTAGATGCACTTCATAGCGTCCGGTGGCTTCCAAAGCGGCCTTCAGCTCCTTGGCCGAAGCTAGCGTGATGTCCTTTTCGCGGATACCGTTTTTGGAGGCACCGGGGTCTTTTCCACCATGTCCGGGGTCCAGCACGATAACGCGCTTAGCAGCTGACTTCGCCGGGGCGGGCGGTCGGCGGGCCGGGATGGGCAAGTCACCACTCAGCCGGCGCATGGGCAAGGCTGACGCCGCTTCGGTCTTGTTGGCCAGACGAATGTTGGTTTGCGGCAGTGAGACAATGTTGGCAGAGGTATTGGCGGCAATCACGTTGGGGCTTGCGCCAGCTTGAAACGTCGCACTGTGCTCGCTCAACGGACGAAATTCGAGTTCCAGAGAATGTTGGTTCTTGCCGCTGGGATCAACCAGCATGGCGTTCGCGACATATGCGGGCTCAAACAGATCAAAGATGATGCGCGATGTTTTCTCGGATTGATGCCCATAGCGGACCGAGCGGACAATGCCGCCGGGTTGGGGCAGCTTACCGCTGTTGATGGTCCAACTCACGCTGGGCAGATCGACAACCACCCGATCCGGCGCTTTATAGACATACAGCTGGTAGGCGACCGTTTGATCCACGCCAATCGAGACGCGCGTGCGGTCATAGGTTGTACCCACCAGAATATCCCGAACGCTTGGCTGCGCGACGGCAAGGGAGAAACTCCATAACGCCAAGAAAGTCGTCAGCGCACCAGCAATCAAGCCGCCCGCCCACCGTATCGGCGAGGTCAGCGTGCTGGACAGCTGTTTCGTCTGTCGTGCAAAAGCAATCAGAGGCGTCAAAACGGGCCTCAGGGCGCTAAAAATCAAACCGGGTCGCACCAACTCGATCCCCTAAACTAACGTATCGAGCCTCGACGGAATGAAAATATCCGCCAGAAATAGAATCGATACGACTGAAAATATCCAAAAATATTGTTCTGAAATAGCATCTTAACAGAGTTTGTAAATCTAAATTCACATTGAATTGAACGCATTATCCGCTGAGTGTGGCAGGTCGGTTTCGCTTTTTACGGTGGACGCGCCCTTGCCGGAGTCCTAAGTATGGGACAGCAGGCGCGACATAAAGCCCTGCGTGCTCGCAGTTATAAGAGCGAGGGCACTGTATTCAGCAGGTCTGGACCCGTTTCTATCAATAAAAGGGCAGACCACCGGCAGAGTGAGTTTTCTCGCCTGCTGCTGTTACGACCTCTCGCTGACTGCACTGAAGTGAACAACGGCTGCTTAGTTGGCAGTCATTAACATAGCTGCGCCGCGAGCGGATGAGTGCTTGAGCGCCACCGCAAACGCAGGCAGCAGCGCTAGGAGATATGATGAGCAAGAAAATGCTTATCGACGCGTCCCGCGGTGATGAAACTCGGGTCGTGGTTATGGTCGATGGACGCATCGAAGAAATCGACCACGAAACGGCGGATCGCCGTCCTATTAAATCCAACATTTATTTGGCGCGTGTAACGCGGGTTGAGCCGTCTTTGCAGGCTGCGTTTGTTGACTATGGCGGAAACCGTCATGGCTTCCTGCCGTTTTCTGAGATTCACCCCGATTACTACCAGCTGCCTGTCGCCGACCGCGAAGCGCTGTTGGCTGAGGTGGAAGACAAGGTTGAGGAGCGCCGACAGCGGCACCAAAACCGCCGCTCTATGCCCCGCCGCAGTTCGTCTTCCGCCGGGGCTGTTGCTGCGCCGGTTGATGCTGTTGATCCCGATGGTGACCAGCCGCACGTTGAGTTTCCCGTTGATGAGAATGGGGACTTCATCCAGCCTGAGCCGTTGACGGCCAACAGTGTTGAAGTCGAACCGGCTGCTGCGGAACCAATTGTTGAAGACGAGCCGACCGTCGAAATGCCGACTGGCGGTGCAACAGTCCACTCTGTGACCGACAGCGTCGCTGCGACCTTGGGCCTGGATGAAACCCTGACGGAGCAAGCCATTGTTGACGGCGACGGCGACGGCGACGACGACACCGCCACGGTTTCCATGACGGAATCTGATGCCGGAAACGAGGAGCCGGGCGAAGATGACGAGCCTGCCAAGACGGTAACGGCTGCGACCGGCGCGGAAGAAGACGAAGTGGTCTCCGAAGCGGCTGAGCCCGAAGAAGCACCCGCGACCAAAGTCGATGAAGCGGCTGAAGCGGACACCCTCGCCGATACGGAAGCAGCGCCAGAAGAAGAAGACGTCGCGCCAGAGCAGGTTGCTGCTGAAGCCAGCGAGAGCGACGACGAAGAAGAAGCCACCAGCTCTAGCGCTGCAGAGCCTGAGGGCGGCATTGAAGAAATTGAGCGCGAAGACGACGTCATCGAAGAAGCTGGCTCTGGCGAAGAAGCCAGTGACGACGAAGACGATGACGAAGAAGGCGAAGGCGAAGAGAGCGCAACAAAGAAGCCGCGCCGTCGCCGTCGTCGGTCCCGTCGCGGTGGTCGGAAAGAAGAGAAAGCTGCGGCTGAAGAAGATCAGGACGAAGATCCGGACGCCGTAGAAGACCTCGATGCTGACGACGACGACGACGATGATCATGATCACGATGTGGACGACGAAGAAGAGGATGACATCTTTGACGAAGACGCTGAGCGTCGCTCCGTCATGCATTCCATCATTTCTCGCCGGTACAAGATTCAGGAAGTCATTAAGCGCCGTCAGGTGATGCTGGTCCAAGTGACGAAGGAAGAGCGCGGCAACAAGGGTGCTGCGTTGTCGTCCTACTTGTCTTTGGCGGGTCGCTACTGTGTCTACATGCCCAACACCACGCGCGGTGGCGGCATTTCGCGGAAGATTTCCTCGCCCAAAGACCGTCGTCGGTTGAAAACAATTCTCGACGATTTGGACTTGCCGCAGGATATCTCGATCATCGTGCGGACGGCTGGCAGCCAGCGCACCAAGGCCGAAATCAAGCGCGACTATGAATACTTGCGCCGGACATGGGACGGTATTCGCGAAAATACACTGACATCGATGGCGCCGTCGCTGATTTACGAAGAAGCAAACGTGATGAAGCGCGCCATTCGCGACATGTACTCCTCCGACATGGAAGAAGTGCAGGTTGAGGGTGAAGAGGGATACAAGGACGCCAAGAACTTTATGCGCGTCCTGACCCCGTCGTATGCCAAGCGCGTCAAGCAGCATAAGAACGAAGGCGTTTCGCTGTTCCAAGCTCACAAGGCTGAACAGCAGTTGGATGCGTTGTTCAATCCCGTGGTCACGCTGAAGTCTGGCGGATACCTGGTGATGAACCAAACCGAGGCTCTGGTCGCGGTTGATGTGAACTCCGGCAAGGCGACCAAAGAGCGTTCCATCGAAGAAACCGCCCTGTCCACCAACCTCGAAGCGGCGGAAGAAGTCGCGCGTCAGTTGCGCTTGCGCGATTTGGCGGGTCTGGTGGTGATTGACTTCATCGATATGGATGAATCCAAGCACCGTGGGCAGGTTGAGCGCAGGCTCAAAGAATCCATGCGTGGCGATCGCGCGCGGATCCAGCTGGGTCGCATTTCGCCGTTTGGCTTGCTCGAACTGTCCCGCCAGCGCATTCGTCCATCGGTTTTTGAAACCACGATGGTCGGCTGTCCGGTGTGTGGTGGTATCGGTGTGGTGCGCTCGTCGGGGTCTCTGGCCTCCTCGATCATGCGCCGGATCGGTGATTTGCTGCTTGAGCGCGATAACTTGGATCACATCGAAGTGGACGCGCCCACCGACGCTGCGCTGAAGCTGCTGAACGAACACCGCGAAGAGCTGGCGAACCTCGAAGGGCAGTTTAGCGTGCGGATTTCGATCCTGCCGAGTGCGCACCTGTTCTCTCCGCATTTCCATCTGCGGGCGCATACGGAAGATAAGGTCGAGACCTTCTCCGAAGGCTATACGACCGACCCAACAGCGCCAAAGCGCGGGGATCGCCGTCGCGGACGTCGCTCTGAACGTCCGACACCTCGGGCAGACGAGGAAGAAGAAAGTGGCACCAGCCGGGGCGGTAGAGGTCGCGGCAGAGGCCGGGGTCGCAATGCCCGCTCGGATGACGAAGAAACCAGCGGTTCGGAACCAAAAGAAGCCGAAGCGGTTGAAGCCAGCACGGATGATGAAACCGACAGCGACGGTCAGGCCCGCCGCCAGCGCGGAAGGCGCGGCGGTCGTCGGCGCGGTCGGAAAGAGGGTGATGCTGCCCCAGCGGTTGAAGCCACAGAAGATGGCGAAGAAGCACAGACCGCTGATGGCGAAGCCGCTGATACGGACGACGTTGATTCCGATGGTGACAAGCCGAAGCGTCGTCGCGGTAAGCGTGGTGGCCGAAACCGCCGCAAAACCCGCAGCGATGATGAGGCTGCAGAAGGCACAGAAGCGACCGACAACGCCGATGCCAAAACCGAAACGGCTGAAACGGGTGTTGAAGGTGCCAGCGAAGACGTAAAGTCTGCTGATACTGCCGCAGAAAAGTCTGCTGACACCACCGCAGAAACCCCTGCTGACACTGCCGCAGAAAACTCTGCTGGTACCAACGCAGAAGCCAGCGCCGAAAAGCCCGTTTCTGACTCTGTTACAGAGTCCGAAGCTGCGCCTGCGGCTGACGAATCAGAAGCGGACGAAAAGCCCGCGAAGAAGCCGCGCCGGTCTCGGAAGAAGCCTGTGAAGGTCGAAGAAGACGCCCCGGCGGATGCTGCCGCTGCTCAGGCGGATGAGCCAGCACCGGCAGAACCTGAAGCACCAGCCATTGAGCCAAAGGACGCAAAAGCCAATGCGAAAGAGGCTGTTGCCGAACCTGAAGCGCCGAAAGATGACCCGGCGCCGGAGGCTGCAAGCGCAGAAGAAACGGACCCGCACGTTGCTGTTGAGCCAGACACGCCAAAGAAAGACGGCCCACGCCGTCGCGGATGGTGGTCTCGCGGTAAATAGCCCGGGACTTGGATAAGAGGAAAAGGCCATGCGCGCTGAAATGCAAGCGGTCGCGGAGGAGATTGAGAAATCCCTCGCGCTGCTGAGGAGGCATCTTTGACTGGGACAATGCACTGCGTCGGTTCGACGAGTTAACGGCCCTTTCTGAAGACCCAAACCTGTGGAATGACGCTGAAAACGCGCGCAAGACCATGCAAGAACGCCAACGGTTGGAAGCATCCATCGAAGGCTATCGCCAACTCAGTCAGGAACTGCAGGACTGCAGAGATCTGATTGAGATGGGCGAAGACGAGGGCGATCAGGCAACGATTGACGACGCCGAAGCGCAGTTGCTGACTGTACAAGCGCGCGCGGCCAAGAAGCAGCTTGAATCGCTGTTATCGGGCGAGGCGGATCCCAATGATGCATTCATCGAGATCAACGCAGGCGCGGGTGGTACTGAGGCGCAGGATTGGGCAGGCATGCTATTGCGGCTCTATACCCGCTGGGCTTCTGCGCATGGCTACAGCATCGACGTTTTGGAGGAATCCAACGGTGAAGAAGCCGGGATCAAGTCCACGACGCTGCAGATCAAGGGCGATAATGCTTTTGGTTGGCTGAAAACGGAAACGGGCGTGCATCGCTTGGTGCGCATTTCACCCTATGACAGCCAAAGCCGCAGACACACGTCGTTTGCTTCAGTCTGGGTGAGTCCTGTGGTTGATGACAGCATCGACATCGAGATCCTCGACAAGGATTTGCGGATCGACACCTACCGCGCATCGGGCGCAGGTGGGCAGCACGTCAACCGGACAGACTCCGCTGTGCGCATCACCCACGAGCCTACGGGCGCGGTGGTGCAGTGCCAAAATGACCGAAGCCAGCATAAGAACAAAGCCACAGCCATGACCATGCTCAAAGCCAAGCTCTATGAGCTGGAATTGCGCAAACGTCAGGACGCGGCACAGTCGCTGAATGACGAAAAGTCGGACATTGGCTGGGGGCATCAAATCCGGTCGTACGTGCTGCAGCCTTATCAGATGGTCAAGGATTTGCGGACGGGGGTTGAGACCTCGCAAACCGGTGCGGTTCTGGATGGCGACATTGACTTGTTTCTTGAAGCGTCTTTGGCGGCGCAGCTGGGTGACGGAACCAGCTGATGCGCGCGGGGGTGCCGGCTTGGACGCTGAGCCGGGTAACGGATCGGCTGTATCGAGCGCCGCAACCACGTCGGCCTCATTTGGCTGAGATCGAACAAGCGGGCATAAAGACCATTTTCAACCTGCGCGGATTGCACCCGTTTCCGGGGCAAGATCGCTGGGGCGCGGCGTGTGTTAAAGCGGGCTTCGCGTATCGGGAGCTGCCGGCTCTGGCGGCTGATGCCCCTCAACGTTGGATGATTGAACGGCTGTTGAGTGCGTTCGAGCAAGCGGCCTTTCCCGTATTGATTCATTGCAAAGCCGGCGCGGACCGCACTGGCTTCGCCGCAGCCCTTTTTCTGCATTACCATGAAGGTTGGGACATCGCCGAAGCGGCCCGGGACCAGTTGACGCCGGCTTTTGGCCACGACAAAAACAGTCGTGCGGGTATTTTGGATTTCTTCTTTGCGACCTTCGCCGCGCAGTCAGGGGATCAGACTTTTGACCAGTGGTGGCGCGGCTATGATCCCGCGTCGGTGCGCGAGGCTTTTGATCGCAAGCTCTAGGCTGTCATCAGTGCTTCGACGTGATGGGCCAGAACCTTTGCAGCCGGATCTTTGCTGTGGCGCGGCCATCGCTTGAAGCCATCCTCACGCAGCCACGTGAGGAAGCGCATTCTTTGTTCACTGTCAAAGCTGAGGGTCTCAATCCGCTGGAACAGCGCTTTGAGATCGGCCAGATCATGGGCTTGTTCTGTAAGGCCGGGGCCGTGGTAAAAACTTTGGCCCAGTGTGATGACGGGTTTGTCGTAGGCAAAAGCCTCCAGCCCGACGGACGAGTTTACCGTCACAACGCCAGCGCACTTTTGCAGCATTTCAGCCGACGTGCCGCCGTTGATCACGCGGATGCGGGGGTTGGTCAGGGCCAGCCGCAAGGCACTGTCCTGACCCACACGGCACGAAGGATGGGGCCGGACAACCAAGGACATGTCCTTAGGCAGGGCTTCACTGGCTTTGACCAAGTTGACCAAATACGACGGCATATCCTTCACCCAGCCGCCAAAGACGGAAAGCTGTGTGTCTGCCGCCACCTGCAGCGGGCAGTACAAGAAGCGGGTTGGAAGGTTTTCAGCAGGCTGTTGCGGTGCCGCAAACGGGTTCACGCCTCGACGTTGCCGCTGGGAGGCACGAAACCACCGGGCGATGGCCTCGTCAGGTGCCTGATCGGGGTAAAGGCCTGCGTTCAGCGTGCGACCGCCAGCATTCACGCCGTCTCGATCCACCTGTACAAAACCGGGAAAGGCGCAGCGTTCGAAGTAGACGACGGGAATCTCGTGCGCCTGTGCGGCTTCGACCAGCAACCCACGCCGACCTCGATAGCCGTTCCAGACCAAAACACCCTTGGTCGATTTGCGATCGAACAGATCTCGCAGACCGAACCACTGGCGGGTTCGCAGAGAGCGTATGGCGTCCAGCTCTAGGGGCGACAAAGTATGCTGACGCTTCTGCCGCCGCTCCTCCCGCTCCATCGCTTCGATACGCATCCAGACCTCTGCGGGCATGACCTCGTTCAGCCGACGGCTGGGCAGCCGCCAATGGCGCTCCAGCGGCTGGGTCAGGTGCGGGGCTATGGCGCGATACAGGGGGCGGGCCAAGTCGGGTGCGTTCAGGGTCAAATACATGGCGCCAGACTACAGTCTTTTGCGACAGGTCGAAGGGGCCAGAGCACATTTATTGTGCGCAAAACTGATTTTACCGTGCTTTTCCAACAATTTTTGTACAGCAGCCACGTTTGATCCTGCTGCCGCGCTTTGGGGCTGAAGGACCGGTGTCCTCCAGCGCGCAAAGCACAGGCCGCGCAAGACCTTACTTGCAGACGGTCCGAACCCTCGGGCGAACCACACAAGCGTCCGACGTTCCAACAACCTTCCGCGATACAATCGGGAAGCTCGTATAGGTCGATGTCGCTGGAATGGTCGCGTAGCTCATTCCCAGCGCATTGGGCGCAAAGTAGGTGTAGCCCTGCGGCGGGGTTGAGTAGCCCGCGTAAGGCGAGACCGTGCGGTAACCATATCCCAGCGAGTAGTTATTGGCGTATCCGGTCGAGTAAGCTGAACCATAGCTCATGGGCTGGAAGTACGTTCTGCCATCGGTGCCGACGGTTGCATAGCATGCGGACAAAAGCGGAAGCGCGACGGCCAACAGGCCACCGGCTAGAAGCTTGGAAACGTTGAGTTTCATCTTGAGCTCAATTCCTTTAGACGCAGGTCCCACCTACGTTCGTTTTTTTCTTAAAAAGCCGCATATCTTTTTTTTGGGAACCTAGCAGAGCGGTCTAGGCCGCATCAATTTCTGATCCCCTTTTGATGCAGTTTCTTCTGCCAACACGGCGAAAAGATGGAAAATGTCACACAAAAAAGGGGTGCGCGTGGCACCCCTTTGACTTAATTCGACAGAATCGATTCGCTTTCTTCGAGCTAGCTGCCCGGAACCAGTCGAATGTTCAGGCCGCCCAGATTGAACTGGTAGCCCTGCTGGCCTGGTGCCAGCGTCTGGCGCAGTTGGATGGCGTCTTGGATCCACCGACCGTTGGGGAACGTCGTCAGATAAGCGTTGAGCGCTTCAACGGTCCCCGCTTGACGGGCATTGTCCCACGCTTCTCGTTCTGACCCAGCGTACAGGACGGCGTTCGTGGCAATCACGTATCCTTCGCCGCTGGTGGTATTGATCCGGTAGAACTCCGGCGAACCGCCGACACCCGTTGCCAGAACCAGTGTGTTTTCTGGCAAAATGCCCAAACGCTGACCATTGGCATCCGGCTGCGCGTAAACAAAAGCGCGGCTTGGGATGACGATGTTTTCATTCAGCGGCTGGATGGTGCTTTGGTCAGCGAGTAAAGCGTCAATGGCTTCGATCGCTTTGTCATCGTACCGGCTGCCGGGGAACGCATCGCGGTAGGCGCGGTAAGTTGCCAAAGAGCCCTCGGCCTGTGCCAATGCCCATGCCTCGTAGAGTGAGTCCTTGTAGGGCTCAACACGGATCGAACGGATGTAGCCAACGTCACCGCGTGACAGGCGCAGCTCAACCCAACGCTCATCTTCGGTCATGCGAAGCGCTTGATAGACCTCGCCAACCTTGGCTCGCTTGATTTGATCAGCCTTGCCTTGGGGTTCAGCAAACACGGTGGAACGGCGGTTCACAACGTACTGATCACCAATCGGCAAGAAGCCAGAATTCTGGTTCGTCTGCAGCGCCTGAATGTTGGCTAAGGCGTCGGACTCGTACTGCGAGTTCGGGAAACGGTTCCGGAAGCGGACGTAGCCCAAAACGGTGTCTTGCTCCAACGCATCGGCCCAAGCCTGATAGACGGATCCTTCGAACGGCACGATCAGCGTGTCATAAACGAACACGTCTGTGCCGTTGTAGTCCAAGCGCGTCCAAGTCAAACCGTTCACGTCGCCCGTCGCCTGCAAGCGTGTGCCGCCCTGCAGCGTCGTTACGACGTTGGATTGGGTGGTGGGCAACTGGCGAACATTGGCCAAGCGGACCACAACGACTTCTTGAGCGATGGGCCGGATTGAGTAGCCGGACAAGGCGTCCTGATAGGCTTGCTCACGCAGGACCAGAATGTTGTTTCGGGCCATTTCAGCATTTGGACCCTGTGGGTAGGCCTGCAAATAGCTTTGGTAGCCGTCGATGGTCCCTTCGTTTTGTGCGATGGCCCAAGCCTGCAGCTCAGAACCGTCCCATGGGGCAACAAGCGTATCGTAAATAAAGCCAACACGGTTGTCGGGCATCACAATCTGGAACCACCGCTGACCCTGTACGCGGCCTAGAATGGTGACAATGGTGTTTTCCGGCAAGCTGGCGAGGCGGTCAAAACTGGTGGACGGACCGGAGCGCACGTTGGCAAGACGGACGATGTAGTAGGCTTGGTTGATCGGGTCGATGGCGTAGGTGGGAACCTCTGGCGTGGGCGCGGGCGCAGTCAGGGCTGCGATCGCGGCCTGTGCTTGCTCGGCGAAATAGCCTTCGGGGAAGAGGGCGAGGTAGTCGTTATAGTCGCGCACATCATTTGAACCATTAATCAGATTCCAAATCCGCTCTTCACGGTCTGACGGACCCGCTGGTTCTGGCACAACCTCAGTTTGGTTCAGGACCAAATCAGCGGTGAAGCCGCCCGTTACATAGGGGTTCTGGCGCTCGTTGGACTGGCGGCTGACCCGTGTTGCGAGGCTGTTAAAGAACGCGGTCGCATCCTGATCCTTGCGGCTCAGCCGGTTGCCGAGAATGTTGGCAAATACGTTGCGGCGATTGGCCTGCGAGATGTTGTTGGTGCCGGGCTCAATGGCGAGAACAGTCAGCGTGTTGCCTTGATCGTTTGGCTGGCCGGGGCGGTCTGAAATCACAGAACCCGGCAAAACATTGGACAGCTCGTTATCGGCAAAGTGACGATAGCCCGTGTCCAAGATGACGACATCAGGGGTCGCATCGCGGTTCATTTGTGCCTGTACCGCATCCAGCGAGATGAAGTTATAGGAAAGATCCAAACCCGTGGTCACGCGGGCATCCGTTGGGACAAGGAATTCGAGGCCATCGACGTTGGTTGAGTGGCCGGAATAGACGAACATGCGGTGTTGGGGTGCATCACCTGTCGCCACGAAAGCACTCAGCGCTTCACGCATAGACTGCGCGTTCGCATCCATCAGCAGCGTGACGTCATATCCATTGGCAATCAGTTGTGACGCGATGGTTTCAGCATCCTTCGCCGATGACCGCAGGTCGGCGTAGTTATCGTAATTACCATTGCCGATAACCAGTGCGACCGGCGCTGCTTGCGCCATTGCCTGTGAACCCGCAGCCAGCGCCAGCAGCGCAACTGTTGCAGTGGTCAGGAAATTTTTTCGCCAAGACATTGTTGGAGGTCTCCTTCTTTCGTTCTCTTTTCTTGTGAACCCCACTGCGGACATAAAGAGTATCAGTGCGGGCAAGCGACTTTTCTTTGCAGTCGGGCGTCAAGGCGTTCGCATTTCTGACGCCTGTGCCCGAGTGGCAAACCCTGTTTATTGGCTCAAGGTTTCTGCCCTTGGTCGTTCTGTATTTTTTATCACTCAAAACATTTCAGTTTGTGTCCATTCCGCGATCCCTATCAGATATTGCTAAAAATTTATGTAAAAAACACGCTGTAAAATACCTTTGTTGGGGACTTTTCTCTCTTACCGGGCATAATTCGAAACTCTTTGGGAAGTTAGATTCAATTCGAACGCCTCAAATCAGGATGAATGTCCCGATTCCCTGTGGTTTGAGAGTCCCTGCCGCTGAAAAAATGCTAAGTACGCGCTACGGTGTTCATTAAACATCGCGACTTTTTAAACAGGAGCCTGAAATGGCTGGATTAAGAAAAGCCCCCTTTGTCGGAACCGTGCAGTTTCTTGGTGCCAACAGCAGCTTGTCTGAGGATTTGGCCTCGCAGCCCTTGGAAAGCGTTCAGATGGACTTCGCTGGTTTTGTGGGGGAGGACCATGGCGGATTGAACCGCGCAGCCTGTTCACGACTCACCAATGTTCACCCAAAGGGAACGCCGCTGAAAAATCAGCGTCAGCTTACGGTGTTGAGTGCCGAGGAAATGGCGGAAACGGCGGCGGCTATGGGGATCGATGATGGGCTTGATCCGTGTTGGGTCGGGGCGAATATCGTGCTTAGTGGCGTGCCCAGCCTGACCATTCTGCCGCCCGGAACGCGTCTGCGTTTTCCCGATGGTGGAACGTTTGTTGTCGATATGGAAAACGGTCCGTGCAAGTTCCCCGGTCAAATCATCGACCGCCACCACCCGGGAAAGGGTAAGTCATACCCTGTGGCCGCCTATGGCAAGCGAGGGTTCACAGCCTTTGTCGAGCGAGAAGGCGTGGCTCGGTTGGGCGATCATGTTGAAATTTTCTATCCGCAGCAGGAACTTCATCCAATCTTGCAAGCTCTGTGATTGAACGCGAAAAAGCCGGGATTTGCCCGAATTTAGGCCGTTGTCATCGTGTCATTAATGCAACTTATGAACACTAGAACACGTCCTCTCCCCCCAATAAACAAACCCCTCGCGCCATTGGCTGGCGCAGCAAGCATTGCTGCGGGTGCGCTGGGCGTTGCCCAAGGGGCGCAGGCTCAGCCGGGCTATGCACCGATCGAGGTTTTGGCCGTTGAGCAGCTGCAAGATGGCGCCTTGCGTGTTGCGACGCCAGATGGCTGGGCGGTTTTGAATGCGGAACAGTGGGCCTTGGCCGAGGGCGAGATATTGGTTCGCGAAGGAACCGTGATCCACGCGACAAAAATCTTTCCTTGGTCGCAGGTTGGCTACACGGTCGGCGGTGTCGGCTTGGTGGGTGGCGCGGGCCTTGGCGGTTATCACTTGATCATGGGGTCGGACAGCGATTCTGAAACCGCGGGCACGCAAACCCAAACCGGGACAACCGCCGCCGCCGAGGCCGAGAGCACAGCGGCACGTGATGTCGAAGATCCGGTCCCGACGGTGCTTGAAACACCGACAGAGCTTCAGACCCACGACAGTTATTTCACCGGCAATACGCTGATCGATTCGCTGCTGAGTGAAGGGGAAGAACACTGGGCCGGTGCTGGCACCTTCAATCAGCCAACCACGGTGACTTACAGTTTCGCCGATCAAGGGTCGGCGCTTTCCGAAGAGCAGCGGGTAGACGCGCAAACCATTCCAGAATCGTTCCGGCAGCAGGTTCGATCGCAGCTCGATGGTATCGAGGCCGTGGCCAACCTTACCTTTGTTGAAGTGACAGACACGGGCGATTTCGATGCCCAAACCGGAGACGGGCGCGGTCAGATCAACATTGTGCTGGCCGAAGACATACTGGACGCGTCCTTTGCCGTTTTGCCAACGGGGGCCGAACCGTGGTTGTCTGATCGCAACGGTGATGTTGTCTTTACCGGCGGTTTGATGGATGACGGCCTGTGGGTCGATGAGTACCGTGGCGGCACCATGACCATCACGCACGAAATTCTGCACGCGCTCGGTCTGGAGCACCCTTTTGAAGGATACCTCGACGCGCCAGACTACGTTGATACGCAATTCTACACTTTGCTCAGCTACACCTCCGTCCACACGGATACCTACTTCCCAGATGCGCCGATGATCGCGGATATCGCGGCGCTGCAGCACTTGTACGGGGCCAACACGGAAACCAATGCTGGGGATGACGTCTATGTCTTTGACAGCCATGAGGTCTTTCTTGGCACGATTTGGGATGCCGAGGGCTTGGATACGATCCAGCACAACGGCTCTCGCGATGCGGTCATCAACCTACAGGCGGGGCAAGCGAGCATGGTTGGTGCGTCGCCGACCTACTCCGAGGTCTATTCTGTCGAGACCATCGAATTCACGGCGGAACACACCATCGAGCGGATTGTGATGGACGACGCGACCGACGGATGGGCGGAGATCACGGATGATGGCAAGGCGTTTCGGTTGGTGAACGACCCCGATACGTCCGACCTCGACGGTGACGGCCTGATGGGTTTCACCGTTTACATGGAAAACGGCGAGTTCAACTATTACCGCGTCGACAACGATGATGTTGACGTTGGGATGCGGGAGAACCTGCACATCGCTGAAGGCGTCGTGATTGAGAATGCCCAAGGTGGCGATGGCGACGATGTTCTGACCGGCAACGCGGCGGGGAATATGCTGACTGGCGGACCGGGCGATGATGTTTTGACCGGCGGCGCAGGCGCAGACATTTTCGTCTTCGCAGCCGGATTTGACGATGACGTGATTCAGGATTTCACCGCCGGAGAAGACACCCTGTATTTTGCTGGTATTGAGAGCGGGGAAGCATCCTTGGTGGGACGGGACACCGTCATCACAGTCGGGCGTGAGGGTACGATCACGCTGGAAGACATCGACATTACGGCGCTTTGGGATACCGACGCGCTCTTTGCCTGATCCCTGTTTGTTGAAAGCTCCCTAATGCCTGTTTTGCGCGCCTTTATTGGCTTGAGTTTTGTCCTGTTTCTGGCGCTGACCACCACCGTTCAGGCGACGGGCCAATCGCTGATTTACCCCTCAACCAACCAGCGTTTCAGTGTGACGGGCGAGGGGGAGCCCACGGTGATTATCCTCTATGGGCTTGCTTCGTCCATGCAGGAATGGAAGCCGATGGCGCGCCGCCTCTCATCACAAACCCGCGTCTTTGTCTATGAGCGGCGCGGTTACGGCCAGGCCGCGATTGTGGGTTCTTCCCGTGGATCGAAGGTCATCGTGGATGAGCTTGAGACCATGCTCAGCGATCTGAATTTAGAGGGGCCATACGTGCTTGTTGGCCACTCCCTTGGTGCGATTTACGCCCAAGCCTTTGCGCGGGCGCATCCGGATAAAACCGCTGGGATCTTGTTGGTGGATCCATCGGTTGAGCAGCTGGATCGGTTCATGATGGGCGAAGAGGATGAAACGCAGATGCCCTTGATGACGGTTCTCATGAACCGAGGTGCGCGGGCGGAATATCGTGGGCGTCGCTTGGCCATCATAGAACGGGATGAGGCCGACGCCTTACCCAGCACGATCCCGGTGACCGTGCTGTCTGCTGGCCGAAACATGCGCAGCGGTTACAGCGATCTGCAGGAGCAGGTGACGAACCTGCAGGCGATGATGACCCTCGATAGTGATTTGGGCCGACATATCGTTGTCGCCGATGGTGGTCATAACCTGCACCAAGTCGCCCCGCACGCCGTTGAACTGGAAGTCGCGCGGCTCGTGGCGCTGGCGCGTGCAGACCAGAACGAGAAAGCAGCGGATTAGGGCCCGAAGTAGGCTTCCAACTGATCAAAAGCCCGGTTCAGCACCCCCTCTGGCTGGGCATAGCATAGCCGCAAAAAACCTTCGCCCTGTTCACCAAATGCGATGCCCGGTGCGAGGCCAACCTTGGTTTTGCGCAGGATGTCTTTTGCCGTTTCGAGGCTGTCGTTCAGTCCTTCGAGGCGGAAAAAGGCATAGAATGCCCCGTCTGGTTCGACAAATTCCACGCCATCCATGCGGCGTAATCGTTCCGCGACAATCGCGTAGCTTGCGGCCAGTTGCTGGGATTGCTCGGCAACGAATGGCTCTGGCGCCTTCATAACGGACAAGCCCGCGGCCTGAACAAAGGATGGCGCCCCAGCGATGTTGAATTCGGTCAGCATGGCCAGCGGCGCTTCGAGCTCTGCTGGCGCAACCATCCAGCCCAGCCGCCAACCGGTCATGGCCCAGGCTTTGCTGAAACTGTTGACGACGATGATACGGTCTGCAGGCTCGGCCACGTCGACAAAAGATGGCGCGGTGGTGCCGTGGCGGTAGAGGCGGCTGTAAACCTCATCGGCAACGATCCAGATCCCGTGCTTGCGACAGTGCTCAAGCAGCGTATTTCTGTCTTCTGCGCTCAAGGTCCAGCCGGTCGGGTTGTTTGGGCTGTTCATCATCAGACAGCGTGTGTCGGGCGTCAGGGCGTCGATCAAACGATCAAGATCCAGCGTCCAGCGCCCGTTTTGCACGCCCAAGGCCACTTTCTCGACCCGCCCGCCCGCGATGGCAAAGGCAGCGGCAATGTTGGGCCAATCCGGCGCAATCATCACCACGCGGTCCCCCGGCGCGACGAGCGTTTGTGCGGCCAGCGTCAGTCCCTGCATGCCCGAGGCGCTGATCGTCACGCGCTCGGTTCCCAGATTCACGCCATGCAACTGGTTGAGATACGCCGCCACAGCCACGCGCAGGGCCGGAAGGCCGCTGTTGGGTTGATAGTGCGTCGGATCGGTGTCGAGCGAGGTTTTTGCCCCCTTAATCGCCGACAGCGGTGAGCGCCATGCCGCTTCACCAAACCAAAGCGGGATGACGTCAGGATCCCCCATCCCCAGCTCCGCCACGTCGCGGATTTTGCTGGGGCTGAGGTCGGTCGCGCGGTAGCTGAAATCTGTCAGAGGCATCAGGCGGAAACTTCGTCCTTAACACGCAGCATGAAGATCAGGCCCACGATCCAGAAAACCAAAATGGGCATCATGCCAATGTCCATGTTGCCCGTTACGATGGTCACCGTCGCCACAGCGAATGGCCCAAGGAAGGTGGTCGCCTTGCCCGTCAGTGCCAGAAAGCCAAAGTATTCCGTGCGTTGGTCAGCCGGTGCCAAGCGCGCCATAAAGGAGCGTCCGGCTGACTGCAGCGGACCAACAAAGATCCCAAGCGCCGCGCCAAAGCCGATAAAGGCCCACGTCGCGGTTCCATCGGGCAGCCAATAGGGGGTGGTCAGTCCGGGAATCCCCAAGGCGATCAAACAGACCAGCGAGATGACAATGACCCGCTTCGCGCCGATGCGGTCATCGATAAAACCGAACACCATCGCGCCCGCGCCGGCGGTCACGTTCAGCAAAATGCCGAACAGGATGATTTGCTCCAGCGACATGCCGTGCCGGATCGCGGCGTAGGTTGCGCCCATGGAAAACAGAGTAATCGCGCCGTCGGTAAAGATCATTCGCGCGAACAGGAACAGGCGCAGGTTCGGCTGGCGCAGAATTGTGCGGCCCGTTCCGACAACCGAGCTTAAGCCCTTTGAGATCGCCTGACCGACGGGCAAGCCTTTACCCGGTCGGTCGGGGGTGAAAAAGAACATGGGCAGCATGAATACAAGGAACCAGCCGGCAACGATCAGGTTCGTCGAAAGTGTTGCGCCCAACCGTGTGCTGTCATCAGAGCCCAGAACGAGAACCAAGCAGACGACAAGGCTCACCAGACCCCCAAAGTAGCCCAAACCCCAAGCCAAACCGGACCAACGACCGACTTTTTCTTTCTCCACCAAGTCGGGCAGCATAGAGCTGTTGAACACGATCCCCAGTTCGAACCCTGCATTCGCCACAGCAACCAACAGGATCGCCGGAATGATGAACATGGGATCGGGGCGCATGAAGAACAGGCCCACGGTGGCGACGATACAAATCATCGAGAATGTGAAAATCCACGGCTTGCGACGGCCACCAAGGTCAGCAATCGCGCCAAAGACGGGCGCGAGAACAGCGACCAGCAGCGTGATAAACGTCTGTGAATACCCCCACAGCGCTTGCCCGCGCGTATCACCCAACCGCTCCGCAAGCGACATTTGCGCTTCCGCATCCGCACTCAGGCAACCGGCCCATTCCGCGGAACAGACGAGGACATCCGCAAAGTAGATCGCGAAAATGAAGGTGATCACGATGGTGGTAAACGCGGAGTTTGCGAAATCGTAAAGCGCCCAAGACCAGAGGGCGCGGCGGCTCGGTTTCTGTGTGGTCGTGGTCATCGGATTGGTCCTCTCTTGCGCGCTGGAATGTGTCTAAGGGGATCAGTTTTTCACAGCGTCCTTGCCACCAGCCTATAGCACGGCAGGAACAGTTTTGCAGGAGAAGTCTTTGTTGCCGTCCGCGCGCTACATGTCCGGCCCGGTGGATGTCAATAAAGCGGTCAGCGCCAGAATTGTGAGTGCCACCGCAGTCTCCGCCCGCAGCGCCCAGACAAAACCGGGTTTGCCGGTAAAGTACAGCTTGTTGGCTGCTGCAAGGGCCAGAATGCCCCCGACGGCAAACAGCTTGAGAATCATGCGTCGGTGATAGTCCAGCGAGAGATCAATGGTCCAGCCCGTAAACTGCACGAGCAGCAGTCCCCCCGCGACCAGCAACACGGGCACGGCCACAATCGCTTGGCGACCAAAGGCGTGACCGAGCTTGTCCCGCTGTTCGGTTTCTGCGCCCAGAAGCGGCATCAAAACGGCCAGCCACCACGACACAATAACCAGATGCAGCAGCAGCAGACCACTTGTGAGCAAGCGAGAGCCGTAGCTGAGGCTGTGTCCTTCTAGCGCAAAACTCAGCAGCAAGGCTGCCGCCGGGACAACAGCAGCCTGACGAAGGCCCAGCACGAGCGTTGCACCCAAGGCAAGAACCGCGACCACCCGCAGGGCATTTGCCTGTCCAACAGGTGTTTGCGCGCCGATGGCGAGAAAATCGGGTGAGAGGGCCAAGGCGAGGTCTCCGCCAGCGATGACCAGCAAGAATTGCAGCGTCAGACCCAATGCAGCGACCAGCAGCGCCCCGGCGCCGATCCACAGTTGGCGGGTCAAGACGCCGTCAAATCGGCTTGCGGCCACCACCGGAAGCGTCAGGCGCAGCGCGACTGATCCGACAACCAACACGCCGCCAACATACAGCACCAGCCGGAGGGAAAGGGGGATGAGATCCATGAGTTCGCGGTCAAACTCGGGTCAATTACTCAGCGACGGCAAAGTGAACGTCGCCTTCCATCACATGACCGTCTTGGGCAACCGCAATCCAGCTGAGCCAGAAAACCCCCGATGCCAGCGGATCAAACTCGACCGTCGCCTCATCGACAAACCCTTTTGGCAAATCGGAGATCAATGCCACAGCTTCCGCACTCTCAATCGGCTCGTCACTGTCGTGGGCCATCAGGGTATCCATCGTCACTCCTGCGGGGACAGCGTTGAGCTCAACAACCGTTAGCCGGACTTTGCGCTCGAATTTCAGCATCACTTGGTCGAGTTTGGCGACAGTTTCACCGTTTTCGGGGGTGCTGCCTGATACTTTCGAGTGGGCGAAAGCAAGTGCGTTCAACATCAGCATTGCTAGAGCTGCGAGTACGAGTTTCGGCATCAATTTTGTCCTCAAGGCAGAAAGTTTTGGGCCGTTGCCGGCGGTTACAGGCATGACATGCGCGGCAAAGCGTGGGGCTAGAGCATCACAAACTTGGCGAGCATCCACACGGCCATGGCCATCATGATCAAGTTTTCCGTCAACGAAACGAAACCCAAGGGTACGTTAGAATTACCACCAACGCATGCACACTTCAGATCACGTTTTTCGATGTACACCGCTTTGTAAACGGAGAGGGCGCCAATGGTGCCGATGAACAAGCTAACCGGCGCTGCCAACCACGGTAGAAAACCGACAAACATCAGCAAGCCCGCACCTGTTTCCGCAAAGGGGTAAACATAGGCATAGCGCACCCGGCGCTGTGCGAGCAGGTCGTACCCCAGAAACTGAGTGGCAAAACTGTCCAGATCCCGCAGTTTTTGCAAGCCCAGCAGGATCATAGACCCCGCGATGAATTGCTCCACGAACCGGATGAGACTTGTGGCCGGGTCCGCAGCAAGGCTTGGCGCGTTCAGCATGAACGACAGCAGAGCCGCCACGGCGAACAGGGCAATGACGGGACCGTAGGTTTTTTTCTGTTTGTCCGGGACGGGTTTGCCAAAGTAAGCCAGCGCGTCGGTGTAGCCGCCAATTTGTTGGCCATCGATCAGAACTTGGGGGGTCGTTTTGACGCTCAGTTCTTCCTTCAACGCCGCCACGTCGTCGCGTGATCGCAACCATCGATCATCCACCGCGTAGCCTTGGCGTTCCAACAACGCTTTGGCGCGCAGTCCAGAAGGGCAGATGGTTTCAGGCATCACCATTCGATAAAGAACGGCGCGTTTTTCTGGTGCTGCGGCGGTCATGCGACGCTCCACGAAAAGTCAGGTTCAATTCAAACATACCTTAACTCAGCGGTTAATCTAGTCATCAAGGGGTTGCAGTGCACTGCGGTATGTTGCCCACTATCCCGTGTCATGCTCTCGACCCTAGAGCCATCGGGCGCAGCCGCACTTGCGAAATGAGGAGTAAATGAATGACCGACGCCTATATCATTGACGGAACGCGCACGCCCTTTGGACGATTTGCAGGGGCGCTGAGCGGTGTAAGAACGGATGACCTTGCCGCTCACCCGATCCGTGCTCTGATGGCGCGGTTTCCCAATTTGCCGTGGGAGCAGGTTGATGACGTGATCTACGGCGACGCGAACCAAGCGGGTGAGGACAATCGAAACATCGCGCGAATGGCCGGATTGTTGGCGGGCTTGCCTGTGGATGTGCCCGGTATGACCGTGAACCGCTTGTGCGGATCAGGGCTGGAAGCCGTCGCCTATGCTGCGCGGACGATTAAAGCTGGCGAGGGCGATTTCTTTGTTGTTGGCGGCGTGGAAAGCATGTCTCGCGCGCCATTCGTCATGCCAAAAGCAACAACGCCTTTCAGCCGCAATGCCGAAATCTATGACACCACCATCGGTTGGCGCTTTGTGAACCCTCGGATGAAGCAGCTCTACGGCACGGATTCCATGCCGGAAACCGGGGAAAACGTCGCTGAAGATTACGGCATTTCACGTGAAGATCAGGACGCCATGGCGATGCGCTCTCAGCAACGGGCCGCGACGGCACAGGCAAATGGGCGTTTGGCCAAGGAAATCACGCCCGTCACCATTCCCCAGCGCAAGGGTGACGATGTGGTGGTGGACCAAGACGAGCACCCGCGCGCAACGTCAATCGAGAAGCTCGGCAAGCTGGCTGCGCCGTTCCGCGATGGCGGCACGGTAACCGCAGGCAATGCTTCCGGCGTGAACGATGGCGCAGCGGCGCTTTTGGTGGTCTCGGCTGCCTTTGCTGAAAAGCACGGTCTGACCCCAATTGCGCGGGTTGCCGGCGCTGCGACGGCTGGCGTACCGCCGCGCGTGATGGGCATTGGTCCGGTTCCAGCAACCAACAAGCTGTTGGCGCGCTTGGGTTGGACCGTTGATGACCTTGATATTGTCGAGCTGAATGAAGCCTTTGCCGCCCAAGGCTTGGCGGTTCTGCGGGAGCTGGGGATCGACGAAACCGGCGATGGCGTAAACCCCAACGGCGGCGCAATCGCGATTGGGCATCCGCTGGGCGCGTCCGGCGCTCGCTTGGCGCTCACGGCGGCCTATGAGCTGCAAGAGCGCACGCTTAACCGCGCGCTCTGCACTATGTGTGTTGGTGTGGGGCAGGGGATTGCTTTGGGGTTGGAGCGCGTCTAACGCGCCCCTTCGTCGGCTTATCCCCCGGTTTTAGCGAAGGCTTTCTGGAAGGCAGGACGCGTGGTGATGCGCACGGCGTAGGCGTCAATGTTTGGGTAGTTGTCCAGCAACTTTTGCTGCTTCGCGCCCATGGCAATCGAGCTACATCCAACATCCGCACCCGAAAAGTCGTTGCCCAAAATATAATCCTGTCCTTCAAGTGCGGCTTCCATGTAGCCCAGGTGCAAGGCTAATTCGCCTTTCGCAAACCCGGTCACGATGGGGGGCTTGGGGTCTTCTCGGCGGGTGAGCAGGTTCAGCAACAGGGGACTGGCGGCAGAGCCCTCGGCATAGTGCAGCCATTGCAGGTAACGGAAATACTCTTCGCGATTATCGCGCGCTGGCGCAAACTTGAGGTCACTGTCGTAGGTGTCGATCAAATACGTCGTGATGACCCCTGACTCCGCAATGATCATCCCGTTGTCTTCAATCACAGGCGATTTGCCAAGTGGGTGAACCTCACGGAGCTCTGGCGGTGCGCGGCGGACCTCGTTCCGGTCATAAAGTCGAAGCTCATAGTCGAGGCCGAGTTCTTCGAGGAAAGCCGTCATAAACATGGCGCGGCTTTTCCGAAGGTGATGCATGATAATCATAAGCTGTTTTCCCTGCTTTTGCTCTTGTCTGCGACATCTTATAGTGGGCGATTGCGATATTGTCAGACATTCTACCGGGATGCAGCCGATGGATTTGATAAACGAGTGATGCAGCGATCAATCAATCCATCGTGTTTGAGATTTCCACCAAATTTCCATCGGGGTCACGCAAATAGATGGACAAAAGCGGACCCGTTGCTCCCGTTCTTTGAACAGGGCCAAGTTCGATCGGAATGTCGAATCTCAAGACGTGTTCGCGCCATTGATCGACGGGTTTGTCACTCAAGAAACAGATATCGAGGGAGCCAATGGTTGGGTTTCTGGTGTGTGGCTCAAACGGTTTACGGACATCATGCAGGTTGATCTTGTTTGATCCAAACCCGAGGGCCAACCTTTCATCGCCGCCCGCTGGCGGCGTGAATCTTTGCAACTCCATCCCCAAAACGTCGCAATAGAACCAAATGGTTTTGCCCAGATCGTTGGCAGATAGAACGATGTGGTCGATTGCTTTGATCATGCGCTGTCTCCTTCGCGGGACAAGTTCGGGGGCGGGCGTGGTTCTGTGCTGCTGCTGGGCGCGTTAGCTCTTAATCAGCTTCATCAGAAGTTTTGTGATGCGGCCATAGGGCGGATGCAGCAGTTGAAGTCCGGTAAGGTGACCGAGACCGCGTTGCTCAAAGACTGATTTGATGTGCGAGAACGTGTCGAAACCCGCTTGGCCGTGGTAGGCGCCGGACCCACTGTTGCCCACGCCGCCAAAAGCCAGATCTTCTTGAACGTATTGCAGCAAGGTTTCGTTAAGCCCGAACTGCCCTGAAACCGTTGTGTCCTGCAGCAGATCGACCGTGCGGCGATCGTTGGAAAAACAGTAAAGCGACAGGGGGCGTTCCTGTTGGTTGATGTAGGCTGGGACGTCCGCAAAGTCCTCATAGGTCAAAACCGGCAGAACCGGGCCAAAGATTTCTTCACGCATCAGCGCGCCGTCTCGTGGCGGGTTCAGAACCACCGTCAGAGGCATCTTAAAGACCCCGTTCTTCTCGCTGGGTTCATAGCCCTTTGGCCGAAGAACCACGGCGCCGTGCTGCTCCGCTTCGCTGACCATAGCCTCTAACCGTCGATAGAACCGCTCGGAAACAAGGGCCGTCAGGTCTTCATCGTCGATGGAATGAAAAGACTGCGTGAATTTGGCCAGCGCTGCATCTGCAAAGTCCCCTTCTGCCGATTTTGGAACCATGACGTAGTCCGGTGCAGCACACGTTTGGCCCGCGTTAAAGGTCTTCCCCCAACTGATCCGCTTTGCCGCTTCCTTCACGTCGAAATCCGGTGCGACGATGGCGGGGGACTTCCCGCCCAGTTCCAGCGTAACGGGTGTGAGGTTTTCTGCGGCTGCCTTGGCAACCAGCTTTCCAACGCGCGATGAGCCGGTAAAGAGCAAATGATCGAAGGGCAGGGAAGCAAAAGCCGGTGAGAGCTCGTCGCCACCCAAATAAACCTTGAGTTCCGAGGCATCAAAAGCCGTGTGCAAAAGCGTGCTCAAGGTTTTGAACAATTCTGGGGTTTCCGGGGACATGCAGATCATCGCGCGGTTCCCGGCGGCAAAAGCCGAGGCCAGCGGCGAAATACACAAGTCCAGAGAGTAGTTCCAAGGCGCCATAATACCCACGACCCCCAAGGGTTGGGCCTTGGCATAGACCTTGGCAGGCAGCGACCAGAACGAGGTGCGTCGTCCGCGTTTGCGCATCCATTTCGCGAGGTTGCGCTTGGCATAATTGATCGTACCCAGTGACGATACAATTTCGGCAAGCACGCTTTCAGTCTTTGACCGGCAACCGAAGTCCTGACTCATGGCATCAATGAGGGCGGTTTCGTTGTTCCGGATCAGCTGCTCCAGCCGGTCAAGGCGCTGCAGTCTGGCTTCTTTGGTTGGGTAAGGGGCGGCCTTGTACCCATCTCGCAAGTGGGTCAAGTCACGCCAAAGGAGCGCCGAGTAGCCTGTTTCACCCCTATTATCGTCCATGACGTTCCCCTTCCCCAAAAACCATTACCGGGATTAATGATGTAATGACCACAGAACTAGTCCGCGAGGCTCACTGACCCAAACGAAACTTTAGGCCATGCGGGGTCATTTGTTCTTGCGCGCTGGGTTGAGCGATGGTGGCAGGGACAGCGCGCACCCCATCGTTCGGGGTTTTTTGCCGAGCAGCGAAGGCTGATATTGGTCTCAGGGGCCAAGATACCCACAGAGACTCGCCCCAAAGCATCTATAAATTCAGCCAAATTCGCATAGGCTGTCATTTAACGGTAAGATAGAGATTGCTTTCTGGACGCTATGACAATCGGTTCAAACTTTCTTTCTTTGATCGCATCGGCGTGCCATCTGCCCCGTGTTGATTGGGATATGATGCCATGAGCCTCGTCGAACGTGTGTTTGGCAGACACGCCGTAGGTTGGTGGTTCGCGGGGCCAGGCTTGCTGATGCTGGTCACGTGGCAGATCGCACCAATCATCATTGCCGGGTTCATGAGCGTTCACCGCTGGAAACCGATCCGCGACCGCTATCTGGGTTTGCAGCACTACACCGACTTGCTGGGCGAGTGGGGTCCGGGGATCCTTTTCTTTGTGTGCTTGTCCTTGTTGATTGCGGGCGTGTGGTTGTTTGGTCAGCCGGCCAAAGCCCTGTCCGAGCGGTTTCGCCGTTGGCTCATCGCCGTGATTTTGATGATTGGTGGCGGTGCTTCTCTCTGGGCGCGCAATTTCCTGCTCGACGCCATCGCCCTGTTCCCAACCCTGACTGAAAAGCGCGAAATCCGCGATTTCAAGCGCTCCACCTTCGAAAACTGGCGTGGCGAAGAGGTTGAGCAAATGACGCTCGTTGCTGGTTCCGCCAACCAGTTTGGGCTGTATGCCGCCCTCTTCTTTGTCGCGGCAGCACTGGTGGCGTTGCTGCCTTGGGGCCGATTACCGCGCTGGTGCAACCGGTTAGCAGGGGCGGCGATTGTGCTGCTGGCTTCCGTGGCGCTGGCATTGGCGTGGCAGCGCATGTTGATCGCTGGCAGCAACGACTTTCTGGCGAGCCTGATCAACACGCTGTTCTATTCCGTGGGCACGGTATTCACGCAGATCATGATCGGCCTGATCATCGCGTTTGGACTGTATCGACGCATTCGCGGAGACGGTCTGTTCCGCTATTTGATCTTCTTGCCTTACATCACGCCAGCCGTTGCGATGGCCACGGTCTTCAGCGTGATTTTTCGGGAGCGGTCGAGCGGGCTTATGAACCGCATCCTCGACATTTTCGGCGTTGAGCCCATGAAGTGGCTGAGCAATGAAACGCCGATCATGCAGGCATGGTTCGGGCTTGAATGGGCCGGGCTGGCAGGCGGGCCAACGATCGGCCTGATTACGGTGATCTTTTTTGGGGTTTGGTCCTATGCGGGATATAACGCGGTCATTCTGCTCGCAGGGCTGACGTCCATCCCTAAAGACCTCTACGAGGCTGCGGAAATCGATGGCGCAAGCCGGTGGCAGGCCTTTACTAAGATCACCCTGCCATTGCTCTCGCCTGTCATCTTCTTCCTCGCACTGACCGGCCTGATTGGGACGTTTCAGGCCTTCAACCACACCTTTGTCATGTTTGAGCAAACCGGCGGGCGCAACGAGAGTCTGGTGGTTGCATCCATCTTCGTTTTTCAGGAACTGCGCTCGGGCGACTTTGGCGCGGCGGCGTCCATGGGCGTCCTGCTATTCTTCCTCATCCTGCTCATAACCGCCGCCCAATTCATCCTCGCCGGTCGCCGGCTCAATTCGGACTTGTAAGGCATGAGCAACACCGAAACCTCGGATCGTTTTGAATCAGGTGACATCCTGCGCTACGCCATTCTTGGCCTCGCGGGTTTCCTGTCGCTGGTTCCCTTTGTCTACATGCTGTTGCTTTCGGGGATGAACCAGTACGAGGCGATCAATGCCTCCACTTGGATCCCCAAAACCTTCCTGTTTGAGAACTTCGAGACGGCGTGGGCGTACGGGAAATTCTGGCTCTACGCCATCAATACGGTGGTTGTTACGCTGTTTAGTACGCTGGGTCAGGTGGTGTTCTGCGCGCTTGCTGGATATGCCTTTGCGTCCATCCCCTTCAAGGGCAAGCGCATGGCGTTCTTGCTGCTGCTGATCACGCTGATGGTGCCAGAAGCGGTGCTGATCACGCCGACCTTTACCGTGATCAAGGGCCAGATTTTTGGCATCGCCATCCTGAACATCCTCACGCTGACCTTGATCGCAACCGCAGCAACGCTGCTGCTTTATGCCGTGCTGAGCGTCTATGCCACCGTAACCGCGCGGCAGATTCCTGTGTGGCCGCTGACGTTTGTGGGGTTGGTTGCCTTTGTGGGAATGTTGCTGCTCGCAGGGGTGGTTAACCGGGACTTTGGCGGGGTGCTGTCAGAGGAGCTTTGGCCGCCAAAGACGCTGCTGAACACCTATCAGGTCATGATCTTACCGATCATCGGTAACGCCTATTCGATCTTCCTGTTCCGGCAGTTCTTCATCCAGTTGCCCGACGAGCTGTGGCAGGCTGCGCGACTAGAGGGGGCCAATCACCTGCAGTACTTCGTGCGTGTTGTGGTGCCGCTGTCGGTTCCAGCGTTTTCCACCATTGGTGTGCTGGCGTTTATCTGGTCATGGAACTCCTATGCCTGGCCCATCCTGACCCAAACGGGCGCGGACCCAAAGTTCACACTCTCGGTTGGACTGCGAGAGCTGTCTGACGATTACATCGGCCATATTCCTGCACAAATGGCAGGGGCAGTGATCGTCGTGCTGCCTGTCATGGTGGCCTATTCCATGGCTGTGCGGCAATTCACACAGTCACTGGCGCGGGTGGGTATCAAGTAGCGACGGACTTATCCACCGAAAAATCGAAGTTGAGTGGTTCGGATATCATATAATTGAAATGTTTGGCCCCCTCTATTGTTTAACTGTTGGTCTCACATCTTTGGGCCAAACGCGAATATTGGAGAAAACCCATGAACAAGTTCCTGATTGCAGCCGCCACGCTGCCTTTCATTGCGTCTGCCGCCATTGCGCAGAATTATGATGATGTTGATCCTTCGGGCGCCGAGATCACCATTTGGTACCGCCAGACCCGAGGCGGTGCTGAAGCGATTGAAGCGATCATCACTGACTTTAACGAAACCAACGCCTACGGAATCACCGCAACGGGCGTATCCGCCGGTGGCTACGGTGAGATTTACGACAAGTTCGTCAACCTGATCGGCACCGACGAGCTGCCAAACATCGTGATTGCGTACCAGAACCAGTCTGCGGCGTTTGAGAATGCTGATACCTTGATTGACCTCCAACCGCTGTTCGACTCTGAAAAGTGGGGTCCGTCTGACGAGCTGGTGGGCCAAATCGCGCAAGGCAAGTGGGATGCGGGCTTGCACCCGGACCACGACAACGAGCGCCTCGGCTTCCCCGCTCGGACATCGATGGACGTCGTGGGTGTTAACCTCGACTGGCTTGCTGAGCTGGGCATGGACGTCCCAACAACCCCCGCTGAGTTGCGCGACGTTGCTTGTGCCGGCTCCGCCAACGCCTTCTCAAAAACCGCTGATGCTGAAACAGCGCCTGTTGGTCTGATGTTTGGTGCAGATGCCTCCCGCTTGGGTTCGTTTATCTTTGCCCACGGCGGTGAAGTGTTCGACGTTGAAGCTGACGCATTCGTATACGACAGCGATGAAGCAATGGCCGCTGGCGCACTGCTCGCCGACTTGGCCGCAAACAACTGTATCCGCCAGCCTGCTGAGCGCTACGGCGAGACCGGTGATTTCGGTAACGGCGTTGCAATGATGGTTCTGGGTTCCTCCTCTGGGATGGATTACTGGGGCGCTGCGGTTGACGAAGGCTCCCAGCACAACTGGACCGTCATTCCACTGCCGCACAGCACGGACGAGCCTGTGGTCAACATGTTCGGCCCAGACTGGTCGATTGTTGACACCGACGAAGCTGAAGAAGTTGCTTCCTTCCTGTGGCTCCAGCACTGGGCGTCACCAGAGATGCAGGCTGACTTCATCCGTGCGACCGACTACTACCCAGCAAACCTTGCTTCGCTTGAGATGCTTGACGCGCACCGCGCTGAGAAGCCGCAGTGGGCGACGGGTTCGGCTTACCTCGGTTACGGCATGATCGAAGCTGCTGTTGCAGCGTATCAGGACGTTCGTCGCTTGGCGGGTCCAGCCTTGGGTGAAATCTTCGAAGGTGGCGATTACGAAATCATCCTCGAAGATCTGGCGATTGAAGCCAACGAGGCACTGGAAGACTCTCGCAAGTAAAGCGGGTTCTGCATCCGCCCCGCAGCCTTGAACGCCGGGGCGAAAACATTGATGAGCCGGGCTCCATCGTTGGATGGGGCCCGGCTTTTTCGTGGGCCAATCGCCGTTTTCTATGCGCGAATTGAACGCTCAACGGGCGAATACAGCCTATTTGTAATTGGTTCTGCGATCACTGAATTCTCGAACCCGCTTACGCCACGTTCTGTAACTGCTTTTTTTGAGTTCTGTTCTCATCAGCAGTTTCACCTGTTTCTCACTGATCCCGTACTCGGTCTCAATATCACCGAAGCTAACATGGTCGGACAGGGCCATGCTGATGATCTCGCTGACGTGGTCAGGGGGGAATGTTTTTGAAGAACTCATGAAGGAAACGTGTGTTGTCGCGCGTCAAAGGCAAACCAAATCTCGCATGTCAGCGGGTTACGCCCAGAGGAAGGCGTAAGAAGTGGAACCAGAAGAGGTCAGTGCCTAATTAAAAGACGTCGAGGCGCGCGCGAACAACGATTTTCGGTGGACCTGTGTAACCGAGGACTTTGCTTGAGCAAGCCGTGCAGCGCGTCTGAACCTCGACAGACATCCGTCGCCATGCGCGCCATTTTCAGGCCGCAAACCACTTTAGAACTTTGCGCTACGCAGAACCCACGGAGGGTTGCGCGACTAAGCCGTTGATGTGTCGGAGGAAAGTGGTGTGCCCTGTAGGATTCGAACCTACGACCCGCTGATTAAAAGTCAGCTGCTCTACCAGCTGAGCTAAGGGCACAACCGTGCTGGAATGCGCCGGAAACTAAGTCGGGTTGGAGTGACAGT
>CAJQLX010000037.1 GCA_905479265.1 uncultured Alphaproteobacteria bacterium
GACGCCGACTTTGCCTTTGCGCCGTTTGGCTCGATTGGAGACTTGGTGTTTGAGGATCTTGATCTTGACGGTGTTCGCGATGCGGATGAGCCGGGGATCGAGGGTGTGGTGGTCGATCTGTATGACGCCACTGGCACGCTTTACGACAGTGTGACGACGGCCGGCGATGGTAGTTACGCCTTTATCGATGTAGCGGCGGGAACCTACACGGTTGAAGTCATCACGCCGACGGGCTTTAGCGCCACCAATGCAGGGCCGGATGCCAATGGGGATGATCAGGCGCGCACCAGTCCTTACACCACCACAGCCGCTGACGGTGTTGCGAACACTTTGGCAGACTTTGGGTTTGTAGCCTTTACCAGCGTTGGTGACTTTGTCTTCATCGATACCGATGGCGACGGCTTGCTGGGCACAAACGAGAGTGGGCAAAGCGGCGTTCAGGTCACGTTGTATGAAAACAGCGATGGCAACGCCGTGCTGGATGCTGGCGAGTCCCGAGGCTCCATGGTCACGGATTCCTTGGGCCAATACCTGTTCAACGCAGTAGAGCCGGGCGCCTATTGTGTGGAATTGGCCGCGCCAGAGGCGTTTCGGGCGACCCAAGGGGATGATGCGCAAGCGTCGCCTTACTGCTTTACCGTGATGCTTGGTGTTGCAGAAACGGATGCTGATTTCGGGCTGTTCCCGCTGGCGGCGAATATTGCCGCTGATAAGGCTGTCATGGGCGACCCTGTGTCGGCAACGTCGGGCCAATTGGGTCACTATGACATCACCTATGTGGTCACGGTCCTAAACACCGGGAACGTGGGTCTGGATACCCTGAGTGTCAGGGACGATTTGGCCAGTCAGTTTGGATCGAGCTTTGTTGGTGTGGTTCAGGCGCCCACCATCGGCGGTCCGGGCGCGTTTAGTGGCGATGGATCATGGGGGCTGGCCCCGGCATGGAGCAACGGCGCACCTGCTGGTAACCTCGACTACAGCGGCTTTTCCCCGAATGACGAGCTGCTCGGAGGCGCAAACGCTGGTATTGCAGCCAATGATGCCTTGGGTGCGGGCGAAGGTATCGAGATCCGCTTCACCATCGAGGTTGATCCAGATGGCGCGGTTGCCAGCAATCGTCTGCCATTGATGAACCAGGCCGAAGCCAGCGGATTGCCTGTTGAAGGCCCGAGCGTGCGGGTCAGCGCCCTGAGTGACAGCGGCCTGAACCCTTTGAACAACGATGAAGGGGAAGCCTTTGAAGCGGCAGGCAGTCCGAGTGACCCGACCGCAGCGCTGATTTCGCGGATTGAGCTGACCCAAGCCCTCGCCCCGACACAGGCGATCGCCGTCAACAGTTCTAATCCAGATTGGCGCGATGTTCAGTTGACCTTCAACATCGACAACAACGGCTCCGTCCCGCTGACAAATATCTCGATCCTCAACGATCTGGAAGCGGTGATGGGGACGGGTGTGGTGCAGACGGGCGCAGGTGCGCAAACGGGCATCGTCTCTGGCGTGCTGTGCAGTGGACCGGGAAGCAGCGCACTGCGCTTGAATGCGGACTGGACCGGCACGGCAAGCGAGCCGGATCTGGTCGATCAGGCGCTGGCAAACGAAAACGTGCTGATGCCCGGTGATCGATGCGAGTTTACGGCCCGTGTGACCCTCGATCTGACCATGATCGACACCGATCTTGCCAATGCCCTGACGGCGCGGGCAAGCGGCTGGTCTGATGCAGACGGTGATGGTGTGGCGGATCGTCAAGACAGCGCGCCCTTTGATGCAGCGATTGCGACCCAAGGCGGTTTGCGGGGTACACCGGATACACAAGACGACAGCGACAGCGGCTTTGACCCGGATACGATCAACCCAGAAGCCCTCGATCATGCAAGCGGGCTGAACGAAGGGCCGGACGCGGATGGCTCCGACCTGAACGACGACCCAACAACACTCAACCTCTCGGCAATGGGTCTCGCCAAAGACGTGCAGATGGTGTTTGCGGATGCTTCGTCGGGCACCATCGGGAATATCGATGTCGGCTTTATCTTTGCCGTGGTGAACAGCGGGAACACGGCGCTCTCGGACTTGCATCTCTACGAGCATTTTGCCGCCAACTTTGATGCTGCTTTTGTCTCCGTTGTCACGGAACAGCGGTCGAGCACCGCGAACGCCTATCGCGTGGAAATCGGTCCTGCGGGGCAGTGGACAGGGCAATCGGCGTGGGCCACCGCTGGTCCGGATGCATTCGTGACGGCGGTCGTCGCGGGCAACTCGACCTTCACGGGCCGCGCCGCGCTTGGCGTGCCGGAAACCGATTTATTGCAGGGCGGCAGCAGCTTCATCACTGAGGCGACTGTTTTAGAACCGGGGGAGGGGTTCGAAGTCCGCGTTGTGGCCGAAATTGATCCTGATCGGGCGACGGCGCCCAGTATCTATCCTTTCATGAACCAAGGCCGATTGGTTGCCACGGATGCTCGGGACGACGTGCTAGAAACCCGCTCCGACAACGGGATCGATCCGACGTCGAGCAATGACACTGAGAATGAGGGCGAAACACAGGGCAGTCGTTCAGACCCAACCCCTTTGTTCGTCTCTGAGATTGCGCTGACCAAGGACTTCGTGGGCTCAACCGCGAATGCCGCAAGTGGGGCGTGGGTGGACGTGACGTTTGAGTTCGCCGTCGCCAACATTGGCGCTGCGCCGCTGCTTGGGCTGTCCATCACCGATGCAGTCGAAGCGCAATTGGGCGCTGGGTCTGTCGTCTTGCCGTCAACGCAAGGCTCGCGCACCGGCCAGATCGCCCAAGCGGTTGAATGCCGGGGTGAGGGCGCTGGGGGCCGTGTTGGTTCGTTTGCGCTCAATCTGACTTTTGCAGGCACCAACGCTGCCAGCGAACTGATCGATCAAACCCAACCGTCATTCTTGCCCATAGGCGAGGTGTGTCGCTTCCGCACGGTGGTGACCGTGAATCCGGCCTTGATTGCCGCCAATCCTGCGCGCAACTCGGCGCTGGCACAGGCTTATCCAGACAGCGACGGTGATGGCGTTCCGGATTATGATGAATCGGCACAGGCCCGCTTTGACGCGGCGGCCAGCACGGCACAAGGCAATGCCCCCAGCGATCCTGTCGCTGACCTCAGCGATGCTGGACGAGATCCAAAAACCATCAATGCAGGCCATAGCGATCACGCCTCAGCAGCGGCTGTTGACGGCCCAGATCGCGATTCACAGACCCTGAACGATGACCCGACATCATTGCTGTTTGGCCACCTTGCCTTGTCCAAGGCCGTCACGCAGATCGTGCCGCAAACCGACAGTGACACCATGGCCGTCACCTTTACTTTCGTTGCCCTGAACAATGGAACCGAAGGCGTTGAGCAGTTGGTTTTGGAAGACGGGCTTGCGGGGCAATTGGGTGGCGCGTTTCTACAAACCCTGTCCACGCCGCAAATCCTGCCGTTGGGCAGCAATGGAACCGCACAGACCTTTTCTGGCCTGACCTATGCCACCCCTGCTTGGGTTGGTACGGGGATCCCGGGCAACAGCGATTATTCGGGCGTTGGCACGGGTGACAGCCTCGACCTGCTTGGCTTGCCCGGTGGCCGGGTCTTAGCGGCTGGAGAAGGCTTTGTGGTCGAGCTTGTCGCGCTGATCGATCCTGATGGCGCGTCGGATTTGTTCTACATGCCTTTGCTGGAGAACCAAGGGACGCTCTATGGTCGCGAGCTGACGCAAGGCTTGGTGATGGGTGACACGTCCGAGCAGGGCTTAGACCCGACTGTCGATAACCCGTCCGCCTTTGATCCCGATACGATGGCGGACACGCCAACGATGATCAGTCTGCCGCAAGTGACCCTGACCAAGACAGCGACGTCGCTGATTGATGTCGGCCCCGATGCTGACAGCCCGAACGATGCGACGCGACGGACCGTGCTGGTTGGTTTCAGCTATCTGCTCGAAAATACCGGTTCAACCGCACTGACGACCGTGTCCTTGTCCGATGCGTTTCTGAACATGAACCGCACACCCAATCTCTCTGGCGATGTGCTGCAGTCGCTGGTCAGTGGCCCCACAACAACCAGTTATGTGCATTCAGGCGTTGGCGGTTCGGTCGATGACTTTGACGCGAGCAACAGTGGTTTCCTCGTCGATGGATCAGCGATCACCCTTGGTGCGGCCACACCGGGCGCGTCTACACCGGGCGCGGGACAGCTGGCCGTTGGCGAGCGCATTACGGTGTCCGTGGAAGCCCGATTTGTCATGGACTTGACCGCTTACGGCAATCTTCCCACCGGAGAGCAAATCCTCAATCAGGCGACGGTCACGGCCTACGCTGATGCCGATGGCGACGGCATCGAAGATTACCGCGACCCCAACCCCTTGAACGCCCAAGCCGGAGACGCCGCAAATGCGTCGGCGGATCCCGGACCGGATGCAACCGATCTTTCCGATGGCGACAGCGCACCTGCTGAGGATCAGAATGGCACCGGTGGGGCGACAAAGGGCAATCCGACGCCCGTTGCCTTGGCCGATATTGAGCTTACAAAGTCGGTCATTGGCTATTCGCAGCGCGATCACATCGCCGATGTCCGCTTTTTGATCACGGCGGAAAATACCGGCGAGGTGCCGCTGACGCGGTTGCAGATTTTTGAAGACCTTGAGACCGCTTTTGGCGATGCCTTTGACGCCTCGCGTGAGCCGGCTTCGGTCGCGCTTGGATCCTTCACCACCGCTGATGGAACTACGCTCATGGGCAGCGCAGCAGCGGAAGCCGCGGGCTTGAGCGCGAACCTGTCTCGTTTTTCAGGGGACGCGGCGACGGGCTTGGGTGGGACGTGGTTGATTGATGCAACCGCCGCATCGTGGGCTGACGCGCTTCTGCCTGCGGGCGCGATCATTCGCTTTGTTGTAACGGTGCCGCTGGATACGTTCAGCCAGCCAGATTTCGCCGGCGTGAACCAGGTGCTGGGTCAAGCCATTGACCCCAAAGCACCAACCGGCTTCCCGCCGGTTCAAGGCCAAAGCCGAAGCCCGTTCGATGTCGGCCCAATGGGTACCGAGACCCCAACGACCGTGCCGGGTATCGCGGCGCTGAAGTCGCTGGAACGTGTTGAGCAGAACCAGAGCGATCCCCGTTTGCTGGACGTTACCTACCGCCTTGTTGCCGTGAATACGGGCAGCAGTCCGCTGGCAAACGTCAACGTGCAAGAGGCCTTTGCCGATCAGTTTGGCGATGCGTTCGTGAGCGCGGCCCAAGGCGGCGTGGATGTCGGTGCCCGTATTGACGTGTTGAGCACCTTGCCTGCGAGTGAGCTGCCTGCGATCTTTGCGGGTATGGCGTTGCAAACGGGCGCAGCGGCCAGCACGGATTTTGACGGGCGCACGGCCATTGATCTTCTGCAAGCGGGTTTCAGCTTGCCGGTTGGTCGCTTTGTTGCGGTGGAAGTAACCGCATCGGTTGACCCTTCTGCAGCGCCGACCGATGCCCTTGGTGAGCCTGTCCCACTGGTCAACCTTGGGGCTGCTTACGGCTTCCTCGATGCCGATGGCGATCAAACGGCGGATCAAGTCGATACGAACAGCGACGGCGTCATTGATGGTCCGGTTGAGGTGCGTGATGACGCCTCGGATTCCATTACGGGTGATCCCAACCAGCCCTCTGATCCGAGCCTGCCGACGCCCTTGTTGCGTCCGTCGATCGGCGTGGCCAAAACCATTGTGAACCTCGACATTGATACACAGGCCCAGACCCTGACACAGGTGTTCAACGTGGTTATCGAGAACTTTGGTGACCTGCCTGTCTATAATCTGGGCTTAAGCGACGATCAGGTGGCCTTGCTAGCGCTGGATCCCGCAGCGGTCGGTTTGCAGGTCACTGGCGCAACAAGCGGCGATCGGTTGAGCGGAGGCGGTTTTGTGGTCGTCGCACCGGCCAGTGCGGATTGCGGGGCCGCGACATGGACCTTCCAAGCCGGATTTGACGGGGGCGAGCAACAGGCGAACGTGCTTGCATCCACCGGTGGCCAAGGGACGGCAACGGCTGGAAATTGTCTTGCACCGGGCGACCGGGTGACTTTGGCCTATTCCCTGACCTACGATTTCTCGACTGTGGCGAACCTTTCGGCGGTGCGCTTTGGGAACAAAGTTGTGGCGAGCGCTGCCTATGATGCCAACGGCGATGGCGTGTTGGATGGCAGTCGCGTCCGTGACGAGTCCACCACGGGGACAGACCCCGACGGCGGCGATGATGGTACAGGCGCTGGCGATGTTGATCCACTGACGGAAGACAATGGCCGCGCATCAAGGGCGAGCGACGGGGTGCCGGACGAAGATGATCCGACCCTCGCCACGCTGCCCGTTCTGGGGTTGACCAAGCAATTGGTGGCAACGGCCCCTGCTGCGGATCGTGATTTTATGACGCTGACGTGGAAATTCGACCTCATCAATCAGGGCAATGTACCGGTTTATAACCTGAGCTTGATCGACGATCTGGCCTGTAACTTTGGCGATGCCTTTGTTGCCTCTGAAGTGCCCGATATTCAGCTGGGGGACTACGTGCCCGGCGGGCTCGGCTCGGGCGGTATTGGTGTGAACAGCGGCTATCGCGGCGGTAGCCAGTCCTTGGGCTGCGGCGCATCGCCAAGCGTGGATCAAGCCGGTTCTGCGGCCGATGTGCTCAGTGGCAGCGGCGTTCTGCAGGTTGGCGATCGGTTGCAGGTTCTGATGACGGCAACCTTTGATCCGCTTCACCCCGACTTTGCCGCCGATAACACGGCCCTTTCCGTTTACCAGCACAGGCTTGCCGCCTATGACCCAAGCGACCCGGCCACGGCGATCATTCTGTCCGACCAAGGGGCTGAGCCGCAAACGGGGAACCGGAACGGCGGAACACCAACAGGCGCGTTGGTGCTCACCAAGCACCTGACGCAGGTTGAACCGACAGCAGCAAACAACGCCCCCGCGCAGGCACTCGATGCCCGCTATCGATTGCGCGTCGAGAACACGGGCGCCAGCGCACTGGCCAATTTGCAGCTGGTGGATGAAGTCGCGCTTGGGTTTGGCGATGGTTTCCTCGCTGCAGCCCTGAACCCCGCGCTGGTCCTGCCGCCGAGTGCTGTTGGCAGTTTTGTTTCGCTGAACACAGCATACACCGGTCAAGCTGGCGCTGGCGGCGCGCTGTTGCAGCGCGGCGGACAAGGCTTTGCGACGGCCCCCGTTTCGTCTTTGCTGATGCCCGGGGACGCCTTTGAGCTGGAGATCATCGTGACCTTTGACCCCGATTTGGTCTTGCGCGATTTGTTTCAAACGGACCCTTCGGGACGTATTTCCGTGGTGACCAACACGGCATCTGTCAGCGGGGCGGTCGATTTGGATGGGCTCAGTGCCACAGCGCCCGAAACCGTGGACCATGACGCCAATGCCGGAACCGCGCTGCAAGTGGTGGCCGTCAGCGATATCTCAGACGACGCCAATCCAGCCGATCTGGATGGTGACGGCATCATGGATGACGATTTTGATCAAAACGGCGCCATACTCGATGATCCGGTGGCAACCCCAATCCCTGATTTGACCGTTGTCAAAGGGCAGCGCGGTGTTGCGACCCCATTTACCGGTACGACCCCATCGGGCGTTGATTGCAGCGCTGCAACGGACGAAGGCTTCTGTTATCAGCTTGTCTTTGTCGTTTCCCTGACCAACACGGGTTCAGCGAACCTGACGAACCCGCAACTGGTCGATGACCTGCAGGCGCAGTTTACCACCAGCGGTCTTGCGCCGACCCCCGCCGGTGAAGCGGACGCCTTCCTTGGGGCCAGCGTCAGTGATCTGGTCTTCACCAACGCAGCAACCGCCGGCGCAGACTTGAGCGTCTCTCCCGTGCTGAACCCGAATTTTGATGGCTTTTCCGCAGGCTCCACGGCGGATTTAGCCAGCAGCGGCGACCCAAACCTCTTCTCGACGCTGGTATCAACCGCATCGAACACCGGCGCGCTTGGCCTGTTGGAGCCCGGTGACAGGGTCGATGTTGACGTGACCGTGTTTGTCGATCCGTTTATCGTGGACATCACTGCGCCGGACGGGACCAGCGCGGCGCTGGGCAACAGTGCGTTTGGCTATGCCTACAGCGACAGCGACCGTGATGGCAGTCCGGATGTTGCCGACAGGAACGACGGAACCGAAGCCCCCGGTGACAACCCCAACCCGGCGATGGACCAGCCGACGGTGCAGGACCAGTCGGACAACGACGGGGATCTGGACGGTCAAGGCGACCCAAGCGATGACGCGCCCGGTGACAGCGACGGCGACGGTGATCCGACCAACGACGATCCAACCCCGTTCGGCTTTCCGGGGCTGAAAGTGGTCAAGGCGCTGACGGCGATTCAGGGCGTGGCCAACAGCCAAAGCTATGAATACGTCTACACGGTGCGGGTGACGAACACGGGAACGCTGGACCTAAGCGACCTGCAAATCAGCGATAACCTGACCTCTGCCTTTGGCCGTGCGTTCATTCAGGTTTTGCAAGCGCCGACATTGATCGACGCAGACAGCAGCCTGAGTGCAGACTCGTCCCTTGCGGCCAATTGGCTGAACCCCCTGTTTGACGGCGGCGATGCCCAGGCACCGCCCAGCCCGGTCTACGGTGATGATATGTTGATCACGCCAAACACGGTTGAGCTGGCGGCTGGGGACTTCCTGACGCTGACCTACAGTGTCGAAATTGACATCGACGCCAACCACGTGGCGACCCGCTTTGCCGTGCCCTTTGACCCGCTGACCCACGTGGGTGGATTCACGAATACGGCTGTGGCCTCAGCCCTTCCGACGGACGGGGCGCAGGCTTCGGCACGGATCATTGATCGCTCAGACGATGACGCCGACAAGGATGGCCGCAGTGACGGTGATAACGATGGCAACGCAGACAACGATGATGATCCCACACCAGCGCCGGGGCTCCTGACGGAAAAGTCGCTCGTGTCTCCGGCTGTGCCGTCGTCGGCGAATGCTGTGGTGCAATTGGCGCAAACAGGATCGCGCGCGGCGTCTCGCCTGACCTCCTCAGCCGAGCCGGGTACAGCGTTGGAGAACGTCTTTGTGGCGCGGTTCCAGTTTGACTGGATCAACACGGGATCCATGCCGCTGCTGAACCTCGACCTAGACGACCAACTGGCTGACCATCCGGGGATCGTGAACGTGCGTGGCGCTGCCTTTGTCGATGCGCCCATTACGGGCCGGGTTGCCGATGCGCGGTGTACGTCGCGCAGCGCGCTTTGGACCGCGCTGCCCAATGCCGGCCTGAACGCCTTTGACGGCAATGCGGCAACCGCTGCTTTTGCGATGACGGGGAATGCGCTGGGCTTGTGTGAGCAGGTCACTTTTGAAATCGATGTTGAATTCGAAATCGACCCAGAAGCAGAGGGCCGTTGGACCAATTCAGCCCTGACAACCTTCAGCGTCGATCTCAACAACGACGGCACACCCGATGTCGGCTTGCAGGACTATTCCGACGGGGACGGCAACCCTCTTCTCGACAGCGACCCGTCTGGCGCTGGCTCGCTCGCCGACGCCGGTGACGACCCAACCACCTTGCCGTTGGCGCGCCTTGGCTTGGCCAAGGCGTTCTTGCCCAACCCCATCCCTGTGCCGAATATGGCAGGTGTTTTCGACCATACGATCCAACTCACCGTGCAGAATACGGGTGAAGTGCCGCTGACCGGGCTGCGCTTGGTGGACGACGATTTCTGGAACGAATGGTACGACATTGCGGCAGAAAATCCCGGTATTCTGGCGCCTTACCGGGGGGCTGCTGTTGTTGGTAACCCCGTGGTGGTTCGCCAGTCTGACCCCGCCAATGCCTCAATCAGCGCAGCGCTGAACACCGATATGTCCGGTTCCGATACGCGCGGCCAAACGGTCAAGCCGTCGTGGGTGGGCCAATCGGCGGAAACAGCCGACCCGCGCGTCACCGTGCTCGATGGCGCTCAACTGGCCGTTGGCGAGTCTTTTGCGCTGCAATTCGTGGTGCGCTTCAATCCCTTTGCTTTCGAACTGCCGCTGGCCCGCTATTTGGGCAATCAGGCACAAGCCATCGCCGAAGAAGCCGACCCCGACACCCTGTCACAGGCGCGCTATGCCGGTATTTACACCTTTGATCAATCCGACTCTGGCTTTGATCCAACGACCGATAACCCGGCGGCTCCGCGTATTGAGGGCGAGCCCAATACCTTTGCCAACGCCAGCCCGTTGCCCGACCCGGCTTTGCCGACGCTCCGCCTGACCAAGCAGTCGGTAAGCAGGGGCGTTGAAGTTGGTGAATATGCAACGTGGCGGATCACGGTTGAAAACTTGAGCGCGATCCCGGCCATTGACGTGGACATCATCGACGTCTTACCCGCCGGCTTCGTGCCGATCGCCGCGACCTATCAGATTGATAACAGCGCCGCGAGTACGGGCACGACGCCGACTTTGAACCTGTTGGACAATGGCGCTTACCCCGTGCCCGATGGGTTGGGGGCCGTGACCATTGATGGCGTAACGGTCAGCAACCAAGGCCCAGTGCTGCAGTTCAACAATCTCGACCTCAATCCCGGCGATGCCGTCACGCTGTCCTTCCAAACTGACACAACCATTGCTTTGGATGTTGGAACGTACGTGAACCAAGCCTACGCCATCGATTCCCGCGGGGTGGGGCAGGGCCAGTTGGTCTCCAGCGCCGTGGCGGAGGCCGCGATCCTCGTGCAGCCTTCCAGCGTCTTTGATTGCGCTACGATTATCGGCCAGGTGTTCAAAGACCGCGATGGCGATGGGTATCAGGAGCTGCCAGACGGCGGTATTCCAGCTGTCCGCCTCTCAGCGCTGGTTTCCGGGACCACGCTGGAAATCCGAACGGACGAGCATGGCCGTTTCCATGTCCCTTGCGCCGCTATTCCGGATCAAGATATTGGCACGAATGTTCTGCTCAAGCTCGACACCGAAACGCTGCCAGCAGGCTACCGACTGACCACAGAGAACCCGCGCGTGACCCGGGCGACGCGGGGTAAAGTGTCCAAGGCAAACTTTGGTGCTTCTTTGGATCGTATTGTAACGCTCGATCTGAACCATTGTGCGTTTATCGGATCCTCCAGCCGCTTGAATAAACAAGCCAGAGCGGGACTGTGGGCGTTGATTGGCAAGCTCAAAGAAGGGCGAAGCACCCTGCGCATTTCCTATCGGGCGCACAGCGAGCCTTCGGGGGCCATCGATGCCCGCATGCGAAAACTCGACTACTTGGTCGCCCAGCTTTGGGACCGCGTTGATGGGGGCTATCCCCTTAACATCGAGGTTGAAACCATCCGAATCGTCGGGATGCCAGCGAAGAGCTGTCACCCATACTAGCCCGGCGATCTATCGAGCAGGCTCAAGCATCGCTGCTTGGGCTTGCTAGCCTCGGGTATTCTGGTCCAAGCGATCAAGGATACGCCCTCGGGCCAAAGTCCCAAAAATGCCCAGCTTTCGCAGCCCATGAAACGGTGTTTGGTAAAGCCCCGTGATGGGCAGATCGGTTGGTTTGTCCAATACGGCGTGGGCGAGCTGTCCGCCCATGGCTGTGGCCATTGCAACCCCGCGACCGTTAAAGCCCATGCCTGCGTAAACGCCGTCAGCCAGCCGCATCAGCTTGGGGGCGTGATCCCACGTCATTGCCACTGTTCCGGCCCAATCGTGGGTCCAATCCACGTCGGCGAGCGCGGGAAAATAACGCCGTGCAATGGCGCGAACTTCTTGTGTCGATCCTTGTTCGGCGGGACCAAAGGTTGCGCCTCGTCCACCTATGACAAACCGGCGATCTTCGGTCATGCGATAGTAAACCTGTATCCGGCGCGTCTCTGAGACTGAGTGTCGGCCCGGTAAAATGGCCTCGGCGACGTGTTGGGGCAGGGGGGCCGTTGCTGATAGCGAGCTGGCGACCGGCACCACGGCCTGCGCCAAGCCCTGCCAAAGTTGGTCCGTGTATCCATTGGTCGCGATGATCACTTTTCGCGCTCGCAAGCAGCCGCCTTGCGTGGTGACCGTAAAGCCTTGCTCGGTTTGCCCAATGGTTGTTGCCCGCGAACCGGTGAAAATCTGGCCACCCCGTTCGATCACCACGCGGCCCAATTCTCGGGCATAGGACAGCGGATGCAGATTGCCGCCTTGGGCATGCAGCATCACCCCGTCATAGGCCTCAGTACCCAGCAAGTCTTGGCCCGCCTTCGCCGACAAAATTTCGGCATCGATGCCGTGCTCAACCCACTGGGCGGCGCGCTGATTGATTGCGGCCATGCCCCGCTGGCCCACGGCACCTTGCACATAGCCATTTTCGATGAACGCGCATTGCAAACCTTCGCCATTGATCAGCGCAGACAGGGCCGGAACGGTGGATTTAGCCAACTCAAGCGCACGATGGGCATGGTCGCGGCCATAGTGCGCCGTGATTTCATGCAGGTCCATTTTCCAGCCCGGGTTGACCTGTCCCCCGTTTCGCCCGGAACAACCCTGTCCGATTTCTCCGCTGTCGAGCACGGCAACATCCCGGCCTTCTGCGCGCAGTTCAAGCGCCGCCCTCAAGCCCGTGAAACCGGCGCCTATGATGGCAATTTCAGTGTCATGATCATGGGTCAGCGGGGCCGTGGTGGGGGCCGATACCGCCGTGTCGCCCCACAGACCGTGGGTGTTTGGTGCTAGAGCTGTCATGGGAGAAATCTAAGCACGCGCTGCCGTGAGTTACCAAGCCCTAAGCGCCAGAAAATGAGACCAATAAGTAAATTTTGAGTTGCGTTTTAGATGGAGAATTTCTCTATAGAATTGCAGATTTTGCCTGAAAAGTTTTTCTAAGGAGCTATTCAACAGGGCTATAACCCCCTTGAACCAGCCAAGCCTAGCCTGACCTTCGAAACAGGATCGAAGGAGCCGAGCGTGATTAGACCCGAAGACATCCACTTCAAACTGGCCACGACACAGGTGGACATGATGCACGTCGCCGCGATCCGAGGGATTTGCAACTTGGAAGAGGTTGGCGTTCCGGCTGCGCATGAGTTTGACGAGAACGACAATTTTGCCACCCACGCGCTGGGTTATGTTGGTGATGAGCCCGTGTCCACGGTCCGGCTTCGCTTCTTTGGCGACTTCGTCAAGCTGGAGCGCGCTTGCGTGCGTCCCAAGTACCGCAATCGCCACATCTTGCCCAAAGCCATCGAAAGCGTTTCTCGCTATGCAGGGCAAAAAGGTTACCGGCGGATTGTCACCCATGCCGCGCCTGCAACCGCTCGTCTTTGGCGTCTTCTGGGGTTCAATATATCGGACAAAGCCCCTGCGCATTTTCAAGGCCACGAGCATGGCTATTTGGAGCTGGTCAAAGAGATTCCGGCGCGCAATGACGCTGTCACGTTAGAGGCGGATACCGTGATGTTGTTCCGACAAGAAACAGCGCTCGACCAGCCAAATTCCTACGAACAGGCGGCCTGAGATGGTCGTCAAAACGTTGGACGACAGCCGGGTGAGCAAGGTTGAGCTGTTGTGTCTGTTGATGGACGTGTTAACCGCGACGGAGCGAGATCATGTCTCGCGCGAAGCTGAGCTTGAGTTTCTCTCTGCGCTCGAATTGACCGCCGACACTTTGGTGCGCTTTTCACAGGCCAAGCGGTATGCGCTGGACGGTTTGCCGACGGCGTTGCCTGCGGACGTTCTTGATCGGCACACGCGGCTGCTGCGATTGCGGACGACCGGTGAGCGGGTGGTGCAATAGAGGCCGAGTGCAGGCAAAGGCAAAGGATCAGCTGTAATAGTGATTCATCAGCCAGCGGACGCGCTGGTCGTAGTTGGATACTTCCAAGTTTGTATTCAGCGTTTCACTGAACCACGGGTTCCCCCGAAAGATGCCGCGGATCCACTGCTTTGTTGCGGCGATTTCCGGGTCATTGCGCTTTTGCTCCAAGCTGAACATGCGGATCCCGTGGCTGATGTTCACGTCCAAATCGACATGCACCAAATAGGGGTCCATGTTCATGTAATTGCCAAGCAACCCGATGCCCAAGCCCGACTTGATCATGGTTGCGTAGGTTACATTCATGTCCGTTCCGGCGATGTATTGCGCTTCCTTGGTGACCGCCAACCAACTCTGCCAAAAATCGCTCATGGAGAGATACTGCCGGTTCCCGACAAACTGGTGCTCGCTCAAGGTTTCGCGGGTTGGGACACCAAACCGTTTGATGTACTCCATCGATGCAAAGGTGGTCAGATGCATGGTGCCGAGATCTTCAACAATAAAGTCATCCTGCACCGGAACAGGGAAGGCCACGATGACATCGACCTCGTTCTTTTTCAGGTTCGGCACGTTTTGTAGCGATATGACTTCCAGACTGACTTGGATGCCCTGTTGCATCAAACCCGGGATGTGTGGTGCCAGCCAAAAGGCCGCCAAGCCGTCGGTGGCTGCGACTTTTACAACCGAGCGATAGGTTGGCGCAGACGAGGCGACGAACAGATCAGAGAAATCGAGATCAATCTTGGCAATCCGTTCCGCAACTTCACGCCCTTTGGTCGTCAGCTCGATGCCGTGCGGCTTGCGGATGACCAGCTGGCCCAAGCGGTCTTCCAGCACCATCAAGCGGCGTGACAAAGTGGGTTGAGAGATGCCAAGTGTCTCCGTCGCCCCCATCAAACTGCCTGCGCGCGCGATGGCCAGAAAGCTCCGCATCTCGTCCCACAAGCCGGGACTCGGCGACCGTCGCCCTTCCAGCAGTGAGTTTGAGAAGATCTCGTTGGAACCGTCTATCGGCTTGTCGTCATTGTCGGCCATGTGGAGTACCTAATGGGCGGTCCGGGAGACGCAGACGGTACAAATCCCCCAACCTGAACGCCTCCCAAAGACGCTCTGAATTTCGAATTTTCAGCACTGGTGCCAGCGTGAACGGCCCCATTCCACTCCCACACATGAGTGAAATGAGGCAAATTAAAAATAAAAAAGATCGAAAATAAAATCTTTCGAAAGTCGCTTTAAGCGACAGTCCTTCGGCCTCTTTAGCCTCGGGTGGGAATATCGACTTTCTTGCCCCGCGGGATTTCTGCTTGGTCATCATAGAAAGGCGCAGCGTGCAGCTCGCCCGCATGCATTGCGCCATCGACGCAGCGGATGCGAACAGCTTCGCCGTTCTGGTGCCCTGCGCGATCCAACAAAGCGAGGCCGGTTCCGTGCTGCAAAAAGGGTGAAAAGGCTGCGGCAGTGACGCGGCCAATGACCGTGTCGCCTTGCATGATTTCGCCTTGGATCACAGGCTCGGCGGTGGGACACTTGAGCCCGGTGTGGCGTGGCTCTTTTGAAGCCGATTCCAGCGCCGATTTGCCGATGAAGTCGGCCTTGTCCATATCGACAAACCGACCCAATCCAACGTCAAAGGGGGTGGTCGTTTCATCAAAGTCGGTGCCAGCATTCAAAATGCCGGCTTCAATGCGCCGGACGTTCATGGAATCCAGCCCGAACAGCGTCATCCCAAAGGGCTTGCCGGCTTGCTCAAGGTGCGCCCAAAGCGCGTCAGCATCGTGATGGGGCTCAACGTAAAACTCCCAACCGAGTTCGTTGGTGTAGCCGGTGCGGGTGATATAGACGTGCTGCCCGCCAAGGTTCACTTGGGCAACGGCGAAGTACCCGAAGGGCTCAGGCAGCTTTCCGCCCTCATTGGCGGCTTCGAGGATTTTCAGCGCATTTGGTCCCTGCACCTGCGAAACATACACACGGGGGTCGGAGATCTTTACGTCCATCCCGACCGAATGCGCCCGCGCCCAGCTGTAAAAGTCCCCGTCCGCCTGCACGTACCAGAATTTATCCGCTGATAGTCGCATCAGCACGCCGTCAACGATCAATCCGCCGTCGTGGTAGCAGGCGAGGCCATAGCCGCAGCGCATGGGTTTGACTTTGGTGATGTCTTTGGTGAACAGCAGGTCAAGCAAACGCTCGGCGTCTGGTCCTTCGAACTGGACCGGATACTCGCCCGTATGCAGAACGGCGGCTTCTTGACGGAGTTTCCAATAGCCCTCTTCGACGCTTTGGCCATCATACTTCAGCGTCATGAACCGCCGATTATAGACCGTGTAGGACGGCCCCATATCGGCTTCATGCGCATGAAAGCGATGGCGGCTCATATTGAAATCCCAACCGGTTCCCGGCTGGTTTCGAACGACGCTGCGTGTTTTTCCGTCACCACTACCAAGCATAACGATTCCCCTATTCCTCAATGTTCGGGCTAGAGCCTATCGTGCTTGAGCGCGGAAGGGCGACTCATTTGATCTTTGTGAGAAGTTAGATAAACTTACTTCTATGACTGATGTTATGCCTTCACTGAATGCACTGCGCGCCTTTGACGCGGTAGCACAGGCCAAAAGCTACAAAGCCGCCGCAGAAAATCTGCGTGTTACACCGGCGGCGGTAAAGCAGTTGGTCGCCAAGCTCGAAGCGCACTTGGGTGTGCCGCTGATTGAACGACAGGGGCAGGGCCTGGCCCTGACAGCAGCAGGAGAGGCAGGCGCCGGACGATTGGCAGAAGGCTTCGCGGCGTTGGAACAGGCAGTCGGGATGATGGTGCCGTCAACACAAGCACAGGCCCGCTTGGTCATTTCCGCCGAACCCTTTTTCGCCCAATCGTGGCTGGTTCCCAGACTGCAGCATTTTCGCGACGCCAATCCCGGTATCGACGTGCTCATCGACTCATCGCTGGAGATAAAGGACTTGTCGCGGGACGGGATCGATGGCGCGGTGCGCTATGGTGTGCCAGCGCAGGATCCAGAGCGAACAGCGCGCTTGTTTGGGGATGCCGTAATGCCGCTGTGCAGTCCCCAACTGCTGGGCCGTGGCGCAGAGGATCAGCAGGCCGCGCTGATGGGGCAGACGTTCTTGCATTGGGATCTGCGACCCGCGCCGTGGGCCAAGGAAACAGCGCGCTGGTTCGACTTTGAGTATTTCTGGTCAAAGGCCGGTTTGGGGCCTTTTGAGGCCAAGCGAAACGTCTATTTCAGCGACTACAATCTAGCCCTGCAAGCGGCTCTCGCCGGGCAAGGTGTTGTTCTGGGCAGCCTGCCGATCCTGCGCGGGCTGGTGGACCAAGGCATGCTGGTTCCGGCGCTGCCCGTGCGCCTTGAAACGGACATAGGTTATGATTTTGTCATGTCGCCTTCGGTCCTGCGACAGGGCATGGCCGAGCGCTTTCGAACGTGGTTGCTGGAAGAGGCAGGAACGCTGGACATGCATCCGCCGCCATAGGGGTGATGTGGTGCGGTGATTTGGCACGGTTTGTCGGCTCAACCCTGCGGCATAGATCGCTAGGTGTTCACAACGACGCACGGCGCACCCCATGACACTTTTCGCAGTCCCCGATGCCGCGACGCAGGCTTTCGCACAAAATCGCTTCGAGACTTTCCTTCCCTTGGCAGGAAGATCCTACGCGCAGAAAAGAAATTTCGACTTTGGTCCCGGCGCGCACGACAAGGTATCAGGCCTTTCGCCGTGGGTTCGTCATCGGCTGATCTTGGAGACCGATATGCTGGGCGCTACGCTCTCGCGCCACGGTTTCGCGGCGTCAGAGAAGTTCGTGCAGGAGGTCTTCTGGCGCAGCTACTTTAAGGGTTGGCTGGAACACCGTCCTGAAGTCTGGCGCCGATACCGCGCCGACGTGGTGGTTCAATTCGCCTTGCTGGACAAGGACGCGGACCTTGCAAACCGCTATGCTGAAGCGGTTGAAGGGCGCACGGGCATCGAGTGCTTTGACGCGTGGGCAGGAGAGCTGCAGCAGACCCACTACCTGCACAATCACGCGCGCATGTGGTTTGCGAGCATCTGGATTTTTACGCTCAAGCTGCCTTGGGTCTTGGGTGCTGATCTGTTTTACAGAAATTTGCTCGATGGAGACCCGGCCTCGAACACCTGTTCTTGGCGCTGGGTCGCGGGCTTGCATACGGCGGGTAAAACGTATCTCGCGCGCCCTGCGAACATCGAGGAATACACGCAAGGTCGGTTCAAGCCAGAGGGACAGCTGGCGTCTACGGCTGTCGCGTTAGAAGAAGCCGATTTGGGGCCGCGGGTGCAGCCGACGTTTGACGTGCCTGATTTAGCGGGGCAACGCATTGGGTTGCTGCTCACGCCAGAGGACTGCGCGGTGGACCGCCTCGATCCGCTGCCGACGCCGGCGGGCTTGTTTGCTTGGACCGAACCGGTCAAGCGATCGGTCAGGCCAACAGCCCCAGCGGTTGACGCCTTTGCCGCTCAAGCCGTCGAAAGCGCGGTAACAGCGAGCGAAGCACGCTTTGGCCTGTCGTGCGTCAGGGCTGAAGCGGATGAGCCGACGGCAGAGGCTCTGGCGCGCTGGGCGCAGGATTTGGCGTTGGATTGCATCGTCACACCCCGCTTACCACTTGGCCCGACGCGTAAGGCCGTTCACGCCGCGTGCAGCAGTCAGGGGCTGACTTTGGTTGAAGTCACCCGGCCTTACGATCAAGCGGTCTGGCCGCACGCCCGCGCCGGCTTTTTTGGTTTGAAAAAGAAGATCCCAGCCATCCTTGCCAGCCTGTCTTTGGCATAGGGACGCTTACAGAAGCAGATCCAGCTGCTGGTTGGGTTTGGCGGTTTTCCGCGATTTTGGCCGGCGGCCTGTATGAGGCAGATTGGCTTTTCGGCTGCCGTGCTTGTCTTGAATAGCGTTGGCCTTCGTCTTGAAGCCGCGCTCGCCGCGAACCGCCCAAATCTTGTCCCGTGCTTCGCGTGCGGCGCTGAGATAATCGACGATGGGTAAGGGATAGGTCTTGCCCAAGACCTGCCCGGCGTGATCCCACTTCCACGGCTCGTGGATCACTGCATCGGGTAAGGCTGCAAGCTCGGGCACCCATTGCCGAACAAACGCGCCCTGCGGATCCTGATCATAACCCTGCTTAACCGGGTTGTAGATGCGCACGGTATTGATGCCAGTGGTGCCGGACTGCATTTGAACCTGGGGCCAATGGATACCCGGTTCGTAGTCGACAAACAGCCGCGCCAGCTGCTCGCCCGGTGCGCGCCAATCCAGCCACAGATGATAACTGGCCACGGCCATGACCATCGCACGCATCCGAAAATTCAGCCAACCGGTAGCCCGGAGTGAACGCATGCAGGCGTCCACAAAGGGCAATCCGGTTTCACCATTGGACCACGCATGAAGCCGGGTCGCGTCCGGCGCGACGGGTCGCACGTCGTCATAGGCGGCGTGGAAGTTTCGAAACTCGACACTGGGCTGATCTTCGAGTTTTTGCATGAAGTGATCGCGCCAGTGCAGGCGTGCTTGAAACGATGATAGCGCACCGGTCCAGCCATCGCGCGCGGCGGCTTGCTTGACCTGCACGGAACGCGTCCAACTGGCCTGGGCGACCTCTCGCATCGACAGCGTCCCCCACGCCAAATGCGGCGACAGGCGGGAGCAGTGAAGGGCGCCGAGCGTTGGGCTGGACATGGCCCGCCGGTAGGGTTGACCGCGCTGGGTCAGGAAGCTGTCCAAACGCTCAAGCCCGTGAGCACGTCCGCCGGGTTGCGGCGCGGCGCAGGGGTCGGCGATCAGGCCGAGATCATGGGCCGCTGGGATCTGCCCCGCCGGGCTGTTCTGGATTGTGGAAAGCTGGCGGGGCGGGGGCGTCGTGGCTTGGCCCATGGTTTGGTCCCAACGCCGTGCCCAGCCGTTGCGTTGCTTAAGGCGTCGAATGACGCCGGCGGGTTGGATTTCATGCCATTGGATCCCTTGCGCCTGTGTCCACGCTTTGACCCGCTGATCTCGGGCAAAGGACCACGTGTTTCCGGTTTCTTCGTGCGACCAAAGGGTAAAAGGCCCGTGCTGGTGATGAAGCGCGGTCAGCACGTCGACGGCGTCGCCAACGCGCACGACCAAAGGCTGACCCCGGTGGCCCAAGTCGTCTTGCAGCGCGCTGAGGCTTTCAGCAACAAAGCGCCACTGACGCGCTGAGGCGTCGGGCTGTGCCCACCATTCTGGTTCAGCGATATAGAGCGGCAGCACCGGTCCGCATTCGGCAGCGCGCGCCAAAGGCTGGTGATCGTGGCTGCGCAGGTCGCGCTTAAACCAGACAAGCTGTAAGGGGTGGTTGGCTTTCATAGCGCTGGAAACTACTCCAACCGCGCCTGAAACAGACCCGGTGATTTGTCGCAACCCCGCGAGCGGTTCAGCGACCTTGGCCAAGGTGTCAGATGAAGAATTGATCCTGATGGCAGACCAAGGCAGGGTTCCCCCCATCGATTTGGAGATCTGGATGCATCATGACCGATAACAGCGCAGCGCTACAACTCGTGGAAGGGACGGCGTCTGGGCCCGTTTTGGCGTGCGATACAGGCCTTAGCTTTTGGGGCGGGATTGACCCGGTGAGCGGTCGCGTGATCGACGTGCATCATCCTAACCACGGCGATGAGGTGTCGGGCTGTGTGTTGGTAATGCCGACGTCACGGGGCTCGTGCAGCGGCAGCGGTGTGCTGTTGGAGCTGGCGCTGAATAACCGTGCGCCGGCGTGTCTGATCTTTACCGAGCAAGAGGAAACATTGACGCTCGGCGCGCTGGTGGCAGGCCGGATTTTTGGCAAGGTGGTTCCCGTGGTGCGCGTGTCCCCTGCGCTGTTTGAGCGGATCGCCTGTGCGGGTTCTGTTGATTTGGAAGCCGGGGTTCTTCGGGTCGATGGGGACGAGTTCCCCGTCGAATATTTGCGCCCTGAAGCGTTGGATTTGTCGATGGCCGATCAAAAGATACTCAGCGGTGAAGCGGGAGAGGCGAACCGGATGGCCATGGAGGTGCTGTGCCAAATGGCAGCGGCGCAAGGGGCAAGCCGATTGCGAGACGTCACCCGCGGCCATATCGATGGCTGCATCCTCGCCCATGACGCCAACCTGATTTTTGCGGAAAAACTTGCAACGATGGGCGCAAAGGTCGGGATCCCCACGACCATCAACGCAATCTCCGTTGATCGAGAGCATTGGCAGGATCAGGGCCTCCCACGCGATTTTGGCAGCCGCGCCAGCCGACTGGCGGATGCCTATGTGCAGATGGGCGCTCAGCCAACATTTACCTGCGCACCTTATTTGTTGGACCCGCCGCCAAAGCAGGGGGAAGCGATTGGTTGGTCTGAGTCCAATGCTGTGATTTACGCCAATACGGTTCTGGGAGCGCAAACGGTAAAGCATCCCGATTACCTCGATCTGTTCATCGCCATGACCGGTCGTGCGCCCTTGGCAGGTGTCTATCTGCCCGAAGGTCGTCAGGCACGGCGGGTGGTTGAGGTTGGTTTGCCGCCGTCCATGGGCGATGAATCGCTCTGGGCACTGCTCGGGTGGCTGGTTGGGCGAGCATCCCCGGATCGAGTTCCACTGGTCACAGGATTGGAGGCGGTGAGGCTCACGAGCGATGACCTCAAGTCGATCTGTGCCGCCTTTGGCACCACGTCCGGTGCGCCCATGCTCCATATTGCCGGGCATACACCCGAAGCAGACCTGCCAGTGCGGGCCGACGCTGATGGTGCCACCATTGGCGTAGCGGAATTTTCGCTTGCTTGGCGCGAGCTTAATCAAGCCACGCCGCCGGTTGATCTGGTCGCCATCGGCAGCCCGCACGCCTCGTTGCGCGAATGTCAGGCATTGGCGCGGCTGCTGGCAGACCAAGCCTGTGTGGCCGTTCCAATGATTGTGACCGTGGGTCGGACCGTGCGAGACCAAGCGCGCGCCGATGGCACCTTGGACCATCTGGAGCAGGCCGGTGTTCGCGTGATCCCCGACATCTGCTGGTGCTCCATCACCGAGCCGGTGTTTCCGCCAGAGGCGCGCAGCATTCTGACCAACTCGGGCAAGTACGCGCACTATGCTTTTGGATTGTCGGGGCGGCATGTCCGGCTTGGGGGCTTGCAGGCCTGTGTGGATGCTGCCGTCATGGGGAAGTCGCCGAGTGAACCAATCTGGCTCGAAACCTCAATAAAAATGAACCAATCAGGTTGAATTTGGATAACGCCAGCGCATCATCCACTGATTTCATAAACATGAAATCAAACTGTAACGTGATGGTCATAATCGAGCGCCAAACGTCCCTCGACAACCGCCGAGAATAGATTTGTTGCCCTTCGGTCGTTGTCATGATTGATGCAAAAAACACCGGAGTTGTCCAAAATGCGTCTCGCTATTCTCACACTCGCTGGCCTTATGATTGCCGGCACTGCTTCTGCGCAGCGCGCGGAAACCATCTCGATCGTGGGTTCCTCCACCGTATTCCCGTTCTCTACCAAAGTTGCTGAAACTTTTGGTGAGACCACGGACTTCAACACCCCGGTTATTGAGTCCACTGGCTCAGGCGGCGGCATGAAGCTTTTCTGTGCTGGCGTCGGTACGGATCACCCAGACATCACCAATGCATCGCGCGCTATGAAGTCCGGCGAAGCTGAGACCTGCGCAGCAAACGGCGTAGAGTTCACTGAATTTGTGATTGGCTTCGACGGTATCGTTGTTGCGAATTCCAACACCACCGGCGTTCTTGCGCTTACCCGTGAGATCCTCGTAAAGGCATTGGTTGCTGAGGTTCCTAACGACGATTGTTCGGCTCTGATGCCAAACACGGCAATGACTTGGGCTGACGTTGACGGCTCCCTGCCAGACGTGGCGATCGAAGTCCTCGGCCCACCGACCTCCTCCGGTACGCGTGACGCGTTCGAAGAGCTGGTGTTCCACTCTGCAATGAAGTCCATGGGCTGTGACAAGGCAACCTACAAGGCTGCATCTGTCCGCGAAGACGGCGCTTACATCGAAGCTGGTGAGAACGACAGCCTGATCGTTGATCAGCTGGCTGCAAACCCAAGTGCTGTTGGTATCTTCGGTTACTCCTTCCTCGCTAACAATGCTGACCGCATGCAGGGTGCTACGATCGAAGGCATCGCGCCAACGTTCGAAAACATCGCTGGTGGCGACTACAAGGTCTCCCGCTCCCTGTTCTTCTACGTCAAGAACAACCACGTTGGCGTAATCTCAGGTATCGCTGAGTTCGCTCAGGAGTTCACCTCTGAAGAAGCATTCGGCGTCGGCGGTTACCTTGAGCCAATCGGCCTGATCCCACTGCCAGAAGCTGATCGCGCTGCGAACGGTGACAAGGCTTACGGTCTCTAATATCTAGAGTTCCAAGGCAAAAGGCACGTCGGCTTGCTCGACGTGCCTCGTCCCCAAGGGTCGGTTAGACACACTGCTGTGTCTGCCGACCTTTTTTTGTTGGTGGCTATAAGAATTGACCCCGCACGCGGAGCCTGAGACAGTTCTCGTCCCCTTGATCGGTCCAGAGCTTCTATGAGCGAAACAGCAGACATTTTGATTGTTGGCGGCGGTATTATTGGCGTGGCGACGGCTTTGGAGCTTCAGACACGCAATCCCGCAACACGCATTGTCGTGCTCGAAAAGGAAGCCGTCCCTGCAGCCCACCAAACCGGCCACAACTCAGGCGTCATTCACGCCGGCGTTTACTACGCGCCGGGGAGTATGAAGGCGCGCTTTTGCCGCGAAGGGGTGCAGACAACCGAAGCCTTCTGCAAGGAGCACGATGTCGCTTTTGACCGCGTGGGGAAGTTGATTGTTGCAACGGATGAGTCGGAGTTGGCAGGCTTGCAGCGCTTGGGTGAGCGTGCGCGCGAGAACCAGATTGCCATCGAAGCGGTGGACCAAGTGGGCGTGCGTCAGCTTGAGCCGCACGTCAACGCCATTGCCGCCCTGCTTTCACCCACAACGGGCATCACGAATTACCGCCGCATCACCGAAGTCATGGCCGATCTCTTTGTCTCGCGGGGCGGTGTGATCCATTACGGCCAACGCGTGCTGTCCTGTGAAGAAGGTCCAAGCCATGTGCGCGTGGTGACCCAAGACGCTGCCTATGAAGCCAGCCTCGCTGTGACCTGCGCAGGCCTGCATTCGGATCGCGTGATCCGTGCCTTTGGGCACGAGCCGGGGTATCGCGTGATCCCGTTTCGGGGGGAGTATTACAGATTGGCCAACCAGCCTGAAAATCTGGTTCAACACCTGATTTACCCCGTCCCCAACCCCAGCCGCCCCTTTCTTGGCGTGCATCTGACGCGCAAGCTCGACGGCGGTTTTACGGTCGGCCCCAACGCGGTTTTGGCCTTTAAGCGCGAGGGCTACCGGCGCACCGACATCTCCCCGCGAGACATGGTGCAGACGCTTGGGTATCGCGGGTTTTGGGCCATGTTGGGACGCAATGCCGGCGCGGCGGCGTCTGAGCTGTGGTCGTCCACACTCAAGCGCGCCTATCTTTCCCGCGTGCAGCGCTATTGTTCGCGGATCACGTTGGCAGACCTGCAGCCCTATCCCTCGGGCGTACGCGCGCAAGCAATCGCGCCGGATGGGACGATCATCGATGACTTTCTGTTCATCCGCAGTGAACGATGCTTGCACGTTGGCAACGCGCCATCGCCAGCGGGAACCTCGTGCATTCCCATCGCCCGGCATATCGCCGATGAACTCGCCGCGCTGTCCTAGCGCGCTGCCGTGGCCCTGTTTGAGATCGTGATGGCCCTTGCGAGCGCGACCTTTGCCGTGCAGAACGATTTTGTTGCCATGCTAACAAAATGAAGTGACTCTTTATGGATCGTGTTTCCACTTCTGACTCCGTCTTGGATCAATCCGCATCAGCGCTGCTCGCTGACCTTGCGTCCCGCCGCTTATCGGCTGAAGCGTTGATGGTCGCCACGTTGGATCGGATTGCAGAGCGCAATCCGGCGGTAAATGCGGTGGTTGGTTTGGCTGATCCGGGCGCATTGTTGGCGCAGGCCAGAGCTTTGGACGCTGGACCGGTGATGGGCCCGCTCCATGGCTTGCCTTTGGCGATCAAAGACCTGGTCAATGTCCAAGGGATACGCTCGACCCGAGGGTCGCCTATTTTCGCCGACTTCGTGCCAGAGAGTGATGATGTGCTGGCCGCGCGCTTGCGGGCGTCAGGTGCGATTTTGATCGGGAAAACCAATGTGCCGGAGTTCGGCTTGGGGTCGCACACCTTTAACCCGGTCTATGGCCGCACCAATAACCCCTACAATCCAGCGCGCACGTGCGGTGGTTCTTCGGGTGGCGCGGGGGTGGCTTTGGCGTTGGGCATGGTGGCTTTGGCGGATGGCTCGGACATGATGGGCTCGTTGCGCAACCCTGCGGCCTGGAGCAACGTCTATGGTTTCCGGCCCAGTTGGGGCCGCGTGCCTGCGGAACCTGCGCAGGACCGAACCTTGCACAAAATGGCGACCAGCGGCCCAATGGCGCGCAGCCCCGCAGACGTTGCACTGCTGCTCGATGTCATGTCCCACGCTGATCCCTTGCGGCCCGATGTTCCGGCCCCGGCACCGACGGCGCCGCTCCATCCCGCAGATTTGACCCGCATGCGCATTGGATGGCTGAGCGACTGGAGCGGGGCTTTGCCGATGGAAGCTGGCATTCTTGAACAGTGCGAAACGTCCTTGCAGGTTCTCCGCGATCTTGGTGCTTCCGTGGAAAACGTGCCTGCGCCCCTGCCGTTCGAGACGCTGTGGCAGAGCTGGATCACCCTGCGTTCGTGGCAAGTGGGCGCGGCTTTGGTCGCCTTGCAAGACAACAAGGATTTGATGAAAGACAGCGTGCAGTGGGAGCTTGAGCGCGCCTTACGGATGACGGCCTTGGAAGCCCATGACGCCAGCGCAGCCCGGGCGCAGTGGCTGGCTCATGCAACGGAACTGTTCCAATCCTATGACGCCCTGATCCTGCCCACGACCCAAGTCTGGCCGTTTGACATCAACCTGCCGTGGCCCACTGAAATCGCAGGGGTGGAGATGGACACCTATCACCGCTGGATGGCCGTCACCGTGCCGGTTAGCCTAATCGGCCTACCAAGCCTGAGCATGCCCGCTGGTTTTGGGGATTCTGGTTTGCCCGTTGGCATGCAGCTTTTTGGTCCTCGCGGGGCCGATGCCAAGATTCTGGCAATGGGGGAGGCTTACCACCGGCAAACCCTATGGCCGCAACGCCATCCCCCAATCGGCCCGTAACAGCGGTTTTTGCCCGCTATGCCTTCATGGTGCCGGTTGGCTGGGGCCGTCCATCAATGACCAGTTCGGGCTTGGTGCCGACACCGATCAGTTCGGGCCGTTGCGCCAGATAATCTTTGACCCCTTCGAGACCACGAACAGCAGCCATAAAGGTTTGCAAATGCGGGTAAGCGCTGAGCAAATCAGGGTCGAAAAAGTGCGCTAAATCGACGTGATGAAAGACACCAAAATCGCAAGCGTAAGGCTGGCTGCCAAAGAAAAAGGGGCCGTCGTGCTGGGCCAGTAGCTTCTCAAAATCGCCCAACCGCAGATGAAGCCCCGGCAGTTGCGCGTCACGCTTCGTCGCAAAATCATCGCCCACGGCAAAGTTGACGGTGGGGTTCAGCGGGTTGAACCACTCCTGACTTGCTTCAAAGATCGCATCAACCTCGGCCCTTTGCGTCGCGGAGTCCGGCTGCAGTCCGGTCAACTCTGCCAAAAACCGAACCACCGCGCCGCTTTGCGCAATGTTGGTCTGGTCATCGACCACCAGCATCGGCAACTGCCGAAACGGTACGGTGCCTTTTGCCTCGGGCCAAGGCTGGCCGAAATAGTCCCACGCCATCTCGTAGGTATAGGGCGTTTTGGTGTGCCAAAGCACCAACTGGGCGGCTTCTGCCAGCGCACGCATTTTGAAATAGACGAGTCTTAGTTTGCTCACGATCCACACTCCAAAAACAAAACAGGGGGCCTCCATTCCTGAAGACCCCCTGCCATTTTATTCAGCAATCGACAATTAGGAGGCGGATGATTTCCACGGCCCAAAGTCTTTGCCACTTTCAACAAATTCGTAGCCAATGAAGACTTCATCGCCGAGAACCCAACCATCGTGGCCCGGTGCGAAGTAATAGGCGTCACCGGCCTTGACGATGATCTCCGTTCCGTCGTCGTGAACGCACTTCATCGAGCCCTGAACAACGACACCGACGTGACCAGCTTGGCAGCTGTGTCCGCCAACGGCTGGCTTTACGCACTCGGACCATTTCCAGCCCGGCTGAAGCTCTAGCTTTGAAGCCGCGATGTTGCCAAGCTGAACAACCGCTGCGTGGGTTTTTTCAGGGGCTTTGACCAGATCTGGGTCACTGAAAGGTTTGGAAAATAGATTAGGCATGGGGCCACTCCTCAAGGCTGAACCGGCGTCCCGCGTAGCGCAGGCATTCGGCATATCAAGTGATTTTAATTCCACTATATTTTTGCAAAAACCCCTAATAAATTCCTAAGAATAGTGTCGATGAGGGTTGGAACACCTCCGATTTTGAGACTGCGATTAGAATATGAGCGTTTTATCTTTTTAAGATCAGCGCCGGAGGTCAGCGGAGACTAAGCGCCCCTCAGCTGCCCCCACCCGAGTCTTATCAAAATGCCCCGTGCAGCGTCTTTGTTTCCAAGTAATCTTCAAGCCCAAGGTCGCCACCTTCACGCCCGTTGCCGGACTGCTTATACCCACCAAAGGGTGAGCCATAATTGAAGCCCGCTCCGTTAATATGAACCGCACCGGCCCGCAGTTGCGCAGCAACCCGCTCGGCGCGGGCGGAATCGCCGGTCTGCACGTAGGCCGCCAGCCCATAGGGTGTGTCGTTGGCAATGCGAATGGCGTCTGCTTCGTCCTCGAACGGGATGATCACCAAGACCGGGCCAAAAATCTCCTGCTGGGCGATTTGCATGCTGTTAGAGACATCGGCGAAGATCGTTGGTTTCACAAACATGCCGGTTTCAAACCCATCGGGTTTTCCGAGGCCGCCACAGATCAGGCGCGCGCCTTCGTCGATGCCGACTTTGATCATGGCCTGCACCCGGTCGTATTGGATGCGATCGAACAGAGGACCGATGTGGTCGCCGGTTTCGGTCGGGTCTCCAACCGCCGTCGCTGCCCCCGCTGCTTGAGCCAGCTGGACAACCTGATCGTAGCACGAGCGCTCCACGAGCAGGCGCGTTGGTGCGTCGCAGGATTGGCCCGTATTGTACATGCACTCAGCCACGGACGCTGACACCTGTGTTTCCAAATCACAGTCCGCGAACACCAGATTGGGTGATTTTCCGCCCAATTCCAGCGTAACCCGCTTCACGGTTTCCGCCGCGTCTCGGGTGACAGCGGTTCCCGCGCGGGTTGAACCGGTGAAGGACATCATTTGAATATCAGGATGACGCGACAGGGCGGCACCAACCGTAGGTCCGTCACCGTGGACAAGGTTGAAAACCCCTGCGGGAAAGCCTGCGGCCTCGATGATTTCGGCGTATATCGCAGCGGAAATCGGCGTGTGCTCTGAGGGCTTAAGCACGCAGGTACAGCCTGCGGCCAAGGCAGGAATGACCTTGAGCGCGATTTGGTTCATGGGCCAGTTCCAAGGGGTGATCAGCCCGCAAACCCCAATGGGTTCCTTGAGCTGAATATCGCCATTGGCCAGCGCTTCACGCTCTTTGAGCGCCGTCAGCGCATCGATAAACCCCTCCAAGTGGCCAACGGCGGCATCCGCGTGGGCGTCCCGGGCCATGGTGATGGGCGCGCCCATCTCCCGGCTCATCGCCTGCGCCAAGTCCTCGAACCGCGCTTTGGTCTCGACCAGCAAACGGTCAAGCAAGGCCAGCCGCTCGGCTTTGGTGGTTTGGGAAAACGCGGGAAAGGCGGCGTTGGCCGCAGCCACAGCCGCGTCAACATCGGCCTCGTTGCCAAGGGCAAGCGTGCCAATTTGCGCTTCGGTTGCTGGGTTCAGCACCGGCATGGTGGCGTCAGATAGGGGATCGACCCAAGCGCCACCGATATAGAATTGCGTCAAGTTGGTCATGCACGTTACTCCGGTTTTCAGGGCTTTCGTTACGCCGCACAACGTGCCGAAAACCCATCAACCTTGCAACGCACTTGAACGATCGACGGGGGCTTAGGACCGAACGAGGGTGTATCCGGGGTCGTAAGGTCCGGGTTTGATGACGTGTGCCTGTACCATCTGCCCCAGAACGTCGATCGCGAGACGGGTTCCTTCAGCCGCCAAGTCCGGTTCGATAAAGGCATAGGCGAGGTTCATCTTGGTCCGATAGCCCCAGTCGCCCGATGTGACGGTCCCAACGACCGTGTCAGCGACCATCACCGACGCGCCACCGTGTGCTGCGGCATGGTCCGCATCGAGGTGCAGGCTGACCAGCTTGCGTTGTGGCCCCGCCTCGACCCGCGCTTGCAAGGCTTCCTTGCCGACAAACGCTGGCTTGCTCATATCAACGAAGCGATCCAGTCCGGTCTCAAAGGGATCAAACTCGGTCAGCAAATCAGATTTCCAGTGCAAATAGCCCTTTTCCAATCGCATGCTTTCGACCGCGCGCGCGCCAAACAAGCGCAAGCCGTGCGCACCACCAGCCCCACGAATGGCGCGATAGGCAGCGTACAAATGGGCGTTCGGGATATGGATTTCATAGGCCAGTTCGCCGGAAAAACTCACCGACATGACAACAGCCGGTGCAATGCCAATAAAGGCCTCCCGCACGGACAGCCACGGGAACGCGCTGGCGGACCAGTCGCCCCGGCTCACAGCGGAGAGAACATCGCGCGACTTTGGCCCCGCCAGCAGCAAAATGGTGTGGTCATCGGTCAGTGTTTTGACCTGCACATCTTCATCCGCGCCAATGTGCAAATTCAGCCAGTCTCTGTCATGCCATTCTGCGGCCGCCGCAGAACCCACCCAGATCCGACCATCCGGCAGATTGGCCACGGTAACCTCGCTCTTCACCATGCCATGATGGTTGAGCAAATACGCCAGTGAGATTTTCCCCGGCGCGGATTTGATCTTGGAACAGCTCATGCGGTCGAGGAAACGGTGGGCATCCGTCCCGCTGATTTCCATCCGGTTGAACCCGTTAACCTCTGTCAGGCCGACGGCACTTTGAATGGCCGCGACTTCAGCGCCGACGATGTCATGCGCTTCATCGAATTTGAAACCGTGGGTGACGTGGAAGTCTGGCGCGGGCTTAAAGTACTCAGCGCGTTCCCAGCCATTGACCACGGTAAACTCTGCACCCTCGGCTTCAAGCACCGGGGTGAGCGGCGTTGTCTTTGCGTAGCGACCAGCAGGGCGGTGCTCGTTGGGGAAATGGAAGCGGAATTCGTTCTGATAGTCCTCAATGGCCTTGAGCGCGCAAAGTTCGGTGTTGCCGTGTCCCGTAAACCGGCGCGGATCCAGCACCCACGTGTCGTAGCACGCCTCGCCATGGACGATTTGCTGCGCGAGCAACCACCCGTGTCCGCCGCCTTCGCCCAAGCCCGCACGAAGCCCAATGATGCAAAACGCGTTGCGCTTGCCCGGAATGGGGCCAACCAACGGTGCCCCGTCGATGGTGTAAGTGATGGGGCCGTTGACGATGGTGTGGATGCCGACGTCTTCCAGCGCAGGCATGCGGGCAAAGGCGCCTTCCAGAACGTCAATCACCCGGTCCAAATCATCGGGACAAAGGGCGTTGACGAAGTTCGGGTCGATCCCGTCCATGCCCCATGTCCGGCAGTCTTGTTCATAGAAGCCAACCAGCAGACCGTTCTTTTCCTGACGGCAGTAATAATCGCTGATCGGGCATCGCAGCAGCGGCATGCGGTGACCCGCTTCTTCGATCGCGGGGATGGTGTCGGTGAGCATGTATTGGTGCTCCATCGACATAACTGGGTGATGCACGCCCATCATCGCGCCGACTTCATTCACGCGATAACCACAAGCGTTGATCACGACATCGCAGTCAATGTTGCCCTTGGTGGTCTCGACCGTCCAAGTGTCGTCGCTGTGCTGCTTCAGACCGGTGACAGGCGTATTGCGATAGACCTCGGCACCCGCTTTTCGCGCCCGGCGAGCCAGCGCCTGACACAGCTGCGCGGGGTCAATGTCCCCGTCCAGAGGATCCCACAGCCCGCCTATGAGATTGTCCGTGGAAATCAGCGGATGCCGCCGCGCGCACTCGTCCGCATCCAGAACCTCAAAGTGGACATCCATGCCCCGCGCCATGCTCGCAAAGTGGCGGTAGCCGTCCATCTGCGCCGGTGTGTTGGCAAGCCGAATACCGCCGTCGGCATGATGATAGTTGATGGGGTAATCCGGGTCGTCGGCAAGCTCTTTGTAGAGGTTGATCGAGTGTGTCTTCAGGCCCACCATCGTCTGGTTCATGCCAAAGTTTGTGACTTGGGCCGCAGAGTGCCATGTCGTGCCGCTGGTCAGCTCGTCGCGCTCGACAAGAACCACGTCTGTCCAGCCTTCTTGAGTCAGATGATAGAGGGTGGAGCAGCCCGCGATGCCGCCCCCGATCACTACAGCTTTGGTCCGCGATTTCATGCTTGTCTCTCCGACGCGTCAAATGTTGCCTTTCCTTCTGAGTTCTCTTGGCTCTAGGTCAACGCACAGATCGTAAATGCGGAAAAATAGGAATAGAAATTCTGTAAAACAGGATAAAGGGAAGTCTGCTTTCGCGCGGCTCTTGGCTTTGCCATGACGATCAGACAGCGGTCTGTAAAGGTAGCACCCTCCGATGAGCGAAACCCAACCCAATCAGAAAGCCTCCCGTCGTTCCGGTCGTAAGGAGCGCATGGCCTTGCGCGCTGCCAAGCCGGACGTTCACCCCTGTCCACCCGGCCAGCCCGGCGGCGCTTACAAGCCTTTGTCCGAGACCGACTTGCAGTCCATTTTCGAAACCGCACTGCGGCTGCTCGAAGAGCTGGGCATGGGCGAAGTTCCTGATAATCTGGCGCAAACGCTGTTGGCCAGTGGTGCAACGGACAACGGCAAAGGTCGGTTCCTGCTGCCGCGCGCGTTGGTCCAAGATGCCATCGATCAGGCTTCAAAGGTCTTTACTTTGCACGGCAGAGACGAGCGGCGGAGCATCGTTGTCGGCGGTGATGCTGTCCACTTCGGCACTGGCGGTGCGGCGGTGCAAACGCTCGATATGACGGATGGGCTCTACCGCCCCTCGACGCTCGCGGATTTGCACGACTTTACGCGGCTACAGGATACGCTGGAAAATGTCAGCTGGTTTACCCGCTGCTGCGTTGCGACCGACGTGCCGGACAATTTCGACTTGGACGTCAACACCGTCTATGCGCTGCTCGCCAATACAACCAAGCCCGTCGCGACGTCCTTCACATTGGCTGAGCACGTTGATCCTATCGTTGAGATGTTGGACATCGCTTCTGGGGGGCCGGGCACGTTCGCGGAGCGTCCTTTCGTCAAGGCGCACATCAGCCCGGTGATCTCCCCCATGCGCTTCGGGGAGGATGCTGTTGATGTCGTGTTCAAGTGTATTGAACACCGTATTCCGATCTCAAACATTACCGCCGCCCAAGCCGGCGCAACGGCACCGGCGACCATGGCCGGATTTTTGGCGCAATCGCTGGCCGAAACGCTGGCGTCGCTTGTCATGGTCCATTCGATCGAGCCGGGCTTTCCGATGGTATTCTCCAACTGGCCTTTGGTCATCGATTTGCGCACCGGAGCCTTTGTTGGGGGCGGCGGTGAGACGACCTTGCTGAACGCAGCGTCGGCGCAGCTGTCAAACTGGCTGGGGCTGTGTTCTGGCGTGGCCAGTTCCATGACCGACGCCAAGGCGATCGACGCCCAGTACGGCGTTGAAAAGGGGATGACGTCGTTGGCGGCGGGGCTGGCCGGTGGCAATCTGATCTACGAAAGCTCGGGCATGACGGCCTCATTGCTCGGCGCAAGTTTTGAAGCGTTTATTCTCGATGATGAAATGCATGCGCACACCTACCGGACTTTGCGCGGGGTTGAGGTGACAGAGGCCAATTTGGGCTTCGACGACATCTGTGGCGCTGTGTTGGGTGAAGGCCACTTTTTGGGTGGCGACCAGACGCTCGCGGCGATGGAGCGCGACTATTTCTACCCGCCGCTGGCTGATCGCGACAATCCTAGCGTATGGGGCGACAGCGGCGCACCGACGGCGTGGGATCGGGCCAAACGCAAGGCGCAACAGGTGCTGGCCACCCACCGACCGCAGTACTTGTCGCCCGAGCAAGACGCGGAAATTCGGGCGCGTTTCAACATTATTCTCTGACGCTCAGCTTAGCTCAGGTCGCTGTTGAGCATCACAAAGTGATCTTCCAAGAAGGGGACTTGCGCCACCGCAGGCTCTAGCGTGCGGCTGTGAATTAACGTGCGCAGCATGGATTCGAGCATCTCAGCGAGAATGGTCGCACTGCCCGGTACGGTAATCAGCGCAATTTCTCGCGCGAATTGCGCACGCGGAAAGGGGTGCAAGGACAGGCCGTGCCATAGGCTTTTGGCACGGGTGAAACATGTCGCGGTCGAAATCGTCCAGCCTTGACCGGCTGCAACCATCGTCATCAGCGCTTGGTTGCTTTCCGCGCTCATGCGGTGGGGCAGTTGGATCCGCAATCGGTTCAACTGCGCCTCGATTTGACGGCCAATATGTTGCTCGCTGGAATACCGCAGAAAAGGCAGATCAGGGCGGGGCTCACTAAAGTCCGGACAGGGTTCCCCCGATGGGACCACCACCACATAAGGATCGCGCAGCAGCGCGCGTTGCTCCAACCCGGCAAGTCCTTCACTGGGAACGGTCGCAACCCCAGCTTCGATCCGTCGGTCGGTGAGCAGCTGTAGAATCTCATGACTGGGCCGGGAAAAATGCTCGAAGGCGCAGTTGGGCAGCAGGCGGGCCAACTCCAGCGTCAATTCGGGCGCAACCTCCGTGTCGAAATCGTCGATCAGGCCCAGCCGTAGCCGCCGAATGGCCGCGATATCGTCCTGCAACATCTCAGCCTCAGCCTGCAAAACGCGCTGCAACAGCGCCTCGGCGTGCTGCAGGAACCGATGCCCATTGGCGGTCAGGGCCAGCGGACGCTTGGCGTGGTCGAACAAGGGCGCGCCCAAGTGTGCCTCTAGCTTCTGCAAGTGGCTGGACAGCGTGCTGGTGGCGAGACCGGAGCGGGTTGCGGCGTCTTGCAGGGAGCCGCTGCGTGCAACGGCGACAAAGGCTTGAAGCCACAGAAAAGAGAGCTTGGATGACATGGTGAAAAACCTACCGCGCCAACAGGCGGACGACAACGCTGCACGTCCTGCGCACGGATTCGTCCAAACGAAATACCCTGCTAAAGCGCGGTTCTACCAAAGATAACTAAAGAATTTCAGCGCAGAAACAGATGATACAGGACGAAATTGCCTGTTTCCGCAAAATAAAACGCAGAAAACGGCGCGTTACGCTGAGGTGGCACAAGGGGTCTCGTCAACCGCAGCAACGCCTCGCCAAACAGCAGGGGGGCCGCGAGGGGACAAAACGAAACGAACACACACGGCGCGCCCTCCTCCTCCACCCGAAACGCAGCGTCGGCTTTGAAAGGTTAAACCCATGTTCTTCATTTCTGCTCTCAAGCGTGCGGCTGTTGCTTCTCTGGTCGCTCTTTCTTTCTCCGCCCTATCCGCACCGGCTTATGCCAATTCTTCGCTCTCTGGCAGCATCTCGGTCGGCATCCAAGGCTCCACACCCGAAGAGAAACAAGCCATTTCCAATGGGTTGTTCCTTTACGCTCTGTTCCAAGGTCTGCAGGGCGATGATGCCGTTCTGCGCCAGTTGGGCAACGGCAATGCCGCAGGCTTTTTGCAGGGTGGCGCTGGTAACTTTGGCATCATCGAGCAACACGGCGACGATCATACCGGGACGCTGAACCAACAAGGCAACGGAAATGCTTTTGGTTTGTTCCAATTCGGTGAAGGCACCGAGGGCCACGTGACCCAAGAAGGCAATGGCGAAGGTGGCCTCCTGTTTCAGTTCGGTTTCTAAGATCGAACCAACGCCAAAAACACCTCCCTCCCACTCTCCCCACGGGGCAAGCTGACGGCTTGCCCCCGTTTGCGTTTTTGGCGCGTTTTCAAGTCGGTCGATCTGTGGTTAGTGAACGGGGTCGCCTGACGTGTTTTTGAGGCGCTGCGTCTTTGTCCCACTGTTCCGTCTTCAGGCTCCCGCACATGTCCTCTGAACCTCGCTCCATGTCGCTTCGCTACGCTTTAGCCGGCGCGCTGGCTATGGCCATTGGCATGGGGATTGGGCGGTTTGCCTATACACCCATTCTGCCGGGCATGATGGAAGGGTTGGGCCTCACCGCTTCTGATGCCGGGCTTATCGCTTCGGCAAACTACGTGGGCTATCTCATCGGTGCCATTCTCGCCGGGGGCGGTTGGGGTCAAGGGCGGGAGCGCAGCATGGCCTATCTGGGCACGGGTGGAACCGCTGTTTTGACCGCAGCGATGGGTTTGACCGACGCCATGCCTGCGTTTCTGCTGATCCGGTTCGTCGCAGGTATCGCCAGTGCCTTTATGATGATTTTCCTCTCGACCATCATTTTCAGTCAGTTGGCTCGCACTCAGCAGGCTGGCTTGCAGAGCCTGCATTTTGGCGGCGTTGGCTTGGGTATCACAGTATCGGCCATCGTGACCGGAGCGGTCTTTGTGCTGGGTTTGGGCTGGCAAATGAATTGGTTTGCCGCCGCAGGGGTCAGCGCCATCGCCTTTATGGCTGTTGTCTGGTTGATGGGCGTTGATGACTATGCACCGCCCAGTCAGTCGCGCCGGGAACCGCCCTTGGTTTGGAACCCCGCGCTGGCCAAAATCACGCTCGCCTATGCCATTTTCGGCGCAGGATACATCGTCACCGCAACCTTTCTCATCGCCATTGTTCGACAAAGCGACGGGGGGTTTGTGGTGGAATCTGGCGTTTGGTTGGCCGCAGGGTTGGCGGGTGCGCCTTCCGTCTGGCTCTGGAGCCTTGTCGCCCGACGGTTTGGCCTCGCGACAGCATTTGGCATCGGATGCGTGGTCGAAGCCGTTGGCGTCGTTGCGAGTGTCTCGATTGGCGGCTATGGCGCTCAGCTGCTCGCTGGCGCGCTTCTGGGCGGAACGTTTATCGCGGTTACGGCGATGGGCTTACAGATTGGACGCGCCGTCGCCGGTGACGCGCCTCGCCGTGCTTTGGCGATTATGACGGCGGCCTTTGGCGTTGGCCAAATCACCGGACCACTGCTGGCTGGAATTGCCGCCGATCTCACGGGATCATTTTTCGCGCCGTCCATCGGTGCGGCAGTGGCGCTGATGATTGCTGGCTTGGTCGGGCTTCAAGCCAGCAATCGACCGTCCGATCAGTAGCAGCCGAGCTTGTACACCCGCTTGTTGCCATGGCGATAAGCAACGTTCAGACGACTGGGAATCAGATCCATCGTTATGATGTCACGGTCGCTGAAAACCCGATCGCCGGGATCAAGCAGGTCGTCAGGAATCAGCGTGTAGCGCTTGTTCATATAGGGTGCCACCGCTGCCATGCCGCAGGTGTCGTCCGGATCGACGGGCGCGGCGGTTTCGTCGGGTTGATTGTTATCAAGCAGCTCATTGAGCAGAAGCAGACCGCCCAAAATAAGACCGCCTGTGACGATCTGTTCTTCCAAACTTGGTCCCGTGCCGCCAGATGCAGCACCGGATTCAGGGCTGCTGTCGGCGACTTCCTCTTCGGGGGCCAGTTCAGCCGGTGGGCTGTCCTCGACCTGATTTGCTCCCGCCAAAGCCGCGATTTCCGCCTCGCTCGCAGAGCCAAAAATCAGGGTTGCTGAAACATAGTTGCCGGACGCGCCGAGTTCAGCGCTGTAATCCATAACGATTTCACCGTTGACCAAAAAGGCATCGAATTCGTGGAAGTCTTCGCCGTTCTCCAAGAAAGCTTGCCAACGCACCACATTTCCAAAGGCATCGTAAAACAGTTCCGCGCGCGTCGCGCCCCAGCTGCACAATTGCGCATCACAGTCGCCGACGACTTCGAGAATGGAGATGTCTTCGGTGCCGCGAAGGTTCAGCAGTTTTGGCACTTGGTTCTGCTGGCCCAAGAGCTTCCAGTACCCAGCAGCACCTTCCCAATCCGCCATCGCTGGACGAGCAAGCGTAAGGGCAAGAATGACGGCTAAGATGGTGTTGAGTTTGATGAATAATCGCATGACGTCCTCCGGCTTGAGCGCTCTAAAAGGCCCCCAAACACTCTCTAAGGTCAATAAAGCACTTTCTAATATAAAAGAAAAAACGTCCAAAAACGTTCACAAATGCGCGTTTAAATCACAAAAATGCGCAGAAATGCAGAAGTAACCTCTTGGAAGCTCGACGATGGGCCGCGCAGCGCTTCATTTCTTGATTTGGTTCTCGGCGGGCTGGATAGTGACCGCATGTTCAGTTTTACCCTCGCCCTCATTTTATTGATGTTCACGCCCGGCCCTGCTGTTTTGACCGCTGCCGGATTTGGCGCGTCCTATGGCTTTCGGCGTTCGGTGGGTTTTGTCATTGGTTTGCTGATTGGCGCGAACCTCGTCTGCTTGGCGATTGTTAGCGGGTTTGCCGCGGTCCTCTTCTCCGTGCCATGGCTCAGACTGGTATTGGTGGCGGCATCGTTCGGTTTTTTGCTCTTTCTGGCGAGTAAGATTGCTCTGGCTGGGGTCAAGCTGGCGTTCATCAGCTCAAGCCGGCCACCGGGAATCATCGGCGGTATCTTGATCCAAACCGTCAATCCGAAGGCTTACGCCGTTATGACGTCCATGGTCACAGGCTTCAGCTACGCGCCGGATAACCTTGGTTTTGAGTTAACAACGAAGATCCTGATCGCCAACGTCATTTGGTTGCCGATGCATTTGATGTGGCTTTGGGCCGGGGTTCGGTTGCACGCGCTGAACCTTTCAGATCGCACTCAAAGGTGGATAAACGTCACGATGGCAGGCGGTTTGGTGCTGGTGGTCTTGCTGTCGGCATCATCGTTTCTGACCGCGGAGCAGGCTTAAACCAGTCCATTCGGTCAACCGATTGGTTTCTGTATTTCCGGTCACAGCGATAAGCTAAACCATTGCGCAAGAAACAAAAAATATCGATTTGAGGAGGAATAATAAATCCAAGGCAAAAAATTTGCATAATAATGAATATGAAGGCGAAATACACTTGGAGTCGCATAAAGTTTTGATAAAAATCAAACGTCGCGTGCTGCTTGAAGTGGCTTGGACGAAGGCTAAAAAATTCCCTTCTTCTGAACGCCTTAGGAACATGTGGCCATCACCAATATTCCAAACGGAGCCCTGGTCTCATGGAAGAACTTCAGATTTTCAACGCCCAAACTCAGTCTTACGTCGCAAACGGTTTGTTCCAAATTGCTGTTGTCATCGGCGTCTTCATCGTATTCCGCGCCGCGCGTTTTGCCCGTCAAAACAACATTGCAGCCAAAGTGCTGGTCTCACTCTTTGGTCTCGTCATTAGTTTCTTCAGCCTGAACATCGGCTCTCTTCGTCCGCAGATTGAACAACTCACGGCGCTGCGTCTTGCTGACGCGCAAGCCGCTGGCGCGACGCTTTCAAACAACGCGGTCGCGTACATTGAGCAGATTGGCATGAGCGCGGGTGAGGTGCTTCCGGCACAGGCAAACCTGTTCGGTGACATTGGTACGGTTGTCTTCACGGCTGTCTTCTTGCTGATCGCCTTGGGCACCATCTGGGTGCCGGGTTCCGACTTCTCCGAGAAGTAAATCGATCACACTCACATTTCGTGAGGCGACATGGGGTGCGCGCTGGCCTGAAAAAGGGTCAGCGCGCACCCTTTTTTTGTTGGCATAAAGTGCGGAGCCTTGGGCGGGAATGTGTGATACGTCCCCCTCAGCAAAGGGGCGAGATATGAGTGACGCAGCGCATCAGGCACACATTCAGTCTGTTTTGACACTGATCGACCAGCGCATTCAAACAGGGCGTCGAACCGTCGTTGCCATCGCTGGCCCACCGGCGTCGGGCAAATCAACGCTGGCTGAGGCCGTTGTTCAGCAACTGAACCAGCAGGCGATTGAAGCCCCCGCGTATCAAGCCGCACTTCTGCCCATGGACGGGTATCACTTGGATAACGTCACGCTCGACCAACGGGGGCTCCGCGCGCGAAAGGGTTCCGTTGACACCTTTGCTGCTGCTGAATTTTGCGCGGCGGTGCGGGCGGTTGCCGAGCTTGGGTCTGCCCATGACATGCCGGGCTTTGATCGAGACAGCGACAGCGTCGTTGCCGGGCAAATTCGGGTGGACCCTTCCACGCAGATTATCGTGGTTGAGGGCAATTACCTGCTGCTGGACCGCTCGCCTTGGCGAGACTTGCAGGGTTTCTATGCGGCCACGGTCTTTGTTTGCGCGCCGCGAACTGTGCTGCGGGAGAGGTTGATGGCCCGGTGGAACGATCAGAATTTGTCGGAACAGGAGGCGGCGGCGAAGGTTGCGATCAACGACCTGCCCAACGCTGATGTGGTGCTCAGAGAGCGTTTGGCGGCTGATTTGCTGATCGAGCACAAGACGTCAGATATTCTGCAATCCGAGCCATAGCCGGTGGAGACCAATGTGCTCAGCGGTGGGATGGGCTTGAAAGCTTGGATCGGCTCTGACACGTTGCTGGCTTGCTGTGGTCGGAGCACCGCAGGCCCATCATGATAGGCGCGAACGCGTGAGCCCAGAGACATCCCCCATCGACCCCCTTACTTATTGGGCTGAGCAGGCTTCCTTGCATTGGGGCGGTCAACCCGCCTTGCAGCCGCTCTACGGCGAATATGATCTCAATTTTCACGCTCAAGAGGCTGACGGCTCGGCCAGTGTGCTCAAGGTCATGCGGGTGGACTGCGTGCCGGCTGAAATCGATGTTCAAATTGGGCTTTTATCGCAGCTTGAAGACGTGCCGGGTGTGCCGGTGCCTGAGGTCATTCCGACGGCCACAGGGGCGAACTACGCGCAGGCGCAGGATCAAGACGGGCACGTGCGCTTGATGTGGCGGGTGGGATTGCTGCCCGGCGCAACCTTGGACCAGCATGCGCCCACCCGAGGCCTTGCGCATCAAATTGGTACGATGACCGCGCACATGCACGAGGCCCTGAGTGGGTTTCGGCATCCAAGCCTGAAGCGCACGCTCAAGTGGGATTTGTGCGCGGCGGACTGGATCGAAAACCATCTCTCTGTGTTCGACGATCAGCAGGCGGTTCAAACGCAAATCGCTGCATTGCTGCAGTGGTATCAGACACAGGGCCAGCCCTTGTTGCGACGATTGCCGCAGCAGGCGATCCACAACGACCTGAACCAGCAGAACGTGCTGGCCGTTGGGCGCTCCGGCATGGGGCCAGAGCTGTCTGGTGTGATCGATTTTGGCGATTCGCTCTATAATCCTCGGGTGGCCGATTTGGCGATCGCCGGCGCTTACCTTGCGATGGATCAGGAACAACCGGTCGAGGCTGTTGCCTCCTTGGTTGCGGGCTATTCGAAAGCTGCGACGTTGTCGTCGGAAGAGCTCGATGCCCTTTGGCCGCTGTTGCTGATGCGGTTGGCGGTTAGTGTCATTAATTCCGGGCTGCGGAAAGTGGAATTTCCGGACGATGCTTATGTTGTCATCTCGGAACAGCCAGCGCTGGCCCTGCTCCGCATGGCCCGTGACTTGGACCCCCGGTATGTCGCGATGCGGTTGCGGCAGGCGGCGGGCGGTTCTGAAACGGGCGGAAAGGCGTCTGTGCCGCAGCACATGGCGGCCGCTATGTTTACCGATGATTTAACGCAGGCCCACATCCTCGATCTTACGCCCGCAAACGTGCATCTGGGCGCCAATCGCACCGAACCCGATCAGCAGCAGCTCGATGCGGTGATGCAAGCGGCGGGCGCGCACGGTGGTGCGGTTCTTGGTCGCTATGGCGAAGCGCGGTTGATTTACGGCGGTGAAGCGTTTGGCCGGACCGACCATGTTGCCAGACGGCGGCGGACGGTTCACATCGGCATCGATGTGTTTTTGCCGCCTGAAACGGCTGTACATGCGGTGCTGCCGGGGCGGGTTGTTCAGGCGGACTATCGTCCAACGCGCCACGACTATGGCGGAACGCTCATCCTTGAACATGAAGGCGAGGACGGTAGGGTCTTTCGCGCGCTCTATGGCCATCTCAGCCGCGCTTCAGCGGAATACATGCAGGTTGGTCAACGGTTCGAGGCGGGTGACGTGATCGCGCGCTTGGGGGGTGTGGAAGAAAATGGCGGCTGGCCACCGCATCTGCATTTGCAAGTCAGCGGGGCCGACGCATCGGCAAATATCGATCTTTGGCCCGGTGTCGTTGATGCTGATGGTTGGGATCTGTGGAAAGCGCTGTTCCCCAATCCGGCGGGACTGCTTGGTATTCCGGAGGCGTCGATTGATGCGCGGCCTTCGCCGCTGTCGTCGCTGAAAGACCGGCGCAAGGCAATGACAGCGGCAAACCTCAAGCTGTCATACCGTGAACCGATCAACATGATCCGGGGTCAAGGAAGCACGCTCATCGATGCCGACGGTCGCCGGTTTCTTGATGCTTACAACAATGTTCCTCACGTTGGACATGCGCACCCGCATGTGGCGCAGCGGGTTGCGGAACAGGTCCAGCGGCTTAGCACCAACACGCGGTACTTGTCCGAGCAGCATTTGGATTATGTTGAACACCTGCTTTCGCTGTTTCCAGATGCGTTTGATACCTGCTTTCTGGTGAACTCTGGCAGTGAAGCAAACGAGGTCGCGATGCGCCTTGCCGGTGCATTCACGGGCCGTAAAGACATGGCGGTGTCCGAGGTCGGCTATCACGGGATTACGCAAAAGGCGCTGGACGTCAGTCACTACAAGTTCGCGGGTCCAGGCGGGCAGGGGCAGGAAGACTGGGTGCATGTGCTGCCCATTCCAAACACGTTTAGCGGCCCGTTTCAGGGGGCTGACGCCGCCCGGGACTACGCCGATCAAGCCGCCGATCTCATTGAACAGATTGGCGGCGCAGAGCAAACCCTGGCGGGTTGCTTGCTGGAGATTTTCCCCAGTGTCGGCGGGCAACTTATTCCGCCCACCGGCTATCTCCAAAGCCTTGAACGCGCAGTAAAGGCCCAAGGCGGTCTGCTGATTGCCGATGAGGTACAGACCGGGTTAGGGCGGCTTGGCTCCCATTTTTGGGCGTTTGAGCACCAAGGGTTGCGCCCGGATATTGTGGTGCTGGGAAAGCCAATCGGCAACGGGCACCCCATGGGGGCGGTCATCACGCGCAAGGAGATCGCGGCATCGTTCAACAACGGGATGGAGTTCTTTTCGACCTTTGGCGGATCAACGGTTTCCTGCGCCGCGGGGAAGGCTGTCTTGGACGTTATCGAAGCGGAAAACCTGACTGATTTGGCGGCTCGAACCGGGTCCATGCTTCTCGATGGGCTGGCGTCCCTGTTCGCGGACTGCACGCTTTCCGCTGATGTGCGGGGGCTGGGTTTGTTTCTGGGCGTGGAGCTGTGCCTTGATGACGGGCACCCGGCCACGGAGGTTGTGGGCCGGTTGGTGAACGCCATGCGGGATCGGCGGATCCTGATGGGGTCGGATGGGCCGCATGATAGCGTTTTAAAGATCCGGCCCCCCATTTGCTTCACCGAAGCGGACGCTGCCTTTTTCCTCGAAGCGATGGATGACAGCTTGCGCGCTCTGAGCCTGCGGTCTTCGTAACGGCGTCTTCATCTCTCACACTGTCAAAGGCCACGTTCAATGATCGAGCGCTCCCTAAGCGGTTTTACCGTTATCGTTCCGACTTACGACGAAGGCCTCGCGTGCTTTCGCGACAAGATGGGTTTTGCCGTCATCGACGACGTGGACTTGGGGGGCGGCAAGCGGTGGCTGACCGTGGCCCCGTCCAATGACAGTCAGGCCCGCGTGGTTCTCGCCCAGCCGAGCAACGACATTCAACGCCAGTCGATGGGGCAGCAGGTTGGGGACCGCGTTGGGTTTTTCTTGCAAACCGATGACTTCGACCGCGACCACGCGGCTTTCACCGAACAGGGCATTGAATTCCAAGAAGCGCCGCGCACGGAGCCTTACGGTAAAGTTGCCGTGTTCCGAGATGACTTCGGCAATCTTTGGGATCTCATTCAGCCGAACATTTAAGAGGCCGGGTTTAAGCCGGGTGGAAAACCCAAAAAGCAGTGGCTCTGAAGCGATGCTCAGAGCCACCATTTGGTCCTACTGAGCAACAAACAGCACGGGTGCGTCGTAGACATCCAGCAGCTCAAAACCCGGTGCGGTTTCGGCTGTTGCGGCTCGGGCAGCGCGCGATTGTGCGAGAACGCCTTCGAGCGCATCGTTGACCGGGTAAAAGGTCAAAATAGCGATGCTGCTTTCAGACAGTCGAACGGGGTAAAGACGGCTGGCGCCCAGATCCACAAAGGCTTGGAGCTGGCCCGCCAAAGCGGGGTCTTGTGCCAAAGCTGCCGGATCAGCGGGAACATTCCAAACGGAAATGCTGACGTGCTCGCTTTGGCCTTCAGCCCCCGGACAGCCCCCTGCGCTGCTGCTTCCAGAAAGCAGGATGCATCCACCGTCACTTGAGCTGACACTGCCAAGGCCGCCGGAGAGATAGCCCAGACGGCTTGTTGCTGGTGTCGCATCGATTTGCGTCAGCGCTACGCCTTGCAGCACCTCCAGCATTTCAAATCCCGGATTGTTCGCGGCCCCGTCTCGTAGGGCGGCGGTCTGTTCCAGCACGCCATCAAGGGCGTCGTTCATCGCATAGAACGTGATGTTGGCAACCTCGCTTTCTGACAGTCGCGCGGAGTGAATTTGATCGGCTCCTGCATCGATCACGCTCTGAAACTGCGCCACCAAAGCGGGGTTTTGGATCAGGGCGGCAGGGTCGGCAGGGACATTCCAGAACGACATACTGACATAAGCAGCTTGGGCAGAGGCCAGAGACGGAATGGAAAGGGACGCTAACGCTATCGCAATGAGTCGTTTCATGGGTTGGTTCCTTTGGTTGATGAAGCCAAAGGGTGATTTGAACTGATGTCGGTTTCAATAAAAATTAGGAAAAATGGTGGCAACTTCCATATTTTTTCAAATGAAATTGAAAAATTATTCGCATTTGTGAAGGAAAATCGAATTTTTGATCTAAAAAATCGAAAACAAAATTACTCAGAGAAATAAAAAAGAAAATGATAAGAAATATCTTTATTGCTCGGTGTATTGTAAGAATGAAATATTTACTGAGATTTCAGAAATATTACCAAAGTAAAATTATAAAAATATTTTCTACAACAAATTGACAAATATTAGTTTTAACGAATAGCATTTAAACCACGGGAGGCATGGGCGCAGTCAATATTAGTGAATTCATTCGGGCTCTTTGTGCGGCGAATGATCAGCGAATATTGTGCTCACCATCGCGCGAATGTCAGTGTTGGTCGTCCGTTAGGTGAGTGTTGAACCTGCCACAGCGTGTGGGTTCGATGTGCAGCAACAATGCAGGCCCCGATTTTTGAATAAATTCTTTAATAAGGAACGAAAAAATGCTGGGTAAACACGTAGGCTCAATGAGCGGCGCAACCACTGTTAAGGCACTCCCAAGCGATTACGGGATGCCATCCTTGGAAACCACTGGCGCAGGCCAGGGCACCTTGCTCGGTCATGACGTACAGTTCATGGCAACATACTCCGCTGACATGCAGCCAGACGGCTCTTTTTACGGTGAGTGCCCGAACTCAGGCGTGATCTTGTCGGCAGCTGGGGCGGCGACTTACCGGGCGACTGGTGCTGGTCATCCAACGCCAGACGGCGGCTCTATGTTCCGCGGTGCGGTATACTTTTCTAGCCATTCAGAAGCATTCGCTGAGCTTAACGGTAAGGCGTGCGTTTACAGCTGGGACGTTGATGCCAATGGTGTCGCACAGTGGGAAATCCACGTCGTCGAATAAGCTCTTTTCGGGCTAAAACGCCGGATAGAGGTCGCCAGCGTGGCGGCCTCTGACCTCTCTATGTTTCCGTTTTGGCAGCAGCAGCAGCGCGCCGCGATTCCTGCCACGCCAGCAGGATTCCGCCCAAGACAATGATTGAGGCACCAAAGCCCGCCCATCGATCGGGCAGATCGCCAAAGAGCCAGAAATCCATGACTGCCGCGAACAGCAGTGACGTGTAGATAAAGGGCATGATCACGCTCGCATCGACCTGTCGCATGGCCCACGTGAAGCTCAACTGCGCGACCGCCATGCCCAAGCCCACCGACGCCAGTTGAACCCACTGGATGGGGGCTGGCCAGATCCAGACGAATGAGACGACGACTGTGGCCAGAACCACGCCAATCAGGTTGTTGATGAATAGAATTTGCAGCAGGCGCTCGCGCTGGGTGAGCATCTTGATCGCGATGGATTCAGCCCCGCCCGTCAGCGCGGCAAACAGGGCAATCAGCGCCGCGGGTTGAAACGCCGAAGTCCCCGGGCGCAGCAAGATCATCGCGCCTGCAACCATCACCCCAATCGCAAAAATGCGCCGCCAGCCAACGCGCTCGCGCAAAAGCAGCCAAGCCAAGAGCAAAGTCACAATCGGGCTGAGAAAGCTGATCGCCGTCGCATCGGCAAGGACCATGAGTGAGGCTGACCAAAAAATGGCTGCGCTGGTTAAATAGCCCAAAACCACGCGGATGCCGTGAAGTCGCAGATGCACGGGCTCAAACTTTTGCCCGCTTCCGTACCAGACCCCAGTCCAAAGGATGGCGGCGAACAGAAATCGGCCAAATCCGACGTGCAGGGGGTGCAGCGTCGTCTCATGCCCAAAGCCACCAGTAAGCCCCTTGGCCATCACAGTGGTAAAGGCGATGAAGGCACTCGCAATCGTCATCGCCATAATGGCACGCAGGAGGGGGGACAGGGTCACGCTGAGCTTTCAATTGATCAGCGGTTAGGGCGCACCTGTTTCACTGAAAACACAAGTTAAATATGCCCCTACTTTTTGTTGGTCGGTGGGGGCATTCCGACGGACAGCACGTGAACCTTGCCGTTGTGCAGAGCAACGCCGGGGTCGGCGAGCCGGTTGCGCTGCACTTTCCGCCATTGCTTGAAGTCAGTGGTTTTCAGCGTAAAGCCGGTGCCAAAGAAAAAGACGGCGCCGTCGTACTCAACCATGTTCCCGAGCCATGCACCGCCGTCCATATGCAAATTGTCTTGCCGCTCGAAGGTCAGTCCGTCGTCAGAGGTTGCATAATAGCCGACACCCCTTTCATCGTGGTTGGGTGAAATCAGGTGCCATTGACCGCCAAAGAATATCACCGCGCAGTCATTGATCCGCGCGCCGTCGAGCTTCATCCGATCGCCCGGTTCCATCTCAAACGTCATGCCATCATCGCTGTAGGCTGAGCCAAGCGTCATCAGGTTCGCTGGGCCTGCTTTCCGGGTCAGGTTGCGCGTGAAATAGAGCCGGTATCCGCCGTCGTCCAAGGCGACAACCGTTGGGTCAAAGGGGTAGCTGTGGCGGAGTGTTCGGTCGAAATCCACGTCGATGATCTTTGGTTCCGTCCATCGGCCATTTTTCAGCTCGCTGTAGCCGACATGATCAAAGAACTGGATGGTCTCATCCTTGGTCGGCGCCCATTGGAAATACGCGCGGAGAACGCCATCGATCTCGATCAGGGTTGGAACACCCGCCTGATCAATCGCCAGCTTCCGCCCGCGATCGTTGATCGGCAGATCGCTTCTGGTCGAGCCTGACATGTACTGCAGGTTTGTCTTCCACGGACCATTGGCTGACAGGTTTCGGGGGTAGACATGATCAGCGCTGACCGTGCGGACGCCGGTAATCAGCGTAAGGAGCACGATGGTGCTCAACGTAAAAATTCTCATGTCGCGGTCTCCATCCAGTCGGTTATCGTTCTGGAAATCGAGGGAGGCTAAGGATGATCTCCGGCCTTTACCGTAGGCGATATTGCCCAGCAGAGCGAGAGTGCGGGGAAAAACGGGCCGTCTTGGTGCTGAGCGCTTGGCGGGTTTGGATTCCCATGCAACACATGAAAGACCGCAGATACGCACACTGATTTGGGTTTGAGAACATGAGTGCTGATTTTGGATCGATTGCCGCAATGCCCGAAGCCCCAGCGGGTATGGATGGTGCCGAATGGGAGGCGCGACTGGAGCTGGCTGCGACTTACCGCTTGGTGGAGCTCTATGGCTGGACCAGCATAGTCTATAACCACATTACGTTGCGCGTACCCGGCACAGACGAGTTTCTGATCAATCCCTTTGGGCTGCGTTATGATGAAATTACGGCCAGTAACCTCGTCCGCGTGACTTTGGACGGGGAGAAAGTCTCGGACAGCCCTTGGCCGATCAATCAGGCCGGCTACATGATCCACTCGACGCTGCATCGGGCGCGTCCCGATCTGCACTGCATCATCCATACCCACGAGCCGATCAGTCAGTCGCTGTGTGCTGTGGACGCGCCGTGCGTTCCGCTGACTCAAGAAGGCTGCCAGTTCTATGAGCGCGTGGGCTATCATGACTTTGAAGGGATTGTGCTCGATGGCTCTGAAGGGCCACGGATTGTGCAGGCGATGGGCCGTGAGTTCCACACGCTTGTTTTGCGCCACCACGGTCTGATCACCGGCGGTTCGACCTGCACATGGGCTTTTGTCCGGCACCTCGCCTTTATCCGCAATACGGAAGTCCAACTCGCGGCGATGGCAACGGGCCGGATGGTGCCAATTCCGGTGGATGTGATGATCAATTGCCGTCAGCAGTTCGAGGGCGGATCGGCCCAAGCGGGCGCAGCGCAACGGCATCCCGAATGGCCTGCATTGATCCGTCGCCTTAACGCGCTGGACCCATCCTGGAAAACCTAATCACCGCCTTTCGCTGAAGCGCCCGCCACGGTAAGCGCCCCTAGAGCGGCCAAGCGGTTCTCCGCTGAGGTCCAACGATCATCTGTGACGACGGAAACAAACCTGTGGGATCAAAGACAACACCGCTCGATCCAGTTCTGCGACAGCGGCTAGAGCTGCTGGAAAACCCCGTTCTGCTGTTTCTCGCACGGCAGACCATTGGTCGGATTCTCGGTGTTCAAGCGGTTGAGCGGCTGATGCGGCCTGCGGCAGGGCTTTCGGGCATGCCGTATCTCATCAAGGTGCTCGAAGCTGCCAATATTCGCGTCGAATGCACCCACGGCTTCGATGTCATCCCCGAACAGGGTAAGCCAGCGATTGTCTGTGCGACGCATGCGACCGGCGTGCTCGATTTTGTTTTGCATATGCAAGCCCTGCAGGAGCGGCGCGACGATATCATGGTGGTGGCAACCGCCGACGCAATGGCCTTCACAGGTTTTGCGGACAACATCATCCCGGTGCCAGATCGGGAGCCTGATCCAGCGAAGTATCGCAAGAAGCTGTCAGCGTACTTTGATCAGGTTAAGCAGGCGCTGCGGTCTGGAAAGTTGGTGTTTATCTTCCCCTCTGGTGGGCTGTCGCGGCAGCGGACGAGCGGTTTTAAAGACATCCGCGACAAAGAATGGAAAACCAGCGCCGCCAGCGTCGCGCATGAGATTGCTCATGAAATGGGTCAGGACGTCCCCTTGATTCCCGGCCATTCAAATGCTGAGCAAAACCCGCGCTACTATTGGTTCCGCGGTCTTGTCACGGGGCTCTCTCGGGTGCTTGGCAAGGACAAATCGCGAAACTTTGGTGGCAATATCGCTGCGATCGTATTCATGCTGCGCGGGGCGCTGTATCAGCGAAACAAGGTGCTGCAGGTGGCCTATGCTGACCCTTCAGCAGCGCCCGGCGCAGACTTAGAGGCGTTTATGCAGGGTTTGTACGATCAGGCCTATGAGCTGGAAGGCTATCTGAGCTTTCCGCGCCGTCGGCACTAGCGCAAGGAAACGCCGGCTGGTTTTCGCGCTTTAAAGGCTGCTCAGACCATGCTCAGCCTTGACTTTCACGGGCTCTTGGCACTCTCAATGCCCGCCACAACAAAAGCAGAGATCCCGAATGGCAAACTTCCTCCACCAGCACGACCTGCCCGATGATATTGATCTGGGGCCAGTGTTTGCCATCGATACTGAGACGATGGGCCTGAATCTGGCGCGAGATCGCCTGTGCGTGGTTCAGGTCAGCAGCGGTAACGGTGATGCTCACGTGATCCAGATGCCGCAGCGCGCGCAGCCGGGTGTTTCGCCATTCGCAGGGTCCGGTATTCAGCTCGCGCCAAATCTGAGCAAGCAACTGGCAGATCCAAGCCGGCTCAAGCTCATGCACTTTGCTCGTTTCGACATCGCCAGCGTGTACGCCTATCTTGGTGTGCTCATGACCAACGTGTATTGCACCAAGCTCGCCAGCCGCATGATTCGCACATCCACAGACCGCCACGGTCTGCGCGATTTGTGCAAAGAGTTCCTGAGCGTGGAAATATCCAAGGTTCAGCAAACCAGCGACTGGGGCGCGCCTGAGCTTTCCAAAGAGCAGGTCGATTACGCCGCCTCTGACGTTCTGTATCTGCACGGGCTGAAGCAGGCGCTTGACGGACTGCTGGAGCGCGAAGGGCGGACGGCCTTGGCGCAAAGCTGCTTCGATTTTCTTCCCTATCGCGTGCAACTCGACCTGCTGGGCTGGGAAGAGCGCGATATTTTTGCCCACGCCTGAGGTGATGCATGACGGCGCGGGGCTGGGTCATAGCGGGATTACGGCTTGCGGCCTTGGGGGTCGGCGGCGTTGCGGTCAGTGTCCTTGTGTTCGACCGCCTCAACCAACCTGTTAAAGCAACCGGCCCGGCGCTGCTTGGGTCGTCTGCGGCAGAGGCTCCGGAGGGCACAGGCGTCGCCCTTCGCGGACCGGTGTCCATTGTCGGTCCAGCGGGTTCCGTGCTGGAATCCCAGACTGGCGCAGACTTCGACCCGGACACCGGCAATCTCACGCTTTTGGGCGCGTCTTCACTCTCCGGAACCCATGAATAGTCATCAGCGGTGAAGTGGTTTAGTTTCGCCTGATGATCCAAACGTTGCTTTCGCCCCTCTTCCTGTTCGTCGTGTCCTTTTGCCTGCCGGCGTCGTCAGCCTTGGCGCAGTCTCGTGCCAGTGGCGCTGGCTTCGACCTGACGGCGACAGACGGCATTCGCTTCCTTGCCGACGCAGGACGCTATGAAGCAACGGGAAATGTGCAGCTTGTCGTGGGGGATTGGGTTGTTTTGGCTGACCGGATCGTGGCTTCACTCGATGCGCAGCACGTCCGTATGGAGCGCCTGCTCGCCGAGGGGACCGTGTTCGTCCAAAGCGGCACGTTCAAAGCGCGCGCGGCGTCGCTAGAGCTGCGGCTACAGGCACCAAAGGTGGAATTGCGCGGGGCGCCTGTCAGTGTGCAAATGGCGGATGACCGCATGGTAACGGCCGGTTCGCTGTCCTTTCTGATCGATGCCGGCGAGCTGAGGATCGATCAAGATTTTGTTTTGCAAACGCGAGGTGCTGTCATTGCCGGAGGGCGGGCTTCGATGATGACGGTCGACGGTGTTCTGGACGCGCTGCATGTTCAGGGCGGCGTTGACGTGGAGCGCGACGGTTTTCGCGCCGCCGCTGAAAGCCTGCGCTTGGACCGTGAAAACAACCTGATTTCGCTCGAAGGCGCGGTGGTGCTGCAAAGCGGAGACGTGCTGCTTTCGGGTATCAGCGCTACGTTTGATCTCGAAAGCGGGGCGGTAAACATCAACAATGATACGGCCGGGCGCGTTTCGGGCGCGCTCCGTTCCCAATGAGTGAGACGACATCCGGACTGGTGGTTGAGGCCTTGACGGTGACGCGGGGCCGAAAGGGCGTGGTGCAGGGGGTCAACCTGCGCTGCGAACCGGGTGAGATTGTTGGCCTCATTGGGCCCAATGGTGCCGGAAAGAGCACCACGTTTCACGCACTGGTCGGTCTGGTGCCGTGCCGAGCGGATCGGCTCACCCTCAACGGGCACGATCTATCCCGGTTGGCCATGTTCCAGCGGGCGCGTCGAGGGCTTGGATATTTGCCCCAAGAGCCGTCTGGGTTTCATGGTCTATCGGTTCGAAACAATCTGCGGGCTGTGATGGAAATTGCCGTGGAGCGCTCAGCGCGAAAACAACTGCTGGAACACCTTCTGCGTGACTTTGATCTCGAAGACGTGGCGACGCAGCGGTCTGAAACGCTCTCCGGTGGCCAGCGTCGCCGGCTTGAAATTGCCCGCACGATGGCCAGCCGGCCCAAAGTCGTGTTGTTGGATGAGCCCTTTGCGGGTGTGGATCCAATTTCGATCGAAAGTCTGCAAAGCGCGATCCGCCGTGTTCGAGACTCAGGGGTCGCTGTGCTGATCACAGATCACAATGTCAGGGACACACTCGAACTGGTTGACCGGGCGGCGTTAATTGATCGTGGGACTGTTTTGATTGAGGGAACGCCATCCGAAATCACCGCAGATGAAACCGCTAGAAATCGGTATTTCGGCGATAAATTCCACTACGAGCGCCGTTAAATGACATACTCAAGTCCGATAATATGACTTGTTGTGGCGTAAATACCTCAAACCTGCTTGCAATCTTTGAGCCAAGTCTCAAAGTCTGGCACAACAATAATAATCTCGGGTATTGGTAGTGTGATTTAGAGAACATTTTGGCGTACAAGCTGAGGTGTTCAACAGTTTTATGAGATTTAAGGTCGCGCTGCGAAAGCATTATGGGGCGCATGTGGCGAGCGATACAGGATAGTAAACGTGGCGATTTCGCAGAATTTAGCCCTGAAACAGGGTCAATCCCTTGTTATGACGCCTCAGTTGCAGCAGGCGATCAAGCTGTTGCAGCTCTCAAATGTTGAGTTGAGCGAATACATCGAAACGGAGTTGGAGAAGAATCCACTGTTGGAGCGCGACGACGCGCCAGCCGAACCCCGTGCTGCGGCTGAAGCCAACGCCGAGCCCTCATCGGAGGTACCCGCACCGGAACTGGCGCCGCTGGACGACAACCGGGGTGCCATGGGTGAGATGGACGATACGTGGCAAGGTCGCGATGACACGGCGGACGCTCAGGTTGGTGCTTCTGTTGCTTTCGAGAACTGGGGCAGCGGCGGCAGCCGATCCTTTGAAGGGGGCGAAGATTTTGACTTGGAAAACCGCTTGGCTTCTCAAGAATCCTTGCGCGATCACCTCGTCAGTCAGATCAACATTGAGCTCGACGATCCTGCGGATCGGATGATTGCATTTACGCTCGTCGAAAACCTTGATGAAGCCGGCTATGTGCGTATTGCGCTGGATGATATTGCCGAGCGCATGGACTGTCCGGTTGGTCATGTTGAGTCCGTTCTGCAGCACATGCAGGGGTTTGAGCCCACAGGGATCTTTGCCCGCGACCTCAAGGAATGTCTGACGCTGCAACTCGCAGAAATGCGGGTGTTGGATGGTCCGATGATGGGCTTGCTGGAAAACCTCGATCTGTTGGCAAATGGCGACTTGCCCAAGCTGGTCAAAGTCTGCCGCGTCAGTCAGGAAGTGCTGGTTGAGCGTGTGCGGCTGCTGCGGTCTGTAAACCCGAAGCCCGCATCAAAATATTCGAACGACAGCGCCCATGTTGTGACGCCCGATGTTTTGCTCCGCGCCAACCCTGCGGGTGGTTGGATTGTTGAGCTGAACCCAGAAAACCTACCCCGCGTGTTGGTCAGTAACACCTATTCAGGGCTGGTCACGAACGGCAAGCTCCGCAAGGAAGACAAGGAATACCTCAACGAACAGCTGCAAACGGCGAACTGGTTGGTTAAAGCCCTGCATCAGCGCGCCACGACCATCATGAAAGTCGCTTCGACCATCGTTGAGCGTCAGGAGTTGTTTTTCACCAAAGGGGTCCAGTACCTCAAGCCGCTGATTTTGCGTGATATTTCTGAAGCTGTTGAAATTCACGAGTCCACGGTTTCCCGAGCGACAACGAACAAGTACATCAGCACGCCACGCGGCATGTTCGAGCTCAAATACTTCTTCACCGCCTCAATCGCGTCTTCGGGCGATGGCGAAGCGCACTCGGCAGAAGCCGTCCGGCATCGGATCAAAACATTGATCGACGCCGAGCAGCCGGACGCCATCCTTTCCGACGACACCATCGTTTCGATGCTGCGCGGTGAGGGCGTAGACATTGCAAGGCGGACGGTCGCGAAATACCGTGAAGCGCTGCGCATCCCGTCATCGGTCAAACGCCGCCGGTTAAAGGCGATGGCTTAGCCGTCGTTTCCGGCAAAACGTCCTGCTTCAACGAAGTTCTTTTTGTGATTATGCGGCCTATTCGTTTGCGGATATGGCCGTGGCGTCTTACCTTTGAGTCAGGTTCATTTTGAACCCTTCGTCTCAACTGCAAGGAGGACGACATGCAGATAAAAGTAACTTCCCGCCACATGGATGTAAGCAACGCGCTGGAACAGCGCGCACAAAACGCCGTCACCGACATGCTCGAAAAATACTTTGGGCACGGTTTGGGGGCTGACGTTGTGTTTTCCAAAGGGGCGGGCGGTTTTCACTGCATGATTACTGTCCACGTGCACCGAAATCTTGAACTTCAGGCTAGTGACGAACAAGGTGACGCGCACGCGGCTCTCGATCATGCCGCAGAAAAGCTCGCAAAGCGGTTGCGCCGCTACAAACGTAAACTGAACGACCATCGCGGATTGGCTGAACAGGCCGATGTCCGTGCAGCCCGTGCAATGGTGTTAGCAGCGCCAGAGCAGGACGAGGTTGAGGATTCCGCTAGCGACGCGGAAGATGCTGGGCAGTTCGCCACAATTGTTGCTGAAAAACAGACAGAAATTCAAAAACTGACGATCAGCCAAGCCGTTGCACGCTTGGATTTGTCCGGTTTGAATGCACTGCTGTTCGAATCAGATGGCAGGGTCAACCTCGTATATCGTCGAAATGATGGTAATGTCGGTTGGATTGATCCGGGACAGTAGCGGATCAAAAGGGCGTGGCACTGTCCGCGCCCTTTGGCTTTCTCACTTTCTGACCGAGGCAATGATTTGAACGATCTTCTTGTGTCACCGACATTCATCGATGCGAGTGTTAGTGTAACGAGCAAACGCCATTTATTGCTCTCATTGGCGCAACGTGTCGCTGCGCCCTACGGCGTGGAAGAAAGAGATGTGCTCGAAGCGCTTCAGTCTCGCGAACAAGAAGGTTCGACCGGCGCAGGCGACGGGGTGGCCATTCCGCATGCCAAAATCAGCGGCCTGACCCGAACCGTCACGTATTTTGCGCGGCTGGAAAATCCAGTTGAGTACGACTCATTGGACGATGAGCCCGTTGATCTGATTTTTCTTATTCTCGCGCCAGAAAGCGCCAATGGCGATCACCTCAAGCTGCTTGCCCGTGTCTCGCGTGCGTTCAAAGACGCTGAGTTTCGCGAGCGCTTGCGCGGCGCTGATGACGCTTCGGCCTTGGATATTCTGCTCAACCAGGATTGATTAACCGGGCCAAAACGGAATGGTTTCGAGTGAGAACTCAACTTCACTGATGGTGAAGAACAGGAACATCATGCCGGCGACCGTAAAATACACCACCAGCGGTGATAGAACCAAAGCTGCTGCTAGGATCCGCCACCATCGGTCAGCCATGGGGTCGCCGGAAAATTCTGTGAACAGCGCGTAGGAATAATAGACCAGCGCAAAGATCCCCGCCGGTATCAACCAAAACGCCACAGGTCGATGGTCGGAAAAGCGGATCGGGCCAAAGGCGGCACAGCTGATCCAGCAGATGATGCTGAAAGCCAACGTGATCAGGCAAAGCCGGAACAGCAGCATGTCACGAAAAATCTTGCGGCGTTCGGCTTCGGAAAGCAGCGCCTCGCGATCTGCGGTCAGTTTTGCCACTGGTCTTTACCCTCGATCAACAACGGGGATTTCTACCCCAGTCTCACGCAGTTCCGGGCGTTCCAGAACGATTTCCAAGATACCGTCGGCGACGGTTGCAGACTGCACGTCCAACCCCGGGCCAAGCGCGAAACGTCTTTGAAACGCACGGAATGCAATGCCGTTGTGGAAGTAATCACTGTCGTCCAAGCTGGCATTAGCCTCCCCCCGTTTACCAATCACCAACAGTTGATGAGGTTGGGCGATAAGGCGCAAATCGTCTTTGGTGAAGCCCGCGACGGCGATCCGAACGATGTAGGTGTTTTCGTCTTTGATGAGCACGTCATAGGGTGGATAGGCATCGCCGCCTCGTTGCTTCGCCAAAAATTCCAAATGGCTGAAAAGCGGCTCGAAACCGAGCAGAGAAGGGTGCTCCAAGACGCTCATTCGCTGAGTTTCCCAGTCCATTTCTGGAACGCTTCGATGGTCTCGGTCGATACGTAATGTTCGATCCCTTCGGCGTCGCGTTGTGCGGTGGCGTCGTCGATGCCGAGCGCGCAGAGGAATTCCACGACAATGCGATGACGCTCCCTTGATTCTTGCGCCAGCCCGGCGCCGGCATCGGTTAGGAAAATGGATCGATACGGTTGGGTGCTGACCAGCCCTTCTTTGACCAAGCGCGCAAGGATGCGGTTTACCGTGGCATGAGAAACGCCCATGCGGGCGGCAACATCGACGACCCGGGCTTCGCCCGTCGCTTTGATCAGATCGTCGATCAATTCCACATAGTCTTGTGCGGTTTCGCTGCGACGGGCTTCACGCACCGCCTCAAAACCGGCGGCCTGTTGCTCGACAGGGGCAAGATCGGCATTCGTCGAATCGATGGGAGCAGATTTGGAAGAGCTCAACGTTTTTGGACGCCTGTACAGTTAAGCACCCCTTTTTGCAGTGTGAGAGGGCGATTTCAAGGAAAGTGAGGCACTTTGTCTGCAATAATTCTGAGACCCTTGCACAATGTGTAGCCTAAGCTACATTGTAGATCACTGGCTTCATTGTTTGCGGTAAACGGACAAATCATGCGCGGTTTGGTGTTAAGCATCACTGTTTTTGTGTTTGGAATGGTCGCCTCTGCTTCCGCAGAAGGCCTGACCGTGCGCACGACTACACGAATGCTCGCTGACCCGCTGGCCTACCTGTTGGCCGATCAAGCAGAGGTCACGGCGCTATTGGGTGCGGGAACCGATCCGCACACCTATCAACCAACCCGCAAGGACGTCCGCCAGCTCGTCGAAGCCGATGCAGTGGTCTATCACGGGTTGCTTTTTGAGGCTCAGTTGCTGGGTTTGTTGAGCCAGCTTGAGCGGCGCAATCCGGTATTCGCAAGCGATGACGTCCAGGGGCCGGAACAGCTGCTGTTTGTCGAGGGATACGCAGACCCCCACACGTGGCACGATCCGGTGTTTTGGACCGAAACGGTCATCGCCGTGGCACAAAGCATGTCGCAAGACTTGGACTTGGTCCTGTCGGCAGACCGTATCGCGACGCTCCGCACGGCGGCGCGGTTGATCGATGAATGGATCACGCAGACTTTCGCACCGATACCGGTTGAGCAGCGCATTGTTGTGAGCGCGCACGACGCCTTTTCTTACTACGGGAAGCGCTACGGCGTGAGCCTTGAGCCTCTGCTGGGGCTTTCTACGGCAAGTGAAACCAAGCTGGCCCGCGTCAACGAACTCGTTGAATTGATCGCCGAACGGGACATCTCTGCGGTGTTTAGTGAGACATCGGTGGAAAGCGCTGGGATCGCCGCACTGCGCGAAGGCGCGGCGCAGCGCGGTGTTGATTTGCGATCCATGCCGCCGCTGTATTCTGATGCGCTGGGGCCGGCTGACAAACGTGGTGGTCAATATTTTGGAATGTTGATCGAAAACACGATCAATATTGTCGACGCCATTTCCGGCGAGCGCCCCTCGCTTTCCCCATCCGCGCAGATTTTTTTGGAGGCGCACGGCCTTCTCGCCACGGAGACGTTGCTATGAATGCCTTCACAAGCCTTTTCATGATGACGGACAAGAGCGCTAGTCTCGCCCAGAAAACGGCAGTGGGGGTCTATGGACTGGCCGCCGGTTATGGCGGTGAAACCATTGTACGCGATGCAAGTTTTGAGGTGCAGCAAGGCGAGCGGCTGGCGATCATTGGACCCAATGGTGCGGGCAAATCGACGCTGCTCAAGGCCATGCTGGGCTTGATCAAGCCCCAGGCCGGTTCAGCGCGTTTCCTCGATCGACGCTTCAACGAAGTCCGTCAGCACGTGGCCTATGTCACCCAAGCCGACGACATTGACTGGCGCTTCCCCAGCAAAGTCCGCGATTTGGTTGCGATGGGGCGCGGGGTTCACTTGGGCCTGACCGGTCGGTTGAGTGCGCGGGATTGGCAGGCTGTCGATCGGGCGCTTGATGCTGTGAATAGCTTGGATTTAGCGCACCGGCCGCTGTCTGATCTATCGGGCGGACAACGCCGACGGGTTTTGCTGGCGCGCGCGCTGGTGCAGGATCCACAGATTCTCATCATGGATGAGCCGTTTCAGGCGATTGACGAGGCCACGCGGGCTGCGTTGCTGAGCGTTTTGGATGATTTTCAGGACGACGGCAAAACCGCTATTATTGTTCACCACAACCTCGGTGACGTGCGGGCTCTGTTTGATCGCGTGGTGTTGGTGGATGGCACAGTCACGGCGACGGGAACCCCGGAAGCGGTCTTTGATGATCCCGCCTTTACCGCCGCCTTTGGTGCGATTGCGCATCGCGCTGCCTGAGGGTGTCATAGCACCGGAGGCGGGATGGACTACAACACGCTCATTGTCTTAATCGGTTTATTGACCACCGGTGTTTTGCTGGGGGGCTTCGGGGCGCTTGTCTGTTTAAAAGGCGAAAACCTGACGGCGGATGTTGCGGCGCATGGCGTTGTTTCTGGTGTGGTGGCCTCTCAAGGCATCGTGGCGCTCTTTGGTCTCGCGTGGCTGGATGTTCCTTTGCTCTGGGTCTTTGGATTTGCGTCCTCAGCCTTGACGCTGGGTTTCATTTTCTGGGCACGGGGCCGAGGATACTCAGCAGGCGCAAGCCAAGCTCTGGCCATTGGTCTGGCCTATGGCGTCACGCTGGTTTTGATGAGCTTGGTGCAGGGCTTTGGCGCGTTCTCGACCAAGGGGCTGACGACACTGCTGCTGGGCGACGCTGCGACGCTGACGATCGGCCGCGTGATGCCGGCTTTGGTGGTGCTGATCATCATAGCGGCCGTATTCGCCGTTTTGCGCCGAGGGTTGATGAATTGGGTGCTGGACCCGCAATCATCGACGCTGCACGGCAATCAGCAAACGCTTGAGTTGATATGGATTGGGGCCACGGTGATTGTGGTTCTGACCTGCCTTCCGGCTTTAGGCCTGACGCTGTTGGTCGGGGGTATGACATTGCCTGCGCTGATCGTTCGGCCTTGGGTCAAAGGTTTTGTACCACTGGTGATGGCCTCAGCGATTGTCGGCGGCGTGTTTGCTATGGCCGCTGGATGGCTGAGCGCGGGCGTCTTGCCCTTGCCCACGGGCGCTTTGGTGATTGTCAGTCTCGGGGTGGGCTGGCTGCTCAGTTTCATGCTGGTGCGCTGCCTTGGCATCATAAGGCTCGATCATGCTGCTTAGCCAAGATGTTCCCATTCTTCTCACGCTATTGAGTGCGGCTGTAACCGCCATTCTTGCCGGAAGTCTGCTGCTTCCCCGCGGTCAGATCATGATTTCTGAGGCGGCAAGCCACGCTGTGCTGCCCGGTTTGATTTTGGGCTTTGTGCTGTCTGGCGACCATGGTTGGGAAGTCCTGCTGGGGGCCGTTTTGGTCATTGCGCTCTTTGTCGTTGGTGTCGGCTGGCTTCGCACGCGCCACAGTTTTGGGGCTGGGGTGGAAATAGCGGCTCTGTTTCCGATTTTCTTTGGCGTTGGGATCATTGCGCTGAGCCTTACGGGTCTGGAAGATACCGGAATGATTGACGTGGATCACATTCTCTTTGGCTCGCTTGAATTGCTGCTTTGGTTCGAATTGGTCGATTGGCAGGATCTGTTGCGACCCGTCGTCTGGACCAGCGCGCCCCCGCAAATGACGGCATCCTTGGCGAGCTGCTTTCTGGGGTTGAGTCTGTGTCTTTTGGCGTATCCGTTCATCAACCGGTCTTTGATGGACCAAAGGTTCATGACGCTAAAAACACCGGTGGGCGCAGCTGTTGTCAAAGTGCTGGAAACACTGGTGATCGCCTTAGCCGCTGCTGCGTGTTTGCGGGCGGCGGGCGTGGTGGTGGCGATTGCACTGTTCAGCGCGCCGGTTATCGCGGGCTGGGCTTTTGCGCGGACGCTTTGGCAGGTCTGGTTGTGGGCGATTGCGGTGGCAATGCTCGCCATCATCCTGACGTACGCAACGAGTTTGGCCGCGCTCGCCGTCTTGGGCGTAGAGCCTCGACTGTCCGGCATATTGGCGCTGTGGGTGGTGGCATTGGCGACGCTTGCGGCGCCCCTTGCCCGGCAGCTCAAGCGTGCGCGTCCTTTGCCGTGACGTTCAGCGGCGGGGCTAGCGTGGGCACTGAACCGTGCTGATCCACTGACCATTGGCGAATTGAGCCGGGCTCATTTGAGCGGAAGCCCCGCATTGAGCCGTAATCGCCTGATAAATCATCTGTTGGGCTTCGGCCTGTGAATTGGCAAAGACGCCGATGACTTGCGGCTGCACCATCGGTGCAGGGTTCGCCAAAGAGTGCTGGACCGACGTTGCGTAGGGGTTTGTACCGCCGACAATCACGTCATTGACTGTCTCTGGCTGGCTCAGCTCAAAGAACGGCGCGAACGCATCGCGCGTGGTTCCTGAGAGCGAACCGCAGCCCGCGATGCCAAGGGTGGCACCCGCGAGACCTGCGATGAGAAATGTTCGAAGAAGCATGCTAAATTCGACACCACTTAAAAGAGTGCCACGAATTTCGCATAAGTCTCTTTTATCTGCAATGCGCCTACCGGCTTATCACCTGTTTTGATGGGGAGAGTGACATTTCAATGATGGTGGAGTCTTTCCGACACGCCATCGCAACCCGTGCTGATAAGTCAGCCAAGCGCTCTGCTTCATCTTCTAACGCCTCACCCACCTCAGGGCCCCAGTCTTGGAGGGCTTGTGGTGTGTCTGCCAGGAGCTCAAGATGGTCAATAATTTGTCGCAGCTGCAAGTGTAGGGCCGGCAAACTGATTTGAGGCACATTAGACATAAGATCTCCTTCTTGCTCAAGCGCGAGATGTGGTGGATAAAAATTCTTGCCTAAGTATCTAGAAACTTCAGTAAGCTTAGTCAGCTTCAAAGATGCACTTAGAAAAATGCAAAAATGAGCGGTTTTCCACTAAATTGCCCAAAAAATAGGATGCCATGCGACAAATTGAATAATTTTCGCGGGATTATCGTGTTTGGTGACTGAGATCGAGGAGTGGTGGAGCTAAACGGGATCGAACCGATGACCTCTACAATGCCATTGTAGCGCTCTCCCAGCTGAGCTATAGCCCCACGCGGCTGGAAACGGACCCTGTATAACCAACTTATACCGGGCTTGTCGAAGCCTATTTTCAAAAAAATAGGCTTCGATTGTAAAGGGATTGATTACCCCTGTATTCCAGCTGAATTAGCTGTCTTCGTCGAGACCCGTTTCCAGCCCTTCGACAGGAAGTGCGCCTTCGACAAGTTCGTCATCATCGTCGAGCAACGTGTCGTCATCGACCTTGTTGTCGTCTTCTTCACCGAACTCGTCATCCAAAGAAACTTCGCCGTCATCATCGACAACGAGATCCGTGTCGCCATCTTTGAGGGTGTCTGTGTCAACTTCGTCCAAAGCGACAGCGGCAATTTCTTCTTCTTCTTCTTCCTCATCATCGCCGTCGGCGCTGGTCTTCGCTGCATCTTCCAATTCGACATCTGGCGATGCCTCTTCTTTGGCTGAAGCAACAGCCGCAGCTGCCACGCGACCGCGCCGTGAACGCATCACGGCTTCGGGGTCATACTCCGTCCCACAGGATGGGCACACGGGAGGTTCTTTATTCAGATCGTAGTAGCGGGCCGCGCAGCTCTGACAGATGCGCTTGATTCCGTACTCTTGTTCCAATTCGGGCATACAGCCAGCCTCGATAATTTCGATTTCTTAAGCTCTTGGAACCAACATAGGCTGGCTAGTGTGTCAATGCCGACGAAGGCTCCTTGCCATGCGGTTCTCTCGGTCGAGCCGTGCTTTTCGTCTCTCCCTGCCTCTATGCTAGGGTCGAAAAGCTAGAAATTACACGAGATATTCATGTCCAGCTTGCCTCTCGAACCCGCAAAAAGTCTCCCGGCGCAAAACCTTAGAGGTACCGTACGGGTGCCTGGCGATAAGTCGATTTCACACCGCTCGCTGATGTTTGGCACGCTGGCTGTGGGGGAAACCCGCGTCAGTGGTCTGCTCACGGGCGAAGACGTGATGGCAACGGGCGAGGCCATGCGTCGTCTTGGGGCTCAGATCGAGCGGGACGGTGACGACTACGTGGTGAACGGGGTTGGCGTCGGCGGACTGCGAGAGCCGTCGTTGCCGCTGGATATGGGAAACTCCGGGACAAGCACGCGGCTGATCCTTGGGATGCTCGCGACGCACGATCTAACGGCCGTTGTTTTTGGGGACGCCTCGCTCAACAAGCGTCCTATGGCGCGGGTCACGGTTCCTTTGAGCCAGTTTGGTGCCAGCTTCATGGCGCGCTCTGGTGATCGATTGCCGCTGGCGGTCACGGGAACGGCCAATGCCATGCCGGTCACGTATGTCTCGCCGCTTGCCTCAGCCCAGGTCAAATCTGCGGTGTTGTTGGCGGGTTTGAATGCGCCGGGGCAAACGACCTTGGTTGAGCCAACCCCCACACGCGACCACACAGAACGCATGTTGCGCGGGTTTGGCGCCGAAGTTTCAACGGCGGAAACAGATCAAGGGCTGGCGATTACCCTAACGGGCCAGCCAACGCTAAAGGCGACCCCCGTTGTGGTGCCGGGCGACCCCAGCTCAGCCGCCTTCCTCGCGGTGGCGGGTTCCATTGTGCCGGGATCGGCTTTGTTGATCGAAAACGTCATGCAGAATGGTCACCGAACAGGCGTGTTTCAATCGTTGATCGATATGGGCGCCGATCTGAGTTTGCAGAACCAGCGTGACGTTGCCGGTGAAACGGTCGCTGATGTTGCCGTTTCCGCTTCTTCCCTGACGGGCTGTTTGATCCCTGCTGAGCGTGCGCCGTCGCAAATTGATGAATACCCCATCCTGTCGGTTGCTGCCGCCGTGGCGCAAGGCACCACACGGATGGAGGGCTTGGAAGAACTGCGCGTGAAGGAATCCGATCGGTTGCAGGGAATCATCGATATGCTGACGGCTGCCGGTGTGACGACGCGCAGCGGCGAAGACTGGCTGGAAATCGATGGTATGGGCGGCTCTGTACCGGGTGGGGGCGAGGTTCTGACTGAACTCGATCACCGCCGGGCGATGTCCACGTTGGTTTTGGGTATGGTGTCTGACAAAGGCATGGCGGTTGACGACAAAAACTGCATCCTCACCTCATTCCCCACCTTTGTTGATCTGTTCAACGGGCTGGGTGCCCAGCTCGCATGATTATCGCGATCGACGGACCGGCTGCTGCGGGTAAGGGCACGTTGGCCCGGCGATTGGCGGCGCATTTTGATTTCGCCTACCTTGATAGTGGCGCGCTGTATCGCGCCGTTGGTGCCAAAGCGCTGGACCAATCGATCGATTTGGATGATGTCGCGGGGCTGGTTGTTCTGGCCTCAGGGCTGATTGGCGAAGACATGGCCCACCCGCATTTGCGAACGCCAGCGGTCAGCGAAGCGGCTTCTCGCGTGGCGGCGTTGACCCCCGTGCGGGAGGCTTTGAAGGATTTTCAGCGCAATTTCGCCGACTCGCCCCCCGGCGGAAAGGCCGGAGCTGTGCTCGATGGGCGTGATATTGGGACAGTTATTTGTCCTTATGCGACTTTCAAGCTGTTCATTACGGCCAACCGAAATGTCAGGGCAGAACGCCGTTGGTTGGAGTTGCGGGAAAAAGACCCGAGCGTTATATACGACCGTGTTTTCAACGACTTGGTTGTTCGTGATAGGCGCGATGAAACTCGACAAGATTCGCCTCTAAGACCGGCAGACGATGCAACGTTGATTGATACGTCAATGCTCACGGCCGATCAGGTTTTTGAGCAAGCGCTATCCGTCATCGCATCTTGAGACTTTCGTAAGCGAAAACCTGAGGCTGGATTGGTTGATAGGAGAGGCTCTTTGCTGATCTGAGGCTGGTCCGGATTTCAACTTAAACCCAAACCCTTGGGGTGTTCCTGTTCACAGGACCGCGCCAAAGTCCGGCCTTCGGGTCGGGTATCATTTACAGGAAATCTAACAGAATGGCAGAAGCCGCCATGGAGTCCTTCGCGGATCTCCTCAACGAAACAATGGGCGACACCCTCGAAGGGTCCGTCCTCTCCGGTACCGTATTGAACATCGAAAATGATCTGGTGATCATCGATGTCGGCCTAAAGTCTGAAGGCCGCGTACCCCTTAAAGAATTCACGATGCCCGGCCAAGAGCCGACCATCAAAGCCGGCGACACCGTAGAAGTGTTCGTGGAGCGCTACGAGAACAAAGACGGCGAAGTGATGCTGTCTCGTGACAAAGCGCGCCGCGAAGAAGCTTGGGTTGAGCTGGAAAAGAAGTTCAACGACGGCGTTCGCGTCGAAGGTGTTATCTTCAACCGCGTCAAGGGTGGCTTTACCGTCGACCTGGGCGGGGCTGTTGCCTTCTTGCCTGGTTCACAGGTTGATATCCGCCCCGTGCGCGATGTCGCTCCGCTGATGAACAATGCGCAGCCATTCCAGATTCTGAAAATGGACAAGGCGCGCGGCAACATCGTTGTTTCCCGTCGTGCCGTTCTGGAAGAAGCGCGCGCTGAACAGCGTCAGGAGCTGATCCAGAACCTCGAAGAGGGTAGCGTACTGCAGGGTGTTGTTAAGAACATCACCGATTACGGTGCATTCGTTGATCTGGGCGGCGTAGACGGTCTGTTGCACGTGACCGACATTTCGTGGCGTCGCATCAATCACCCGTCCGAGGTTCTGACTGTTGGTCAGTCCGTCGAAGTTCAGGTGATCAAGTTCAACCGCGAAACACAGCGGATCTCGCTGGGTATGAAGCAGCTTGAAACGGATCCTTGGGAAACGGTTGCTGCTGAATTCCCAGTTGGTACCAAGTTCAATGGCCGCGTGACGAACATCACCGACTACGGTGCATTCGTTGAATTGCTGCCGGGCATCGAAGGTCTGGTGCACGTTTCCGAAATGTCCTGGACAAAGAAGAACGTCCACCCGGGCAAGATCGTTTCCACGTCTCAGGAAGTTGAAGTTGTCATCCTCGACGTTGACACCTCCAAGCGCCGTATTTCCCTTGGTCTCAAGCAGACCATGCAGAACCCATGGGAAGCGTTCCTGGACAGCAACCCCGTTGGTTCCTCCATCGAAGGCGAAATTCGCAACATCACCGAATTCGGTCTGTTCGTTGGCCTCGAAGGCGACATCGACGGCATGGTTCACCTGTCGGACATCGACTGGAACCGTGTTGGCGAAGAAGCGGTCAAGGATTACACCAAGGGTGAATCTGTATCCGCCAAAGTCCTCGACGTTGACGTTGAGAAAGAGCGTATTTCTTTGGGCATCAAGCAGCTCGAAGACGATCCGTTTGCCAATGCTATGGACGGCCTGAAGCGCGGTCAGGTGGTTACCACCGTGATTACGCAGGTTCAGGACAATGGCATCGAGGTTCAGGTGACTGACGGTGTGACGGGCTTTATCCGTCGTTCCGATCTGGCACGTGACCGTGATGACCAGCGTACGGATCGCTTTGCTGTTGGTGAGAAGGTGGATGCGAAAATCACCGCCATCGACTCCAAGACACGCAAGATCTCCTTGTCCATCAAGGCACGTGAAACTGAGGAAGAGCAGGAAGCAATGGCCGAGTACGGTTCCACTGACTCCGGCGCGTCCTTGGGCGACATTCTGGGCGAAGCGCTCAAGAAGGGCCGCACCTAGCACGGGTCTGAAGCTCAATCGTAAGCATGCGGCGCAACAGGGGGTTGTGCCGCATGTTTCGGTGAACTTCACAGGACAACTGCCAGAGAGTTTGGGGGACACCATGACAAAATCTGAGCTGATCCAACTTGTCGCTTCGGATAATCCGCACCTTTATCTGCGGGATATCACCAAAATCGTGAACACGGTTTTCGATGAAATCACTGAGGGCTTGACCCAAGGGGATCGCATCGAGCTTCGTGGTTTTGGCGCCTTCTCTGTGAAGGTTCGAAAGGCCAGAACGGGCCGCAACCCACGCTCTGGTGAGCCGGTTGAGGTTTCTGAAAAGGCTATTCCTTACTTCAAAACCGGCAAGCAGCTCCACGAGCGCTTGAACGACAGCGAAGCCAGCGACTAGGCTTGCAGAAATGTAGTTTGAGAAAGGGGGCTTCGGTCTCCTTTTTTTGTGCAGATGCGCCAAGGGGGGCGCTTTGACGGAAGGTTCGATTCAAGGCTTTGCAACCTTTCGGATTATCTGTCATTTAAGAATAGGAACACGAGCAAGCGTCACCAGGCTTGCGGGCTTACGGGAAGAGCCACTCCACGCGCACCATCGTTGTGCGCCCACCACACGAGGAGATCGACCCCAATGATCCGATTTGTATCTTCAATCATCGCCATGTTTTTCGTGGCAGTTCTTATCTGGTTTGTTGTGTCCAACACGCAAACCGCCACGCTTCGCCTTGCGATTGTCGCCCCCGATGGCCTCGTCCAGCCCATGGCGTTGTGGATTACACTCACCGCAGGTGTCAGTTTTGTCTTAGGATTTGTGCTCGTTTGGCTCCAAGCTGGCTCTCGTCGTTCTGCGCTCCGGAAAACCAAGCGGGCGTTGACAAAGGCGCAGGACGAATTGGAGCGCTTGCGGGCTGATATGTCGGACCGCGAAACGGATATTGAGCGTCTAGAGGAGCAGATTGCCGCCATGAGAACCATCGATCAATCGGCTGAAGAGGTCCAGCTCCAGCCCTTACCTGCGATCTAGTTGCCGTGAGATTTGTATCCGCGTCCGAGATTGAAATTGCCCTCGATCAGAAAAGCCTGATCGAGGCCTTGCGCCGGGCTTTTCGGATGGGCGCGTCTGCGCGTCCGTTTGAGGCGCCCTTGCGTAACCGTTTTCTGGTTGAAAACGTGCACGAGCAGCCAACGATCTTGCTGAACATGCCGTCTTGGCAAATCGATGGCGATCTCGGTGTCAAGCTGGTCACGGTAAACGAAGGGAATCCTGCAAAGGGACTCCCTTTGGTGCAGGGCGTGTATCTGTTTATGGACGCGAGCACGGGAAAGATGCGGGGCGTGCTGGAGGCCGAAGCGATTACGGCAAAACGCACGTCAGCGGCTTCTGCCTTGGCGTCCAGCTATCTCTCGCGCACGGACGCCACGCGCTTGCTGGTCGTGGGCGCAGGCGCGCTGGCCCGGCATTTCATCGATGCCCATCGCGCCGTTCGCGGCATTAAGGACGTGTTGGTTTGGAACCGCACCCCAAAACGGGCGCACGATTTGGTTGCAAGCTACAAACTGCAGGACGATGCCAAAGACTTGGACAGCATCAACGTAACCGAAGACCTGCAGGCGGCGGTCGAAGGAGCCGACATCGTCTCCTGCATCACGTCGAGCAGCGAGCCGGTCATTTTCGGCGACTGGGTCCGTCCCGGCACGCACGTTGATTTGGTTGGTGCTTTTTCGCCAGAAAACCGAGAATCCGACGATAAGTTGATCCAGAAAGCGCGTCTCTTCGTTGATACCCGCACGGGTGCCTTGGCTGAGGCTGGCGATCTCATCATTCCGATGAACAAGGGCTTGATCACCAAGGACGATGTTGCCGCTGACCTCTTTGATCTGACGCAAGGTGAACGCGATGGTCGCCGGTTCTATGAGCAAATTACGCTGTTCAAGAACTGTGGCTCGGCAATCGAAGACCTCGTGGCGGCGCGCTTGGCTTACCAGCGGACCTAGCGGCCATCGGGTTGGCGGACTGTGAACTGTCCCATCCGCCCGTTCACAACGATCTCGTAACGCGCTCCCACCACGAAAGCCTCTGGCCCCGGGTCCAATTTGAGGGACTTGGTAAAGGCTGTAACAGGCCCGCAAGACTGGCCTAACTCCCGCAGGTCAAGGCTGCGGACGGCGATGCCAAACGTGTCGTCGATGCGGGCTGATTGCGAGAGCACGACCTGCTTGCACCCGCTGACCTGCGTGCCGGATACGAGCAGTATCATCTCCGGCTCGCCATTCCATGCGGCTCGGGTGTCCACGCGCGCGCCTGTGATTTTCAGACCATCTTCCTGCCGCGCAAACATTTCGCCCAACCGCGCTTCGCCATAGGGGTTGCCGGCGGGCCAATAGCCCGCGGGCGGGACCGGTGATTGAAAGCCCAGTTGCGGCGCGGCGTAGGGTCCGTCTTTGGGGTCGGGGACTGCGCCTTGCCCGGTTGGTTTACAAACGCCGCGCTGCAGGTCTGTCGCACCCGCCTTTCTGGCCCAGCACGCGTTATCAAAGGTTTGGCGAAAGTTCCCGCATTGGCCGGGGCCCAAGCCGCAATAGGCGGGCTGAACGTAGGCGCACACCGGATCAAACGATCGGCCACACCCAGCATCATCGTCGTTCGACTCCCCGCAAGCGGAGAGCGTCAGGGCGAGGAGGCACGCAAGCAGAAAGCGGGATGAGCGAAGCAAGGCGCGGGTCAGATGCATAAAGGATAAGTTCAAATCGAAGAGAGGAAACAATTATGAGAATTTCATCTTCATCGTGCAACTGCCTTGCCACTTTAGAGGTAATAGTCGAAAAAAACTAATAAGGCAGCGAAAAATATGGTGAAAGCCATAAGTCAAAGGTGGGCAAAGCGCGCGATCACCCACCCAAGAGCCAAAGAGCCCGCGAAGATCCATCCTGTGCTTTGCTCACCTTTAAACGTGCGAAGACTGTCTGCGGGATCGTTGAGGTCTGTGTGCCGAACGGACAGGAACATGCGCGCGGTCGCAGCAAGCAGTCCAAAGAGGCAAATGGCGAAAGCCACTGACAGGCCCATCGGTGACAGTGCAAATAACCACATAAGAGCTGCGACCAGATAAGAAACGCTAATTGCGCGCTTGCTGCTGTCGCCAAACGTCAGTGCCGTAGACCGGACACCAACCACGGCATCATCGGTTTTGTCTTGATGCGCGTAAACGGTGTCATAGCCAAACGTCCAAGCGATGCAGCCCGCATAGAGCCAGACCATCGGCCATTGAAACTGCTCCGATATGGCCGCCCAGCCGATCAGTGCGCCAAAATTGAAGGTCAGGCCCAAAACGGCTTGTGGGTAGTCTGTCACTCGTTTGGCAAGGGGGTAGAGGATGACGGGCACGATGGAAACCAGCCCCAAAATGATCCCCAGAGGCTTCATTTGCAAAAGGATTAGCATTCCGACGATCAGCAAGACGGCGAGGAAAAGGCCAGCTTGAACCATGGAAACAGCGCCAGACGCCAAGGGGCGACCCCGGGTGCGCTCGACCTGTCGGTCAAGATCGCGGTCCCACATGTCATTGATAACGCAGCCTGCGCCCCGCATGATAAAGGAGCCTACAAACAGCAATCCAATCACCGCACCAACGCGAAGGGGTGAGGCATCGGGGTTCAAGATCGCGGCAAGAAGCACAGCCCAAAGACCCGGAATAAACAGCAGGTAAGCCCCAATGGGGCGATCCAGCCGCATCAATCGGGTATAAGGTCGCGTTGCCTTGGGAAGCACCCGATCAAACCAGGTTGAGGCTTGTATGTCTGTATAAGCCGTCTTTTCTTGTGACGGATTGTTTACCATCTGCAAGCGATTCCTTTGTTCCAGATCAGTCCAAGTGAGCGGTCATGACCAAGCCTAAACGTCCCACAGTCCGCGTCTTCGTAGAAGAGGAATTGGCCGAAGGGCAGTCCCTCGTTTTACCGGAGGCACCCTCGCACTATCTGCGCAACGTCATGCGCAAGAGTGTCGGTGATACCATCGGTTTGTTTAATGGACGCTCGGCTGAGTTTGCAGCAACGCTGACAAAGGTGGGTAAGAAGGCCGTCGAGGTGGATATCGGCGCGGTTGTTGCCCGCTTTGAGCCGCTTGAACGTCTGACTTTACTATTTTCGCCCATAAAACGCTCACCCATGGAGCTTCTCATTGCTAAGGCGACGGAGCTTGGGGTCACTGATTTTCAGCCTGTTTTGATGGAGCACACGCAATCAGAGCGCATGAAAATCGAGCGTTTGGTGTCCATTGCGGTGGAGGCTGCGGAGCAATGTGAGCGACTGACCGTCCCAACTTTTCATGATGCAAAGCCGCTCAAAGCGGCTGTTGAAACTTTTGACGGTTCTATTGGTTCAGCCTTTGAAACCAGCGAATTCAGACCCTTACGCGCGGTGATGGCGGACGTTGGTGCGTTGCAGGGGCTGATGATTGGGCCGGAAGGGGGGTTCAGTGGCGCGGAGATTTCGTGGCTTGCGAAGCAGCCCAACATTTGCGGCCTTGGCTTGGGTCCAAGGATCCTGAAAGCAGAAACTGCTGGAATAGCTTTGGTTTCTATCTATCAAGCGTTGAAGGGCGATTGGGACAAGCTGCCCGATTTTAGAGGGCCAGAATAGCATATTGAGACGATAGTTTCTCTTGACCAAACTCAGCTCTCCACCCATTTGCAATGAACAAACGCAGTGAGAGGAACGCTGGTGTCTGCACCGCCTTCTGGGACGTCTACGCCAATCGAGTCTCGTGATGATCTTGTTTATGCCCTTGAAAAAGGGAACAAGCCAAAGCACCAATGGCGGATCGGCACAGAGCATGAGAAGTTCCCGTTCTCTCTCCACGATCATCGCCCCATCGCCTACGAAGAGTCGTCGTCCGAACAGGGTGGCGTCAGAGACCTGCTGCAAAGCCTTGTCCTCAAATTTGGCTGGACGCCTTTGCTTGAGGGCGAAAATGTCATTGCGTTGACCAAGGACGGCGCGAACGTTTCGCTCGAACCCGGCGGTCAGTTTGAGCTGTCCGGCGCGCCTTTGGAAAACCTGCACCAAACCTGCAACGAGGTTTACACGCACCTGCATGAGGTGGAGACGATCGCTCGCCCGCTCAATGTTGGAATGCTGGGCTTAGGCGCGCAACCACTGTGGACGCATGCGCAGACCCCGTGGATGCCAAAAGGCCGCTACAAGATCATGGGCGCCTATATGGAGAAAATGGGCCAGCTTGGTCTGAATATGATGAAGGGGTCCACGACGATACAAGTGAACCTCGATTTTTCTTCTGAGGCCGACATGGTCAAGAAATTGCGGGTTTCGCTGGCGTTGCAGCCTATTGTAACCGCAATCTTCGCCAACTCGCCCTTCTCTGAAGGCAAACTCAACGGCTACCAATCCTTCCGCGCGGCCATCTGGCAGGACACAGACCCCGACCGCACCGGAAATCTGGAATTCGCGTTCGAAGACGGCATGGGGTTCGAGCGATACGTGGACTACGCCCTCGATGTTCCGATGTATTTCATCTACCGGGACGGCGCTTATCTGGACGCAACCGGGCAGTCGTTCCGCGCCTTTATGGATCAGAAGCTGCCGTTGCGTCCGGGCGAAATGCCCATGAAAACCGATTGGGACGACCACCTGACGACGTTGTTCCCTGATGTTCGACTGAAATCATTTTTGGAAATGCGCGGCGCTGATGGTGGCGCGAGGGAGAATATTTGCGGCCTGCCGGCTTTTTGGGTGGGTTTGCTTTATGACAGCAGCGCTTTGGATGCTGCTTGGGATTTGGTGCGGCACTGGTCCGCAGAGGATCGCCGGTTGCTTGCCCTGAATGTTCCAGAGCAAGGTCTGGGCGCGCAGGTTGCTGGCCGATCCGTGCTCGACATCGCGCAACAGGTCGCGCAGATGGCGCAGAGCGGTTTGAAAAATCGGGCTATGGCAGGGAAGGTTTCAGCAGACGAAACCGAGTATCTGGACCCCGTCCTCGAATGGCTCGATGCCGGTCAATCGCCCGCTGATCGGTTGATCGCGAAGTTCGAAGGCGAATGGGCTGGCGATATTCATCGCGTGTTCAAAGAAGAGGCCTACTGAGCGGGGTTGTAGGCCTCTGATCGGCGAGGCTTAGAACTTAACCTTGGCGCCAAGGCCAAACGTGATGCCGCTTAATGCTGTGTCTCGAACGGTGGTCGAGGTGGCAATGTCCACGTCGATGTCGGTGGACCCAATGTAACCCGCTTCGGCAAGGAACGTGACGTTGCCGCCAAAGTCGTATTCACCCACGCCTTTGACCTGATAAACGATTCCTGTCCCACGATGCTTCATACCGGTGCTGTCGGTCAGTGTGTACTGGCCGTAACCCAAGCCGCCACCCAGCTTGAACCGGGCATTGGTTGCGGGGCGGAATTTGTAGTAGGCGTTCGCGAAAACTGACAGCAACTGTACGTCGTCGGCTGGGATGGACACGACAGGGACGCCGGCGACTGTCCGATAGTCCACGGTGCCGGAGTAGCTGGACATCTCCAGTTCCCCGTCAACTTCTGGCAGCAATTCAAGCCCTGCGGCAGCGGAAATGCCCAGACCGGGGTCAACTTCAGCGGTTGAGATAATGCCCGCTTCATTTTCCTCCAGGTTCAACTGGAAGGTCGTGTTGAGCGAGACTTTTGCGTAGCCTTTGATGGTTTCCGGCGAAATGGAATAGGTTAGCGTTTGTGCGTGTGCCTGAATGCCGAAAAGCAGGGCGGCGAGCGTTGAAATTGCACCCATGATTTTCATGGTGACTGCTCCCAAAATATAAAATTCTCAAAAAATAACGGACGCAGAAATAGAAGCGTCGACTCTTAAAATATCCCTCAATATGAAAAAAATTTATCTATTTCTCAATGCGTTCTCGTAAGAAAAGAAGGACTCACTGAAATTTTGCCGCAGACGGTGAATTCCACCGCACTTAGACGCGTTTGATCATTATAATGCGACTAGCGCGCAAGGCCTTGTGAATGGCAGAGACGGGCATAAGCCGTTAGTTATGCTGGAAGAGACAAGGGAAGCAGACCAAGCACCCAGATGGTGCTGTCTGACTTACTCGGGGAAACATGAGACGAACCGTCTGACATTCGGGCGGGTTACGGGACAAAACACAATGCACCTTCGGCTGCAACATATCGCCAAGTGGGCGTTCGGGGCTTTGATGCTGGCTTTCGCGGGGGGCGCCCACGCTGAGGGCGGCAAGCCGTGGACGTCGGTTCAAACCAACCCACTGGTCATCGAATTGTTTACCAGCCAGGGCTGCTCAAGCTGCCCGCCTGCTGACATTGTTTTGGACCAAATTGCTGATATCCCGGGTGTGCTGGGGTTGGCCTTCCACGTGGATTACTGGGACTATATCGGCTGGAAAGATCCCTTTGCCACGTCGGTCTCGACCAAGCGGCAGAAGTATTACCGTCATGTCTTGGGAAATCGCTACATCTATACCCCGCAATTTGTCATCGGCGGGAATGCCTCGCCTGATCCCTCCAGCGGGTCACTGATCGACCGGGATTCCATCCGTGCGCCAAAAACGCAGATTATGTTGAAGGTGACAGACGCTGGGATCTTGATGCCGCTCACGGGTGACTTGCCGAACGCCGCAGACATATGGGTTGTTCACTTTGACGAGCGCCATGAAACCGAGATTACAAAAGGTGAAAACGCAGGCCGCGAGCTTGGTTATCGCCACGTGGTTCGGGAAATTCAGTACCTTGGGGACTGGCGCGGTCAGGAGCGACTGGTTGCGTGGCCAGAAAAGCACCGCTTCGGCGTGGCTCTGATGGTTCAGGACCGGGACGAAGGGACGATTCTGGCGACGCTGGTGGCTATGGAATAGCGCGGCGGAGCGCTAGCTACCCCAGCAGACTATCGTTCATCATGAGCGTCATGGACTTGGCGAACCCTGTTGCATTGCGGGGCGCTTCGCCTTCGACAATCAACGCCATATCAAACAGCAGTTCGGCAACGTGCTCGGCCTTGGATGATCCAGCCTGCGCCTGAACTTCGGCACTGAGCGCGACAACCAATGGATGGCTTGGGTTGATTTCAAGGATCCGCTTATCCGGCCCTGCGTCCTGCCCGCTGGCTTTCAGGATTTTCGAAAGCTGCATATCCATGCTGTTTTCTGCTGCGACAAAGCACGCTGGGCTATCGGCGAGGCGGTTGGTGGTGCGAATGTCGGCAACGCTGTCGTCAAAGCGGGTTTTGAGCCACGCGACCAAGGCGTCCGTATCTTGTGACGGCGCCTGTGCTGCGTCTTCAGCCTTGTCGGTGAGGTCATCGTCAAATTTGGACAGGTCCGTTGAGCCGTGGGTGACGGACACGAACTGCTTGCCCTGATAACTTCCTGCGGTCGGGATCCAAAAGGCGTCAACAGCGTCAGCGGCAATCAGAACCTCGATACCGCGCGCTCGGAACCCTTCCAGATGGGGGGAGGCCAAAATCGCTGCTTCCGTTTCGCCGGTCGCGTAGAAAATCTGGTCTTGCCCGTCTTTCATTCGGCCCAGATAGGCATCGAGATCTGAAAGTCCGTCTTGAGTGGTCGTTTTGAATTTGACCAAGGGCAGGATGTCTTCACCCCGGTCGCGGTCCTCGTACAAACCTTCTTTCAGCACAGCACCAAAGGCGTCCCAGAACCGGTCATAGCCGTTCGTATCGTCCTTCTTGCGTTTGGACAGCGCCGAAAGAATGCGTTTGGTGAGTTGCTTGTTCATCACATGCAACTGGGGTGCGTTTTGCAGCATTTCCCGGCTGACGTTCAGCGGCAAATCCTGACTGTCCACCAGCCCGCGCACAAAGCGCAGGTAAGCTGGCATCAACTCTGGCGCATCGTCCGTGATGAACACGCGGCGGACAAAGAGCTTGAGCTGGCACCGGCGTTCCGGTTGGAACAGGTCAAAGGGGCGCTCGGTCGGAATGTAGAGCAAAGCGGTATATTCCAGCTGCCCTTCGAGGTTGAGGTGCAGCGTCTCCCACGGCTCATCGAAAGTGCCGGCAACGTGGTTGTAGAATTCCTTGTGCTGCTCCGCTGTGATGTCCGATTTGGACCGGAGCCAAAGCGCTTGGGCTTCGTTGATTTGCTGGGTTTCACCGTCTTCGGCCAGCAGGCTAACGGGGAAGGTCAGATGGTCCGCATATCGCCGAACCAAAGAATCAAGGCGGTAGGATTCGAGGAACTCGTGCGCGTCATCCTTGAGGTACAGCAGCACTGTCGTTCCAATTGGCGCGGTCTGGGCGTCGATTTCCGTGATGGTAAAGGTGCCATCGCCGGTGGATTCCCACCGGAACGCGTCTTCACTGCCGGCCTTGCGCGTATCCACCACCACGCGGTCAGCAACCATAAAGGCGCTGTAGAAACCAACACCAAACTGGCCGATCAGCGCGCTCGCATCCTTGGCTTCGGACATGGCCGCCGCGAAATCAGCCGTGCCAGACTTGGCGATCGTGCCGAGGTTGGCCATTAAATCGGCATGGTCCATGCCGACGCCGCCGTCGGTGATGGCGAGCGTCGCGCTCTCTTTATTCGCTGCAATCAGGATTTTTAGGCTCTCGTCACTGTCCAGCAGTTCAGCCTGTTGCTGCGCCAAAAAGCGCCGCTTGTCACAGGCATCGGAGGCGTTGGAAATCAGCTCGCGCAGAAATACTTCGCGTTCGGAATAGAGGGCGGTCGCAACCAGATTAAGGAGGCGCGCGGTTTCTGCCTGAAAGGTATGGGTTTCAGTCGTCAAGGTAGGTCTCTCTATTTAGTGCAGTAACTTAACTTTTCAGAGGATGCTCCGTCGCGTCGAGGGCTTCGGCCAGGCTATTGGTGGCTTGACCCGGACGCAGGGGCTTCTGTTGGGACTCATGTGGCGACCAGCCGGAAAGATACAAGCAGTCAAATGTTGCTGGCACCGCCCCTGTGTCATCCACGAAGGCCTGAATATACCGTTCCATCGCACCAAACAAAACGGTTCGCGACGTCAGCGTCTTTTTTCGGCCAATGACGGCGTTGGTCTGCCCCATGCCGCGCAAGTCATGCAGCAGCGTGAGGGGGTTTTCATACTGAACATTAATCCGGTCAATATCCGCAACCGGCAGGTTAAATCCCGCCCGCTGCAGCAATCCTGCAGCATCGCGCAAATCCATCACCGGTGAAACGCGAGGGTGATAGCCGCCGCTGATCTCGGTTTCCGCTTCGACAAAGGCCGCGCGCAGCTCGTGAAGTGTTTCACCGCCCAGCGCGCTGCCCATAAACACCCCATTGGGCTTCAGGGCCGTTCGTATCTGCGCCAGCATGCCGGGCAGGTCGTTCACCCAATGCAGCGCCATGTTGGAGATAATGAGATCAAACGATTGCGCGCGCAGAGGCAGGAATTCGAGATCGGCGTGGGCGTCGGGGCGATTGAAACTCAGATCGACGATGCGAGCCTGATCCAGCTTGCCGGGGACCAGCGAGCGAATATCCGTTGGCCACCACCCTAAAACGGCGACTGTTGCAAAGTCCTGATCCAAGTCGAGCAAGCGGTCGCTTAACCGCACTGCCGTTTCTGCGTGCAGGAAATGGTGGTCCACAGCGCTCTGCGCTGCACGACGGATCTGCCTTTGCTTGGTGCTGGTGTCGAACACGTTTGGCGCGAATGAATCGACCATAATATCGCTTTGGTTGAGTTGTGTGGTTTTCACTCTATTCCTTGGCGATATGGATAAGGATCGTCGATTTCGCAACTCCCAACAGCGCATGCAGGACGCCAGCGTTGCTCGTCCCCCCGCGCGGCTGTTGGTGCCCCTTCGTCGGGCGCAGCGCGGTGCACAGGCTGCGATGGACTGGGTGCTTCCCCCACGGTGCGCACTGTGCAGCACGATGATTCATGGTCAAGCGGGCCTGTGCGGGGGGTGTTTCCAGTCCATGCAGTTTCTGTCCGACCCCTTGTGCGACAGCTGTGGTCGCCCGACATCGGTGAAGGAAACCGGCCCCATTTGCGCGCCGTGCCTGACGCACCCACCGGCCTATGACTGGATGCGCGCTGCTTTTGCTTATGATGATGCCAGTCGATCGCTGATCTTGGCTTTAAAATACAAAGACCGGTTGGACGTTGTGCCCGCGCTGGCGCGTTGGATCGCTGGCGTGGCTTCATCCAAGATTGAGCCCGGCGACGTTATCATGCCGGTCCCCTTGCACTGGCGCCGCCACTTGGCGCGGCGGTTCAACCAGTCTGCGGCTCTGGCGATGGCGCTTGCGGAACGAACGGCGGGACAGTACGCGCCAGATTGGATCACGCGGGTCAGAAACACGCCACCAATGAAGGCCATGACTCGAAAGCAACGCGCCGCCAACGTGAAGGGTGCGTTTTCAGTAGACGGGTGGAATCGGGAAAAACTGCAAGGAAAACGCGTTGTTTTGGTCGATGACGTTTACACCTCTGGCGCGACCATCGAGGAATTGAGCGCTGAGCTACGCGCCTGCGGGGTAGCACGTATTGGCGTGGTTGTGGTCGCACGCGTGGTCGGTCATACCCATTTCAAACAGGAATTCGAATTGGAGTAGGAAGACGGCCATGGTCGATATCGAGATGTACTACCGCGATTTCTGTGGTTTTTGTGCCCGCACAGATCGCCTTTTGCAGTCCAAGAACGTGGAATACCGGCGCATCAACATCTGGGAAGTTGACGGTGCGAAGGAAGAAATGGTCCAGCGCTCGGGCGGCCGAACCACTGTTCCGCAGGTCTTCATAAACGGTGCCTTGATTGGCGGCAGCGATGACCTTTTCGCGCTGGAAGCAGACGGGAAGCTCGACGCATTGCTGGAAGCGTCCTGAGGCTAACAGTCCGTGAAGGCGCGCGCGTCTGACTGATCGGGCTGGTTTGACAGCGACAAGGCGGTTGATTTTGCAAGCTCGATCCCGGGGTTCGGCGCTTGCCCACGGACCGTTTCGCCGGCGCGCAACGAGCCCGACGGCCCCTCCACCGGGATCAAGTCGCCAGAGGCGGCGGAGATATAGAGACCCGGCACGGTCCGACGGAACGTGCTTCGGTTGGTCAGGGTGTAGCGCATTTCGGCTGCATCGAGCTTGGTGACGCACAAATCCCAACGGCGCAGCGCGCTCCAAGGTTCCAAACCAGCAGCGCGGTAGATCGGCTGGGTAACGGGTGCAGCGTTGACCACCGCTTCACGCCCCAAAATCAAGGCCGACACGAGGATCGTCAGCGTCACAAGGCCAAGACCCCACTGCCATCGACGCCCAGCAGCGTCGAGCTCTTCTTGCACAGTTGGCGCAGGAAGCGGCGCCAGAGCGTCGTCGATGTCGTCAAAGGCGTCATCTGCGGATTGCGGGTCCAGCTCGGCGGCGAAGGTTCGGGCTGCATTGGTGTTCGCAGTGTCGCCATCGTCCACGATGTCCACGTGAACAGCCGCAGAAGCCTCCATGTTCATTGCCGGTTCCAGCATATCCAGCAACGGGGTGGATTTCTTGCTGTCGTTTAAGTCAGCATCGCTTGCCGATTGGTTCCATCGGTAGCCGCACTGGGTACAGCGCAAACGACGGACGCCATCGACGAAGTGTACCGCTGGCACCTCGTACGTGGTGCTGCAATTTGGACATTCGACGCGCATTGGTTCGTCGGACCTTTCATGCATAAAGAGCGACCGCACCCGATTGGGTTCGAGTCGCGTATCCCGATAGCTGACCCTCTTTAAACACGGAAGTGCGAAAAAGGGGAGTGCCATATGGCGTTAAACTGCATCATAATCTGCACATTATGAGTATAACTTCCAAGACTATGCGCATAGATTATCTATCATAAGACGCGAGTCATCTTGGTGAGTGAAGGGTTCTAGCATTGCTGAGAATGGATCAGGTTACGGTCGACTACCCGGCTCGACCCGGCATAATTCGGGATGTTTCCCTGAATTTACCCGCCGGTTCATTCACTTTTGTGACGGGCCCAAGCGGGGCGGGGAAAACGACTCTGCTGAAACTGATGTTTCTGGGGCTCAAGCCGTCGGCGGGGCGATTGCAGATTTTTGGGCGCAATGCCTACGATCTTTCCCGCGATCAAAAGGCCTATGTGCGTTCTCGGCTGGGCGTGGTGTTTCAAGATTTTCGGCTCATCGATCATATGAGCATTTACGACAATGTCGCTTTGCCGCTGCGGGTGACGGGCAAAGACGTGAAGAGCGAACGCGATTACGTGCAAGAGCTGCTGTATTGGGTTGGTTTGGGTGATTATGCCAACGCCAAGCCCGAAGAGTTGAGCGGCGGACAGAAACAGCGCGCAGCCATCGCCCGTGCTGTGATCAATCGCCCTGCTTTGCTGTTGGCCGATGAACCAACCGGCAACGTGGATGACGGGATCGGCCTCAAGCTCATTCGCCTGTTCGAAGAACTGAACAAGTTGGGCACCACGGTGGTTGTTGCGACGCACAGTGAGAGTTTACTCCAGCGCTTTGAATACCCAGCAATCCGCCTTGACGGTGGCCGCTTGGCCGTGCGGGAGCGGGACGTGGCATGACCCAGAATCAAGCGAAATCAGCCCGTCGCCCTGTCCGAGATCTCATTGCCCCAAAAGAGCCCTTGATGGTGTTCCGCGGTCAGAACGCGGCCATGCTGCTGCCGTTGATTTTGGGGCTTATGGCATCGCTGGCCGTCTTCTTTGCTTTGCAGACCACGCAGAAACTCTATGAGCTGCAAGAGTCGATCGGGCTGGCCAACAGCGAGCTGACCATCTTTGTGCCTTCGACCCCCGGCTTGACACCAACCCTGACCGATCCGGCGGTCACGCGTGCGATGGATGCGCTGCAGAATACAGCGGGGCTGGGGCGGATAGAGGTTCTGGATCGTCAGCAAACCCAACAGCTTGTCGAACGCGCGCTTGGCAATGCTGTTACGGCGCAGGTGCCACTGCCCACGATTATATCTGTTCAGCGGGCGCGTCGGCCCGATGTGGACGTTGCTCAACTCCGCACCCGTCTGGATCGTGCGGCGCCCGGCGCTATGGTGGACGATAATCAGGCGCTTCGGCAGCAACTCCAAGCCGCCCGCGTGACGGAGCTGACAAAGGGCTTGGGTCTGATTTTGGCTGTGTTTGTCGTCGTAAGCATCACGTCGGCTTTGGTCATTGGGCAATCGGTGGATCTGCAAACCGATGTCATCCATGTGCTCTATATTTCCGGTGCGCCTGACCGCATCATCCTGTCGCAGTTCGTTGGCTTTGCGCTGCGCAGTGCCATTATCGGGGTCGGGCTTGGATGTTTGGTGGGTTGGCTGCTCCAAGCCCTGTACTGGCCCCGCATCTTTCGCGAGCCGAGTGTCATATTGCCCCTACAGGTTCCGGTGATGATACTGGTTGTCTCTTTGCTGATTATGGTGGCTGTGATCTCTGCGCGAGGGAATGTCCTTAGAAAACTAAAACGGACATTTTAGCTTAGACTTGAACCTTCGCCCGAGGTCGTTAGGGTGTGGGCGGACACAGGTATGCCGTCGCTTTTGAATGCGGCTAAAAAGGGTGCAAACTTTCCATGGCGAATTTTCGTTCGACGATTGCGAAACTGGTTGGATATCTCTGGACGGGCGTACTCGGCGCGCTTTGCTGGCCTGTTGTTTTCTTTGGAAAGCCGGCGACTTTTGCTTTCGGTCTGTTTTGGGCCAAGGGCGTTCTGGCTATTTCCCGGATTTTCGCTGGTGTGACCTGGAAGGTTGAGGGGCTCGAAAACCTGCCAGAGAAGCCCTATATCCTCGCCTCAAAGCATCAGTCTTTCTTCGATACTGCCATCTGGTCCCTTTTGATCCCCGATGCGGCATACGTCATGAAGGAAGAGTTGCTCACGCAACCGATTTTCGGCTGGTTCATCCGCCATCTGGATATTGTCGCTTTGGACCGGTCTGCGGGGCTTTCTTCGTTGCGAAAACTGTTGGTTGATTCCGCAGCCAAGGCCGACGCGGGCATGCCCGTGATTATCTTCCCTGAGGGAACCCGTACCGTGCCGGGTGTCCGGGGGCGCTATCACCCCGGCGTCGCCGCGATGTACGAAAAACTGGCCCTGCCTGTCGTTCCGGTTGGGACCGATAGCGGCGTCTATTGGGATCGCGGTTTTAAGGGGCTCAAGGCAGGCGAAATTACGGTTTCGATCCAACCCCCGATCATGCCCGGTTTGGGCAAGCGAGAGTTCCTGAACCAGATTTCAGACGCCATTGAAGACGCTTCCTTGGCTTTATTGCCTGACGGCTTCGAACCGGCTGGGGCGCAAACAACCGACGCCAAAGACTGAGCTACAGCCACTCTTGTGCCGGAAATCCGCTC
>CAJQLX010000038.1 GCA_905479265.1 uncultured Alphaproteobacteria bacterium
AAAAAAGGTGGTTCAGCCCTTGGCCAAACCACCCTCAAGAACCGCCAGCAAAGGAAGCTCGGTCTTAAGCCGCCGCGTCAACCATGGCGTAAGCCACGGCATATTTGCGTTCAGCGATGTTCTTTTCACCGTCCGAGGTTGCCGTGTCCAAAGCAGCTTTCGCTTCGGTCAGGGCTGCTTGTGCCGCCTCGGTGGTCAGGTCGCTCAGGCGCGTTGCGCTTTCCGCGAGGATGATGCACCGCTCGGCGGTGATCTCAGCGAAGCCACCAGCGACGAAAAAGCCGGTGTTGCCGTCGCTGCCCGTGACCGAGACAACGCCGGGGCGCAGGCTGGTTACGGTTGGGGCGTGGTTTTCCAGCACACCCATATCACCCTCTGCGCCCGGAACAACAACCATGGTTGCTTCGATCTGCGCTTCGGATGCTTCTGGAGTTACCAGTTCAAACTGCATCGTCATGGGTCTTAGGTCCAATCCGCGTGATGCGAAAAACCGGGACCGGTCGAAGGCGCTAAGCCCTCAACCGCTCCCGCGTCTTGCGCGTTAGGCCGCTTCCGCAGCCATCTTTTCAGCCTTGGCAATGGCTTCGTCCATGGTGCCGACCATGTAGAAAGCAGCCTCTGGCAGGTGATCGTACTCACCGTCGAGAATGCCTTTGAAGCCCTTGATCGTGTCGTCCAGTGGAACAAACACACCCGGGGAGCCGGTGAAGACTTCAGCCACGTGGAATGGCTGAGACAGGAAGCGCTCGAGCTTACGCGCGCGGGCTACTGTCATTTTGTCTTCTTCAGACAATTCATCCATACCCAGAATGGCGATGATGTCCTGCAGGTTCTTGTAGCCCTGCAGCGTCTGCTGAACGCCACGCGCTACGGCGTAGTGCTCATCACCGATGATGCGCGGGTCAAGAATACGGGACGTGGAATCCAATGGATCCACCGCTGGGTAAATGCCCTTCTCCGCAATCGAACGGTTCAATACCGTGGTTGCATCGAGGTGAGCAAAGGTCGTCGCAGGTGCCGGGTCGGTCAAGTCATCGGCTGGCACGTACACGGCCTGTACAGAGGTAATGGAACCTTTGTTGGTGGTCGTAATACGCTCCTGCATCGCGCCCATGTCGGTGGACAGCGTTGGCTGGTAACCCACAGCAGACGGGATACGGCCCAGAAGTGCGGACACCTCAGCGCCGGCCTGTGTAAAGCGGAAGATGTTGTCCACGAAGAACAGAACGTCCTGGCCTTCTTCGTCACGGAAGTATTCCGCCTGAGTCAGACCGGTCAGGGCAACACGCGCACGCGCACCTGGAGGCTCGTTCATCTGGCCGTACACCAGACCCACTTTGGAATTGTCGCCTTCGAGGTCGATAACGCCGGATTCGATCATCTCGTGGTAGAGGTCGTTACCTTCACGGGTCCGCTCACCAACACCAGCGAACACGGAGTAACCACCGTGGCCCTTAGCGATGTTGTTGATCAATTCCATGATCAGTACGGTCTTGCCCACGCCAGCGCCGCCAAACAGACCAATCTTACCACCCTTGGAGTAGGGTTCGAGCAGGTCGATGACCTTGATGCCCGTTACCAGAACTTCGGTTTCGGTAGACTGTTCGGTGAACGAAGGTGCCGCGCGGTGGATCGGCCATGAAGCCGAAGCCTCAACCGGACCACGTTCGTCGATTGGGCGACCGATCACGTCCATAATCCGGCCCAGCGTCTTCTTGCCCACAGGCACGGAGATCGCGTCACCGGTATCTGCAACCTCCTGACCACGGGTCAAACCGTCGGTCGTGTCCATTGCGATACAGCGTACGGTGTTCTCACCCAAGTGCTGTGCCACTTCCAAAACCAGTTCCTGGCCATTGAAGGTCGCGGTCAGCGCGTTCAAAATCGACGGCAATTCACCGTCGAAGCTTACGTCTACGACGGCACCCAGTACCTGCGAGACGCGGCCTACACTATTGTCAGCCATTTTTCTTATCCTATCTCAAAAACCACCCAGCCGAAGCCAAGCGTGAGGTTGCAAGGTTTACAGCGCTTCTGCGCCGGATACGATTTCGATCAACTCTTTGGTGATCGAGGCCTGACGCGAGCGGTTGTACAACAGCGTGAGCTTGTCGATCATTTCGCCTGCGTTACGGGTTGCGTTGTCCATAGCGGTCATCCGGGCACCTTGCTCAGAGGCTGCGTTTTCCAGCAGCGCCTTGAACACCTGCACACCCACGTTACGGGGCAGCAGTTCGGCCAAAATGGCTTCTTCAGACGGTTCAAACTCGTAAGCGCTGTCATCGGCATCCGCTGCATCCTGGTCACCCGCTGCACCATCAAGGGCAAAGGGAACAAGCTGCTGACGGCTCACAATCTGCGCGATGGCAGACTGGAACTTTGCGTAGATGAGCGTCGCCGTGTCGAATTGACCGTCGTCGAACATTGCCAGGATGTCTTCCGCGATCGCACCGGCTTTGCTGTAAGACAAAGCTGGCTTGTCGAGGTCTTCAACCCGCTTAACAATCAGATCGCCATATTCGCGGTTCAGGGCTTGCGCCCCTTTCTTGCCAATACAGTAAATCTTCACCTGCTTCCCGGCACTTTGCAGTTCCGAGACCATGCGACGGGCTTCTTTCACCAAGTTGGCGTTGAAACCACCGCACAGACCCCGGTCTGCTGTACCAAGAATGATCATGTGCGTGTCGGACTTACCCGTTCCCGCCATCAATGGCAGGTCAGAGGAAGAACGAGAGGCCAGATCGCCCAGCATCCGTTCCATACGCTCAGCGTAAGGACGGGATGCCTGTGCCTGATCCTGCGCACGCCGGAGCTTCGCCGCTGCCACCATTTTCATGGCGGACGTAATCTTCCGCGTGTTTTTCACGCTTCCAATGCGGTCCCGCAGATCCTTAAGGCTCGCCATGCTTTTCTAATCCTTCTCTTATCGGGGAGCCGAAGCTCCCCCGATGGATTGGTGGGCTTAAGCGAAGGACTTCGTGAAGTCTTCGATGAAGGACTTCAGGTCAGCTTCGTTGTCGAGCTTTCCGGAAGAGGCGATGGCTTCGAGGATGCTGGCACCCTTGTCGTTCAGCGCGCTGAGAAGACCGGTCTCGTAACGGCGCACGTCGCTGACCTTGAGGCCATCGAGGTAACCGTTCACACCCGCGTAAAGAACAGCAACTTGCTCTTCCATACGAAGCGGTGAGTACTGGTCCTGCTTGAGCAGCTCTGTCAGACGCTCGCCACGGGACAGAAGCGCCTGTGTCGATGCATCCAAGTCAGAAGCGAACTGAGCAAAGGCTTCCATCTCACGGTACTGGGCCAGATCGAGCTTAATCGAACCGGATACCTTCTTCATCGCTTTGGTCTGCGCCGCAGAGCCAACACGCGATACGGAAATACCCACGTTCAGAGCCGGGCGAATACCGCGGTAGAACAAAGATGTTTCCAAGAAGATCTGACCGTCGGTGATGGAAATCACGTTCGTCGGAATAAACGCCGAAACGTCGTTCGCCTGAGTCTCAACAACCGGCAGAGCCGTCATGGAACCCGAGCCCGCATCATCAGACATCTTACACGCACGCTCAAGCAAGCGTGAATGCAGGTAGAATACGTCACCTGGGTACGCTTCACGGCCCGGAGGACGACGCAGCAGCAGGGACATCTGACGGTAAGCAACCGCTTGCTTGGAGAGATCATCGTATACGATCAGGGAGTGCATGCCGTTGTCACGGAAGTACTCGCCCATCGCAGCGCCGGTGTAAGGCGCGAGGAACTGCAGCGGAGCCGGGTCGGACGCGGTCGCAGCGACAACGATGGAGTATTCCATTGCGCCGTATTCTTCGAGCGTCTTCACGATCTGAGCCACGGTCGAACGCTTCTGACCTACCGCGACATACACGCAGTAGAGCTTCTTGCCTTCGTCTGTGGATTCGTTCACCGACTTCTGGTTCAGGATAGTGTCGATCGCCACAGCCGTCTTACCGGTCTGGCGGTCACCAATGATCAACTCACGCTGGCCACGGCCAACGGGGATCAGGGAGTCGACAGCCTTAATACCGGTCTGCATGGGCTCATGCACCGACTTACGCGGGATAATGCCCGGGGCTTTAACTTCCACACGACCCATGGTCACGTCGGTCAAAGGGCCCTTGCCATCGATTGGGTTGCCCAGGCCGTCAACAACACGACCCAGCATGCCACGACCAGAAGGAACCTCAACGATCGCGCCTGTCCGCTTTACCGTGTCGCCTTCTTTAATGCCGCGGTCATCGCCGAAGATAACCACACCGACGTTGTCGATTTCCAGGTTCAGGGCCATGCCCTTTACACCGTTTGCGAACTCGACCATTTCGCCCGCTTGGACGTTATCGAGACCGTAGATGCGCGCCACGCCGTCCGATACGGACAGAACCTGACCAACCTCTGCAACATCAGCTTCAGCGCCGAAGTTTGCGATCTGATCTTTCAGGATCGCAGAGATTTCAGAAGCACGAATATCCATCATTCTTCCTTTGGGTTAAGCCATCACCCCAACGCGGGGTGAAGGGGTGATGTTAAGCAGCTGCGCCCGTAACGCTGGATTTCAGCGCCAGAGACAACTTGTTCAGTTTCGTGGACAGGGAGCTGTCGATTTGGACAGAGCCCACACGAATGGTCATGCCGCCAATGATCGACGGATCGATCTGCACGTCGAGCTTGACGCCCTTGCCGTGCTTGGCCTGAAGGTTTTCCAGAAGCCGTGTCTCTTGCTCCGCAGAAAGCGGGGCAGCAACGCGAACCTCAGCGACGATTTCACCGCGTCGGCGGGAAAGCTCATCGTTGAAAGCCTTGATGATCTGGGGAAGCGCAAAGAGGCGGCCATTCTTGGCAACCACTTGTGCGAAGTTCGAAACCAGCGCGGAAACGCCAGCCTTGTCCATAACCGCACCAAAGGCACGGGCACGGTCCTCGGCTTTGACCAGCGGGCTGCGCGCGAGTTGGCCCAACTCAGGGCTCTCGTTGAACAGACCTTTAATGGTCCCGAGGTCGTTTGATACTTGGTCGAGCGCCTTGTGTTCATCTGCGAGGTCAAACAGCGCAGAAGCGTAGCGAGCGGCCAGTTCTTGGTTAACAGAGGCCATGATGTCCTCATCCATCTGTCGAAGGGGTGTTAGCAGCGTCGGTCTAACCGAGCTGGCCTTGTCTCGCAAGCAGGGCTGATGCATACTTGGTCCACTTTTCGGACTAAGTAGAGCGGCCATGAGCGACGTTATCAATCTGCACGATGCAAAAACCCACTTCTCCAAGCTGGTCGATCAGGTTTCTGCGACGGGAAAACCAGTGCTGATCGGCAAGCGCGGCAAGGCGCTGGTGCAACTCGTGCCTCTGCCACAAGACAGCACCGCACCCCGGCCGCTAGGGCTGTTTCGCGCGTCGGTGAAGTTGACGTGAGCGATTATCTGCTCGACGGGGCGAGTTTGCTGGCGGCCATGGGTGCGCCGTTTCGCTTGCGGTCGGAGGCGCATGCCGTGCTGACTGATCGCGCCAACACAATCTATGTCTCGGCAGCGACGTTCTTGGATGCTTATGCGTTGGAGCAGGACGAGCGCGCAGACTTTCCGGCCTTGCACGGACGCTTGCAGTCAGCCGCGACCGAGTTGGGTTTTGTCGCGCTGGACACCACCCCCGCCCACGTAGACCGCGCCGCAACCCTCGCCGCCGCGCTGCCTTGGCCCCGTCGCATCTTGCGAGCCCAAGCCGAAATGCAGCCTGCGACGCTACTGACCTTGGAATAGCCTCTACCCCCAAAGCTTCGCATAATGCTAGTATGATGCCATGACAGTTGCCCCCGAACCCGAAACGCAAACCAATCTGCCAGCGATCCGTCGCTTGCCCGATACGCTGGTCAACCAGATCGCGGCAGGTGAAGTCGTGGATCGGCCAGCGAGCGTGGTGAAAGAGCTGGTGGAGAACGCCATCGACGCCGGGGCGCAGCGGATTTCGCTGACTTTGCGCGAGGGTGGAAAAGCGCTGATTCGGATTGAGGACGACGGCCACGGCATGACCGCCGCAGACATGCGATTGGCGCTGGAACGGCATGCAACCTCAAAGCTGCCTGACAGTGATTTGGTCCGCATCGAAAAGCTCGGGTTTCGGGGCGAGGCCTTGCCGTCGATTGCGTCCGTTGCGCGACTCAGCCTCAGCTCCCGGGCTGCTGGCCAGACCGACGGCTGGCGGATCGCGGTCGAGGGCGGAGACACGGTCTTTGACGGTCCAGCGCCAGGCAACCCCGGCACCATCATTGATGTCACAGACTTGTTCTATGCCGTCCCAGCGCGGCTGAAATTCCTCAAGGGCGAGCAGGCCGAGGCTGGTGCTTGTCTGGACGTGGTTCGGCGACTGGCGCTGGCCCATCCGTCGATCAGCTTTGATGTCCAACACAACGCCCGACGCTCGCTGGCTTTGCCTGCCTGCGCCGATGCCGCCGACCGAGTGCGCGATGTCATGGGACTGGAATTTGCCGCCAACAGCCGTGAAATTCAAAGCCACCGCGACGGCATGGTTTTGCGCGGCTGGGCCGGTTTGCCGACCTATAACCGCGCCAACAGCGTGCAACAGTATCTGTTCGTCAACGGGCGTCCGGTGCGCGACAAGCAGCTGACCGGCGTCATCCGTGCCGCCTATCGCCCTGTTCTGGCACCCGACCGTCACCCGGTGGTCGTGCTGTGGCTGGACGTGCCAGCAGAGGCGGTCGATGTGAACGTGCATCCAGCGAAATCCGAAGTCCGCTTCCGTCATGCCGCTGAGGTCCGCGCCATGTTGATCGACGGCTTGCGGCGCGGGATCGTAGAAGCGGGCTTCACGGCATCAAGCCATCTCACCGGCGGTGTTGTCGATCGGCTGGCCGCTGGCGTCGAACCGGCGGGCGCAGAATTCGGTCAGTCGCGTCCTGCTTTGCAAGGCGATTACAGCTATCGCGCAAGCCATCCTTCTCCGGCCCAGCAAAACAGCTGGAACGATGCTTTTGCCCCTGGCGCGCGTGTCGCTGAAGCGTCGGCATCCTTTGAGCCTGAAGCCGCATCCGAAGAACGGCGCGCCTTTCCCCTTGGCGCAGCAAAGGCGCAGATGCACGCCAACTATATCATCGCAGAGACGGAAACCGGCCTCGTGATCATTGACCAGCACGCCGCTCATGAACGGCTTGTGCTGGAAAAGATGAAAGCCCAGCGCGAAGAAAAGGGGGTCGAACGCCAGGCGCTGCTGATCCCCGAAGTCGTCCACCTTGATCCCGCCAGCGCTGAACGGCTTGCCGAAGCCGAAGCGGTGCTCAGCGAAGCGGGCTTGGTGATCGAGCCCTTTGGTGATGGGACCGTGGTGGTCCAAGAAACCCCGGCCGCGCTCGGCCAGCCAGACTGTCAAAAGCTGGTCAAGGATTTGGCCGAAGAACTCGCTGGATGGGAGCAGGCTTTTTCGTTGCAAGAACGCCTCGACCGCGTGCTGTCGACCGCTGCCTGTCATGGCTCGGTCCGCTCGGGCCGGCGGCTCAATGGGGAAGAAATGAACCAATTGCTGCGCGATATGGAGAAAACCCCGCTCGCCGGACAATGCAACCATGGCCGTCCAACCTACGTGCAGCTGTCGCTCGACGATCTGGAATCGCTGTTCGAGCGCCGCTAAGCAACAGGCCGGTAAAAGTCGAAGACGGTCTTGCCTGATGGGGTCTGGTGCACGGACTGCCATCGCGCCAAAGTCAGCGCGTCGCCCTTGGTTTTCGGACGCTCCCACACCAGCAGCGTCTCCGCATGAAACAGGGCGGGTTCCGCGATCAGGTCTTGGACCAAATCGAGGCCTTGTTCGTAAGGGGGGTCGGCAATAATCAGGTCAAACGGGCCTTGTAACCCAACCCGGCTTCGCTGCGCGTCACCAGCCTCCGCCGGCATTTTGGCGCGGCGCAGGTTCTCCTTTAGCGTCGAAAAGTGCTGGGGGCTGTTTTCAACAAAACTCACCCAAGCCGCGCCGCGGGACCAAGCCTCGACGCCCATGGCGCCCGTACCAGCAAAACCGTCCAGCACCCGCGCTCCCAGCAAAACGCTCTCGCCTCCAGCCTGACGAAACCGGTTGGTGAGCACGTTGAACAGTGTTTCGCGCGCCCGATCTGTGGTCGGTCGCACGCCTGCGCCATCTGGCACTGCCAGCTTGCGGCCCTTGATGTGCCCGCCGGAGATGCGAACCGCACCGGGGGCCGCGGCGAAGGATCGCTTAGCGGTCACGCTGCGGCTTGCGCGTATTGCGGCCCGAAGACGCCGCTCGGCCAACGCCCATGCGTCGCCCATCTTTGGCAGCACGGTTTTTGTCAGCGGCTTTGCGGTAACCGGGCTTCTTGGGCTTTGGCTTGGCTTTGGCCCATGTGGACTTGCGTTCTGTGCCAACGCCAAACAGCTCGAACATCCGCGCGCGGGAGACTTCTTTCATCTCCATTCGTGCCAGCGAACCCAGCGTCAAACCGCCATACGATACGCGGATCAGCCGGTTCACCTGCAGCCCCAAGTGCTGCGCCAGTTTACGAATTTCGCGGTTCTTGCCCTCGGTCAGCGTGAAGCGATACCAGCGGTTCAAGCCGGTTTCCTTGAGCGTCTCCCGCTCGACCGTCACTGACCCGTAGGTGATGTCGTCAATGGTGACACCGTTCTTGAGCGCGGCGAGCTGCTTCTCCGTCACAACACCGTGCGCTCGCACGCGGTAAATGCGGCTCAAACCCGTATCCGGCAATTCCAGCTTGCGCTTGAGCACGGGGCTTGTGGTGAACAGCAGCAGGCCTTCTGAGTTGATGTCCAACCGGCCCACGGCCAGCAGTCGCGGCGCGCCCGGCCCCATCTTGGGCAGCAAGTCATAGACCGTCTTGCGGCCTTCTGGATCGCGGTCGGTCACAACAGCGCCCAAGGGCTTGTAAAAGCGGTAAAGCTGCACGTCCGGCGGCGCGGACAAAGGGTTGCCGTCCACGGCGATGCCTTGCCAGTCGGGGAGACTGGTTGCCGGGTCCGTCACTACTTCGCCATGCACACTCACCCGGCCTTCAAAAATCATGCGCTCCGCATCTCTGCGGGAACACAGGCCCGAATGAGCAATGATCTTCGCAAGCCGATTTAAGCCTGTGGTTGTTTCTTCTTGATCGAGTAATCCCGTCACGAAGTTTAATCCTTCAAATGGACGTCGAAAGGTTCTACAAGAAAACCCGTTTGCGGCGAGCAGCCGCTGCGTCAGTTTATCGACGAGGTCTATTGATCCTTATGGGACAGGTTCTAATCCGAAATCTAGACGATGACGTCATTGAAACCTATCGCCTTCGGGCGAAAAGGAAGCGTCACAGCCTGGAACAGGAACTACGCAGCGTCCTCAGCGAGCACGCCATCCCATCGGGGTCAGACCTCGAAGCCGAAGCGGAGTCTTTGCGCGGTCAGGGGCCAATGGTCAATGACCCTCTGGCGAATGCCATGCTAGATGCCGGCATTTCCGGGGGCAGCCTTGCGCTGCAAAGCGGGGACTAAGATGGCAGGTAAGGACGAACAAACCCGCTTTGTCATCGACGCCTCCGTGGTTGTTCCTTGGTATCTGGAACAAAGCCTGACGCCGATCAGCTTGCTGTTCCTACAGCGCTTGGAACACTGCCAAGCACCGGGGATCATCTCGGCTCACGTTAGCCAGGTGCTGTGGTCTTACTGCCAAGAAGACTTATTGTCTGGTGCCGTTGGTGCTGCTGCATTGCGCCACTTTCGCCGCGCCATGAACCACAAAATCACGCCGTCCGAAGAACTGGCCGACCGCGCGTTGGAGATTTCGCTCGATCTGCGTCTATCGCCGCCGCTGTGCTTGTACTTCGCGCTGGCCGAGCGTCAGGAAGCGGACTTGGTCACCGCCTTCCAACCCTTCCACGAAGCCGTGCGGGGCACGGCCTACGCGGGAATGGTCACGGACTTGCGGTCGTTCCTCTAGCGTAGCGCCCCAACCCAGCCCACAACGCCCTTGTTTCTAGTCTGCGTCGGGATCAAACGCCGGGGATCCCGGTGTTTTGCGCAGTTGGATCAGCCCTTTGATCGGCTTGGCCGGGTCCACAACGTCCCCGCGTCGCATGATGTCGATCCGACCCTGACGCGCCAGTCCCTTGGCTTCCGCCCGAACCTGACGCACAAAACCGCGCCACTTTTCGTCGCCCTTGACCTCTTCTGGCCGAGGCGGGCGCAATTCTTGAGCGGCTTCGATGGGGGTAAATGTACCCTCGCCCCGTTCTTCGGCCATCCGAAGAATGACGTGCTTGAGTGATTCTGCCATTAGCTTTCGAACCGTCGGTTACGCTCAGTCGCCAATCGCAGGCGCAGGGCGTTAAGCTTGATGAAGCCTTCGGCGTCGCGATGATCGTACACGCTGTCTTCTTCGAAGGTGACGTAGTCTTGGCGGTACAGGCTGTAAGGACTGGTCCGGCCCACCACCGTTGCATTGCCCTTGTACAAGCGCAAGCGCACGGAACCGCTGACCCACTCCTGCGATTTGTCGATCATGGTTTGCAGCATTTCCCGCTCGGGCGAGAACCAGAAACCATTGTAGATCAGCTCCGCATAGCGCGGCATCAGCTCGTCCTTGAGATGCGCGGCACCCCGGTCGAGGGTGATCGACTCAAGCCCGCGGTGTGCTGCCAGCAGAATCGTTCCGCCCGGCGTCTCGTAAACCCCGCGTGACTTCATGCCGACAAAGCGGTTTTCCACCAGATCCAAACGGCCAATACCGTTGTCGTGGCCATAGGTGTTGAGCGCCGTCAAAATCGCCGCCGGACCCATTTTCTCCCCGTTGATGGAGATCGGATCGCCCTTTTCAAAGCCGATTTCGATGACGGTGTCCTGATCGGGCGCTTCCTGCGGTGACAGAGTGCGCTGGTAAACGAGGTTTGGCGCCTCGTCCGCTGGATCTTCGAGCACTTTGCCTTCGGAAGAGGTGTGCAGCAGGTTGGCATCCACAGAGAACGGTGCCTCGCCGCGCTTGTCCTTGGCGATGGGAATCTGATGCTCTTCAGCGAAGCTCAGCAATTTAGTACGCGACGCGAGGTCCCATTCTCGCCACGGTGCGATCACTTTGATGTCTGGCTCAAGCGCGTAATAGGCCAACTCGAAACGAACTTGATCATTTCCTTTGCCCGTTGCGCCATGAGAAACGGCATCACCACCGACGTTACGCGCAATCTCGATTTGTTTCTTCGAAATCAGCGGGCGCGCAATCGACGTGCCAAGCAAATACACGCCCTCGTAGAGCGCATTGGCGCGGAACATGGGGAAAACGTAGTCACGACAGAACTCGTCTCGCAAGTCTTCGATGAAGATATTTTCGGGCTTAATCCCTAATAATAAAGCCTTTTCTCGCGCTGGCTCCAGCTCTTCCCCCTGACCAAGATCAGCGGTGAACGTTACAACCTCACAGTTGTATGTGACCTGCAACCACTTGAGGATTACAGAGGTGTCCAGACCGCCTGAATAGGCAAGAACGACGCGCTTAACATCTTGGCTCATTGGTCAAATCCCATCGGAGAGACATAATAAAACGGTTATATGCCAGCCGTTCTAAACGGACTCGACAGCTTTGCAACGCCGGGCCTCGCAACACGAGCATTGCAAGACAGTGAGAGCTTCGCCATGTTCCCATTTATGACCGTGATTTCTCAACCTTTGGCGCTGAGCGATCTGCTTGCAGACGTATCGGCGGAACTCCCAGACCACACCCGCCCGGTCTGGCGTTTCCATGATAACTTCAACGCTTTGCTGGATTTCTGGCTGCGTCGGCATGGCAACTTTCGGCTGCTGCTCAGCGACTTGCTGCGCTCGGTGGAAGAGTTTGGTGCCGATGGTCCCGATCAGAGCGAAGAAGACAACCTGATGGAGATGTGGTCGCTGTTCCGTGGACAGCTGGATCAGCACCAGCAGGTTGAGGATGGCGTGTACTTCCCGGTTATCACGTCGATGAACCCCGATTTCGCGTCCGCATTCGACATGCTGACCAAGGACCACGAAGCGATCGAAGATTGCTTGGACGCGGTCGAGAATGCAGACGATGGCGCCGGAATGATGGAAGCCCTCCACCTGCTCAACGACAAGATTTTGGCGCATCTTGAGGCCGAAGAAGACCTCATCATGCCGCTGGTCCTCGAAACCCCTCCGCCGCTTGAATTCGTTGTTTACGACGAAGACGGCAACGAGGTCGCCAGCGACGACTTCATGGAAGATGAAGACGAGGACGACGAAGGCCTGACTTGGGTGACGAAGAACTAAGGTCTTAGGGCGAAGAAAAACGAGCGCTGGGCTTAGCTTACCAACGTCCCAGCGCCGTATTCTGTGAGCAGCTCCAGCAGCAGCACGTGCTTGACCGTGCCATTTTGGATCACCGCCGCTCCGACGCCGCTGGTCACAGCCGCCGCGCACATTTCCAGCTTCGGTATCATGCCACCCGACACCGTGCCGTCCTTGATCAGGCCAGCAATATCCGGGCGCCGGATTTCGGAGATCAGCGCGCCGCTGAGGTCTTTCACCCCATCCACATCCGTCAGCATGATCAGGCGCTCCGCCTTCAACGCCGCTGCGATCGCCCCGGCGGCTGTATCGGCGTTGATGTTGTAGCCCTGACCGGCTTCGTCCACGCCCACAGGCGCAATAACGGGTATAAGGCCAGCGTCACGGATCGCTTCGATCACGGCGGTGTTCACGTGCTTGGGCTGGCCAACGAAGCCAAGATCCACGCCATCCTCGCGCTGCACCTTTTCAGCCAGCAGCAGACGGCCATCCTTGCCTGACAAACCCACCGCCGTTCCGCCGGCTTTATTCAGCGCGGTCACAACATCCTTGTTGATTTTGCCCGACAGCACCATTTCGACGATTTCCATGGTCGCTGCATCGGTCACGCGCAGGCCGTCCACGGCCTGTGTCGGCACGGCCAAGCGTTCAAGCATTGCCGCGATCTGTGGGCCGCCGCCGTGCACAACAATCGGGCGCATGCCCACCTGTCGCAACAGCGCAATGTCCGCGGCAAAGCTCTCCGTCAGGGCCGGGTCAACCATGGCATGACCACCAAACTTCACGACGATTGTTTTGCCCGTATAGCGGCGCATGAACGGCAGGGCTTCGCGCAGGGTTTCTGCCTTGTCCAGCCAAGCGCGGGCTTGGGTATCACTCATCTCGGTCATGCGAACATATCTCCAAAATCATCACCCAGCCCCAGCAACACCCGCGCCACTGCATCGCGTAAGTCCATCATGCCGCCAATGGGGCCAAGGGGCTTTTCCGCCGACGTGGTCAGGACGCGCGGGAAGGAAGCCGGGTGCTTGAGCGCTTCGGCCGCGACGGCAGCTTTCACTTTGTCCAGCGCGCCCGCTTTGATCTTATCGCCCTTGGTCAAAACCAGCTGATAGGATACCGCAGCGACGTCCAAATCGTCCATCAACTGCCGGTCGTTGTCCTTCAAACCGTGTCGACAGTCGATCAGCACGTAGACGCGCTTGAGGTTCGGGCGGCCTTGCAAGTACTGGTTCGTCGTCGAATTCCACCGTGCAATATCGCGCTTCGAGGCCTTGGCGTAGCCGTAGCCGGGTAGATCCACGATATAGCCCACGCCCGCGAGATCGAAGAAATTCATCTCCTGGGTTCGACCGGGCGTGTTTGAGGTCCGCGCCAAGCCCTTTACCCCCGTCAAAGCGTTGAGCAGGGAAGACTTGCCCACGTTCGACCGCCCGGCAAAGGCGACCTCGGGGCGGTCGGCTTCGGGTAAGAACTGCATCGCCGGCACACCTCGAAAAAAGGTGGCGCGGGTTTTGAACAGATCAGCCGGGTTGGCCAGGCTAAGAGCGGCGGATTTTGACATGGCGTCAGAACGGGGAGGAGCAGCAGCAGCGAAGCCGCTTACGCCCCGCCCTGCTCTTTCTTGGCTTTCTTTGCGGCACGTTCCGCTGCTTTCGCTTCGGCGCGTGCTGTGGCGGCGGCTTGCTGTTCCTGGCTCTTGGTTTTGGTCATGCGACCAATGATGAACTGCTGACCCATGGAAATGATGTTGTTCACTGTCCAGTAAATCACCAAGCCAACCGGGAAGCCGGCAAGGACAAAGGTGAAGATGATCGGCATGAACAGGAAGATGCGCGCCTGCATCGGATCAGACGGCGCAGGCGACATGCGCTGCAGAGCCAGCATGGAAAGGCCATAGACGATCGGCCAGATACCGATGTTCAGGATCGCAACCAACGGAATGATTTCCGGGTTCCAAGGGATCAGGCCAAACAACTCCAGCAAACCTGTGGGGTCTTTCGCCGACAAATCCGAAATCCACCCCGGGAAGGGCGCGTGTCGCGCTTCCAGCGTTACCAGCATCACGCGATAGAGCGATATGAAGACCGGGAACTGGAGCAACATCGGCAAACAGCCCCCCAGCGGGTTCACGCCCTCTTGCTTGTACAGTGTCATCATCGCTTGGCTCAGCGCCTGGCGATCGTCAGCGTGCTTATCCTGCAGCTCCTTCATCTTTGGCTGCAATGTGCGCATCTTGGCCATGGAGCGGTAGGCGCGCAGCTGGAGCGGGAACAGAATGGTTTTGACGATCAACGTCAGCACGATAATCGCAGCACCAAAGGCGTAAGCCCCCATCGAAGGCCGCAGCCAGTCGGTAACCTTTGCCAGCGCAAGGAACAACGGCTTGGTCAGCGGATAAATGAACCAGAAGTTCACACCACGGTCGAACTTGGGAATGCTGAATTCTTTGGCATAGTCGTCGAGCAAGTCGACTTCTTTCGCACCGGCAAACACCATCGTTGAAACTTCAACCGACTGCTGCGGTTGCACGGTGACGGGCGTGTCGTAAATGTACTGAGACGACACGAATTGCCGCTGGCCCAAAGCGCCCTTCTGCAGGCTGTAACCCGCCCGCACCTGATCCGCTTGTTCAGGGACCAGCGCGACCATCCAGTATTTGTCGGTAAAGCCGACCCAGCCGCCCGTAGTAACCACGCCGCCTTGCTCACCCGATGTTGGGTTCAGACGCTCTTCGGGGTTGGTGGTTGGCTTGGCGATCTTGCCGTATTTATGCTCGCGCAGTTTGCGGTCGAGAACGGAGATATAGCCGGTGGTGGTGTAGCGGTCGTCCTGCACTTCGTCGAAGCGGTTGACGGTGCCAATCGGCGCGACCGTCACGGCCTGGGTGCCGGTGTGGTAAAGCTCGTCCGTCAGGCGGAACATATAATCGCCAGCGACCGAGATCGTCCGGCGCACGTTCACGCCTGAATCCGACGTTGCGCTGAGAACCACAGGCGTGTCGAAGGTCAGCGCGTTGCCCGATTCCAGCGTCCAATTCGTTTTCGAACCCACCAGCGCGCCGCCCTGTGTCGTCAGCCAGTCGTGCGCCACGGTGTAACCGCCGCGCGTGTTCTGGGGGTGAAGCAGGTTAACGTTTGGCGAGTCGTCTTCGAGCGTTTCCCTGTAATCGGTCAGCGTCAGATCATCAAAAACCGCGCCTTGCAGATTCAGCGAGCCGGTCAAAACGCCGGTATCAATCTGGATACGAGCGCCCGCATCCAACGCGCTTTCACGCGTGGTGACAGCAGCAACCACCTGTCCATCTGACCCCGTAACGGTCAAGCCGCCGCCCGATCCAGCACCGCCGTCCACGGTTTGCTGTTGCTCCGGCTGGGTCTGCATGGAGGGGAAAAGCTGCGGCAAGAAGGTCTGTACCCCGAACACCAACGCCAGAGAGATGGCGATGGCCAGGAACATGTTGCGCATGTCTTCATTCATAGTGGGGTGCCTTGTGAAGCGGGGTTGTTGTCTGTGTCGGAATGCGGCGCTGCGCCGTGATCGTCGCAGCAAGGGTTCTCAGACCCGGGAACAGGGTCATAGCCATGACTGCCCCAGGGGTGGCAGCGGGCGATACGGCGGGCAGCAAAGACAGCGCCCCGCACCGGGCCGTGGATTTTGAGCGCTTCGAGCGCATATTCGCTGCACGAAGGCTGATACCGACATGCTGGCGGCAACCACGGTGAAATCAACAAGCGATAGCCCCAAACAGGCATCGCGACGAGGCGACTGCCCCAGCTCATCTCCGCCCAGCGGGCTTTGTTCGCGCCGCGGCTCATGTCTGATCCGCCCGTATCGCGCCAAGGTCCGCTGGTGCGGGCTGCCCGGTTAACGTGGCAAGCGCGCGCGAAGCATCTCGGCGCAGCTTCCAGAACGGTGCGTGGACCGTCCCTTTCTTGGCAATCCAGACGTAGTCGTGTCCGTCTTTCGCCCAATCTGGGAGCAACTCAGCAGAAATCGCCCGCAGCCGGCGTTTAGCCCGGTTGCGCGCGATGGCATTTCCCACTTTTTTGCTGGCCGTGAAGCCGACCCTGAATTCAGAGTTGTCGTCTTCACGGTCACGCTGCTGGACTAACATCACCGGACCGACCCACTTTTCAGCGCGGGCGGCGGCGAGGAAGTCCTTGCGGGTCTTCATGCTCGCCTTCATGCGCGATCGCCCAGACAGCTACGATCTGCGCTGATTAAGCAGAAAGCTTGTTGCGACCCTTGGCGCGGCGCGCGCGAAGGATATTGCGGCCACCCACAGTCGCTTTGCGAGAGCGGAAACCATGACGACGCTTCCGGACCAGGTTGGAAGGCTGAAAAGTACGTTTCATCGGCTTTGTCCTTATAATACCACGGCTGAGCCTCAGAGCTTGCCCGGCTGTAAAATCCGGGATTCGAGGCGGCACGCGTTGGAGCCATTCGAGATAAGACAGGGCGTCGCCCTGCTGGCGTCGTCCTTATAGACTGCGGTGAATAGCCTTGCGGGCCTTGTTTGGTCAACGGCTGACCCTCTCCTGCATTGCTGGTGACACAATCCATCACACCGCTGTGCGCTTATTGGATAGGTGGCGTCGATGGGTTGTCGAACAAACCCCAAAGGCTCAAGTTCTTTCCCAAACCCGAGACAAGAGGGAGCGCTTGCCGCGCCATGACTGATCCAAAAAGCCCACCGCCACCGGCTCCACCACCGACTTCCCGCCCGTCATACCGGCGTTTCTTGTTGCCCGGCGTCCTGGCATTGGCGATTCTGGCACTGGCCGTTGGGTGGTTCGCGGGCCTTAAAGATGTGCTGACACTGGAAAATTTGGCTGGCGCGCGAGAGCAAGTGGCCGGATGGATCGTCGCCAACGCCGTGCTTTTGTTTGCGGCATGGGTTCTTCTTTATGCGACCGCAACGGCGACCATGTTTCCCGTTGCATCGTTTCTGACGATTCTTGGCGGCATTTTTGGCGGCTCGGCCTTTGGAGTCCTTTGGGGCACGCTGTACGCTGGCAGCGCGACGTTGATTGGCGCAACACTCGGCGCCTGCATCCTGTTTCTCAGCGTGAAGACTTTGGGTCTGGAACAATTGCGCAAGCGCGTTGCGCCGTTCTTGGATCGGTTTTCACAAGGGATCGAAGCCGATGCCTTTTTCTACCTGCTCAGTCTTCGCTTGGTTCCCTTCTTTCCCTTCTTCGCCGTCAACATTGCGCCCGCCATGTTGAACATTCGGCTGACGACCTACGCCGCGGCAACGCTGCTGGGGATCGGGCCGGCGGTTTACGTTTACACCTCATTGGGCGCGGGCGTGGCTGATTTGGACACGCTGAACTTGGTGACTTGGCGCTTGTGGGGGCCCTTACTGGGCTTGGCCGGACTGTCACTGATGCCCATTATTTTGAAGCGGCTTCGTGCCGACAAAACCGAAAGCTCAGCGCCATGAAAGACATTCAAGCAGATGTCTGCGTGATCGGCGCAGGATCCGGTGGGCTGAGCGTCGCTTCTGGGGCTGCCCAGTTGGGCGCACGAACCGTGCTGGTCGAGGGCGGAGATATGGGTGGGGATTGCCTAAACACGGGCTGCGTGCCGTCCAAGGCCTTGCTCCATGTTGCCAAGACCGCACAAACCGTCCGGCGGGCCGAGCGCTATGGCATCACCACCAGCGCCCCCGAAATCGACTACGCCCGGGCCATGGGACATGTGCGCGATGCCATCACGGCGATTGAACCGCACGACAGTCAGGAGCGGTTCGAAGGCTTGGGCGTGACCGTCATTCGTGCTTTTGGCCAGTTCCTCGACGCCCACACCATCGAAGCAGGCGAGCACCGGATTCGCGCAAAGTTCTTTGTGATCGCCACCGGTTCCCACGCGCTGATCCCGCCGGTTCCGGGCTTGGATCAAACACCGTTCCTGACCAACGAGAGCCTATTCACCAACACCCAAGCCCCCGACCATCTGGCCATCATGGGCGGCGGACCCATCGGCGCAGAAATGGCCCAAGCGCACCGTCGGCTGGGCTGCAACGTCACCCTGATCGAAATGGCGCCATCCATCATGGGCAAGGATGATCCAGATTTGGTAGACGTCGTGCGCCGTCAATTGCTGGCAGAGGGGGTTGATGTTCGCGAGAATACCCGCGCCACGGCGGTCAGCGGTACGGCAGGAGCCATAAAAATTGATCTCAGCACACCAACAGGCGCAGAGACGATCAGCGCGTCACACCTGTTGGTCGCAACCGGCAGGAAGCCCGCGATTGAGCGCCTAAACCTCGATGCAGCGGGCATCGCCCACACCCCGCAAGCGATCACCGTCCGCCCCAACATGCGCACCAGTGTGCGTCACATCTTTGCCATTGGGGACGTCGTTGGCGGGCCGCAATTTACCCACATGGCCGGGCATCATGCGTCAGTGGTGGTCCGCGAAATGCTGTTCCGCTTGCCGACAAAGGCCAATACCACCACCGTGCCTTGGGTCACTTACACCGACCCCGAATTGGCACAAATCGGCATGACCGAGACCGCTGCACGCGACGCTGGACTGGAGCCACGCGTCGAGTTGACCAACGTGGGCAGCAACGACCGCTATATCACTGAGGGCGTCGAAGAAGGCCTCGCCAAATTGGTCTTCGACGCGCGCGGGAAGCTGCTGGGCGCGGGGATCGCAGCCCCCGGCGCTGGTGATTTGATTGCGTCGCTGGGCTTGGTGATTGGCGGTCAGATCAAGCTATCGACACTGGCGAGCCAAATCGTGCCCTACCCCACCCGCGCTGACGTCCCAAAGCGAATGGCCGGCGCTCACCTCGCACCCGCCCTGTTCGCCAAACGCACGCAAAGACTCATCCGCCTGCTGCTCAAGTTGCCTGCTTAGGCTAGACTGTACCCATGACCCAGCACCAGCCCCCCCACGATCCGCCCCACATCCCCGGTCCAGAGCGCCCAAAAGAGCGGCCTTTGACGGGGTTGTCTGCGCGGGCCTTGGTGCTCACGGTCATGTTCGTGCTTCTTGCCGAGGCGGTGCTGTTCATGCCGTCCATGGCCCGTTGGTTGGAACAGGAACTCAATGACCGCCTCTCCGACGGTCACTTAGCGATTCGCACGCTGGAAGTTGTCCCCGATGCCATGCCCACCGGCGCCTTGACCGACGAGTTGCTGGCCCATGTCGATGCAGATCTGGTGGCGTTTCGCGCGCCGGGTGAACCCAAGTTGGCGCTGTTCCGTGATCCGTCTTTGCGCGCAGACAGCAGCATCGATTTGCGGAAAACCAACATCATCCAACTGTCGATCTTTGCCTGGCGCTTGATGCTTGACCATCGCCCCGATGCCATTGTCCGCGTCGTCGGTAACAGCCCCGTAGACCCGATGGCGGAGATTGAACTGCTGCTGGGGCAACGGCGGATCTGTGCGAACCTGCGATCCTACGCTCGACGCATTGCCTTGCTGTCGCTGTTTATAGGCTTGGTGACGGGGTTTCTGCTGTATCTGACGTTGCGCTGGCTGATCGTTCGGCCCGTGGTCCGGTTGACCCAAGCGGTGCAGGACTTTGCCGAGCACCCGGAAGTCGCCCACGTGCCCTTGGCTGGAACCAAGCGGCTCGATGAAATCGGCACGGCCTTCCGCCAACTCGATGCCATGCAAAGCACGGTGCGCGCTGCGCTGACCCAAAACCGGCGTCTGGCCTCACTGGGAACAGGTGTTGCGAAGATTTCTCATGATTTACGGAATTTGCTGACAACATCCTTGCTGATCACCGAGCGGATGCAGACCTCCAAAGACGAGCGCATCGTCAAAGCAGCCCCTCGCTTGGCGGAATCCATCGAACGCGCTGCGACCCTGACCCACACCATCGTTCAGCACGCCCGCGAAGGGTTGCCACCCCTGACGGTCGAGCCGGTCGTGCTCAAGCCGTTTTTTGGCGGGGTGATCGACCGCGTGCGGCAGCGTTGGGGGCCAGAAGGCAAAACCGTCTCTCTGATCGAAGACTACCAGGCCAAAACCGCCAACCTTGACCCGTTGCAGGTTGAGCGCGTGCTCCACAACCTGCTCGATAACGCATTTGAAGCCGGGGCTTCCAAAGTGGACTTGCAAGCCAACGCCAGCGATCAAGGTCTGACAATCATCATCAGCGACAATGGTGCAGGCATCCCTGATGCGGCCGTGGCGCACTTGTTTGATGCCTTCAAGGGCTCAACCAAGCGCGGCGGCACGGGCCTGGGTCTGCACAACGCCGCAGAAATCATCCACGCGCACAAAGGCAGCATCGCGTTGAAAGCAACCGGTCAAGACGGCGGCATGCCGACGACCTTCCGGATCGACCTGCCGCAATAAAGACAAAGAAAACGGTGGGGGGGTTTAGCGCTGCTTAACCAGGGGCTGGTTGGCATGTGGTGCCAGATCCCACGGGAAGTAAATCCACGTGTCTTGGCTCACTTCCGTGACAAAGCTATCCACCAGCGGGCGGCCTTCGGGCTTGGCGTAAACAGTGGCGAAGTGGGCCGCTGGCAGCAAGTCACGGATGGCTCGCGCTGTCTTCCCGGTGTCAACCAAATCGTCGATGATCAACCACCCCTCGCCGTCGCCGACATCTTGGGTCGGCTTCAGGATTTGAAGCTTGCCCTGCGCTTTTTCGTCGTAGGACGCGACCGAGATCGTATCGATCACACGAATTTCCAGCTCGCGCGCAATAATGGCCGCGGGCACCATGCCGCCTCGTGTGATACCGATAATGCCTTTGAACGGGGAGGCGTTGTGCAGGTCGAGCAATCGCCAAGCAAGCACCCGGGTATCCCGATGCATTTCATCCCAAGAAACGTAAAATCCGCGATCCAACATGGCCTATCTCCCGATGCGTTTTGGCCTGCGCACTATGCGATTATTCAGGCAGGCCTTCCAAGCGAAAGAATCGACTGTCCTCTATGTCGGAACGTCACGTCAGTGCTAAGTTGATCCCTCTTGAGCAGGAGTATTTCAGTGAAGCCTTGGCTTGTTGCCCTTTTGACCGTTCTCGCTGTGGCTGGCACCGCAACAAAGGCACTGTCTCAAACCGACAGGGACGGCTCTGGTTGCGGGTCGCTTTCAGCCGGTGAATGCCGGGTCGCAGGGCTTCGGGCGCAATTTGGGCTGGGTCAGCCCCAAGATTTGGCCGGCGCCCTGCTGCTGTTCGAAGACGCCTGCGAACGGGGTGACACCTTTGCCTGTACCGAAGCGGGCGTAGCCCATGCCACCGGATACGGCACCCAAATCAAGCCAGAGCGGGCTCAGGCGTTCTATAGGCGAGGGTGCAAGCCAAGCCAGCATGCCCTTTGCCGCGACCACGGGCTCAGTTACCTCGACCCAAACAGCCCCGTAACGCACGTCCCAAAGGCCATGAGCATTCTCACGGAAGCATGCTGGGTGGGCAGTGTTGAGGGGTGCCGCGAACTGGCTGAGGCGAATGCCGGCGCAAACAATGGCAAGGAACCGCTGTTCGGCCAGATTGATGCCATCCGCTTCTATAAAGAAGCCTGCCGTCTGGGTTCGCAGGACGCTTGCCGGGCCGGGGCCGACATGATCGACGGAACCCCGGCTTTGAGCCTGTTCAGGCACGTGCGCGAAGACATGCTCGCGCTGGCCTGCGACGACCCCGGCAGCAGCGATCCTGCCGCGTGCTAGGCGTCTGTGCCCAAGACTTCCAGCTGTTGAACGCCGGTTATCTGCCACCGCCCCTGTAACTTGCCAAGGTAATAGACAGCCCGGATCTGCTGGCCCTCGCCATCTTCCACCAAAACAACTTGCGCGGCGGTGTCGCCTTGGATGCGCGAATCCTCAAAGCTCCAGCTTTGATTATCGTAAATCACGCGATAGCCACGCTTCACCATCGCCATGAAGTTACGGGCCTCACCAAAGGCGCCCTTGATGCTTGGTGCGGCGTGAAAGAATGCGCCGGCACCGTCGCTGCTCTGAAAAGCCAGCAATTGAGACTCGATGACCGCCTGAACCTCCTGCAAAACAAGGTTTTCGGGGGCCAAGTCTTCCTTTTCGCTGCCCGCTGCCCAAGCGATCCCGCCCCAAAGCATGACCACGGCGGCCAACAGCCAGCTCTTTGAAAGTTTAAGCGTTTTCATCATCCTTCACTCCTTTGCATGGCTGGATCGAATAAAGCGGCTCTCGTGCCCCTTGCTCTCTCGCTCCTGTTTGAATAGGTTCCGCCAATCGACGCGGACCCATAGCTCAGCTGGATAGAGTGCCTGACTACGAATCAGGAGGTCGGGAGTTCGAATCTTCCTGGGTCCGCCATCGTCGAAACTTTCCAGAACAGTTACTGAGCTCCAAACGCCCCGTCCTAAGACGTGGCCCAAGTCATGGCCCGAATCATGGACTGTGTCTCCGCACGCCTGAGCGCCGTAGACAGACCGCAGACGCGAATTTGGGCACATTCAGTAGCGCAGCCGCTGTTCTGAATAGAATTTTGTCCGATTGCCTGAGCAATCAAGGCCACCCTCCACAGCAACCTGTCACCCGACCCAGCGAACGTCCGTCGAAATCGGTCTGCAGCGCTTAAATCGCCGCTCGATCATCGATGCTGTCGCGGCACCGCATTACACCTAAAAAGTGGTCACAATATTTGCGGTTTTAGAGTCACACGTCACTCAATCAGAATAGCCCCTCACTTGCGTCATCCCGATGGAAACGCTGCCAAGCGCATTGATGCGCGAAACAGCCGTTTGATTTCGTTCAAAAAACCATCACTGGGGACCAAGAACTTACGCCGATCTTATCTGTAATCTGGTGGTGTCGATTCTGGTCGATCCTCCTTAAATCAGGGTTTAACCGATGAATGCCCCCGTTGTTCCGCAAAACCGGCCAATGACGAAGCCGACCCGGCACGCACCGCTCAAAGGCGCAGCCGCCGTCCTCGGTCTGTCGGCTGGGGCCATTGGCTGGTCAAGCTTGGCGCAAGCAACCGGTGAAAACGCCGGGCGACAGACCGTTATGATGCCCGATGCCTATCGCTTTGACGAAGATGGCCGTGTCCTGCTCTCCCTGACAACAGGCGAACAGGTGGTGCTGCTGGACGGTCAATACGTGATCCTCGAAGGCGGTCTTTTGCTCATTGTTGATGAGTTGACGCAGGCTGCCATGAGCCAACTGCCCGTGATGGGCGCTCTGAGAACCGACCTTGTCGTAGAAGATCAGATCGTCCGCTCTCCGGATGGAACGGTTATCAAAGCCTCAAATGCAAGTCCTCTGTGGTCTGGCGAGGGCGAAGCACCCCGCTTGTTTGAGCACGTCGATATTCAACGCTACGAACTGGCTCAAGAAACCCTCGGTGAAGAAGAAGAAGCTCTCCTGATCTTGAACGGGGGGACAATAGCCGGCAGCTTGCTCGCCACAATGGCTTTGGCGTCCCGGCCAGAAGAAGAAGACGAAGAAGAAGAAGCAGACCAAGAGCCAGAGCCACCAGCTTTGCCGAATGACGCTCCCTTCTGGGTCAATGCTTTCGATGGGCTCGACTACGCAGAGCCATACACACTCAGCACTGCTGGTGGCATTTATGGCATCGCTGATCCGGACGGCATCGTGGACCTCATTTGGACTGGCGCTGGCCTACCACAAATGCCGTTCCCGGCTGCGGAAAGAGATACGATCACCATCACTGTGGTGGATATTCAGACCAATGATCTCGGAAATGATGACCCCAGCCCTCCTTTAAGTGACTACGTGAATGTTATGGCCGGTTTGTACGATCCTCCAGCTTTTGGCATGACGACCGGCATCCTGAAAGTAATCATCCAGCCCGATTTTGGTGGCTTGCCTGTCGGTTTGAGTACAGCTTCTATAGGGGATACTTGGACCGTAACATTGATGATCGAAGATCAACTTGGCGGGTCAGATACGCTCGTCACGGAATGGAGTATGTAGGGTTAGCCTCTGTTTTTGTGACTGAAACCCTCAGACGCCTTAAATTTTTCCTGCCCCTTTTTAAAGGGGCCAGAAACCTCGTTTTTTGATCAGGAACGATGGTGGGCCGAACGGGCTTATAACTTGGTAAAATTGATGGTGACCATGCCGATGGCGATGGGGCCGACTTTGACATCGGCTTGGTTCAGAAGCGTTCGCTCATCCCGCAAGAACAGCACATCGTCAAAAGTCACACGTTGGGTCCGATTGCCCAAATCCAGATCAACGTCATAGGTCCAGGTCAGCGTTGAACCATCGACGCGGCCCAGCGCTTCGCCAATGACATCATCTGCCCGTCCGACATAGGTGCTCGGACCGGTTTTGGTAATGCGCCATACCCTTCGCTGCTTGCGGCCATCGGCATAGGTAAAGTCTTCGTCCAGTGTCAGAACGCGCCCATCCCACGTCCCCTCCACGTCAACGACAAAGCTGTCGCCGACATTGCCAAAAAAGTCGATGAACACGCCATCTGCGCGGGTTTTACCGGTGAAGTAATCCTCCAAAACCAGCGGCACACCCGGCCCCCGAAACACCGGCGGCAGCGCCCGTCCGCAGGATGCAAGCACCAGAGTCAACAGGCCAAGAACAGGAAGCGCTAGCAAGCGACAGAGACGGGAAAGGGGCATGGACGGCTTTCAGGTTCTCAAAGGGTGTCTGCTTGGAACCTAGCGCGTCGTGGCAGGATTCAAGGCTTGCGCGGCTCAGAACCCGCTTCGAGCATCAAGAGCCACGCTTGAAGCTGCGCCTCGGACAGGGAACCAATGCGATCAGCCAGAACATGCGCAAATCGCGTATGGGTCGCTGACAGGCCACGGGTGGAGATTTTCACCACCGGGTGAGATGCCTGCGCCAAGTCGGTCAGCGCGTCCGCTTCATCCCAAATAATGCCAAAGGTCTGACAGACCGCATGGAGCAAACGGCGCGAAGGCTTGCCCCGCTGGCCATTTTCCAAGGCGCTCAAATAGGCTGCTGAAACACCGAGCTTTTCCGCCATCTTCTTTTGCGTCCAACTGCGCGATTCCCGCAGCTCAACCAGTTTTTCACCGAAGGGCGTCATGACTTGTCTCGCACCTTTTTGATGTAAACATAGAACGCACCCTGGCCCCCATGGCGGGGCTGGGCGAAGTCGAAAGCCACAATTTTTGCTCGCAGAGGGTCGCTGTTCATCCATCGCGGCAGTTCACTGCGCAGAACACCGTCACCGCCGTGGCTGTAGCCCTTTCCGGTGATGATCAGGACGGTTCGGCGGCCCATAGACTGGCTGGCCTCGATAAACCGACGGACCGCGCTCTGGGCTTGATCACGCGTCATCCCGTGCAGGTCCAGCGTGCCTTCAATATCCAGCTTGCCTTTGCGCAGTTTATCGCCCCGTCGCCGGTCCAAACCCTGCAGCTGACCGGCCTTGAGTTCACTGCGCGATGAATCGTAATTCACCGGCGGGCGTCGACCTTTGAGCAACGCATCGGGCGCCACGGTATAGCGGGTTTTGGCCGTCAGTTTTGGCGCATCAGGCTTTGGCGTGGCTTCGCGCTGTGGCGTGGGGGGCAGTTTTTCGGCGGCGTTGATGATGCCGCGAAAGGTTTTGGTGGTGGAAAGCCGCATGGGGCTGACCGTTTCTTTGATCGCCTGCCAAACCGCGCGGTCGTCGTCTGTTGCCACAGGAACCGCGCGCCTGCGGGCCTTGGGTGCGGCGCTGTTGGAGCCTGTTTTCTTCTTCGACGCCACGGAACTAGCGGGATCTAGGCTGCAGCGGGCTGAGGTTGGTTGCGCCGTCGCCCCCCTCGCCGCTTGGGTTTTGGTGGCAATCGCCGCACGGCCGCGCCGTTATCGGTGGCCCATGACAGCAGTTCCTCAGGGTCCACCGCTGGCGCATTGAGGGAGGGATCAACCGCCATAAAACCGCCCTGCCACAGCAGACCAACCAGCGCGTCTTCATCGCCTTCGCAGCCGGGCATAATGATCAGCGCGTCAAACCGCTGTTCCACCATATCTTCGATGAACTGAGCGGGGGTTTCGTTGATGACACCCAAGCGTAAATCGGTCTGAACAAAGCGCTTGCACGCCTGTGCGCCGTCTTCGGTCGCATCGACAATAACCAGGCGCGCAGCGGGCGGCAAAGCCGGAAGCAAACGCTCCACCGCAGGGGCGAGTTGGTTGCCAACAATCGCTGCCACGCCCTCCCCAATACCGGAAAGTGCCAGCGGCGCGAGCGTGTTGAGAAAGTCTGTCGTACTGTGCTGTCCCAAGGCTTCTTATTCCTGCCTAAAAGAGTGGCGAGTGGGGCGCGCAATCGGTTGATTCACGCGCCCGTCCTCAAACATAGACGGCAGTTAGCGCGTGGGTAGTGTTGCTGCAATAGAGTTTGGTAGCAGCATCGTATAAACCCCCGGCGATTTCATGCGACCCGCCATCGCAAGCGCCCCTTCGCCGGATCCCCAGAAGAAATCACCACGCACCCGTCCATTGATCGCCGAGCCGGTATCTTGCGCCACCATCATGCGCTTGATGGTCCGTGTCGAGCCATTGGGTGCCGTGGCATGGGTTTCCAGCCACAGCGGCACGTGAAGCGGCATGAAGTCCAGATCGACAGCCATAGAGCGCTCACCGGTCAACTTGATGCCCTGAGCGCCAATGGCCCCATCGCGGAGATTTTCGGTAAAGAAGATAAAACGTGGGTTGGCGTTCATCACATCCATCGCCTGCCGCGGATGGTCTTTGAGCCAGCGGGTGTAGGACTGGATCGACGCGCCATAGACTGATTTGTCGAAACCGCGGCTTTCCAGCGCTTCGCGCAAACTGATAAAGGGATGACCGTTGTTCGCCGCATAGCCGACGCGGATGGTGCTGCCATCATCGAGTTTCACGACGCCAGAGCCTTGGATCTGCAGCATGAACACATCGACTGGGTTGTCGATGTACAGCAACTCCAGCCCTCGATTCGCCAACGCGCCTTGTTCGATTTCGGCACGGGTAAAGTACGCCTCGTTGCTCGCCAACTCTGGCGGACGGGTATAAAGCGGCCAATTAAACCCGCGAGATTTGGTGCGGGAACCTTTGATCTCCGCTTCATAGTATCCGGTAAAAGTGCCTTCTCCGCGCACCTCAAAGGCCTTGAAGTTGTTTTCAAAGAAGCGCTTCGCCCGGTTGTGGTCATCAACGCCCAACGAAGCCGCCTGTGCGCAAACATTCCGCCAGTCGGCAACTTTTCCGCCCAGCGGCGACGGCGAAGCCTGCTCATTCGCGTCCCGCTGACCCAGCACAACGCAGGACTCCAAGAACGCCTCCAGCGCATCGCCGTGACGCTCTGTCGTCCACCCAGGCAGGCTTTGTGCTTGCACCGGTGACAGGGTTAAGCCTGCGACCTCAACGTCAGAACCGGTCCGCACCACCGTCCGCGCGGAAACCAGATTGGCCGACGTTCGGCTGGTGGAAAAACCAGCGCTGGGGGTTCGCGCAGCGGTTTGGATGCTGTTGATGGACAGCCCCCGGTCGCGAAAGGTCGATCCCGCATTGGCGGATACAGATTCTGTGGCTTGGCAGCTCAAAAGAACAGGGGCGCCCATCACAAACAGGGCTGCGGTCAACGTGCGCCGAAACATAAGGCGGTCTCACTTCAAAATGTCTCAAGACCCCTCAAAATCGGAGCCTAGTCTGAAAATCGATATCGAAATGCCAGCGATACCAACTAAAGTCTAATAAAAAGAGCGTATTAAGCGCGCTTCTTGAGGCTGATTCTCTAAAAACGAGAGTCTGCGCACCAGTTAAGGCGCATAACACAATCTTTGACGCATAAAACACGTTTCGACCGCCAAAATCCAGTCAATTTCTCTGAGCCGGACGAACCACGTTCCTTCGCTGCAGCCCTCTTGTCACACACGAAAAAGGGCGAAGCGCCTAAGCGCGTTCGCCCTCATGTCAGAATGACTTGCTGGTGCGTGGGGTTAGGCCTGGGTCGCGATCAGCGTCCAAATGGGGTCAGAAGAGCCCAACTTCCGAGAGAAGTTCCAGTGATCGACGACGGTAGAGGTCTGGTTGGGGTCGCCGGATGTAATCGCGCCTTCCTTGTCGCGAACGACTTGGATCTGCTCAGAACGCACCGTCAGTGTCACAAAGGCTGTGTTGCCACTGATCTCCGCCGCAAAGTATTGCGTCTCTGGCGCTTTGAGCAACGTAAGCTCCAAATTCTGGCCGTTCGTATCCCGATCATCAATCGCCTGGGCGAAGCCAGCATAAACGTCTTTTGAAACGAACGACGACAGCGTGTCTTTGTCACCAGACGCGAAGGCGCCCAAAATCATTTCAAAGGCATTACCAGCGTCGCGCAAGAAATCGCCCGGGTTGAACAGTTTGTCTTTCTCGCTGATCTGCGAAAGCACGCCTTCGATTTTTGTAAAATCTGACGCTGGGTCAACGTCCTCAGCGCTCAGCGAAAATGGCTCTTGCGCCGCAGGTGTTTCGTCAGCCAAAGGTGCGTCCGGATCGGAACGGCCGGTGTCTCGGTCAAACTGCGGAATAAAGCCCTGATCCTGACCAAGTACCGAGCTCAGCCGCCAAAGGACGAACACCACGGCAACGGCAAGAATAACAAGAGTGATGGTCACAGTCAGTCTCCTAGGTCCGGGGCTTGGTTTTTTTCGCCTCTAATCCTTTCAACGACCAGAAGCATGCCCCACTTGTATCGGATACAGTTAGGGGCGAAAGCCGGTTGGGGCAACGGACAAGAGTGCGCCTGAGGGTTTCGAAAGGCGAAAGGAAGGCTTTTATGACGCGGTTGTTACTGCTGGCATTTATTTTGACACCCATCATCGAGATCGCGGGCTTCATCACGGTCGGTGGCTGGATTGGTCTATGGCCAACGCTGCTGGTGGTGCTTTTAACCGCTGTAGCGGGCACCATTTTGGTACGCCAGCAATCGACGCAGGTGATCGCGCGGATCAACAGCCAGCTCAGTGTCGGTGAGATTCCAGGCCGGGCTATGTTCGATGGACTATGCTTATTTGCCGCAGCATTATTGCTGCTCACGCCGGGCTTTTTCACTGATTTTATCGGAATCGGCCTACTGCTGCCGCCTGTGCGATCCTTACTCGCGCCGCGTCTGCTGAATTGGGCGCAGAGCAGGGGCAGTGTTTCCTTTGGGGGCATGGGCGCCGCTGGCGGCGGTGGCTTTGCCGGCTATGGTTTCAGCTCAGACGACCCCGGCTTCTCAGCCCAAGGCCCGAGCGTCATCGAGGGCGAGGCAGAGGTCATTGATCCCGACGACGATCCCAGCTCCGGCAAGCCGCATAACGGAGCCTAGTCCTCCGTCGCGCTGCGTGGTAACAGGCGTCCAACACGTAAAATTTAAGGAAATCGAGACCTCGCATGGCCGAAAACGAAACCGCTCAAGCTCAAGCCGCTGGCGCCAACACGCAACAGGGCTTGGCGTTTCTGCACCAGTACCTGAAAGATTTGAGCTTTGAGAACCCGAACGCTGCTTCCGGCCTCATGGCTCAGGGCAAGCAGCCGAAAATCGATATTGATGTAAACGTCAACAACCGCGATCTCGGCGATCGGCGTTTTGAAGTCGAACTTCATACGTCCGTCAAAGCCACCGTTGATGGTCAAACGGGGTTCATTGTTGAGTGTGTTTACGCGGGCTTGGTCCAGATCGGCAACGACGTGCCGGATGAAGCCATTGAGAAGCTGCTGGTGGTTGAGGTTTCCCGTTACCTGTTCCCGTTTGCGCGTGAGATTGTTTCTGACGCCACGGTAAAGGGTGGCTACCCGCCGCTGCTGCTCAATCCGTTCAATTTCCTGACCTTGCTGGCCAACCGCAAAGATCGGGGTGAAGCCGAGGCTTAATCGCCGGTCGAGGTCACACCGTATTTTGACCAAATCGGATCGCTGACGTCGGACAAAAACTGGCGATGGCGGTCCGATTCTTTTTGTGCCACGGGAAAAGTGCGCGCTGGAAATGGGCCTTTGGTTTCTTCTACAAGCTGTCCGTCGCCCGCTGGGCCAGCAGATTTACTGCTGGACCGGGATGAGGGGGCCATGGCGTCCAGACCAAAGCCCGGCTGACGCCCGCCTTTGAGTTCGAGATACACCTCCGCCAACAACTCGCTATCGAGTAAAGCGCCGTGCAGCGTGCGGCTGGCATTGTCGATGCCAAACCGGCGACAAAGCGCGTCCAAACTGGCCGGAGATCCGGGAAACGCCCGACGCGCCATAGCAAGCGTATCGATGGCGCGGCTCATGGGCAGTGTCGGGCGGCCAATGGTTTTCAGCTCGGCGTTGATGAATTTCATGTCAAACGAGGCGTTGTGGATCACCAGTGGCGCGTCGCCGATAAAGTCGATAAACGCGTCGGCCTGTGCCGAAAAAACCGGATGGCCTGAGAGAAATTCTGCTGACAGTCCATGCACTTCATACGCGCCCGCTGGCATATCGCGCTGCGGGTTGATGTAGACGTGAAATGTCTTTCCTGTCGGAAGCAAGCCATCGAGCTCGACACAGCCAATTTCAACGATCCGATGGCCTTCGCTGGGCTCAAAGCCCGTTGTTTCGGTATCGAGCACAATCTCGCGGGTCATTCGCTTTTTCCTGACAGCATTTTTGGGGCGCGGTGAATGGCGCCTTTGAACAGCGTGTTGCGGCGGTGGCGCGGCGGCCAGGTTTTTGCCTGCACCGGGATGCGATCCGCCTGCACCAGCGCAGCCCAGGTTACCGACCGGCCCAAACCTGTTGCAATCACCACGTCGGCGCGCCGGCGTTTGTCCCGGTCTGGCACTTGGCGCGCCAGAATGCCGGCAAGTTTCTCTGCCGTCATGCCGGGTCTCGCCAGTGCGCGGCGGGCTTGCAGGGCTGCGGGCGCGGACACCACCCAAATGGCATCACAGCGCCCCTCACCCCGACCTTCAAGCAGCAATGGAATGTCCAACAGCACTTTGCGACGGCGTTGGCGCTGCCAAAGCGCCAATAAACGCCGATTCTCGTGATAGACCAACGGATGCAAAACCGCTTCGAGCTTGCGCAGTACCGATCGATCTTTGAACGCCAAATCGCCAAGCGCTTTGCGGTCCATGCCGCGTTCAAACGACACGGCGTCTGAGGCGAATGCTGCGATGGCAGGCAGGGCTTTGCCCCGTGGCCCCGTGAGAGCATGAACCACAGCATCGGCGTCAAAGTGCGCGTAGCCCATGCGCGCGAGCATGCGGGCGGCCGTAGATTTGCCCATGGCGATGGAACCGGTCAGGCCGATGACTTTCATGGCCTCACACCAAACCCATGCGGCGTTCGACTTTGTGCCGCAAGCCCGCATCAACAACCACGCGTCCGCCAAAAAACGCCTGAAATGCCGGACGCGCCTGATGCAAAAGCATGCCCAGGCCATCAACCGTCCGGCACCCGCGAACTTCTGCTGATTGAAGCAGTGCTGTTTGCAAGGGGTTGTAGACGATGTCGTTGACCACAGTTTGGCTCGTCTGGGCGGCCAAAGTGCAGGTGATGGGGTTCTCTCCCTTCATACCGCGGGAGCTTGTGTTGATGATCAGGGGCAGCATTTGCTGGTCCATAAGACTTTCAGCATCGTCCCACGAAAGCGGCTCAATCCGCGCTGAAACCGCCAATTCATCAGCGAGCGCTTGCGCTCTGCTCAAGGTTCTATTGGCGAGCACAATATCCTGAACGCCTGCATCCTGCAGCGCCACCAATACAGCCCGCGCCGCCCCGCCAGCGCCAAGCACCAACGCTCGCTTGGGCGTTTGCCCGGTTAAGCTGGGGGCCAAGTTTTCCCAAAACCCATAAGCATCGGTGTTGCGGGCTTGGATTTTGCCTTGGGTGAAAACCAGCGTATTCGATGCCCCAATCCGCCGGGCGGTTTCGTCCGTGGTATCTGCCAGTGCCAACGCCGCTTCCTTATGAGGAACGGTGACGTTAACACCCTGAAAGCCGCGCTCTACCAGAGCCCGAATCTCATCGGCAAATGCATCGGGGTGCAAATCAAGCGCCTCATAAGTGCCGGCGATCCCAGTACTTTCGAGCCAATGGCCGTGAATCGTGGGCGATTGAGAATGGGCAATCGGGTGACCAACAACAGCAGCTTTCAAGGGAGCACCTCTCATGATTTAGGCCAGCAACGCTTGGCGTTCACGCAAATGCGCGAGCAATCCAGTCAAATCCATGCCCAAAATGGTGAAAAAATCACCTTCAACCGCGTCAAACAACTGCGCACCCAGCCCTTCGAGTTGGTAACCGCCAACAGACCACAGCACTTCGTCGCCCAAGGTATCCAAGTAAGCTCGGATGTATGCGTCGCTGAGGTCGCGCATGGTTAAATCCGCGCTGCGGGTCGAAGACCATTGCACTGCACCATCAACACACACAGCGGTGGCTGTAACCAGCTGGTGAGACTTACCGCTGAGAATCGACAAATTTTTGTGCGCCAAGCCACGATTGTCAGGCTTGTCAAACCATAGCTCTGCGCCGCTTGGCTCCTTGAGCACCAGCATCTGGTCAGCCCCAACGGTGATTTGGCCAGGATGCATCTGCGAAACCGAAACTGCCTTAGCCGCGGCAAGCTCTTGAGCGACGTCAGCCGCTGAACGGCCATTTGCTTCACCGTCGGCCTTTACCGGCGCTTCGTCTACGTCTGAGGGCGCAACAACGATTGGCAACCCCGCATCCATAAGCATCGCCATCCGCGTTTGCGATGCGGATGCCAACAACAGGGGTTGCTCATCCAGCCATCCCAATTGAGGGGGCATCGGGAAATCGTCAAAATCATCCATCACGCAGTTTGATCCTTTTATCAGTGACGCCAAACCCCAACCGAGTCGCGGCTTAAAGGCTAAAGTTATTCTCCAACCCCTGTGTGTAACCCAATGGCTTGGTTGGGGATGGGGTTGAGTGCTTTTCTTATACTGAGGACAACTCTTCGTTCACAGTAAGGTTTTCAACCGTGGAAAAGGATAGTTTCTGACACATGAAGACTGAGGATGCATGGTCTCAAACTCACTCAAAATTTCGATAAATGTGGTGGAGTTTGCTCTGATATATATGGCGATTCCGAGCGACGGTCGCGCAATGTGGCGCACATGGAAAGCAGGCTCAAATTTGGGGGTAAGTCGAGGATATCTTTTGATCCACAGATTCTGACCCTGCCAACAACAACAACTACCATTTTTAAAAACTTTGTTTTGTTAGTTGGGGTTCTTTAAGCCATCACTGGTCTTGTGTTCAAACACCCCGTTCGATCGAGATTGATAAGGGCGTTGCGTTTGCTGGCAAACAGACTTGAGCGCCAACGGCTTGCCTTTTCCATCCTTACCCCGCAAATCAGTGGCCATGACACTCACGTATTCGGGCGACAAGCCTCTTCTCGCCGCTTTGCACGGTCAATCTCAATGGCCCCGGCCCGCATGGTTCATGCGTCAAGCTGGACGATATTTGCCGGAATACCGTGTGCTGCGGGCTGAGGCGGGCGGCTTTTTGGATTTGTGCGACAATCCGGACTTTGCCACCGAAGTGACCTTGCAGCCCATTCGCCGTTACGGCTTTGATGGCTCAATCTTGTTTTCCGATATTCTAACCATCCCGCGCGCACTGGGCCAAGATCTGGCTTTTGCAGCCGGAGAAGGCCCGGTTTTGGGCGCTCTGCCGGACCATGCTGGTATGGAAGACCGCTTGGCGAGCGGGCAAGCCGCAGTGGTGCTCGATCCCGCTTATCGGGCTGTATCGCAAATCCGAGGGGCTTTGCCTGAAACCACCACGCTGATTGGTTTTGCCGGCGCGCCGTGGACATTGGCGACCTATATGATCGAAGGAGGGGCGAGTAAATCCTATGCGGCGACCAAGGCTATGGCCTACGGCAATCCGTCTGGTTTCGCTGCGTTGATCGATCTGCTGGTGCGGAGTGTCGCCCAGCATTTGATCGCGCAAATTAAAGCCGGGGCCGATGCTGTGATGATTTTCGATTCTTGGGCTGGATCTTTGGACCAAGCGGCGCAGTTGGCGTGGTCTTCTGCACCACTCAAGGCCATTGTCCGCCTGATCCGGCAAGAAGCGCCGGACACACCGGTGATTTTGTTTCCGCGAAAGGCCATGTTTGCCGCCCGCGATTTGTCTGGCTTCGATGCGCTGGTGAGCCTGCAAGTTGATTATTCCAATGATCTTCGGTCTGCTTCGGCGCTGGAATTTGCTGCGATACAAGGTAATCTGGACCCTGGTCGCCTGTTGGGAGACCGTGAAAGCGTCGAGGCCGCTACGCGTGATGTTATTGGACGGGTAGACCGCGAACGCAGCCACGTTTTCAATCTTGGCCATGGTATTTTCAAAGAAAGCGACCCCGATGCAGTGCACTGGGTGCTGGATGCTGTACGCTCCTAATTCGCGCGCTCGGCTTACCTGTTTATTGAGAGAACCTTCATCATGATCGCTGTGTTTCTAACGTTTAAAACCATCCATATCATCGCCGTCATCGCTTGGATGGCCGGGTTGCTCTACCTCCCGCGCTTGTTCGTCTACCACGCGGATGCAGAGGCGGGGTCGGATAAGTCCGAGACCTTCAAAGTTATGGAACGCCGCCTGTATGCTGCGATTATTAATCCCGCGATGATCGTGACCTGGATCGCCGGTCTGGGGATGGTCGTGTATTGGGAGATGAATGGCATCACAACGGCGCGGGAGTTCTGGTTTATCGCGAAGTTTGTGTTGGTATTGGCGATGAGCGGTGTGACGGGCATGCAGTCTCGACACGTGAAAAACTTTGCCGCTGATATCAACACCAAATCTGCCCGCTACTTCCGTATTTTCAACGAAGTTCCAACGGTGTTGATGATTCTGGTGGTCATTTTAGTGGTCGTTAAGCCTTTTCAGGGGCTTTTGTAGGCTAAAATGCCGTTCTGATGGAAAGGGCCGTTGACAGGTTTCGCGGCCCTGCCTATTCCAAAGATTGTGTTGGCTCTGCGCCAGTGCTGGCCCGATGCGGCCACGGTCCCTCGTCCGAGGTGAGGCCTCTTTCCCCTATTTTTCTCGCAGTTGTTCTCTGATCCGCCGATCTGCTCTTGCTGCGACCCGCTCTGTTTTGTCGGCCAAACTTCGTGCTGACCTCATTTGCTTCGGTGGTCCTGCCTGTGCTGGCAGGCGTTGAAGCGCGATCCTAGACGGATATTTTTCGAAACATGCATCTCGAAGATCTCAAACAAAAGACCCCTGTTCAGCTGATTGCCATGGCTGAAGAAGTGGAAATCGAAAATGTTGCCTCCATGCGTAAGCAAGAGTTGATGTTTGCCATTCTGAAGGCTGTTGCTGAAAACGATGAGTCGATTTTTGGCGGAGGCGTGATCGAAGTGCTGCAGGATGGTTTCGGCTTTCTGCGTTCTCCGGAAGCAAACTACCTCGCTGGCGCCGATGACATCTATGTTTCACCCAACACAGTGCGGAAGTTTGGTCTGCGAACAGGTGACAGCGTGGACGGCGAGATCTGTGCGCCGCGCGACAATGAACGGTATTTTGCCCTGACCAAGGTCAATACCATCAACTTTGAAGACCCAAGTTCTACGCGGACGCGGGTCAACTTCGATTCTCTTACGCCGCTTTATCCGGATGAGCGGTTAAAACTAGAGGTTGAGGACCCAACCAACAAAAATCTGACAGGCCGCGTTATTGATCTGGTGAGCCCGATTGGTAAGGGCCAGCGGGCGCTGGTGGTTGCACCGCCACGCACGGGTAAAACTATGATGCTGCAGACCATTGCAGACAGCATCAGCCGGAATAATCCTGAAGCCTATTTGATCGTCCTGTTGATCGATGAGCGTCCGGAAGAAGTTACAGACATGCAGCGTTCGGTGAACGGTGAGGTTGTGGCCTCAACGTTTGACGAGCCCGCAACCCGCCACGTTCAGGTTTCCGAAATGGTAATCGAACGTGCGAAGCGGCTGGTTGAGCACAAGAAAGACGTGGTGATTTTGCTCGATTCCATCACGCGCCTTGCTCGTGCTTACAACACTGTTGTTCCGTCATCAGGTAAGGTTTTGACCGGCGGTGTTGATGCCAACGCGATGCAGCGCCCCAAGCGTTTCTTTGGTGCGGCTCGAAACATCGAAGAAGGCGGCTCGTTGACCATCGTTGGTACCGCACTGATCGATACCGGTTCGATGATGGATAAAGTGATCTTTGAGGAATTCAAAGGCACGGGTAACTCGGAAATTGTTCTTGACCGGAAACTGGCCGACAAGCGGACCTATCCCGCCATTGACATTGGCGGTTCCGGCACGCGTAAGGAAGAGCAGTTGGTCGAACGTGGCGAACTGGCGAAAATGTGGGTTCTGCGTCGCATTCTGATGCCGATGGGCCCGGTCGATGCGATGGAATTCCTGATCGACAAACTGCGGACATCGAAGTCAAACGACGACTTCTTCCTGTCCATGAATCAGTAGCGCAAGCGGGTAGGCTCGATCCGTGTCTCGTGCTGATACCATATTTGCCGTTTCAACCGGTGGCGGTCGCGCAGGCGTGGCCGTCATTCGTGTTTCTGGGCGGGAGTCTTTGGCCGCACTCAGAGCCTTGATCCGTAACGCCGCTGCAGCCGAGCCCGCATTGCCGGCGCCTCGCATTCTGCATCGTGCCAATCTTCGGACCGCAGATGGTGCGTTGTTGGACGAAGCGATGGCCGTCCATTTTTTGGGGCCAAACTCCTTCACCGGTGAAGATGTTGTTGAGCTTCACGCGCACGGTTCACCAGCGGTGGTAAGGGCGGTGTTATCCGCGCTGAGCACCATGCCTGGATTACGCCCTGCGGAAGCTGGCGAGTTCACGCAGCGCGCTTTTCTGAATGGAAAGATGGATTTGGCAGCCGTGGAGGGCTTGGGCGATCTGATCGACGCCCAAACTGAGGCGCAACGCCGGCTCTCGCTGCGGCAATTGGGCGGCGCTTTGTCCGATCAGGTGCTGGCTTGGCGTGAATCCATTATCATGATGCGTGCTGAAACAGAAGCTTGGATCGATTTTCCAGACGAAGACCTGCCGACTGACTTTTTCCCAACCCTAAGAGCCCGTGCGGCCGCGTTGGCTGCGGCCATGCAGCAGGCGACGTCTCAATCACACCGATTGGCGGCGCATGTTCGGGATGGCTTTTCCGTGGCATTGGTTGGCCTGCCCAACGTGGGTAAGTCGTCGCTGTTAAACGCTCTGGCAGCCCGGGAAGTGGCCATTGTCACTGAAGTGGCTGGGACGACGCGCGACGCTCTGTCGGTTCCCATAGAGTTGGATGGTTTCCTCGTGAATGTCGTGGATACGGCGGGCATGCGGGACACCGCCGATAAAGTTGAAGCCATTGGTGTTGATCGAGCGATTAAAGCGGCTGAGACGGCGGATCTGGTGCTATGGCTGATCGACCAGCGCGGTGAAGACCCGGATATTGCTGCGCGTTTGGAGGGCGCTTCCGTTGTTAAAATCGCGACCAAGCAAGATCTGTGGACAGCCAATAGCGTTGATCTTGGTGTGTCTGTGATATCCGGTGAGGGGCTCGATGCGGTATTGTTGGTGGTCCGTGACTGTTTGCTGGGCGAGGGGGTATCGCTCGACCATGTCCTACCCATGGGCAGGCAGCGGCACGCCCACCACGTTGGCCAAGCCGTTGAAGCGTTGGGCCGTTGTGAGGACCATGAAGAGCTCGCTTTACTCGCCGAATGTATGCGAGACGCGTCTGCTGCGCTGGGTCGGATTACCGGTGCGGTTGATGTTGAGGACGTGCTCGACCATATTTTCAGTCGATTCTGTATTGGTAAATAAATCTGAGCTGCCGCGTACCGCAGCCTGCTAGAGGCGTTTCACGTGAAACTCTATCGCCGAAATGATGTTGTACCGCAAAACCTGAGCTTCGATGTCCTCATCGTCGGCGGGGGCCATGCCGGTACGGAGGCCGCTGCTGCCGCTGCGCGTGTTGGCGCCAAGGTGGCGCTGGTCACGCACAAATGGGCAACGGTTGGCGAAATGTCGTGTAACCCTGCGATCGGCGGTTTGGGCAAGGGCCATCTGGTTCGAGAAATCGACGCGCTTGATGGGCTAATGGGGCGCGCGATTGACCAAGCAGGTATTCAGTTTCGAATGTTAAACGCATCCAAAGGTCCAGCGGTTCGTGGTCCACGGTCCCAGGCGGATCGTCGTTTGTACCGCGAAGCCATTCAGGCGCTATTGCAGGACGAACCAACACTAACTGTGATTGAAGCGGGCGCAGACGACATAGAGCTGGACGACAGCGGCAGCATTGTTGGACTGCTGACGGACACGGGGGTCCGGATTGGCGCAGGTGCTGTGGTTATCACCACGGGGACATTCCTGCGCGGGAAAACGTTCATCGGTGATGAGGTGTTATTCGAAGGTCGAGCGGGTGAAGCGCCATCCATCGCTTTAGCCGATACGATCGAGCGTCTGGGTTTTCGGCTGGAGCGGTTGAAGACAGGCACGCCGGCCCGGCTTGACGCGCGGACCATTGGGTGGGCTGGTTTGGATATCCAGCCGCCAGACGATGTGCTGGTTCCATTTTCGACGTTAACCGACGAGATCACGGTACCCCAAGTGGATTGCGGAGTGACTTTCACAACGCCGGCAACCCACGCCATTATTCGCGAAAATCTCGATAAATCAGCGGTTTACTCCGGCGCCATCGATGGTGTTGGTCCACGCTATTGCCCGTCGATCGAAGACAAAGTGGTTCGTTTTGCCGACAAATCGCGGCATCAGATTTTTTTGGAGCCAGAAGGGCTGGATGACCACACGGTTTACCCAAACGGCATTTCCACATCACTGCCGCGTTCGGTTCAGGCAGCGATGCTCAAAACCATTCCTGGCCTCGAGCGGGCAGAAATTCTGCGGCCTGGCTATGCGGTGGAATACGATTATGTCGATGCGCGGGAACTGGATGAAACGCTGCAAACCAAGCGCGTATCAGGTCTGTATTTGGCCGGACAAATCAATGGCACCACGGGTTACGAAGAAGCCGGGGCACAGGGCCTGGTGGCGGGGGCTAATGCAGCGCTTCAGACTGCTGGTGGGTTGGATCGACTCCGTATCGGGCGCCATGAGGGCTATATTGGCGTCATGATCGATGATTTGGTGACGCGTGGGACGACAGAACCCTATCGCATGTTCACCAGCCGAGCGGAATTTCGGTTGCGGCTGCGCGCTGACAACGCGGACCAAAGGCTGACGCCGCTCGGTTTGGCGCTTGGTCTGGTCCGTCAAACCCGCCAAGACTCGTTTCACGTGAAACAATCCCTGATCAACGAGGCCTTCCAGCAGTTCGAAGCCGTGAACCTGAGTCCAAATGAATGGGAGCGGGCCGGTTTCCCGATCAAGCTGGATGGACGCCGCCGAAGTGCGCTTGATATGTTGAGCATGAAAACTGTTTCACTCGACCAGCTACAGGCTGCCTTTCCCACCTTGTCTGGCTTGCGTCCAGACGTCGCCGAGCAGCTTGAAATTGCAGCTGTCTATGCTGGCTATTTAGACCGGCAGGAACGCGAAGTGGCCGCCCTCCAATCAGAAGGCGACGCACGCTTGCCTGTTGACCTCGATTACGGGGCAATCGGCTCACTTTCCAACGAAATCCGCGAAAAACTAGAGCGCGCACGCCCGGAAACACTGGGTCGAGCCTCACGGATACAGGGGATGACACCAGCGGCCTTGGGCGCTCTCCTGAAGTACGTTCGTCGCCGGGGCGAAGACCGGCAGGCACTTTCGTCTGACAAGACCGCAGCCTAATGCCGCGACATTCGACGAGCCGGCCGCTGACCGTGCCATCGCCTTCAACGCTGTTTGACGAAACCAGCGCACGACTGGGGCTTGAGCCATCGCAGATCGAACAGCTCCAGCGCTATGTTGAGACTTTGGGAAAATGGCAGCCAACGCTTAACCTCATTGGGCCAAAGACATGGAGCGATGTTTGGAACCGGCATGTTGTCGATAGCCTCCAGTGCCTCGACTATGCTGATTTACCCGCAGGCGATGGGTCTGGTCACCCAGCGCCTGCACCAAAACTCGCAGACATAGGGACTGGGGCTGGCTTTCCGGGTGTCGTGATCGCAATCACCACTGGCTTGCCGGTCACGCTGGTGGAGTCGGACCATCGCAAAGCCGCGTTCTTGCTGGCCGTGAAGTCGTCAACGGGTGCGCCTTTGACGATTGTTACCAAGCGGGTCGAAAGCCTGCCGGCTCAACCGCTGGACGTTCTGTTTGCCCGCGCTTTTGCGCCCCTGCCGCGCCTGCTCGAGTGGTGTGCGCCGCTGATTGGCACGTCGACAACCTTGGTTTTGCACAAAGGCCGGACCGCACCCGAAGAAATCCAGGCGGCACAAGAGTCACACGACTTTGAAAGCGAAAGTTTTCCCTCGGTTATCGACAGCGACTCCGTGATTCTGCGCTTGCGCAACGTCCGCTCCACGCGCTAGGTCGTAAGCCAACGAAGGTTGCGCTCAACCCAGCAGGTTTTGCCGCCTTGGGCTCGTGATCCACACGCTGAACAAGCAAAACGCGCGTGTTTAGGCGCAAAAAACACCGTTTACGGCCTTAACCAAAACAGCCGATTGCAATAGGAAACAACGTCCGTGTCAGAACCGGTAATTCTCGCCATTGCCAATCAAAAAGGTGGCGTCGGTAAAACCACCACTGCCGTAAACCTGGGCGCGGCTTTGGCCCGCAAGGGCAAAAAGACCCTGATCATTGACTCTGATCCACAAGGGAACGCGTCCACGGGACTTGGGATCGCCGCCGATGAGCGCGAGGCCAACCTCTATGCTGTTTTGGCGGGAACGACTGAGGCGTCGGCTGCCATCCGGCCCACATCTCAAGCAGATTTGTATATTTTACCCGCAAATCAGGATCTTGCGGCCATGGAAATTGAGCTGGTTGACGCCGAAGCTCGTCAATTCAGTTTCCGTGACCGTCTGAAGGACGCAGCGCAAGATTTTGACGTGGTGTTGATCGATTGCCCGCCGGCTTTGGGGTTGCTGACGCTGAATGGTCTGGCGTGGGCGGACCGCGTATTGGTGCCGTTGCAGGCTGAGTTTTTTGCGCTTGAAGGGCTGGCGTTCCTGCTACGCACGTTGGACCGTGTTAAGCGCGGTTCCAACGCGTCACTCCAGCTGCTGGGGGTGGTGCTGACCATGTATGATGGCCGAAACCGGCTGGCGCAGCAGGTTGAAAGCGACGTGCGCACCCATTTGCGGGGACGTGTGTTCAAGACCAAAATTCCACGCAACGTCCGCCTGTCTGAAGCCCCGTCACACGCGCAGCCCATTTTTGATTATGATGAACGCTCATCCGGCGCACTGGCCTATGCCGCGCTGTCGGATGAAATCGCAACCAGTTTGGGCCTGTAGGTCTTGCAGACAACCGAAGGAAATCAGTGATGGCGCAGAAAGGGTTGGGCCGCGGTCTGAGCGCGCTTTTTGACGATGACAATGCCGACGCTGTATCGGGGACAACGCCTCAACTGGTGCCGATCAGCGATCTATCCCCCAGCCCCTTTCAGCCACGACAGGTGTTTGACGCCGAGCGACTGCGCGAATTGGCGGATTCGATCAAATCCCAAGGCATCATCCAGCCGCTGCTGGTTCGGGACGCCAGCGATGGGGTAAAAACGCGGTTCGAAATCATTGCGGGCGAACGACGATGGCGCGCCGCGCAAAGTGCAATGCTGCACGAAGTGCCTGTGATTGTGCGTCCAATGGCCGATATGGATGCAGCTGAAGTTGCGCTGTTAGAGAACATTCAGCGCGAAGACCTCAGCGTTTTTGAAGAGGCTGAAGGGTACAGGCGCCTGATCACCCAATTCGGTTACACCCAAACCGACGTTGCCGATCGCGTGGGTAAAAGCCGGGCCCATGTCGCCAACGCCCTGAGATTGCTGGTCATGCCCGAGGCCTTGCGGCGCATGGTTGAGGAAGGGCAGCTTAGCGCTGGTCATGCGCGCGCGCTGTTGTCGGTCGAAAACCCACTGCCGCTGGCCCACAAAGCGGTTGCTGGCGGTTGGTCGGTGCGGCAGCTCGAGCAGGCCGTGCGGGATCTAGCGAAAGCAACCCAGTCGCCTGCGGCCGCAACGTTGAGCCCGGATGGCCGTGATAAGGATCCCGATCTGCGCGAAGCTGAAGAAGCAGCGACCAATGCGCTTGGATTGGCAGTACAGATACAAGGCTCGGGGACCAAGGGGCAAGTCCGGGTATCCTATGCCTCGCTTGAGCAGCTTGAGTTGATTCTAGCGAAGTTGGCCGAATAGACCCTGGGTTCCAAACCCCAGAACAAAGCAGGTTTGGACCGGATTATACCACGCCAGAGAAAAAGCCCTGCACATGGCTTGCCCCGCACGCCTCTGCAAAGTCCCGTTCTTTGGCCGATTCTACGCCTTCGATGACACAGCTTTTACCCTGCCTCCGCGCGAAGCTCGTCACCAGCTTTAGCGCACCGAATTGGTCCGCATCGGCGTAGCACCGACGAAGCAACGATCGATCAACCTTCAGCCCCGTCACGCTGGGGATGAAGGTTTCGTTGAAACTGGTCAGTCCAGCGCCAAAATCATCCAGCCACCATCCCAACCCAAGCCCAGCCAAAGGCGCCAACGCAGCCTTAAGGGGTTTGTGGGCGGCTCGGATGGGCCATTCTGTCACTTCGAAGACGGCCCGGGCGATCGCACTGGGGTGACGGTCAACCAAATCCTTGAGCAACACGGGCCACTCAGGATCGTGCAAAGTCGTTCGACAAACATTGATACTGAGCCGCAATGTCGGTTCAGCCACCAACCGCTGAACCGACCGAAGCAACATCGCCCGATCCAGTTCGGCGAGGGCGGCGTCAGGCTCCTGCCCCGTGAGAACCTGTGCCGCGCGCAGGGTCGTGCCGCGTTCGTCCTTAAACCGAGCCAGCGTTTCGTGGCGTGAGGGGTCGTCTTTACCGCTGGCAAAAATGCCGTGGTCGACCGAGCTCAGTCGCGCTTGCTGCAGAACATCCAACAAGGCCGGCTTGGTTTCCGTTTGCTGCGAAGCGACTCCTAGCCCTTCAGCACCTACCGCGCTGACGCGCAGCAACCCGGCGTACGGGTCAACACGGGCTGTAGCGAGCATTTGACTCAGAAGGTGGCGAAGCACGTCTGCGTCCATATGTTCGGTGAGGATGTAGTGTGTGACCGCATGGCCCTCGCCAGATCCATGGCGTTGACCGCCGGTCCGTTCCAGCGCGGATATCGACGCGGCCAAGCTCTGCTCAAACAGGGGCGGTGTCAGGCCTGTGATCGCCAAATCAAAGCCCTCAATTCGGGCGATGGCCGACGATGGGAGATTCTGGCCTAGCTCGATGCGCCAGCCCCGTGTCGCGTGGCCCAGTAACAGTTGGGCGCGTTGGATCGCAACCAAAGCGGCTTGGATGGTCGATGGTTGCACCGCCAGAGTTTCGAGGGAAAGAACGTCAGCTGTCATTTGCGCGCTTTTACATCGGGACTTGCAAAAAGTCAGGGCAAACCGCTTAGAGGACGACCGACTGACTGCTGATATAGATATAATTCGCTTAAAAATCAAGATACCAGTATCTATTTGTCACATGGGAGAAAACAACTGTGAAGGCGTGCGAAAACCACGAAATTCGCTGGTGCCTGCCTTACTTTGTTCAGCTTTTCGACACGACGTACCTTATTCTCGCCGCAAGAATGTTGCCAATAGAGCACACTTAGGCATCATAGACCTAATGAACAAAACCACGCTCGCGGAGATAACCGTGCAACAGACCATCGCTCTCGTAGATGACGATCGTAACATTCTGACCTCTGTTTCCATGGCTCTCGAAGCCGAGGGATTTCGGACGCGAACTTTCTCTGATGGGTCTGACGCCCTGAAAAGTTTGACGGTACAGCCTGCAGACTTGGTGATCCTTGATATCAAGATGCCGCGCATGGATGGCATGGAGCTGCTCAGTCGGTTGCGGACGCAAAGCCAAGTCCCTGTGATCTTCCTCACGTCCAAAGATGATGAGGTCGATGAAGTTCTTGGTCTGCGCATGGGCGCGGATGATTACATCAAGAAGCCCTTTTCCCAGCGTTTGTTGGTCGAGCGTATCCGCGCTCTGCTCCGCCGAGACGAAATGGCGGTCGCCACCCCGGAGCGGGAAGTGGGCAATGACGTTCTGACCCGCGGGGAGCTTCGGCTGGACCCAGTCAAGCACCAGTGCCTGTGGAAGACGGATGACATTACGTTGACGGTGACGGAATTCCTCATCCTCAAGTCGCTGGTTCAGCGCCCGGGCCACGTTAAAACCCGCGATCAACTCATGGACGCCGCCTATGGCGAGCACATCTATGTTGATGACCGGACGATTGATTCGCACATCAAGCGATTGCGGAAAAAGTTCAAAGTGGTCGATGAGAACTTCAATCAAATCGAGACGCTGTACGGTGTCGGCTATCGCTACAAAGACACCGGCGTCGTCGCCTAAACCGCCAAAAGACACGACAAAAAGACCCCGCCGAGGGGTCGAGGATTCATGAGGTCTGTGCAAGCTGTCGTCTTGGTCCTATTTTAGCGGCTTCAATGTCTGCAAGATTGGCCTGATCGTTGACCACTGTACCGCAGGATAAGCCCATCAAGAAAACCCGCCGCTCACGATCCTTCGTCGAGCGCTGGGCGTCTATTGTCTTGGGTCGAAGGATTCGCTGGCGCCCTCGCGGCCCCGGTTCGCGGTCCTTGGTTGGGCGCATTCTGGCGATCAACATGATTACCTTGCTGATCCCTGTCATCGGATTCCTGTACACCGACCGTTACCGTCAATTCCTGATCGACGGCGAGCTTGAAGCGCTGCGATCGGAAGGGCGGATTATTGCTGTTGCCTTGGGCTCGGCGGCGGTCACTGGCGAGGGCTCTGACAAACGGCTTGATAAAGACCGGAGCGCGCTGTTTTTGCGCTTGCTCACGATTGAAAGCCCTTCCCGCGCGCGATTGTTCGCACTCAATGGCGATTTGTTGGCCGACTCACGCGTGCTGAGAGGCGGCATGGTGCCCATTTATTCGCAGTCCTTGGGTGAACCGAGTCTGATGGAGATTCTCTCGCCCCGCGCCATCTGGCGCGCTGTGCGCCGCGGGGGGCGTCAGTTCCCGCGCTATATCGAAACCATGCCACAGCGCGCCGACCACTACCCCGAAGCAGCAGACGCGCTTTTTGGCAAATTCGCCAACGGTGTCCGAGCCGCCGACGGCAACGCGCTTGTCTTGTCAGCGGCGGTGCCTGTCCAAGAATATCGGCGCGTGCTTGGTGGCCTGATGATCTCACGCGAAACAACGATTGTGGACGAGCGAATAGCCTCGATGCAGACGTTGATCCTTACGCTGTTCTTTATCGCACTGGTGATTACCGTCCTGCTGTCGATCTACTTGGCCCACACAATCGCCCAGCCGGTGCGGCAGTTGGCCAAGTCTGCGGACTTGGTGCGCCGGCAAAAGGACCGCCGCCATGCAATCCCAGATTTGTCGGAACGTGGCGATGAGATCGGTGACTTGTCGCTGTCACTGCGCGATATGACCGAAAGCCTGTGGGACCGGATCGACTCGATGGAAAGCTTCGCCGCTGACGTGGCGCACGAGCTGAAAAACCCACTGACCTCGCTGCGTTCGGCTTTCGAGACGCTTTCAATGGTTAAAGACCCCAAGCAGCAAGCCGTTTTGTTCGATATCCTCACCCACGATGTGGACCGCATGGACCGGCTTATCACGGATATTTCGGACAGTTCGCGCTTGGATGCCGAGCTGGCGCGGTCGCACTGGGAAGAAATGGACCTCTATGCTCTGGCGCAAGATGTGGTCTCGCTTCAACACCAAATGGTTGAAAGCGACGTCGAGATCATCTTGGAGCCTGCGCAATTCCGTAAGCCCGGTTTTTACATTCTCGGCGCAGAATTGCGATTGGGTCAGGTGCTGGTCAACGTGATTACCAACGCACAGACGTTCTCCCCCCCAAAGGGTAAAATCTGGGTCCGCCTGGTGCGCGACCGGGGGGATATTTTGCTGTCTGTTGAAGATCAGGGGATCGGCTTCCCGGCGGACAAGCTGAACAAAGTCTTTGATCGCTTCTACACCGACCGGCCCGAGCAGGATGGGTTTGGTAAGCATTCCGGCTTGGGCTTGTCCATTTCCAAACAGATCATCACCGCCCACGGCGGGAAAATCTGGGCGGAGAATGCGGATCGAAATGGTGAGATTTCCGGGGGTCGCGTGGTGATTCGTTTGCCGGAAATGCCAGAGGATTTCCAAATCTGATGGCAAAGCGCGTTTTCATCATTTCCGGCTTATCCGGCGCAGGGCGAACCACGGCTTTGGGTATTCTCTCTGATATGGGTTTTGTTGCCAGCGACTCCGTGCCCGTTGCGCTGTGGTCTGCGTTCGTGCGCGAGAGTAAGGCAGACGATATAGCGTTGGGTTGGCCGCTGACGCAGGACCAAGACCCAGTCTTGCCCGATTGGCCAGCGGACGTGCGGGTGCATCACATCTTCCTCAGCGCCGATCCTGAGACGCTGCGACGCCGCTACAACGAATCCCGGCGTGTCCACCCATTTGATCGCGGACAAGGCCTGCTGGACGCCTTAGAGGCTGAGCAAGCAGCATCGCTGCCGCGTCGGCGTCTGGCGGATGAGGTTATGGACACAACGGGCGTAAAGCTCACCGATCTGAGCGCTGCGATTTCCGCGCTTGCCGGCCCACAAACCGATCACCTTCAGATTCGCGCGCAGTCGTTTTCCTATCGGTCAGGCTTACCCCTGGACGCTGATATGGTGTTCGACGTGCGTTGGCTGCGAAACCCACACTACGATCTGGATCTGCGGCCCCGGACGGGTAAGGACAGGGCCGTTGCCGACTACATTCGGGCCGATGACGCGTTTGAGGACTTTCAGACCCATTTGCGCGGTTTATTGAGTGTCACTGCGGCGCGGCAGCAGCAGGAGGGCAAGGCCTACTTCACGGTGGCCTTTGGCTGCACCGGCGGCAAGCATCGCTCGGTATTTTTCGCCGAACAGGCGGGAGAATGGCTGCGGGCGATGGGCTATGCCGTCAGCGTCGTGCATCGGGACACCGGACGGTACTGAGTGACTCCAGCACCTTGTGGTTTGGTTGGGAGTCGGATCCGCCTTTGACCCGGCACCATAATGCGCCTCGGTCGAATAGGGCGGCGAAGAATACTGGAAACTCAGGGCGAGTTGCGCGACCTTCGCAACCCTGCAAAGCCCGTGCAGAGCGCCAGAGAGCAAAATCGAAAATAAGCGCTTGATCTATGTGGGGGACGGGGATAAACACCGCTCCATCCCCGGCGCGGGTGTAGCTCAGGGGTAGAGCACTAGCTTGCCATGCTAGGTGTCGTGAGTTCGAATCTCATCACCCGCTCCATTTACTTCCTTGTCGAAGTAAACGAAGCCAGCCGAACAGAAAACCGTCATCGATGCGGTCCGTACACGCCAAGCCTTTTGGCCGCGGGACCGTGCGCAATCGATTTTTCCGTGTTCTGTGACTGAGCGTTCAACAGCTCAACGATCGACGATAATATGGGGTTGGTGAGGGAAGGTGTAGACTTCTCAGCGCTGAGGAACCAAGTCTCTTGAGCAATCGCGAAAGGACGGCGGACGATGATTTTTTGGTTACACACAACCGGGATGCGTTGGCTTGCTGCTGCTGTCGTGGGTGGTGCGCTCGGGTTATCGACGATCGCGGGTGCTGAGTCAGACTCCGCCTCACCTGCAAGCGCTGACCCCTCATCTCACCCCGCACCCCATGCCTTGGCGGGCCAGTGGTGGTTGAAATCCGTTTTTGACGAAGCAGGGGCTGCTATTTGGCTCGGCGGCGGTCAAGACGAGCCTATTACGATGACGGTCAAGGCGGATGGTGATATTCACACCTTGGCGGCCTGCAACAGCTACTTTGGCAGCTTTGGCGCAGCGACCGGATTGAACGTCGCTCTGGACCCCCCTTTGATGATGACAACTCGGATCATGTGTTGGGGAGATTATCCGCCCGTGGTGCGGTTCGAGCGGATTGCTCGGTTTGATCGCGGCCCGGTAGAATTGACCCTGTTCGATGCAGACGACCGACGCGTGGCGACGTACATCGATATGACGGCGATGGCTGAAGCGCTGACGTTGGCGCGGGATCGAGAACGCGGTGAATAAGAAGGGCGGTGCCCTCTAAGTCTCGTCTTCACCGCCTTCCTGATCGTGTGGCGTGCTTCGCCGTTGGAGCCAAGCGTGCTTACTTGAGCAGCGTCGCGCCCGTTTCGGTGCGGACGATCAGACCGTCCTGAATCGTGTTGACGATCAGCACGGCTTCTTTGGTGCCATCAGGGAAACCCATGACTTGGTGCGAAACAACGACTTCATCGTTTTCGTAGATGCAGCGGTTGTTGAAAAACTCAAGCTTGTCGCTGGCCATCATCTCAGCCATTGCCGGGCCCCAGTCTGCTTTGCTGACTTCCGTGCCCGTTTGGTGACGGACAAACACGTAGTCGTCGTGCAGCAAAGCCATGTAGCCATCAACATCGCGATCGTCGGTCGTTTTCATCATTTTTGCGTACATAGACATGGATATTCTCCGTAATTCTTCAGTTTTGATTTCAGGATCAGCAGGCCAAAAACTCATTGCGATTTTACGACAAAAAAACAGTGAGTGAGCTGCTGTTATCCGAAATCAAGCCATTTAATGAATCATATGTAAAGAATTCAAATATAAAGCGCACCAAATTGCTCAAACTACGAGCGTGCCACGTTGACAATCAATTTAAATATTTCACGGTAGAGCATCGAGTTGATGGAGCGATTGATTTGTAGTGGGTATGGTCAAATCTATAGTTCCATTGTGTCGATTGAATAAAATAAAACCATTTTAATATTGGAGTAAAAAAATGGCAGCACTCGCAATGGTCATGCCCATCCTGCCCGGTAAGAAAGAAAAGTGGCTTGAAATGATCAACGGCATCAATCAGCAGCCCGCCAAAGCTGAGTTTGACGCCATCCGCGAAAATGCAGGCTTGCATGAGCAGACATTCTTGCAGGAAACCCCACACGGCGACTTTGTGATCCTGACGTACGAGGGCGACGATCCAGCAGCAGGCTGGGCGCAAATCATGCAGTCGATGGACGAAGACTTCGCTGCCTTTGCCTTGGACGTTCACGGCTTGGATGCTTCCGCGCCACCGCCAGCGCTTCCAAGCCTGGTCTATGACAGCCGCTCGTAAGCCAAACGAGGGCCGACATAAAAAACCGCTGGCGCGCTAATTGGCGCGCCAGTTCGTTCGCCCGGTGCGTGAGAAGCGACCCCCATGGACGTGGCCGTTTTTCGCTTCGGTTGGTCCCCCCGGGCGCACTGGCTTGGGCTGGTACTGCCCATGCTGCAAGTGCCGATCATAAAGAACAATCCCACCGGCCAACGCGACATTGACGCAAAACTTCGTTGGAATCTTTATCACGTGGTCACAGTGCTGCAGAATATCGGGCGTCAGCGAGCCTTTCTCCGGTCCCATGATGTAGGCAGCGCGGGAGGGGTGATTGAACGACGGCAATTCGACGGCGTCATCGGTCAACTCCACCCCCACAAGCTGCATCCCGCGCGGGCGGGACATGTCCTCAAGCGAGGGAAAATCGAAATAGGGCAGATGCAACTCGGCATTTGACGTATCCGCTTGGCGCACCTTTTGCCGTGTGACTTCAGAGCCAATGGTAAAGGTGTAAGCTGCGCCAAAGGCATGGGCTGTCCGCATCAGCGCGCCCATGTTTCGGGATTTGGAAATTTCCAGCACGCCTACGGCAAAGTACCCTCGCATGAACCATTCCTTGTGCAAATTCAGCCCGATCCACCAATGGCCCTAAGCCACGTGGATGTCAAAACACAGCCCGATCAACGCTGGACTGCTGAAAAAATCCGTGCAGGGGCGAAGGGCATGGGTGAGACTTAGCTCTATGAGTAAGGTCAAAGCCGCAGAAACCCCCCTTTCCCCCAACAACGCGCGCGCCATTGTGTGGATGGTGGTGTCCGTGATCTGCTTTTCCGTGATGAGCTTGTGCGTGAAGCAGGCCTCGAACGCGGGTGTTGAGCCGTTTCAGATTGTGTTCGCGCGCGTGCTCTTTGGCTTCATCGCCATTTTGCCGTTCGCCGTGATCGCCGGACCGCGTTCCGTTCTGGCCACAAAACGTCCTTTGCGCCACATGCTGCGATCGATGGTTGGTGTGAGTGCTATGGCGATGCTGTTTTTTGCGTTCAGCAAGCTGAACATGACCGAAACGGTTGCCCTAAACTTCACGGTCCCCTTCTTTGTCACCATCGGTGCGGTTTTATTTCTGGGCGAGACCATCCGCATGCGCCGGATCGCAGCCACGGTCGTGGGTTTCTTGGGCGTGTTGGTGGTCGCGCAGCCGTGGAGCCAAGCGCTGGTCTGGGCGCAGCTTTTGCCGCTGCTAGCAGCGGTACTGATGGCAACGGCGTTCCTGGTGGTCAAAGATCTGGTTAAGACCGAAAGCACCATTCGCATGGTGACGTTCCAAGGCTTTTGGATGTCCGTTTACACCGTTGTTCCGGCGATGCTGGTTTGGAAAGATCTGAGTTTGGAGATTTGGATCTTGCTGATCGTGGCGGGATTTATCGCAACCGCTGGCCAGTGGGCTTTGACGCTTGCCGCCCGTCAGGGGGAAGCGTCAGCGGTCATGCCGTTTGATTATCTGCGTTTGCCGTTTGTCGCCCTGCTGGAGCTGACCATCCTCGGCGTTATCCCCCAAGTGGCCAGCCTGGCCGGCGGTGCCATTATCGCAATCGCGGCCATCTACATCGCTCGCCGAGAAGCCCAAGTCAGCAAGCGCGCGCTGGTGGCGGAGTCCAAGACGTTCCCCAAGACCTGAGCGTCACGCCGCCTTAGTCGATGTAAATATCGCGCTTGCCGGTTTTGTCTGGCGGACCAACCAACCCTTCGTTTTCCATACGCTCGATCAGCCGCGCAGCGCGGTTATAGCCGATGGACAGCTTGCGTTGGATATAGGACGTGCTGGCGCGCTGGTCATTGGTGACGATCTGAACGGCCTTTTGATACAGGTCGCCGTCTGCGTCTTCTTCCTCCCCGCTGCCAAACATATCCGCTTGGTCGTCTTCACCCATAAACGCGCTGCTGTCGTTGGTCAGCGTATCGACAAACTCCGGCTCGCCCTGATTGCGCAAGTGTTGGACGACGGCCTGAACTTCTTCGGTGCTGACAAAGGCAGAATGCACGCGCGTCGGGCGACGCCCCTCGGCGCTGAACAGCATGTCACCAACGCGCAAGAGCTGCTCGGCGCCCGGCTCGTCGAGAATGGTGCGAGAATCAATTTTGGTCCGCACGTAAAGCGAGATGCGGCTTGGGATGTTGGCTTTGATCGTGCCGGTAATCACGTCAACAGACGGGCGCTGGGTCGCTGTGATGACGTGAATGCCCGCCGCACGGCCCATTTGGGTCAGGCGCTGCAGCGAGGATTCGATGTCTTTCTTCGCCAGCTCCATCAAATCCGCCAACTCATCGACGATCAGAACGATGTAAGGCATGGGCTTGAGCGGTAATTCGCGTTCTTCGTATTCAGGCTGGCCCGAATCCGGGTCAAAGCCGGTCTGCACCCGCTGGACAATGGCCTCACCGTCGGCAATGGCCTGATCAATGCGCTCGTTGTAGTCAAGGATGCCCCGCACTTCGAGCTTCATCATCGTCTCGTAGCGGTCTTCCATCTCTCGCACGGCCCACTTGAGCGCAACAATCGCCCGGCGAGGGTCGGTGACAACGGGTGACAGCAAGTGGGGAATGCGGTCGTAGAGCGAGAGTTCCAGCATCTTCGGATCGATCATGATCAACTTCAGCCGCTCTGGCGGTAGCGCATAGAGCAAAGAGAGGATCATGCCGTTCAGCGAGACCGACTTACCCGAACCTGTCGTTCCGGCAATCAGCAAGTGCGGCGCACGGGCCAAATCGGCAACCGTTGGGTTGCCCGCAATATCGATCCCCAAGGCCAAAGGCAGACGCGCTTTTCCGTCGGTGAAGGCATCACTGTCGATGATCTGACGCAGGTTAACCGGCGTGCGTGATTCGTTCGGCAATTCGATACCGATCACGGATGTCCCAGGCACCACGGCGATCCGCGTGGAATGGGCGGCCATAGCGCGCTTGATGTCATCCGCCAGCGAGACGACCCGTGCGATCCGCTGACCGGGTGCGGGGGCGAATTCGAACAGCGTAACAACAGGGCCAGGACGGGCGTTGACGACGCGGCCTTTGATCTTGAACTCATCCAGCGCCTGTTCCAGCTGCTCAATGCGCTGGGCCAAATCTTCGGGCGAGAGCCCTTTTTGCACGACTTCATCCGGGTAAACCAAATGGTCAACCGAAGGCGCCTGAAACGGTCCAGAATAGGCAGGTTGCGGGCCGGTGGGCTGCACGCCTATTCGGGTGACACGTTTGGGGGCTTCGTTCAGGGCTGCGTTTACGTGGCGCTCGGCGGTGCTTGGCGCGGCGCGTGGCGTGGTTAGGGGCGCGACTTGGGGCGTTGGCTGTGGCTCGGTTGGTACGGCCTTGATCGCCGCCGGCTCTTCGTTCAGGTCAAAGGCCGCTGCGACCGGATCTTCGAAATGATCGTCCACGGGCTCAGGCGCAAGGTTTTCGAGAAAGGGATCTGCGATTTCGGGTTTAGGGTCCGTACGCGGCTTGAGGAAGGACCAGCTTGGCGCGACCGTTTCCGCGCTGTCGAGCCGAACGCCGTAGGTGGTTTGTCCATAAGCGCGTCCAGCGTGGTCTATGCCGTCTGCTTCTTCTTCGCCGTATAGGTCAACGGATCCAGCAGGGGGCGCGGTTTCGACGGTAAAGTCATCGCGCTCGGAATCCGGGACGTAGACGGTGTCATTTTCGGCCAGTTTTACTCGGACCGCGTTGGGGTCGGAGTAAACCTCTTGCACTTCTTCATCGTCGTCGACGAACTGCGGGCCAGCGCCATCATCGTAGGGGTCATCAAGATCAGACCAAGCGCCACCGACAATGGGGCTCGCCTCGCGCTCAAACGGCGAAGGATCAGCGGCGGCAAAGTCGTCCGCAAGGTCAGTCTGTCCACCATCCCGATGCGCGCCGTAGGACGACATGAGGCTGCCATCCAACCCAAGCGCATAAATCAGGCCCAGTGCCCCGCCGACAAAACACAGCACGGTGCTCAAGGCTTTTGGCAGGAACAACCAGCGTTGGAAATTCTCCAACACCAGCAAGCCCCCGGCACCCCCGGCACTGGCGGGCTTGGTCCAATCAGACTGGAAGGGCAAGGACGAGAGCACAGCGGCGATCATCAACACAGCCGGCAGGGCCGCCAGCACACGCAGGGTGACCGCAGACCGGTGAAGCTGAAACAGGCAAACAAACGCCCAATGCGCCAGCACCAGAGGGACCAGATAGGCCGCGACACCAAAGGTCTGCAGCAAGACATCTGCGGTAAACGCCCCCGGCGCGCCAATCCAGTTCTGTGCTGCGCGGGTGGTTGCTGTGTTCAGCGAGGGGTCCGCCGCGTTAAAGGTCAGCAGTGAGAGCGTCGTCAGGGCGACCAAGACCGCGAGAACCAGTCCCAGCAGTCGAAACATCCGATTGCGCGCCGCCAAACCTGTGCCTGTGGGCATGACGCCTTGTGGCATCAAGCGACGAAGGAAGCGAAAGGGGCCTCTGCGAGGAGAATCTGAGCCGCTGCGCGGCGGATAGGAATAAGACATTGAACGCCTGAAATTGTCGTCTTTGCAAATCGAAGCGCTCGTCCGTTGCTCCATGAAAACGGAGCTCGCGCAAACGCATAAAACCAATATCAACATTATTACGCGCTAATTCTGCGCTTTTCAATGCCTTAGCGCATAATTCTAGTGTGGTGGCTTAGGAAGCGTGATGGGTCACGGCGGCAGTCTGGGGCGGAACAATAAAAAAACCGGTGCTTCCATGAAGGAAGAGCACCGGTTTTGCTGTCTCAGACGAGGAAGCGGGTTTAAAGCGCTGAGGCGTCGGTTTCGCCCGTACGGATCCGAATGGCCTGCTCAAGATCGAGAACGAAGATCTTGCCATCACCAATGGCGCCTGTGTTGGCGGCGCTTTGGATCGCTTCGACAACGGCCTCAGCCTTGTCACCGGGAACCGCCAGCTCGATTTTCACTTTCGGCAGGAAGTTTACCGTGTATTCAGCGCCGCGGTAGATTTCCGTGTGACCCTTCTGCCGGCCATAGCCCTTAACTTCCGTGGCAGTCAGACCTTCGATCCCCAATTCAGTCAGGCGATCACGGACTGGCTCCAGCTTTGATGGCTTAATTACAGCTACTACCCACTTCATATTCGTACCTATTCATTCAGTGTTTGTTTTTAGGTGCTGGTCCACCGTAGCGGCGTCCAGCGGTTGCGACAACGGGCGAGGCTGTGGTCCCCTTGGGGAGGAAATAGGACCGCGAGCCGCGCCTGAGCCTTGTTGCGATGGACCCAGCGCTCGGGAGGAAAATCAAGCGCTGTGCTTTTCGTCACAGGGTTAGACATACCAAGATGCGTGCCAACTTTTTAACCAGTCTATAAATCGTTAATAAACAGAGGCTTATTACATCATGTATAAAACTATGCTCAAAATTACATCAGGAACCCGTGCCTTAAAACGCGTCACTGCACAAATTCTGGGCAGATCAGAGTTTGCTTTCAAGGGTGATTCCCCAGCAAGGCTTCCTATATGCTTAGAATAGCCTTTTGACTTGGAACGCGACCCCATGAGCCATCCGAAAACTGTGCAGGAAATTGTGATCGTCGGCGCTGGTCTGGCAGGCTTGATCCAGTATCGGGCTCTGCAGTCCCGTGGCTTCAAGCCGTTTCTGATTGACCCACGGCCCCAGCACGCGCTGGGCCTGTCGAACGCCGACACCCGCTCGACCGCGTTGACGCCACGGGCGGTGGGCTTGCTGGGCCTGTCCGACGACTGGCTGCGCGAGCATGGTCAGCAGATTACGGAAATGGTTGTCGATGGTGGGTTGAGCCCGGCGCTGCGGCGCGAGGCGTCCTTGAATTTGGACAGTGGGGCGTGGGTGGTGTTCAACCGTGATTTAACCCAGTTTTTGCTCGACACGACGGACATTCAGGGACGGTTCGAGCAGGCGGTGGTTGGCAGCGCGGTCGAAGGGGGTCAGCGGATTGTTCGCCTGAACGATGGTCATCAAATCGGGGCGCGCGTGGTCATCGCAGCGGACGGGAAAAACTCGCAACTGCGGCGGGCCGAAGATATTCAAAGCCACCAGCGTGATTTCCATCAGACAGCCCTCACCGGTCGCATCAAGCACACCGCCCCCCATCAGGGCCGCGCATTCCAACGCTTCCTCCCCGGCGGGACGCTGGCTTTCCTGCCCCTCAGATCCGACGACAAGGACGGGAATCACGCCAGCAGTTTCATCTGGGTTGAGCCAACGTCGAAGGCCAAAGGCCTATTCTCTTTGTCGCCTGACACCTTGGTTGAACGCATGCAGGTTCGGTTCGGTGATGCACTTGGAACGTTGAGCGCGCCACAGGATCCGGCTTGGGGGCAGTTTCCTTTGCGGGCGCATCATTGCGAGACAATCGTGGGCGAGCGCTTGGCGCTGATCGGAGAAGCCGCGCACGCCATGCATCCTTTGGCGGGCCAAGGTCTGAACATGACCATAAAAGATGCGGCCGCACTCACCGAAGTTTTGGTTGCTCAGCGTCGCTTGGGTCTGGATGGGGGTGATGGACAGGCGCTGCTGGACTATCAGCGCGAGCGGCGCGCAGACACGGCACGCATCACCGCGCTCACCACCGGGTTGCACGATGTCCTGGACCGCAGCCCAGCACCGGTTCGGGCCTTGGCGGCCTCAGGGTTGGAGATGATCGAACGCTTTCCGCCGATTAAAGCCTTGCTCCGCCGCGAAGCCGACCGCTAGAGCCGACGCGCTTCTTCGACCAATAGAATCGGAATCCCGTCGCGGATCGGAAAAGCCAAGCCCGCCTGCTCTGACACCAACTCCTGTGCCTGCCGGTCCAAATGAAGCGTTGCTTTCGTCAGCGGACACACGAGCAGCTCCAGCATGCGGGGGTCCGGTGTGTTCTCGGGGCTTTCAATCGGCGTTTCGTCAGTCACAAGACGTCCTTAGTTCACAGCAACAGTTGCATCCACACTATCACCCAGTGTGGCCATGGTCATGATCTGCGTGAGGGTCTTGGCCCGTTCCTCGACATTTTCCGCCTCAAGCAAAGCTTGCTTTTCCAGCGGATCAAACGGGCAGGCCATGCCCAAGGACGTGACGAGCTCCGTCAGTCCGAGGTCTTGGATGCCTTCCCAGTCCGTATTGAAGCCTTTGGCGTCAAAGTAGCGCTTGGTGGCGTCGATCACGGAGGCACGCAGCACGTCTTCGTTCGTGGGCGCTTGGTTCAGTTCGATCAAGTCGGTGGCAAAGGCGCTGAAGTTTGGGATCACCCGGCGGTAGCCGCCCGACGCCTGATCCAGCTCGCGCTCAATCGAAAACCGAATGATGCCCGTCAGGGTGATCAAAACCGTTCCGTCGTCGTTCTCAGAAAACGCAGAAATCCGGCCGGCGCAGCCCAAGGCATGGACGGGCGCGTCACTCATGCTGACTTCCATATCTGTGGCTTGGATCATACCGATCAATCGCTGCGGAGACTGCAAAGCGTCGCTGATCATGGAAAGATAGCGTGGCTCGAAAATATTCAGCGGCAAATGACCCACAGGCAGCAACAAAGCGCCCGTTAGAGGGAAAATTGGAATTTCCTGTGGCAGGTCGTCCAGCGAGTTCGGCAAAAAGGCGCGTGCCGTCATGGGGCGCAGTGCTCCCGTGTTTTGGGTTTAATCGTATTACTGCCTTTGAATATGAGCCGCGACACCGCCAAGGCAATCCCTGAGCGCTTCACGGCGTCTCACATGTCAGCTGAAGAGCAGCGCGGAGAGCTTTTTGCGATAGGTGACGGTCAGCGGTGCGCTGTGCCCCAAAGCCTCGAACAATTCCAACATCGCTTTGCGCGCGCCGTCGTCGTTCCACGCCCGGTCTTTGCGCATGATGGTGAGCAAGTGTTCCGCCCCTGCCTCGGGTTGACCGCGCCCGAGCAGGGCTTGGGCCAGCGCATGACGGGCGTCATGGTCATCACCGTTGGCGGCCACGGCCGCTTCCAGCTGTGCGGTGTCCGGCAAGGATGCGGCACGCTCAGCCAACGTCATCATGCCGGCGAGGCTGATGATTTCTGGTGCTGATAGCAGTTCTTCGGGAATTTGTTCCATCATCGCCTGCACGTCGCTCAGGCGATTTTCGGCCAGCATGGCGCGCGCAAAGCCGCTGTAGGCTTTCACGTTGCTCTGATCTTCGACCAAAACGGCGCGATACAAGTCGCGGGCCTGCTCATGGGCGCCAGCAGCAAGTGCGGCGTCGGCGTTTTCGAGCATGGTGTCCACGTCCAGCGCCGCATCACCCGCCGCGACCGCACCCGGCTGCGCACCAGAAAGAGAGATCATCTTGTCAACAAAGGCTTGGATTTGGCTTTCCGGCAAGGCGCCCATGAAGCCATCGACGGGCTGGCCTTGGTAGAAGGCGTAAACCGTTGGAATCGACTGGATCCGCATTTGCTGCGCCAGCATCTGATTGGTTTCCGTATCGATTTTGACCAGTTTCACAGCCCCGGCCGCTTCAGTCACGACTTTCTCGATCGTCGGGCCGAGTGTCTTACACGGACCACACCATTCGGCCCAGAAATCCACGATCACGGGGCGGTCCATCGAGGCCTCGATGACATCCTGAGCAAAGGTGGCTTCGGTGCCGTCGATGATGACATCTGCTGGCGCGGTCGGCTTGACCGGTGCCTGAAGTCCGATGAGTTCGCTCATGGGGGAATTCCTTTTGGTGTAAACGCTGCGTGTTCAAAACGTGGGGGTCAGAGGGCTGGATGGCAAGTTAGAAATCGAGGATGTGGGGGCTGTGGTCCTGTGCTTCGAGGAACCGGGTCAAATCACCCGAGGAAATCTTTGTCGTCATGAAGTTGCGCAAGGGGTGATAGTGAAGGTGGGCGCAGTCCATCATTCGCCGCTGAAGCACAACCTGCACGGCATTTCCCTCATCGTTGACCACGGCAAAGGGCGTGACGGATCCGGGAATGACACCGAGGTATTCCATGAGCCGTTCAGGTTTTGCAAACGACAGCTTTTCACCCAATGCCTCCCCCAAAGCCTTGATATCCAAGCGCTGATCTTCGAGCATCACCACCAGCCACATCTTGCCCTTCTTGTTGCGCAGGAACAGCGATTTGCAGTGCCCTTCTTCGCTGTCGTCTTCACGCAGGCGTTGGGAGTCTTCCACCGTCCACATGGGATCGTGTTCTGTGGTTGTGGTGTCAAAGCCCAGTGCGTCCAGACGGGCCAGCAGTTGGTGCGGCGTCCATGCGTCCGGGCGGTGCTGGGCATCGATCTCTTCACGGGATGTCGGGTGTGCAGCGGTGTCGTTCATGAAAAGCTCTCCTGTTGGCCTTTGCTCTAACCGAAGGCCGACCACAAAAAAAGGGTGCTGCGGCCACAGCACCCCGGTTCGTTCAAAAAGAGCTGTTTCCTAATTTCCGCCATCGGCGCTTTCGATGATGGTCATGATCTCGGCCCCGGCACGCAATTCTGAAAGCTTGATGGAAAGCCGCTGGGTTTCGAGCTGGGTCATCAGCTCTTCTCGGACTTCATCCAGCGTGGGTTTCATTTCGGTGCGTTCAAGCACCTCGATGATGTGAAAACCAAAGGGCGAGGCCACGGCTTCTTGGGTGAAGGCGTTCAGCTCGAGGGCAAAGGCGGCGTCTTCGAAGGGTTCAACCATGCGACCACGCGGGAAAAAGCCCAGATCTCCACCCTGTTCCGCGCTGCCTGTGTCGTCGGAAAATTCCAGCGCGAGTTCGGCGAAGTCCGCGCCTTCATTGAGCTGGCGGATCAGGTCTTGCGCCTCAACCAAGGCGTCGCGCACATCGGCTTCATCGTTAGAGCCCGGAGCGATCAGGATATGACGCGCCCGAACGCGCTCTTCGAGGGGCAATTGCATGGAGTAAACCGTATAAGCGATTTCAAGCGCTTCATCGGTGAGTTGATCGGCCATCATTTGCGCGATGACCGTCTCTTGCAGCAGGCGGTCAGCTTGGAACTGCAGCGCGGCCTTGTACGCCACGTCCTCGTGCAGGGATTGCTTCACCGCCTCTTCGGCCAGCAGGCGCTGTTCGATCACCAATTGCACCACTTGGGGCAGGATTTGAGCCAAGGGCAGCGCGGTCAATTCAGCGGGCAAGAGCGTGTAGGCGTACTCAACTTGGGCAAAGTTGATGGGGTTGCCATTGACCACAGCCACGACGGTTTCAGGCGACAGCTGGCTGAGGTCGGGATAGCTGTTGTCATCCTGCGCGCCGCTGGTGCTGGCGCACGTGAGGGCCAGACAGGTGGCAAAAAGGCGGACGCGCTTCAAAAGGGCCAATGTGCGATTCGCAAACATGGCGACTCCATCTGGTTTAGGTTCAATGAATTTTGCAATGTGCTGCAAACATCAGGCCGTCAAGGCTCCATAATCTACGATATGGCGAACCTCGCCGTGCCCATCAGACCCCCCAAAGAAAGCGCAGGCGGTTTGCATCGCAATATCTACACAGATTCCCACAAATACCTTATTCCTGCACCTTCTTCCGAGTATGAGAAGCCATCCGTGTTTTTGAATGCGCAAAAAGCAAATTTGTGGGCGTGAAGCACCGCTTCAGCCCGCTACTGAAAAGGAGCCACGTCGTTGAGCGATTTGAAAAAGCTGCAGGAACTCGCTGCTCAAGCAGAGCAAAATGGTGCGACGCTCCGAAATGTAGAAATTGCAGAAACCGATGAGGCAGGAGTTTGCCTGCGCGTCAGCGAAGGCGCGACAGAGTTTGAGATCTCGATCCCCGATTCCATGAAGGTGCCGGTCAAAGCGGTCGACTTCGAGACCGGGCAGATTTCAGAAACCGCCGAGATGCCAGACGAGCAACGGGCGTGGTTCAATGCGTACTTGAGCGCGCTTGTCGATGACGAAGATCGCGCCGCGCTGACATCTTTGCGCCGGAGCATCGATGAAGAAAACCTGACCGCCAGCAACACCTTCCGTGCTGTGGCGCTGGGTAATTTTGTGACCATCAATGCGAAGCCCGCAGCGATCAATCAAGCGCTGTTGTCGCCGTCGTTTGTTTCGACCGCTGACGGCCCCATGCTCGTCCCAATTCTGGGTCTTGCCCGGCCCGGGAACAAAGGTCTGGCCATGAACATTTCGGCGGGCGGGTCGTTCCGCGTGGCTGGCAAAGCGACCGAGGAAATCCTTGTCACCGCAGGCCGGTTTGATGCCCTGCATGCCTTGAACGCCCAAGGGCGCGTCCTGAGCTTCGCCACGGCTTTTGCCCTGCCCATGAAGATCACGCTGCCGAACAAGCAAAACTTCTCAATTTTGCGCAAGTTTAATGACGTCAAGCGGGTTCAAAACGGCATCTTGCCCAAGGCATGGCTTGATGGTGATACGATTACAATGTCACATTGTTTGGTCGGCGTGCGTACTGGTAAGCCGCACATCGCTCGCGAGACCTTTCGTGCGGCGATTAAGGAATTGGACATCCCGAACCACCTGGACCTGTGGATCATGATTCGAAACTACAACATGTCCCGATTGTTCGACGCCTACACAGCCAGTCGAGAGCTCAAGAATGAGAAGCTCGGAAAAATGTTATCTGCCTCAATCTCAAGTCAGATTGAGACCATGCTCAAATCCCTGTAAACCCTTCTATCAAAGACATAGCGCCACTGGGCGCTGAAATGACAAAGACGCTTCTCACTAAATTGAAGCGCAATCAGAGGACGAAATCATGGACGCGCCGGAAAAAAATCTCGCGACCAAGAAACCCGAAGACGCTCAGGTTGAGACGCCAGAAACGGACGCAGCCGAAGCTGAGGCGAGCGCTCCAGCGCTGCCTGAGGTTCCTGCCTATATCAACCAGCAGCGGGCCGAAGCCCTGCGCAAGAACCTGGAATCAAAGGCGGTGCCGGCGGACAAGGGTTTGATTTACCTCGCCTCGTTCCCGAAGTCGGGAAACACGTGGACGCGTCTGTTCCTGTTCGCCTTGTTCAACCCGCTGATTCGCCAAGACGAGAACTTCAACCTCTCTGACATCGCCGGGCGCGCGGGCCAGATGGATGTGACCTTCCAGTTGTTTGAGCGCATTCTGGGCAAGCCGCACTACGAGATTAGCGATATCGAGGTGGCGCAAACCATGCCGATGGCGCAAAAGCTGCTCGCCATTCAGCAGGAAAAGAAGGTTTTCGTGAAAACCCACCTGTGTAACGGCGCTTGGCACGGCACACGGACCATTGGTCTCGATACCTTCCGCACCGCTGTTTACATCGTGCGCAACCCGCTGGACGTAACGCCGTCCTTCGCGAGCCATATGAACACAGACATCGATGGCGCGATTAAGGGCATGGCCAACTCGACGCACTTCATTGGCGGTCGCCCAAAGAAATTCAGCCTCGAAGCGGCGATTAAAGCCGAAAAAGAGAAGCGGCCTGAGCTTAGCGATGAAGAGGCTAAGGAAAAGGCACTCGCACCCGGTCAGATTCCACAGCTGATGGGTTCATGGTCTGAACACGTCGCCTCTTGGACCGCCGCGCCGGACCCACGCGTGATTTACATGCGCTATGAAGACATGAAGCACGACCCAGAAGATACCTTCTACCGCACCGTTAAGCATTTGGGTCTGCCGTTTTCCCGTGACGACGTCATCGCGGCTGAAGAGGCCGTGAAGTTTGACAAGATTCAAGCCAAGGAAAAATCGGACGGCTTTAAGGAAAAGATGGGCGGTGAAGCCTTCTTCCGAAAGGGCAAGACCGGGTCTTGGAGAGAAGAGATGACGGATCAGCAGGTTCGTCAGGTCATCGTCAACCACCACCACCAAATGCGCCGCTTCAACTACATTCCCGAAGAATACAAAGATCTGGACGAGCGTTTGCTCAAGAACCAGAAGCAGTTTGCCATGAGCGGTGTCGTGGGTGTTGGCCGCAAGCTAACCTACTCCGACAAGCTGCGCATCAAGCGCGACTTGAAAAAGAAGAAGAAGCTGCAAGGATAACCGTGCGCTGTGTTTGCTGATGTTCGACGGTCTGTTTTGAGTCGCAAAGCGGCGGGAATGCTGGGTGCTGTTTGCGCTGGGCTTAGCCTTGCCGCCTGCGAGTCATTTGACGAAGTTAACCTCTTTGCGGGTGACTCGCAGATGAGTTTTGCGCAGACGGATTCAGGCACCTTTGTTCGAACCGACGCTGGCGCTCTGGGCGATTTATCGGAAACCCTGCCTGAAGGGGTGGTGCCGGTTGGCAACGTGATGTCGGCGCAAGGCGACGTTCCCCAGCAAGTGACGCCCGCCAATCAAGGCGAGGGCGGTGGCGGCTTTAACTTTGGTAACATCACCTTCCGTACCGCCCGCAGCGCAGAGCGCGACGCCGCCCGCGAAACGGCCACGCCAACGCCCAACCAAACGGCGGTCAGCGCTTCGAGCAGCGATGAGCCGGGACTGCTGATGCGGTTGTTGGGTATGGGCGGCGGCGGTGGCGGCGATGCACCGGCGCTTGGTGGTGGATCGAGCCCTGAGTTGGGTGAAGATGGCTTGCCGCTGGTTACCTTTGACACGTCCCAGCAAGGCCGCGCGCGGGTGAATAAATATCTGTGGAATGCCACGGCCCAAACGCTGGCATTTATGCCGCTGTCCGTGGCGGATCAGCAGCGGGGGCTTTACGTCACTGACTGGCATATGGATTCCCAGCAGTCTCGGCCAGAACGCGTGCGGGTGGACGTTCAGCATCTCAGCGATGTCATCGGCCCCGGCGCGTTTCACGTAACCGTCTATCGCCAAATCCTTGATGGCACTGTCTGGCGCGGCGCGCCATCGTCCTTGCCAGCCGCGCGGGAGCTGGAAAGCCGCATTTTGCTAGCGGCGCAGGAACTGAAAATAGCCGACAGCTAAGCGCCTCAGTGCGCAAGCCGCATAGCTTCCCCCGCAGCGAGGGGGCTTTTTCTACGCCGCCCACGCTGCAAAACTCCGGGCGAAATTTGACCCCGATCAGGACTGATCCATGAGCACCGAACGATACAACGCGTCCCTGTCCGAGAAAAAGTGGCAGGCCGCTTGGGAAGACCAGCAGGCGTTTCGCGCTGAAACCGACCATTCGCGCGAAAAGTATTACGTGCTGGAAATGTTTCCCTACCCCTCCGGTGCGATCCACATGGGCCACGTTCGGAACTACACCTTGGGTGATGTGGTGGCGCGCTACAAGCGGGCTCAAGGCTTCAACGTGCTCCACCCCATTGGCTGGGATGCCTTTGGTCTGCCCGCAGAAAACGCAGCGTTTGAGCGCAAGGTTCACCCGGCTGATTGGACCTACAAGAACATCGACGCCATGCGGGATGAGCTGAAGTCCATGGGCCTGTCGATCGATTGGTCCCGCGAGTTCGCAACCTGCGATCCTGAATACTATGAGCAGCAGCAGCGCATGTTCATTGAAATGTACCGCAAGGGACTGGTTTACCAGAAGGAAAGCTGGGTCAACTGGGATCCCGTGGAAATGACGGTTTTGGCCAACGAGCAGGTCGAGAATGGGCGCGGCTGGCGGTCTGGTGCGCTGGTTGAAAAGCGCCAGCTGACGCAGTGGTTCTTCAAGATTACAGACTACGCGCCGCAACTGCTCGACGCCATTAAAGACGATCTGGAACGCTGGCCCGATAAGGTGCGGTTGATGCAGGAAAACTGGATCGGTCGCTCAGAAGGCGCGGAAATGTCGCTGCCGATCGAAGGACGCGATGACCGCTTGGTGGTCTTCACAACGCGCCCCGATACGATTTTCGGCGCGTCGTTTTACGGCATGGCACCCGAGCATCCCTTGGCCGCTGAATTGGCGGAAAACAACGAAGAGCTGGCGGCGTTTATTCGCGAATGTCAGCGCTCGGGCACGTCCGAGGCGGAGTTGGAAACCCAAGAAAAGAAGGGCTTTGACACCGGCCTGCGCGTGCAACACCCGGCCAAGCCAGACGAAACCCTGCCGCTCATGGTCGCGAACTTCATCCTGATGGACTATGGCACAGGCGCGATTTTTGGCTGTCCCGCGCACGATCAGCGCGATCTGGATTTTGCCCGAAAGTACAACTTGCCCGTGACCCGTGTGGTTGCTGGGCCCGATGGCGACGAAGCACCTATCGGGGAAGAGGCTTACGTGGGCGATGGCCCGCACGTGAACTCCGGCCCCATGAACGGCATGATGACCGCAGAAGCCAAAAGCGCTGCGATCAAAAGTTTGGAAGAGCAAAAAGCCGGCGCGGGGCGGACGACCTATCGCCTGCGGGATTGGGGCGCATCGCGTCAGCGCTACTGGGGCTGCCCGATTCCGATGACGCACTGCTCAACGTGTGGCGTGGTGCCGGTGGCCGACGACCAACTGCCGGTCGAGCTGCCCAAGGATGTCAGCTTTGACAAGCCGGGCAACCCGCTGGACCACCACGAAAGCTGGAAGAAAACTACCTGTGCCAAGTGTGGTGGAGAGGCGACACGGGAAACGGACACGCTTGATACCTTTGTCGACTCGTCCTGGTACTTTGCGCGCTTCACCTCGCCCAAGGCCGATACGCCTGTGATCCGTGACGACGCGGATTATTGGTTGCCGGTGGATCAGTACGTCGGCGGGGTTGAGCACGCCGTCTTGCACTTGCTCTACTCGCGCTTTTTCACCCGCGCGATGAAGGTCATTGGACAGGGCGCGGTGGATGAGCCGTTTGCGGGCCTGTTTACTCAAGGCATGGTCTGCCACGAAACCTACCAAGGCCCAGACGGCAACTGGCTGGCCCCGGACGAGATTGAGAAGTCGGGCGACGGCTATATCACGTTGGACGGCAAGCAGCCGGTGGACGTGGGCCGGGTGATCAAAATGTCCAAGTCCAAGCGTAATGTGGTTGCGCCTGCGCAGATCATTCAGGTCTACGGCGCAGACACGGCGCGGTGGTTTATGCTGTCCGATTGCCCGCCTGACCGGGATCTTGAGTGGACCGAATCCGGCGCTGAGGGCGCGTGGCGGTTTACCCAGCGGGTGTTCCGATTGGTAAACGAAGCCTTGCCTGCGCTGTCCCAAGTCGGAGATAGCGATGCTGCGGCCATGAAGGCCTTGCAGATCTCCACGCACAAAATGGTGCATGGCGTGACCACGGATATCGAATCTTTTGCCTTCAATAAATCAGTGGCGCGGCTTTACGAGTACGCCAACGATTTGAGCAAGGCGCTGGGTAAGGACGGCGTGGCCGGTGAGCCGCTGGCCGAGGCTCTGAAATTCTTTGTTCGCGCCTTTGAGCCGATGATGCCTCATTTGGCGCAGGAACTCTGGGCCGCGCTGGGACAGGACGATTTGGTGTGTCTCGCGCCGTGGCCGGTAATCGACGCTGCGCTGCTTGTCGACGATACGGTGACCATTGGCGTGCAGGTGAACGGCAAACTGCGCGGGACCATCGAAATGGCCAAAGACGCGTCAAAAGATGAGACCGAGGCTGCGGCCATGGCATTGGAAGGTGTGCAACGCGCGCTGGACGGTGGGGCGCCGAAAAAGGTGATCGTGGTGCCAGGGCGCATCGTGAACATCGTGGCCTGATCTGATGATCCGGGCCGCTTTTGCGCTGCTGATGCTGTTGGGACTCGCCGCATGCGGGTTTCAACCATCCTTGCGTGATACAAGCGGTCAGTTTGATATCTCCATTCCAGCGGTCGAAGGTCGTGACGGGCAAATCCTGCGTGCGGCCTTGGTCCAACGCGTCAATCGCTTCAATCAACCCAAAATTCCAGCGTTTGTGTTGGAGCTGAATTTGGCCGTCGAAGCGCGCGAAGTTGTGCGGTTTGACGAAGCCGCATGCGCCCGCACCGGCCAGGACTGCACGTGGCTGGAAATCGTCGCGCAAAGCCCGGTGATCATCCGCGCCAACAGCTTGAGTCACAGCAATCTCATGGTCTGGCAAGGCATGGCACAGGGCCGAGCCGATGTTCGTCTGGCACAGCTGGGCTGGGCCGGCGCGCCGACGTTGGAACAAGCCAAGGAGCGGGCCGTGCTGCAGCTTGCCGATGACATCGCCGCGCAAATTGCGCTAGCCTTGACCCGCCTATGACCAAGATTTCGCCCAACGCTGCTGACGGATTCTGTAAAACTGCGCCCCGATCGGCGCAATTTGCCCTGCTTTATGGTCCCGATCGCGGGCTGGTGCAGGAGCGGGCGCGCTTGGTGCGTGATGCGGTATTTGGCACTGACTATGACCCCATGAACCACGTCAAATTTACCGCGTCAGAAATCGAAGCTGACCCGATCCGCCTGATCGATGAAGCGCGGTCGCTATCGCTGATGGGGGGTCCACGGCTGGTTGAAGCCAGTGGGCCTGACGCTGATTTGGTTGGGGCGCTGACAACGCTGATCAAGGATCCGGGGACGCTTTCGGCGTTTATTCTCATCACCGCGGATGACTTACCGACACGGTCGAAGCTGCGAGGGCTAGCGGAGAAAACCGACGGTTTTGGCGCGGTTGCCTGTTACACCGATGACGCCAAGACGATCCCGGTGCTGATCCGACAAGTGCTGGAAACCGATCACGGCTTGACCATCGGCAACGACGCACGCCAAGCGCTGGCTAGTCAATTGGGCGGTGACCGGGCGCTGACGCTGGCCGCGCTGGAAAAACTCGCGCTCTATGTGCGGTCGGGGGAGGTCACGCTGGAGGATGTCGAAGCCTGTGCCACCGATGCTGCTGCGCTGAGTTTAGACCGGCTTTTGTACGCGATAACAGCCGGGGACGGTGCAGCGGCGGATTTTGAGTTCGACCGGCAATTGCGCGCTGGAACGGATCCAAACGCTGTTTTGGCTTTGCTTCGACTGCACCTGAAGAAGTTCATGACGGTAGGCATCGGGGTGAGCGAAGGCCAGCCCATCGGCGCGGCGATTGGCGCGCTGCGGCCACCGCTGTTTTTCAAGATCAAAGACACCTTCGCGGCCCAAGCCCGGCATTGGCCCTTGGACCGATCGCTGAAAGCGTTGGATTGCGTCCGCGACACCTTGGTGCGGATTCGCCAGACCGGTGCGCCCGTGGTTGCGCTCACGCGGCAGTGTTTGTTCGACGTGATTGCGCTTAAGAAACAGTCTTGAGCGGCTTAGTCCTGTCCGGCGACTTGCGCGGCCAGGTGTGCGGCGGCCAAAGCATCGCGTTCGGAGCGACGCATTTTCTGGCTTTCGCTTTTGAGCTGACCACAGGCGGCCAAAATGTCTTCCCCTCGCGTGGTTCGAACCGGCGCTGACACGCCCGCTTCCTGCACAATGGTTTGGAAAGACGCGATTCGCCGCGCGCTTGAGCATTCGTAATCTGAGCCGGGCCAAGGATTAAACGGGATCAGATTGATTTTGGACGGTATGCCCTTGAGCATGCGCACCAATTGGCGCGCATCGGCGTCGCTGTCGTTTATGCCTTTGAGCATCACGTACTCAAACGTAATCCGCCGGGCATTGGTGACACCGGGATAGGTGCGACACGCGTCGAGCAACTCTTCAAGCGGGTATTTCTTGTTGATCGGCATGATGCCGTCGCGGGTGTCGTTATCAACGGCGTGCAAGGAAACGGCGAGATTGACGTTGAGCTCTTCCCCGCATTTTCGCATGGCCGGGACAACACCGGACGTCGAGAGCGTGATCCGGCGTTTGGACAGTGAGATGCCTTCGCCGTCCATGACGATTCGCAGCGCGGCGGCAACATTGTCATAGTTGTAGAGCGGCTCCCCCATACCCATCATGACCACGTTAGTAATCATGCGCGAATGATCAGAGGGCGTTGGCCACTCGCCAAAGGCATCGCGGGCCAGCATCAATTGACCCACGACTTCAGAAGCGGTCAGATTGCGCACGAGGCGCTGCGTGCCGGTGTGACAGAATTTGCACGTGAGCGTGCAGCCAACCTGACTGGAAACGCACAGCGTGCCGCGATCGGCCTCGGGGATGTGAACGGTCTCGACTTCGTTGCCATCGGGAAATTTCAGCAGCCATTTCGCTGTGCCATCGACGGAGTTTAGGGCTTCAGAGACCGACGGACGCTCAACAACAAATTCCTCGGCCAGCTCGCGGCGGAAATCCTTGGACAGCGTGGTCATCGCGTCGAATTCGGTCACGCCCTGCCAGTAAAGCCAGTGCCAAAGCTGTTTTGTGCGGAATTTTTTGTGCCCGCGCTCTTCGAGCATCTGGGCGAGCTGTTCACGCGGAATGCCGATCAGATTGATCTTTTGACCGTCAGCGGACGCGAACTGGTCTGGGTTCAGCGCGAGTGACGCGCTCATTTCCGGTGTGGGGGCGAGGTGATTCATGCTTCACCAGTGCCACAGGCGGAGCCCATTCTCAACTGCGAGCGGCCATGCGCCGCTCGCTGGTGCCGAAGCAACGCTGACGTTACAGGTTGCAGGCTTCGGTGATCTTGTTGAAGGCTTTGGTAAAGCCGCGCAACGAGAATACGTCGTTGATGTTGTTGCCACGCGAAGACCGGCTGTCGATTGTCAGCGTCAGACCGCGTTTCATGGCGCCAACCAAGGTGCCGTCGTCGTTTGGGTGACCCCAAGCGGTCTCGCCGTTCTTGGTGAACATGGCAAAGCGCTGGTTGCCGATCGAAGCAATCGGCTCATTGTTGGCTTCGAAGGTGAAACCAGCCTCAAAGGAAACAACGTTCTTTTCCACGCCCGGCCGGTGCGCGATCAGCAGCCAAATCGGGCCGCGGCGCAGGTTGTCCGGCTTGGATGATTGCGGTTGGGTCGCCATGAAGCAGACAATTTGACCGGTGGACTCGACCACGCGGAAGGCGCGCCAGTCGGTGAACTTGCCAAGGTCTTCAGGAACCTGAGCAGAAGCGTTTGCGCTCAAAGTCAGGAGCGCGATCATGGACACGAGCCAGAAACGCATGGTCTTCATTCGTTGAATTCCCAAATCTTTAATTGGTCCCAACGGGGTGGAACTCTTCAGTTGTTCAATTTTTAGGGTCAGTTTGCGTCAAAAACAGGGCCAAGACCCATATTTTGCTGACCCTGAGATCAAAATAGGGCGCGCTTATTCACCAACGCGTGGGTTAGGCGCCCGCGCAGGGGTGCCAGCGATGGCAACGTCACCGGTCATGGTGCCGCCACGCTCGACTTCCAACTCGCCGAAGCGAACGGTGCCGATGATCCGGCCTGTTGACGCCAGTGTCAGCAAACCTTCGACGGTCAAATCACCCTCGAAATGTCCTGCGATCTGTGCGGAGTCAACCACGGCGGTACCCGTAAAATATCCGCCCGACGCCACTTCAAGAGCGCGGCTGTCCATCAGCGATGCTTCGACCGAGCCTTCAACCACGAGACGTTCGCAGGACGTGATTTCGCCCTTCATCTTGATCTCGCGACCGACGATCAGTTTACCAGATTCCTGCATAGCGTTCTGAACACCTCTTTGCTGTTGCGGCGCAGCGCGCGGCGCAGGGTTTTGCACGGTAGCGCTGCCATCGGCTACGCCCGGACGACGCTCGGCTGTGCGCGCGGGAGCCACAGTCGCGGCGCGTGGTGTTGGTGCCGCAAGGGGTGCGGCAGCAGCGGTTGTCGGGGTTGGAACCGTTGCGCGCGGCGCAACAGCCGGTACAGCCCCCGTGGGCGCAGCAGGGCGGGGCACCGCTTGCGCTTCTGGCGCGCCGGTGCCTTCGTCTGTTGCGTCAGGACCGTCTTTTTTTGTCTTGGAAAACATGGGCCAAGCGACCTCCCAAACTCAAATCAGCCACGCGGCTGGGTGAAATATCGCCGCACTTATGCGCCGTTTTACGTGTAAATCGCGCCAAAACCAAGCATATATCCACAGGAGATCAAGAGAATCTTAATCAATCGCCTTATTTTCGGGCACCTTCGATGGCTGCAAACACGGCTGCGTTCAGTACGTCTGAAACCTTGGCGTTCATAGATGTTATTTGTACGGCGTGATTGAGGCCTTGCAGGACTGGACCGATCACCGTGCCGTCGGCAAACTCTGTGAGCAGTTTTTGACTGATGTTTGCTGCGTGCAAACTCGGCATGACCAGCACGTTTGCCGGCCCGGTGAGGCGGCAGAACGGGTACGTGGATTTAATGAGGTCGTAGTCCAGCGCCACGTTCACCTGCATCTCACCATCAAACTCAAAATCAACCCGGCGGCGCTCCAACTCAAGCACGGCGTCGCGCACGTCCTTGGTCGCGTGGCGCTCTGGCTGGCCAAAGTTGGAATAACTCAGCAGCGCCACACGTGGCTCAAAGCCCAGCGAGCGGGCCGTATTCGCGGTTTGGATGGCAATGTCAGCCAGCGCCCGACCATCGGGGTTTTCCGCAACCGACGTGTCGGCGAGGAAAACCGTCTGTCCGCGCCGGATGAACATGGCGTGCGTCATGATCCGTTGGTTTTCGGCCGGGTCCACCACTTTCAACACATCCTCGAAGCAGGAACCAAAGGCGCGCGTTAAGCCTGTCACCATCGCATCGGCCTGCCCGGAAGCAACCAGCGACGCCGCGTAGACGTTACGATCCTGGTGAATCAGCCGCTGGCAATCGCGCCGCAAATAGCCCTTTCGGTTGAGGCGGGCGTAGACCATATCGACCAGCTCGGGGTTATCTTCGCGCCGCTGTCCAGCGTTGCGGATTTCCAGGCTGTTGGGGTCGATCCCCATATCGCTCAAGGTGGCTTCAATGTCTTCCTGACGACCCACAAGGATCGGACGGCCCAAATCACCATTTTTGACGGCCAAAGCCGCACGAATCGCACGCGGGTCTTCACCCTCGGCAAACACCACCCGCTGACCCTTGCCGCGCGCACGATCATAGACGCGCTGCAAGCGATCATAGGTCGGGTCAAGCCGGCCTTTGAGCTCTTCGGTGTAAGCGTCCATGTCGATGATGGGGCGGCGCGCCACGCCGGTTTCCATGGCGGCGTTGGCCACCGCTTGGGGCACGGCAACGATCAGGCGCGGGTCAAAGGGTGCTGGGATCAGGTACTCGGGACCGAATTTCAGCTTTCGGCCATAGGCTTCACCCACCTCATCGGGAACGTCTTCGCGCGCCAGTTCTGCGAGTGCATTAACGGCGGCGATTTTCATTTCATCGTTGATCGCCCGCGCCCGAACATCCAGTGCGCCCCGGAAAATGTACGGGAAGCCCAGAACGTTGTTGACCTGGTTGGGGTAATCCGAGCGTCCGGTCGCCATGATGGCGTCGTCGCGTACTTCGTGCACCAGTTCTGGCTTGATCTCAGGATCGGGGTTGGCCATCGCAAAAATGATTGGCCGAGGCGCCATAGAGGCCACCATATCCTGGTTGATCGCGTCCTTGACCGACAGGCCAAAGAACACGTCGGCGTCCTTCATCGCGTCTTCGAGCGTTCGTAGGTCGGTATCGACCGCGTGAATCGACTTCCACTGGTTCATGCCGTCGGTTCGGCCCCGGTAGATCACACCCCGACTGTCACACATGATAGCGTTTTCATTCGGCATGCCCATGGACTTGAGCAGCGACAGCGTCGCAATCGCAGCCGCGCCGGCGCCATTCACAACCATTCGGATATCCGTCAGCGACCGACCGGTGATGCGCAGAGCGTTGACCAAACCCGCCGCTGCGATGATCGCCGTACCGTGCTGGTCATCATGCATCACAGGAATATCGCAGCGCTCGCGCAGGCGTTCTTCGATGATGAAACTCTCAGGCGCTTTGATGTCTTCGAGGTTGATGCCCCCAAAAGTCGGCGCCATCAGTTCGACGGCATCGCAAAAGCGGTCCACGTCTTCAGTCGCGAGTTCGAGGTCGATGCCGTCAATATCGGCAAAGCGCTTGAACAGCACAGCCTTGCCTTCCATCACCGGTTTCGAGGCCAGCGCGCCAAGGTTTCCCAGACCCAAGACAGCCGTGCCGTTGGTTATCACGGCGACAGTGTTAGACTTGGCGGTATAGTCGTAGGCGGAGTCTGGATTTTCGGCGATGCGTAAACAGGGGTAGGCAACACCCGGCGAGTAGGCCAGAGAAAGGTCTCGCTGTGTCGCCAATGGCTTGGTAGCAGTAACCTCAAGCTTGCCGGGTCTTCCGCTGGAGTGGAGCAACAGTGCTTCTCGTTCCGTAATGCGGTTTACGTCCTGGCTCATCTGAAACCCCCTCTTACCCAACAATGGGAACTTGGTTAGCGGTACTACCTGATAATGCGGAAAAGAAATGACCAAGTAGCAGGAGAGTCAACCACCCACGAACGGAGGGCTGGGGCTTCTCCTATGATGGTTCAGTATCTGGACATCAAAGACGCGCATCCTGATAGCCTGCTTTTTTACCGCATGGGCGACTTTTACGAGCTGTTTTTTGAGGATGCGGAGAAGGCCGCGGCGGCCTTGGATATTGTCCTGACCAAGCGCGGCACCCACGGCAACGAGCCGATCCCCATGGCCGGTGTGCCGCATCATGCCGCAGAAAATTACCTCTCTCGCCTGATTCGCGCTGGTTTCAAAGTCGCCATCGCTGAGCAGACCGAAGATCCCGCCGAGGCCAAGAAGCGCGGGGCAAAGTCGGTGGTGCAGCGGGAGGTTGTTCGCATCGTTACACCCGGCACGCTGACCGAAGACTCTGTGCTGCCACCGGGTTCGCACAACTATCTTGCAGCTGTTGCAAAGGTCGCCGGATCGCTGTCGCTGGCATGGTTGGATATGTCCACGGGGGATTTCTGTGTGCAGTCCGTCCGAGACAACGGCGCGCTGGCGCAGGCCTTGGACGTTATTGTTCCTGCGGAAATTGTGTTTCCTGAAACGGCGTTCGAAGACCCCGCGTTCTTGCAAGCGATCACCGCAACCGAGGCCGCCCAAACCCCTTTGCCCAAAGTGCGCTTTGACAGCACCAACGCCAATGACCGGCTGTGCAAGGCTTTCGGTGTGGCCAATCTGGACGCCTTTGGCGATTTCAGCCGCGCGGAAATCGCAGCGGCGGGGTCGGTGGCCGACTATGTGTTTCTCACGCAAAAGGGGTCCATGCCCCGCTTGCGCCCTTTGCAGCAGGTACAAAGCGGCTGGGCGCTGGATATTGATCCGGCCTCGCGCCGCAATCTGGAACTGTTCGCCACACAGAACGGTCAAGCCAAGGGCAGTCTGTTTTCGCTGATCAACCGCACGCTGACCTCCAGCGGATCCCGGCGGCTGCGCGAATGGCTGGCCCTGCCTTTTGCGCAAGTGGGGCCGATCAAAGACCGCCTGAGTGCGGTCGATGCCCTGGTGGCCGATTCGGGCCTGCGCGGGGATTTGCGCGAATCGTTGCGGCAGGTGCCGGATATGGAACGCGCGCTGACCCGGCTGTCGCTGGGTCGCGGCGGACCGCGTGATATACAGGCTATTTTGACGGGCCTGACAGGGACGCAGCAGGTGGCCAACCGGCTGGTGCAAAGCCTCAGCCACCGCTTGTTGCCGCCTTTGCTCGATGAATGCCTCGCTGATCTCGGTCAGCCAAACGCGCTGTTCCCCGACCTTGACGCAGCGTTGGTCGAAGAACCGCCAACCCTTGCTCGCGACGGTGGCTTTATCGCAGGCGGCTACGAGCCTGAACTCGACCGCCTCCGCGCGTTGCGAGATGACGCCAAAGGGCTCATTGCCGGGCTGCAATCCAAATACGCCCAAGAAACCGGAATCTCGACGCTGAAGATCAAGCACAACAATGTGCTGGGTTACTTTATCGATGTCTCTGCGGTGAATGCGGAAAAGATGCCCGCCGGTCCCGACAGCGCCTATATCCATCGCCAAACGCTGGCCAACGCCATGCGTTTTACCACCGTTGAGCTGAATGACCTTGAGGGCGAAATTCGGTCAGCGGCGGATCGGGCGCTGGGGCTGGAATTGGGGCTCTATGCGCGCATGGTCGAGGATATTCTGAGTCAAACCGGCGATTTAGACCGCTTGACCGCTGCGATGGCCACGCTGGACGGCTTGCTGGCCTTGGCGGAATTGGCAGCGCAGCACGGCTGGGCGCGGCCACGGTTTGTCGATGAGCCTGCGACGCTGCGGGTTGAAGGCGGACGGCACCCGGTGGTCGAAAGCGCCTTGCGCGCGGGCGAGGGTGAGGCGTTTATCGCAAACGACTGCGCCCTGACGGACAGCGACCGGCTGTGGTTGCTGACCGGACCGAACATGGCCGGTAAATCCACATTTTTGCGTCAGAATGCCCTGTTGGTCGTGCTGGCGCAGATGGGCTCGTTTGTGCCGGCGCAATCGCTGGAGCTCAGCCCCGTGGATCGACTGTTCTGCCGGGTTGGCGCGTCGGATGATTTGGCGCGCGGGCGGTCGACGTTTATGGTCGAGATGATCGAAACCGCCGCCATTCTTAATCAAGGCACACAGCACTCCTTCGTCATCCTCGATGAAATCGGGCGCGGCACATCGACCTTTGACGGGCTGTCGATCGCGTGGGCGACGGTCGAGCATCTGGTGACGCGCTTGGGGTGCCGCTGCTTGTTTGCGACGCATTATCACGAACTGACCGCACTGGCCGATCAGATCGATGCGGTTAGCTGTCACCGCATGGCGATCAAAGAGTGGGAGGACAGCATCGTGTTCCTGCACCAAGTGGTCACCGGCGCGTCGGACCGTTCTTATGGGATTCAAGTTGCCAAGCTTGCCGGGTTGCCGGGGAGCGTGGTTGAGCGCGCCTTTGCCGTGCTGCAGGCTTTGGAAGAAACCGACGTGAAGGGCACACGCGCGCAGGCGCTTGGCCTCGACCTGCCTCTCTTCGCCGCCATGGCCCCGCCCCCGCCCGCGAAAACCGCAACCACGCCCGCGCTGCCCGAGGGCTGGTCCGAGGTGGTCGCGGCCGTGGCGGATCTGGATCCCGACGACATGACCCCAAAAGAAGCCTTGGATGCGCTCTATTCGTTGCGCGACCTGCATCGGTCTGAGGTAGACTAGCGCCATGATACTCGCAGACATGAACCCGCCTTGCCTGCCCGATTTGGGCGAAAACACTCTGTTTGAAACCGACCGTCAGCGTTTGATTGAGCAAATCAAAGCGGAGCGGGTGCGGGTTTTGTCGATGCTGGGCGAACGCTTGGCACAGGGGGAAGATACAGGCTCGACCGCCGCCGCGCGTCTGGCGCACTGGACCGACGTGCTCATCACGGGATTGTTTGAGCAAATTCAGCACGCCAAGCCCGAAAGCCGTCGCACGCCCATGGCGCTGGTCGGCTTGGGCGGCTATGGGCGCGGACAGTTGGCGCCGCATTCGGACATCGACTTGTTGTTCCTGACTCAAAACCCCATCAGCGATGATGCGGCAAGCGCGGTTGAGGCGCTGCTTTACGTCCTGTGGGATGCTGGCTTCAAAGTCGGTCAGGCCGTGCGTTCGATGAGCCAATGCATGACCGAAGCCAACGACGATGTTCGGACCCTAACGTCGATGATTGAGAACCGGCTGATTACCGGCGACGTTGGCCTTGCCGCGCGGCTGGACGACAAGATCAAGCAGCTTTTGCGCGGTGGCCGCAGTCGGCGATTTACTGATGAAAAGATGGCAGAGCGCCGAAACCGCTATATGCAGCCGGGCAACAGCCGCTACGCGCTTGAACCTCACGTTAAAGAGGGGATCGGCGGACTGCGGGACTTGCACACACTCTATTGGATCACCCAAGCACGCTTTGACGGTACGGGGGCGGCGCTGCTGCATGAGCAAGGATTGTTGACCGCGGGTCAGGCCGAGCGGATGCGCACGGCAGAGACGTTCTTTTGGACCGTGCGGTTTCATTTGCACCTGCTGACAGGACGCGGTGAAGACCGCCTGAATTTTGACCTGCAACTCGATGTCGCCAAAGCGCTGGGTTACGCCCCGCGCGGTCGGCAGCAGGCCGTCGAGCGCTTCATGACCCGCTATTACAAGATGACTCGCGACGTGGGCGCGCTGTCGTATTTCGTGCTGGCCAGTGTGTTGGATGATGTGAAGGCCGAGGGCAGCCTGAGCCTGCCAAATTTCTTGATCCCCCGCTCTGAGATTGAAGGGTTTCAGGTCCAGAACAACCGCCTGCGTGCGTCCAAAGCCAAGCAGTTTGACGAGCGCCCTGTTGATCTGATTCGGATTTTCCGTGTGGCCTTGGATGAAGGGATGGAAATCCACCCCAAGACCCTGCAGGCCGTCATGCAGAAAGCCCGCTTGGTGCTGTCCCGGAACCTGCATGAGAACGACGAGGCTAACGCCGTCTTCCTCGACATCCTGACCCACAAGCGCAACCCGCTGGAAACCCTGCGGCTGATGAACGATACGTCTGTGCTGGGGTACTTGCTGCCGGAGTTCGGGGCGGTGGTCGGCATGATGCAGTTTAACCGCTATCACCACTACACGGTGGATGAGCACACCTTTCGCGCTGTGGGTGTTATGCACCGCATTGCCGCTGACCAGGGTGACGACGGCATGGGCCGGGCGTCGGCGGTGTTTGGTGATATTGTCCAAACCCGCGCGCTCTATGTCGCCATGTTGCTGCATGATTTGATGAAGGGGCGCGACGAACCCCATGAAATTCTGGGCGCGGAGATGGCCAAAACGATGGCGCCGCGCATGGGCCTGACGGAGAGCGAGACGTCTTTTGTCTCGTGGTTGATCCGCGAGCATCTCACCATGTCGTCGATCGCCTTTCAGCGTGACATTGATGACCCCGAAGTCGTCAAGGACTTCGCCGCGCGCGCCGGTTCGCTGGAACGCCTGCGGGCGCTGTTCGTGCTGACGGTGGCGGATATTCGCGCTGTGGGGCCGGATGTTTGGAACGGGTGGAAGGCATCGCTGCTGGGACAATTGTTTGTTGGCGCGGCGGATGTGCTCACGCTGGGCACCGATTCCCCGCGCGAAGCCGACCGTGCGCAAGAATGTCAGCAGGGCGTTGGCGCGGCGATGCGCCCGGAACGTGGCAAGCAGCTCGACACCCTGAAAACCGCTGCGCCGCGCTCGTACTGGCTGGCCTATGACAGCGATACGATTCTCAGTCATCTGGACCTGATGGCTGAAACCGAAGCGCGGGATGAGAAAATCGGCGTTTCTTTCCGACAGCATGAGAACGAGGGCTGGACGGAGGTCTTTGTCTATGTGCTCGATCACGCGGGCATGTTTGCCGGGATTGCAGGGGCTGTTGGCGTTTGCGGTTTCGACATCGATGGGGCCAAGGCGCACACGCTGGGCAATTCCATGGTTCTGGACACCTTTGCCGTATCAACCCATCAGGGTGAAGCGCTGGACGCCAATCAACGCGAGCGGTTGAAAGAGACGATATTCCGCGTGGTCACGGGTGAAATGCCGCTGGGGCCAGAAATCGAAAAACGGCTCAAGCGGCGCTCGCAGCGGATTCAAGTGCTGGACCCCGATCACGCCATTGTCGTCAACAACCGCGCCTCGGACAAATTCACCCTGCTTGAAGTCAGTGGACCGAACCGGCCGGGCGAGCTGTACCGCATCACCCGTGCGCTGGGCGCAGACGGACTGGCGATCCACAGCGCAAAGATCAGCAGTTACGGCCAGCGCTATGTCGATGTGTTCTACTTGCGCGATGGCTTGGGTGGAAAAATTGAAAGCACGGATCGATTGGCGCGGGTGAAATCCCGCGTGATGGAAAGCCTGTCGGATGGCTGAGGACAGGCGCGCGCCAGAACCGGAGCAAGAGGCCGATCAAGGCGGCGGGTTTGCGCGGTCGGTTGGCGTGGTGGGCAGCTTGACGCTGGTGAGCCGCTTGTTTGGCTATGTCCGCGATATTTTCATGGCGACGATCATTGGCGCCGGTCCGCTGGGGGACGCCTTTACCTTTGCGCTGACCTTGCCTAATTCTTTCCGCCAAATCTTTGCCGAGGGCGCGTTCAACGCTGCCTTTATCCCGACCTACACCGAAACCCAAACCCGCGACGGCAAAGCCAAAGCCGCGCGCTTTGCCGGGCAGGTGATGACGGTTTTGCTGCTGGTGCTGCTGCCGTTGAGCGCGCTGATCCTGTGGCAGATGCCGGCGGTGGTGGGCTTTCTGTCACAAGGCTACGAGGTCGGCGGTGAAAGGCATAGCTTCGCCGTGCTGTTTGCCCGGATCATGTTCGGTTATTTGACGCTGGTGAGCCTGATGGCGCTGTGTGTTGGCATTCTCAACGCCAACCGCCGCTTTGCGCCCGGCCCAGCGGTGCAGATCGGTTACAACGTGATTTTGATTGCGGCGCTGGTGCTGCTGGTGCCTGCGGTCGGATACCCGGCGCACGTTCTCAGCGTCGGGGTGCTCAGTGCGGGGGTGTTTCAGTTTGCGCTGGCTTGGGTTTTGGCGAGTTTGCTGGTGGGCATCACCGTTATTCCGCGCCTGCCGCGCTTTGATGCGCGCTTGCGGTCCATGCTGTTGCTCATGGGGCCGGGGATCCTTTCTGCCTCTGGATTACAAATCGCAAGCCTGATGAATCGGGCCTTGGCGTCGGATACCATCGGCGCACAGGCCCAGCTCTATTACGCCGAGCGCCTCTATTTCTTGCCTCTGGCGATGATCGGCATTGCCTTTGGCGTGGTAATCCTGCCCACGCTGACCCGCGCGCTGACCCAAGGCGACACCACCAAGGCGCAAGCAACCATTCACGCAGGATTGGAGCTGGCCGCCTTTATCGCCCTGCCGGCGTCGGTGGCGTTGGCCGTCATGCCGCGCGAGGTGCTTTCGACGCTGTTCCAATACGGCGCGTTCGACAGCCGTGCGACGGTGCAGGCGGGGTGGATCTTGCTGGCGCTGGCGCTGGGTCTGACGCCTGTGGTCTTCCAGCGAATCCTTTATCCCGCGTTCTATGCGCGCAAAGATACGATGACCCCCATGCTGCTGACGTTTCTGGGTGTTGGGGTGCAAGTCGCAGCGGCGGTGACGCTGTTCCCGCGGATCGGCGTGCTGGGTTTGGGCTTGTCTGTCGCTTTGGCGGCGTGGGTGCAGGTGGTGGCTGCGGGGTGGATGACCATGCGGCGCGGCTTTTGGCAGCTAGAAGGGGCGCTGCTGGGCAGACTCGTCCGCTGTGCACTGGCCGCCGGGGTGATGGGCGCGGTGCTCTATGTCGCGAAATTGCCTTTGCTGCCCTATTTCGGCGCAGGAAATGCATGGGAAAAAATTCCAAGCATGGCGGCACTTGTGGTGGTGGGCGGCCTTGTTTACATATTAATCAGCGTTGTTATGAATGCAGTTCCGCCCTCTGCGATGGCTGCGTTGCGAAGGTTCCGCAGGCCCCCGGGTTGACCCCATCGGTTTAAGCGCGTCATAGGGACCATGAATTCTACAGGCCGCCTCAACTTCAGGGAGCAGCGCCATGACCGATCAGGGCCCTACCGCAAAGCGCATTTTTTCCGGCGTTCAACCGACCGGTGGATTGCACCTCGGCAACTATCTCGGTGCAGTTCGCAACTTTGTTGATCTGCAGGGCGACTATGAGTGCGTTTATTGTGTCGTTGATTTGCACGCAATCACCGTGTGGCAAGATCCGACCAAGCTGGCCGACCAGACCCGCGAGATCACCGCGGCTTTCCTCGCCGCAGGCATCGATCCCAAGACATCGATCATTTTTAACCAGTCCCAAGTTCGCGCGCATGCTGAGTTGGGCTGGATCTTTAACTGTGTCGCGCGACTGGGCTGGCTCAACCGGATGACGCAGTTCAAGGACAAGGCGGGCAAGAACCGCGAAGCGGCGTCCATGGGGCTCTATGGTTACCCGGTCCTGCAAGCTGCAGACATCCTGACTTATCTGGCGACCCATGTTCCTGTGGGTGAGGATCAGAAGCAGCATTTGGAGCTGACACGGGACATCGCGGGCAAGTTCAACAATGACTTTGGCGTCGATTTCTTCCCGATGATCGAACCGCTGATCATGGGTGCTGCGGCGCGGATCATGTCCTTGCGCGATGGCTCCAAGAAAATGTCGAAGTCTGAACCTTCGGACATGAGCCGCATCAATCTGCACGACGATGCCGACGCCATTTCCAACAAGATTCGCCGCGCCAAGACCGATCCGCAGGCACTACCCGGCGCCGAAGTGCTGGACGAGCATGGCGCCATCACGGATGCCTTTGCCAAAGAACGTCCAGAGGCCGCGAACCTCGTGACCATTTACGCAGCGCTGGGCCGTCAGTCTTTGACCGACGTGCTGAATGAGCTGGCGGGCAAGTCGTTCAGCGACTTCAAAGGCATGCTCACGGATCGTGCGGTGGACCAGATGGCCCCCATCGGCTCCGAAATGCAGCGTTTGATGAACGACCCGGCCCACATTGATGCCGTCCTCAAAGACGGTGCAGAGCGCGCTCGGGCGATTGCAGATCCCGTGATTGACCAAGTTTACGATATCGTCGGTCTCCTCCGCGCGTAAGTCTCAGATAGTAAGGTAAGAGAGCATGAAGCATCGGAAGGCAGCAGCGACATCATGAGCATGTATCTTCCGATCGCTGAGATGGCGACAAACCCCTTTGTCATTATCTTCTTTGGTGCCTTGGTTGGTGCAATGAGTGGGTTGTTTGGCGTGGGCGGTGGTTTCCTGATGGCCCCCATCCTGTTCTTTCTGGGCATTCCACCATCCATCGCCGTATCCACCGAGGCTACGCAAATTTGCGCGGCGTCCGTATCGGGCTCGCTGGCGCATTTTCGGCGGGGCAACCTCGATATCAAAATGGGCGGTTTGCTGGTTGCCGGGGGTCTGATTGGGTCAACCATTGGTGTCTTTACCTTCAAATGGCTGATCACGCTGGGCTCCGTCGATTTGGTGATCCAGCTGTTTTACGTGGTGTTCCTGGGCGGGGTTGGGGGGCTGATGTTCCTCGAAAGCCTGCAAGCCATGCTGCGGCGCAGGGCGGGGAAGAAAGTCAACCACAAGCGGCGGCACGGCTTCATGCACGGTTTGCCCTTCCGCACCAAATTCCCGCGCTCCAAGCTCTACATTTCTGCGATTCTGCCCGTGACGGTTGGGTTCGGTGTCGGCTTTTTGAGCGCAATCATGGGCGTTGGCGGCGGCTTTATCATGGTGCCAGCGATGATTTATTTGCTCGGCATGCCGACGTTGGTGGTCGTTGGAACGTCCCTGTTCACGATTATCTTTGTGACGGCGAACAACACGCTGCAACACGCTTGGTTCAATGGAACGGTTGATTTGGTGTTGGCGGGGCTGCTGCTGCTGGGCGGTGTGATCGGCGCACAGATCGGGGTTCGGCTTTCGGGCCGGTTCAATGCCGAGCAACTGCGCATTCTGCTCGCCCTGATCGTTTTGGCCGTTTGCTTCAAGATTTTGACCGATTTGCTGATTGGCGGTCCCGCGGTCCAGTTCTCCTTTGGCGGAGGTGCGGGTCATGCGTAAGACAGGTTGGTTGCGTCATCACGTGCTCGCCTTGGTCAGCGCAGCGTGCGTCAGCCTTGGTGGCCTTGCGGTCGCACAGGGCCCTGACATCGCTGCGGTTGAAAGCGAAGTGTCTGTTGGCTTGTTCAGCGGACAGACCATTGTTCGTGTCTTCGGCTCGACGGCGACCCCAGAGGTTCCCATCCGTTTGCAGCTGACCGGACCGGACCGCGAGGTCAAGTTTACCCGCAGCGTGCGTCGCCTTGGCGTAAAAGTCGCTGAGACCATCAGCGGTTCGCCGACCACCATTCCCTCGATCCGGGCGGAATTGTCTTCGGCAGACATTCCACTGCATCAAGAAGGCGACGAACTCGAACAGGCGCTGATTCGGGAAGGCGTGGTCATCATCATGCCCAACGCGATCAAAATGGAGCCGACGGGCCTTTTCTTCGCTGAAATACCGCTCCCCGCCAGCGCGCCTGTTGGGGACTATAAGATTGAGATCTTTCAGGAAGGGGCCCTGCGGGACGTGGCTAAGATCAAGCTCGCTGAGGAGTCCTTTGCGATTCGACAGCGAGGATTTGTTGCTTTGGTCTCCCGCGGCGCTGCGGATTATGCTTTCCTTTATGGTCTGATATGCGTATTAGTCGCGGTTGCAGCTGGCTGGATCACCGAACGCGTGTTCCGAAACCGCCGCTAGAAACTGTACTTTTCAGTGTTGATGGAGACTCTATGACGGACGCAACTCTTGCGCCTGAAGGTAACGAACTGCCGCTTTTGTTGGTGGTGATTGACGATTCCGAGGAATCATCGGTTGCGCTCAACTACGCTTGCGCGCGCGCACGGGCGACGGCGAGTCGCGTCGCGTTGCTGCGTGTTATTGAGCCGGATAACTTCATGCACTGGGCCAGCTTGCGCGAAATGGCGGAGCAGGAAGCACGGGAAGAGGCCAATCACCTGTTGGCCCGGAACTCTGCGGATGTGGTTCGGTTGTCAGGGCGTGAGCCGGTAAATTTCGTCCGTTTTGGCAATCGCGCCGATGCGATACTGGAGTTGATCGGCGAACGTCGGGAAATCGCTGTGTTCATTCTGGCCGCAGCCAAGGGTGAAAACCCCGGGCCGCTGGTCAGCTCGCTGGCGCGCAATCTGATCAATCAATCGCGCGTGCCCATTACCGTTGTGCCGCCGACCATGACGCAGGAAGACATCGACCGGCAGTTTTCAGTTAATATTCAAGTCGAATAAACGCCCGCCAGCGCCAACGTGCCGGCGGCGCCCATGGTCAGCAGAACGCGCAGGCGGGGGTACCAATTTGGGAAATCCCCGGCGCGGCCTCTGACCAGATCGAAGATCAGCAGGATGACAAAGCCCAAAGCCAAGGCAATCATCAGCAATCCCGACTCCGTGGGGTTGAGCAGCGAAAGCCCCCAAACCAGCCATCCAAAGAGCGCGGGAAGAACCGAAACACCATAGGGCCATGCCCGGTCAGGTTCGCGTTCCAAAGCTGTTCCCCAATGGATCGCCCCCATAAACGAGAGAATGATGGCCCCGTAAGAGAGCATGATTTGGGGTCCATCCAGCGAGAGCCCGTTGGTCACGACAGCTGAACCATCGCCGCTGAGGGTCAGGATCAAGCCAGCGATAAAGGGCATCAGGCCACTGATACCGAGAAACCAGGCAAGGCGCATGGGGTGGAATTCCTTTGATTTTAGGGTGCTGTTGGCGGGCTTGAATGGTGGTTATTCGACATTCAGCTGTGCGGCAAGCTCTTCGATCCGAGCCAGCAAACGCGCGTCCAAATCGCTCAGCCCGCCGGTATCGTGCGTGGTAAGTCGGATTTCGACGGTGCGGTAGACATTCGACCATTCGGGGTGGTGGTTGAGCTTTTCCGCTTCGATGGCCACAGCCGACATAAAGGCAAAGGCATGGACAAAGTTCTTGCCGCGAAAGGCGCGGGAGACTGCGGTCGCGTCGGGGCTGAGGTTCCAGTGGGGGTGATCAGACAGCAAGGCGGCGCGCTGTGCTTCGGTCAGTGGCATGGCGTGTGGCATGGGAAACCCTATTCTTGGTCGAGGTTGCAGCAGGCGAGATCGCCCATCACCCTCAATATCGTTCAAAGCCCGGTTTTGGTAAGCCGTCCGGGCTCTGCAAGCGTCCCTTGTGAGTTTACGCGCTAGGCACCAGCGGTGGGAAGGGCTAGGAACGCCGCTCAATCAGAATTTTGGCGAACACGGGTTAATCATAGCGCTATGGCACGACGCAAACGGGGTCAGCTCATCCACGGCTGGGTCATCATCGACAAGTCTCAAGGCCTGCAATCGACCGAGACCACCAACCGCGTGCGCCGCGTCTTTGATGCGCAGAAAGCCGGTCACGGCGGCACGCTGGACCCCTTGGCTACAGGGGTGTTGGCGGTTGCGCTGGGCGAGGCAACCAAGACGGTTCCCTATGTTATGGATGGGCCAAAGACCTACCATTTCACCGTAACCTTTGGTGCGCGTACCAGTTCGGATGACTCCGAGGGCGAGGTTTTGGAGACCAGTGACGTGCGCCCCAGTGAGGATGATGTTCGCGTAGCCATGGCACGCTTTATGGGCGACATCATGCAAACTCCGCCCAAGGTTTCAGCCATTAAGGTTGATGGTGAGCGCGCTTATGATCTGGCCCGAGACGGCGAAGAGTTTGAACTCGCCGCCCGGCCTATGACGGTCTACCGACTCGAAATGCTGAATTATGCGCCTGACTCGGCGTCGTTTGAGGTTGAAGCCACCAAGGGCTTTTACGTGCGTGCTTTGGCGCGAGACCTTGCTTTGGCGTGCGGTACACTGGGGCATGTGACGAGCCTCCGCCGTCTTGCAACGGGGCCATTCACTTTAGAGCAGGCGGTTTCACTGGAAAAACTCGAACAGGTAGGGCAAGGAAGCGACCTGTTTGAATACCTCGCAGATCCAATCCATGCGCTGGCCGGCATCCCGGCTGTGGACTTGGATCCGACGGAGGCGGTTCGCATGCGTAACGGCAATCCGGTTTCACTGGTGCGTCGGTCTCAAATCGGCAGGCTCGGGGACATTGGTCCTGATGACGAGGTTGTCGTGACGGTGCAAGGGCAACTTTTGGCCCTCGCCCGGTTTGAAGCGGGACAGCTGCAGCCCATCCGTGTGTTCAATCTTTAAATGAAGATGCTGCCGACAAGGAAATACTCATGTCTATTACGGTAGAACGTAAAGCCGAACTCGTTGAAGAATTTGGCCTCAAGCCGGGTGATACCGGTTCCCCTGAAGTTCAAGTCGCGATCCTTACCGAGCGCATCAAGAACCTCACCGAACACATGAAAGAGCACAAGCACGACTTCCACTCTCGCCGTGGTCTGCTGATCATGGTGGGGCAGCGTCGCCGCTTGCTCGACTACGTTAAGCGCAAGGAAGACGCGCGCTATCAGTCGCTGATCCAGCGTCTGGGCCTGCGTCGCTAGATCGCGCTATACCGGACATTGAGCAGCCTGCGCGCTGTTCAAGGCGGAAACGGAACCCTGAGGTGCTTTGGCATCTCAGGGTTTTTTGTTTCCGGACGCGCAATTTTGTGCGACTTCCTCCCCTGCACTGGAGCAGTCAAAACTGGACATCGCCTATTTTGGGGGGTGTCGGACCTACGCATCAATTGCTGATGAGGATGCTCGCTTGCTTTCCCCACCTCATCCCCGGCACTTGCTGTGTGGGTCCGGTGTTCCAGAGCAGATGAACTGAAACGCAAGAAAAAGACGGCCTGGGGTCGGCTGCTTTTCCGCATGGGGCGGAGAAGTGAACCCGAGGCTATAGGACAAACGATGTTTGAAATTACTCGTAAATCAATCGAGTGGGGCGGCCGGACGCTGTCCCTTGAGGCGGGCCGTGCGGCACGCCAAGCGGATGGTGCTGTGATTGCACGCTACGGCGATACCGTCGTATTGGCGACCGCTGTTGGCGCCAAAACCCCGAAAGAGGGGATCGATTTCTTCCCCCTGACCGTAAACTATCAGGAAAAGTACTCCGCTGCTGGCCGCATTCCTGGCGGTTTCTTTAAGCGCGAAGGCCGCCCGACGGAGAAAGAGACGCTGACAAGCCGTCTGATCGACCGTCCGATCCGCCCGCTGTTTGTGGATGGATACAAGAACGAAACGCAGGTGATCCTGACGGTTTTGAGCCACGATCTGGAAAACGACGGTGACGTTCTGGCGATGGTTGCGGCTTCTGCTGCGCTGACCATTTCCGGTCTGCCATTCTTGGGCCCAATCGGTGCTGCGAAAATCGGCTACAAGGATGGCGAATACATCCTCAACCCAACCATTACGCAAATGGCAGATACGGACCTTGACCTGATGGTTGCGGGTACGGCTGAGGGCGTGATGATGGTGGAAAGTCAGGCTGAAGAGCTGTCTGAAGAAGTCATGCTCGGCGCCGTGAAATTTGGCCACGAGAACTACAAGCCGATCATCGACATGATCATCGACTTTGCAGAAGATTGCGCCAAAGACCCCATCGACATGCCAGAACCAGCCCCTGAGCTGGCTGACTGTGCGGCGGCTGTTGCTGCGCAAGCCACAGAAGGTCTGCGTGCGGCCTACACCAAGACGGTGAAGCAAGAGCGGGTTGAGGCGGTGAACGCTGTCAAGAGTGCGACCAAGGAAGCGCTCGCGGAACAGTTCGACGCTGGCATGATTGGTGGCGCGCTGAAGAACCTGGAAAAGGACATCGTTCGCGGTGGTATCCTGGACACCGGTTTGCGCATCGACGGTCGCGACACGACGACGGTTCGCCCGATTGTTGCTGAAACCACCATCCTGCCCCGGACGCACGGCTCCAGCCTGTTCACCCGCGGTGAGACACAGGCGCTGGTCACGACCACGCTGGGTACAGCCCAGGACGAGCAGATCATCGACAACATCGAAGGCGACTACCGGTCGCACTTCATGCTGCACTACAACTTCCCGCCGTACTCCGTGGGTGAGACAGGCCGCATGGGTGGCGCAGGTCGCCGGGAAATCGGTCACGGCAAGCTCGCATGGCGCGCCATGCGTCCGCTGTTGCCGGAAAAGGAAGAGTTCCCTTACACCATCCGTGTTCTCTCTGAAGTCACGGAATCCAACGGTTCGTCTTCGATGGCGACCGTGTGTGGGGCGTCCTTGTCCATGATGGACGCGGGTGTGCCGCTGAAGCGGGCCTGTGCGGGTATCGCGATGGGTCTGATCAAGGAAGGCGAGCGCTTTGCGGTTCTCTCCGATATCCTTGGTGATGAAGATCACTTGGGTGACATGGACTTCAAAGTAGCGGGTACGTCGGAAGGCATTACCTCGCTGCAGATGGACATCAAGATCACCTCGATCACGCCGGAAATCATGGAGATTGCGCTGGATCAGGCCAAGGGTGGCCGGTTGCACATTCTCGGTGAGATGGGCAAGTCGTTGGATACAGCCCGTGAGGAACTGTCCCCCCACGCGCCGCAGATGGAAACCATCAAGATCAATAAAGACAAGATCCGTGAAGTCATCGGTACCGGTGGCAAGGTCATTCGGGAAATCACCCAAGAGACCGGTGCGGCTGTTGATATTGAAGAAGACGGCACCATCAAGGTCTCTGCGACCAACCAAGAGGCCATCGCCGCTGCGATCGACTGGATCAAGGGCATTGCTGCTGATCCAGAAGTTGGCACGATTTACCGAGGTAAGGTTGTGAAGTGCGTCGATTTCGGCGCGTTCGTCAACTTCCTCGGCTCGCGTGATGGTCTGGTGCACATCTCGAACCTGACCGAAGGCCGGGTAAACAAGACCACGGACGTGATCAACGAAGGCGACGAAGTGTACGTGAAGTGCATCGGCTTTGACGATCGCGGCAAGGTCAAGCTGTCCATGAAAGAAGTGGACCAGGAGACCGGTGAAGAAGCAGCCGCTGCCGAATAAAGCGCGCTTTGAGCTCCTTGTCGGCCCGCTTCGCGGACCGGCGCTTTACCAAAGGCCACGGAATCTTCCGTGGCCTTTCTTTTTGGGCAACCGCTGGGTTTCTTTGGGCGTCGGGTTTTGGGGTGGCGCTTGACGGCCTCGGCTTCGCCTCGCCCGTCAATCGCGCAAGGGGAGATTTTCACGCGGTGGTCTGAACAGGCATGTCGCAGGCATGTTTTGACTTCCGCCCGCCCCGGTGCAGATTGAAGGCTAAAGAAGGATACCTGCTTTGACCGTCACCGCGCGCGACCCCCTCGAATTCACGGGCCCAACTTTGCGACAAGCCATTGCCCTGATCATGATCATGGCGGCGGGGAGCGCGGTTGGGTACACGATTTGGGCTTCACTGATCACCAATTTTGCCATTGAGATTGCCGAGTTTGACGGCTTTCAAATGGGTGCGTTGCACTCGATCCGCGAAATTCCTGGCTTCCTCGCCTTCACCGCTGTGTTCTTCGTTGCGGTGATCCGTGAGCAGACCCTGGCCGTGTTCTTTCTGGCCTTGCTGGGTCTGGGAACGGCGTTGACGGGGGTGTTTCCGACCTTTTGGGGCATCGCCATCACCATGTCGATCATGTCGGTGGGCTTCCACTACTACGAGACCTACGCCCAAAGTCTGCAACTGCAGTGGTTCCCCAAGGATCGTGCGCCGGTGCTGCTGGGGTGGGTGGTTACGGCCACGTCGATCGCAGCGATTGTGGCGATTGGCGGGTCTTACGTCGCGTTCAAGTTTTTCCAACTCAGCTATCTCACGGTTTTTCTGATCGGCGGGATCATCTGTATGGCGTCAGCCGTGATCGGCTTTGGCGGCTTCAAGACGTTGCCGCGCGGGGCGGTGCAGCGCACAGGCATCGTTTTGCGCGGGCGGTACTGGCTGTATTACGCCCTGACCTTTATCGCAGGCGCGCGGCGGCAGATCTTCACGGTCTTCGCAGGCGTGCTGCTGGTTGAAAAGTTCAACATTCGCATTGAGGATATGGTCGCGCTGCTGCTGCTCAACGAGGTGCTGAACATGGCGTTTGCGCCCTTGGTGGGTCAGTTCATCAAGCGGTTTGGTGAGGGGCGCACGCTGGTCATCGAGTACGCGGGGCTGATCCCGATTTTCATCCTCTACGGCCTGGTCACAACGCCTTGGCTGGCGATTGCGCTGTTCATCCTCGACCATCTGTTCTTCAAGCTGGCTTTTGCCATGAAGACCTATTTCCAGAAAATCGCTGACCCTGAAGACATGGCCAGCACAGCCGCCGTCGCCTTTACCATCAACCACATTGCAGCGGTTGGTGTGCCGTTTGTGTTTGGCTTGATCTGGCTGGTCTCCCCGGCAGCGGTCTTCTTTGCCGGGGCAGGGATGGCGGTGGGGTCGCTGGTGCTGTCCCTGCTGATCCCGCGTCACCCCGAGGCGGGGAACGAGTCCCGCATCGGTGCGTGGTTTCGGCCGTTAAAATCCGACAAGCAGGCGCCGGTTTAGAGCAGCGCGCGTGAGAAAATCAGCGACGCGTTGGTGCCGCCAAAGCCGAAGGAATTGGAAAGGGCCGTATGCACCTCCAGCTCCCGCGCAGCGGTGAGAATGTCCACACCTGCGGTGGCTTCATCGAGCTCGTCGATGTTCGGGGACTGCGCGAGGAAGCCGCCTTCCATCATCAGCAGGGAGTAGATGCTCTCGTTTGACCCTGCCGCACCGAGTGCGTGGCCGGTCAGGGACTTGGTTGAGCCAACGGCGGGGGTCGTCCCCTCGCCAAACACAGCCTTCACCGCGCCAAGCTCGGCCACGTCACCAACAGGTGTCGAGGTGCCGTGGGCGTTGATGTACTGCACGTCCGACGCTCGAATCGCGCGGTCATCGAAGCCCGCCAGCGCCTGGCGCATGCACCGCATCGCGCCTTCACCCGAGGGCGCCACCATGTCATGACCGTCAGAGGTTGCACCATAGCCAACGATTTCGGCGTAAATCTTCGCGCCGCGTGCCTTGGCCCGCTCGTATTCTTCCAAAACCAGCACAGAGCCGCCGGCTGAAATCACGAAGCCGTCTCGGTCTTTATCAAAGGCGCGGGACGCACGCTCGGGCGTTTCGTTGTACTTGGAGCTCATCGCGCCCATGGCGTCGAAGCTCATCGACAGCGACCAGTGCTCTTCCTCCCCGCCGCCGGCGAATACGACATCCTGCTTGCCAAACTGGATCAGCTCAGCGGCGTGACCGATGCAATGGGCGGACGTGGAGCAAGCGGAGGTGATGGAGTAGTTGTGGCCGTGGATTTTGAACAGGGTGGAAAGCACGGCTGAACAAGTCGAGGACATGACCTTTGGCACGTTGAATGGCCCGATGCGCTTAACGCCCTTTTCCGCAGCGGTTTCCATGGCGTAGGTCTGCCACTTCATCGATGGTCCGCCAGAGCCGATGATCAGGCCGACGCGATCGTTTTCAGCATAGTCTGCTTCTTCCATACCGGAATCGGCCAAGGCTTCTTGCATGGCGATATAGGCATAGCCCGCAGGCGGCCCCATGAAGCGCAGGGCGCGGCGGTCGATGTGGTCTTCCAGCTCGGTTTTGATCGTCCCTGCAACCTGTGAGCGAAAGCCGCGCTCGGCATAGTCGGGCTGGTGCACGATCCCGGAGGTGGCGTTGCGGAGGGATTGAGTGACGGCCTCTTTGCCGACCCCAATGCTGGAAACAATACCGAGACCGGTAACAACGACGCGACGCATGGCCATGAGCTGGGCTTCCTTTAGATCGGTGAGCTTAGAATTGGGACAGGGAGGTGAACAAACCCACGCGGAGGTCTTCACAGGTGTAAATCTCGCGGCCATCGGCTTCGAGCTTGGCGTTGGCGATGCCCAAGTTGATGCCGCGGCGGATCACCTTTTTCATCTGAATGGTGTACTTGACCATTTCAACGTCCTTGGTGACCTGTCCGGTGAACTTGACCGAGCCCGAGCCCAGCGCGCGGCCCTTGCCTTCGCCGCCGGTCCAGCCGAGGTAGAACCCGACCAACTGCCACATGGCGTCCAGACCCAGACAGCCTGGCATGACGGGATCGCCGATGAAGTGACAGTCGAAGAACCACAGGTCATCTTTGATATCCAGCTCAGCGATGATCTCGCCTTTGCCGAACTCTCCGCCTTCGTTGGAGATCTTGGTGATGCGGTCGAACATCAGCATTGGTGGCGCAGGAAGCTGTGCGTTGGTGGGGCCGAACAGCTCTCCACGGGACGACGCGAGCAACTGCTCGTAGCTGAAAGATTCGGTTTTGGGTTCCACGATACGGGCTCCTGCAAGCAACATTAAGTGCGGCGCACCTTAGCAGGATCGCATGAGTCTCATAGCCAAGAAACGGCGACTCAGAGGAGCGTGGTCAACAGAGCGGCGACCAGCGTCATGGCGATGAGGATCAGGGGCGGCAGGCGTAAGACCCACAGAAAGAACAAACCAAGCAGCGCAGCGGCAATATAAGCGGTCGTGTCATCAGCCTGTTGGATCAGGATTCCCGGCGTCCACAGCAGGAAGAACAGGGAAAACGCGGTTGCGCCGAGCAGGCCGACCACGGCGGCGTTTACCCCCGCCAAAGCCGCCTTATAAGCTCGATTCCGGGCGTAGCTGGCCGACAGGGGCATCACCGCCATGACGAGCAACACGCCGGGCAGGAAAATCGCAATCGTGCCCAGAATGCCAAGCACCAATCCGCTCAAGCCCCCGACTTGACCACCGAGAAAAGCGGCCACGGCAAAGACAGGGCCGGGGATGGCTTGGGCGAACCCATAGCCCGTGCGGAACGCGCTTTCAGGCACCAAATCAGGCTCGACCAGCACATCGTTGAGCAAGGGCAAAACCACATGACCGCCGCCGAAGACCAGAGATCCCGCTTCGTAGAAACCGGCCAACAACTGCACGGGAAAGGGTCCAAGCTCGAACAGGATGATCACCAGTGACACCGCCAGCAGGGCGAAAAATGCCAGTATGCAAAGCCAGACCATCGGCCGGCCTTCGCCGCGGGCATTGGCGTCAGACGGGAGCGCGGGCGTTGCGGCGCTGTCCTTGCTGCGCAGGAATACCAGCCCCATCAGCGCGCCAAAGAGGATGGGGACAATGTTGATCACGGTGCGCAGGGGGCCAAGGTCGCCTTCGGGCAGGCGGTCCACGCCCATCAGCGCCAGAATCATGACGAACGACAGCACGGTGATCCATCGTCGGGTCAAGCCAAAGGACAGTGATTTAAACATGCCAATGGCGGCGTAGGAAATCACGGCCACGACCAAAGGGGTCATCCAGTCCGCCAAATGCGCCATGAAGGATTGCAGAAAGCCGCCCCCCAAACGCCCGCCTGCCGAGGCCACAAAAAACAGCCCCAACGCCAGCAGAATCACAACCGACGGAATGAGAAACAAACTCAGACACAGAAAGGCCATGCCCAAGCTGCCTGACATTTTCCACGCGCAAGCAAAAGCCATCTGGCTGCTGGTCGGTCCGGGCAAGGCTTGGCAGAGCGCAAGCCGCTCGGCAAAGGCGTCGTCATCCATCCAGCCGGTTTTGGCGATAAAGGCATCGCGGTAATAGCCAATGTGGGCAACAGGCCCGCCAAAGGACGTCAGGCCCAAGCGCCCATAGGTGCGAATCAAATCTGAGGATGTGGGGGAAGAATTGACGTTTTCGGACATGACCTGTGCCTTGGGAAAATGATAGATGTGGGCTTAGCAAATGATCTGAGGTCCGACCATGAGTGATAGTGTACCAGAAGGTTTTGAAGTTTCATTTACCGAGATGAAGCACGGCACGCGAGAAGACTATCTGGCGCTGCACGCGCTGGAGCAGCCCTTTGTGAACCAAACAGGCGAGCGTGTGCTGCGCGAGTTGGCGCGGCAGGGGGATGAGACCTTGGCCGGGTACAAAATCAGCCGGCTTGAGCATGGCTTGCAATCGGCGACGCGGGCGCTGGATGATGGTGCTGACATCGACTGGATCGTGGCTGCTTTGCTGCATGACATTGGCGACGGCTTAGCGCCGCAGAACCACGACAAAATGGCCGCTGAGATTGTCCGGCCCTTTGTTCGGGACGAGGTCTCTTGGACGGTCGAGCATCACGGTATTTTTCAGATGGTGTACTACGCTGAACACTACGGCTGGGATCCGGAGAAGCGCCAAGCGTTCAAGGACAGCCCCTACTACCAATCGTGCGTGGATTTCTGTGAGCGCTGGGACCAGTGCAGCTTTGACCCTGCATACCCGATGAAAGACTTGGATTTCTTTGCGCCCATGGTCCGCGAGGTTTTTGCGCGGAAAGCCTATGACTCGGCGCATGTTCAGCCCGGCGTGGTTGTTGGCGTGCCTAAGGGCGCTGATTAAGTATCTGCGACGCCAGACCTAGCGACGAAAGA